>JBGAQY010000003.1:0-128569 GCA_044220495.1 Acidimicrobiales bacterium
CCAAGACCATCGGCAGTACCAGGCATGAGCTGCATGAGTCCTTGAGCGCCGGCACCGCTTTTGGCACTGGCATTGAATCCAGACTCTTGTTTGGCGACAGCGGCCAATAGCGCCGGCGAAACGCCGTTCTTCGCGCCGGCTTGGACAAAGAGAGAGTCGTACTTGCTGTGCAACCTCGCCGGAATTGCCGATGAACTCGACGACGAGCTCGCTGTTTGCAGCAACGACGAAGTTGCGTTTGCACCATCTGCTTCGCTCATATCGATGCGGCGAATTGCCGTGGGCGTCTTGTAAATCTCTTGAATCTTTACGACATCGCCGCGCTTTGGGGCAATGATCATCTTGTTGTCACCAACGTAAATGCCGATGTGGTCGACGGGCGAGCCAAAAGCGACGAGGTCACCTGGCTTGGCCTGCGCAAGCGATGCGACGGGCGTGCCCATCCGTGCTTGGTCAGAAGCAACGCGTGGCATATCGATGCCGATGTCGCCGAAAGCCTTCTGCACCAAGCCTGAGCAGTCGAGCCCGGTGTCGCTCGTGCCTCCCCAAACATAGGGAACGCCGAGGTACTTCTTGGCTGCGTCGATGACGTCGTCGCCAGTGGCGGCGGCACCGTAGACCGAGCTGTTGCTGGATGTCGACGAGGTCGCATCGTTGTGAACGCCAAGAACGCCTTGAAGCGTGTCGGCGAACGATGAGCTAGCGACCGGGGTTGACATAGGTTCGAAGCGCGCCTTGATTTCGGCGATGCGTGCTTGCACATCGACGGCGCCTGTTGCTGCCACTACTTGTCACCCCACTTCTTCACTCTGAAGCGACTGGTCGTCAGATCGTCGATCTCTTTGATCTCCTCACGAACCACTTCAATGTCGTATGCAGCGCGATTGCGTTCGTCGAGGCGATCGAGCACCTTGACCTTTGTTGCGCGTTCGCTCCACGCAGTGTGCTCTTCTTGCGCAGCCTTTTCGGCGAGCGCGAGTGATTCGCGTGCGACCTCAACAGCGCGTCCGGCAAGGTCATCGAAGAAGCGGCGACGCATGAAGTCTTCGAGCCCCGTGCCAGAGCCCTGCGGAACGGTTACTGCGTGTGCGTAGATGGCAATGCGATCTTCGACGGTGTCTTGTGCCTCTTGGGCAATGCGGTTGGCCTCGGCCATGCGTGCCTTTGCAATGTCTTCTTCGGCCTGACGTACGCGGCGAACTTGTTCGAGTCTGAATGAGTACTTCTTCATCAGGCCTCAACTACTTGTTGTAGGGCAGCCCAGCTGATGTTGACGGGCGTGAGGTCTTCAGTGCTTTGGCGCAAGAAGATGTCGATTGCAGGGCCAAGCTGAATAGCGCGATCTACGAGGGGGTTGGTGCCCTGTACGTACGCGCCAATCTCGATCAGATCCTTTGCTTCGGCATATGCAGCCATCATCGAGCGCAGCGCGGTGATGTACGCCCGCTGTTCGGGTGTTGTGATGGCACCGACAACACGAGATACAGAATCGAGCACATCGACACATGGATAGTGACCAGCTGATGCGAGCTTCCGTGAGAGCACAACGTGTCCGTCGAGGATTGAGCGTGCTGCGTCACCAATCGGCTCATTCATGTCGTCGCCTTCAACGAGCACGGTATAAAGCCCGGTGATACTGCCGCGGTCGCTGGTTCCAGCGCGCTCGAGCAACTTGGGCAACAACGAGAAGACCGATGGTGGGTAGCCGCGAGTTGCTGGTGGCTCTCCGGCAGAAAGTCCGATCTCGCGCTGTGCCATTGCAAAACGAGTGAGGCTGTCCATCATCAAGATCACGTCTTGACCCTGGTCGCGGAACCATTCAGCAATGCGAGTTGCTGTAAACGCGGCGCGAATACGAACGAGCGCTGGTTGATCTGAGGTTGCGACGACGACGACCGAACGAGCAAGACCTTCAGGGCCGAGATCGTTGTCGATGAACTCGCGCACTTCACGTCCACGTTCACCGATTAGCGCAATGACAGAAACCGGCGCTTCTGTTCCGCGGGCAATCATCGATAGCAATGTCGACTTACCAACACCAGAACCAGCAAAGATTCCTAGACGTTGGCCGCGGCCACACGGAACCATCGTGTCGAGCACGCGCACGCCAAGGGGCAGCTGCGTGTTCACTGACGTTCTCGTCAATGGGTGTGGAGCTTCGCCATCGATCGTGACCTGCTCACAGTTTGAGAGGCGAGGGCCGTTGTCGAGCGGTCGACCGAGGCCGTCAACAATACGGCCGAGCAGTTCGTTGCCCACGGGAAGGGTGAGGGGTTTGCCAATCGTTTCGACGTTGGCTCCGGCGCGAACACCGATCATCTCGCCGTAAGGCATGCAGATGAGTCCACCGTCTTTGATCGCAACTACCTCGGCCGTCAGAGGTGCCAGTCCATCGTTGCGATAGATCAACACACCGTCGCCGATTGCAGCTTCGAGGCCGACAATTTCGATGTTCAAGCCGACAACGTGAGCAACGCGTCCGAGGCGACGCGGGCCAGCAGCGGCAATTCCGGTTTGAATGCGGGTAGTCAGACTCAACCTAGGGGCGCCTCCGAGGAGGTCGTCCGTGAATGCGGAAGGTCGCTTCCTGCAACCATTTCTTGCTGAGCCTTGGCTATCGCGGCAGCGCTGACTTCAGTCTGCTCTGCGATCTGTTCGTTTGAGAACAGCGCTTGGCGAATCTTGAAGATCGAGCTCGAAATCTGCGAGTCGATGCGTGTGTCTTCCACTTCGACAACGCATCCACCGGGCTCGATCGATGAATCGCTAACGATGTGAAGCGAGCGCGTTGATGTCGAGATGCCTTCCATCGAGAGCGTCTCGGCGTCGTCGGGGTTCATGTAGACGATCACGTCGCCGCGCTGCGTGCCGAGCTTGAGTGCGCGAGATAGTGCTTCTGCGCCTGGGTCGGTTGCTAGCGAGATCTCGCGCTCCATGATTGCGTGTGCGAAATCAAGCGCTCCGGCAACGATTGCATCCTCAACGTCAGTCAAGGCAACCGCTTGGCGTTGGTCGAATGAGTCAACTGCTTCACATAGAGCGGCAAGCGCTCGACGAACACGTGTGTTGGCGTCTTCCATCGCCGCCGAGACTTCCTGGCGCGCGCGTTCGAGGCCTTCGTCGTAGCCGCGCTGAATAGCGGCCAGGCGCTCAGCCTCCATTGTTTCCATGGCAGTGCGCGGTCTCGCCGAACCTGATGATGTGAAGGTCGAGAGAGTGTCATTGAGCGTTGCGTCGCTAGCGACGCCAGCAGCATCTCCTCGCAAGGCAACCGAACGCACGCGTGCTTTGGCTTGTGAAGTGTTAGTCGACAAACTCTTCACCGCCTCTCGACACAACGATCTGGCCGGCTTCTTCGAGACGACGGATCGCCTTGACGATGTTGCCTTGAGCTTCTTCGACCTGCTTCAGACGAACCGGACCAAGAAGGTCGATCTCTTCACGCAGACTGACAGCAGCGCGCTCTGACATGTTCTTGAGAACCTTGTCAGATACGTCTTCGCGAACACCCTTGAGGGCGATAGCGAGTTCCTTCGAGTCGATCTCGCGAAGTACGAGCTGAACCGAACGATCTTCGAGCGATGTGATGTCTTCGAAGACGAACATGCGGTTGCGTACTTCGTCGGCAAGGTCAGGATCAGTACGGGCCAGGTTTTCGAGAATCAGCTTTTCAGTCGTGCGGTCAGAACGGTTGAGGATTTCAACAAGCGGCTGAATACCACCAGCGTTTGATGACTCGCTCGGCTGCAAAAGCGTTGACGACTTGCGTTCGAGAACGGTCTCGACTTGACGGATTACTTCAGGCGAGGTGCGGTCCATCTGCGCAATTCGGCGCGCGACTTCACCTTGTACGCCTTCAGGCAAACCACTCATAACGAGCGCAGCTTGATCGGGGAGGATGTGTGCGAGAACAAGAGCAACCGTTTGCGGGTGCTCTTCCTGAATAAACGTAAGAATCTGTCGCGGATCGGCGGCGCGCAGGAACTCAAAGGGAAGTTCCATTGTCGTAAGCGTCAAGCGCTCGACGATCTCACGTGCCTTGTCTTTACCGAGCGTTGCTTCGAGCATTTCACGAGCGAAGCCCATACCGCCCTTGGCGAAGTACATCTGCGCCGACGCCATGTCACGAAACTCAGTGAGTGTTTTCGACATCTGCTTGGGGTCGACATCGCCAAGGCGAGCGACCTCGGCCATGAGATCTTCGATCTCACTCTCGCGCATGGCTTTTAGAACCTTGCCAGCGCGCTCAGCGCCAAGGTGCACGAGCACCATGGCGGCTTTCTGCGGACCCGTGAGCTGGCGTGCCATTAGGTGCGCCTGTCAGCGAGCCAGCTACGCAGGAGCGAAGCAACCTCGTCGGGTTGACGTTCGATTAGGTCAGTGATTTCTTTGTCCACCTTGACTCGCTCGAGTGCTTCAGGCGAGTTGGCGTCGAGAGCGGGCGCAGCCTCGATCGAGCTCAACATTTCTTCGGCAGCGGGCAGTGCCGGACGTGAAGCTGCTTCGAGTTCGGCAAGTGAGATAGGTGTTGCTGAGTAGAGCTTGGCCTTCTTCTTTGTTGTGAAGAACAAAACGGCAAGCACAATCAAGATGATCACGACAGTCGCAACTGTCTTGATGAGGCTCATCATGTCTTCAGACTTCTTGGCCTTCTCTGCTGCCTTGAGTTCGTCGGCTGCGCTGTTGGCAAAGGTCTGATCGAACGGAAGACGGCTAACGGTGATTGTGTCACCGCGTGCAGCCGAGAATCCTGCAGCATCCTTGACGATGTTCTCAATCTGAGTGGTGTCGATGTTGGCAACGTTGCTGTCGAGAACGACTGATAGTGACAAGCGGTCGATCGAGCCAGGAGCCTTCTCGGTCGATGTCACCGAGCGGTCAACGACGTTTTGGGTAGCACCATCTGTCTTGGTGTAACCGGTGCTGCCGC
This sequence comes from Acidimicrobiales bacterium, assembly GCA_044220495.1. Taxonomy (GTDB): domain Bacteria; phylum Actinomycetota; class Acidimicrobiia; order Acidimicrobiales; family JBBSGY01; genus JBGAQY01. Next base: position 4,931 of record JBGAQY010000003.1, read on the forward strand.
TTGCTGCTGATTGGGCTGCTTGACACGCCGCAGTGTCGGGAGTGCCAACACCAATACATCCAGTTGTCGTGCCGGTGCCCGAACCGCCGCCGTAGGTTTCGGTCGTGCTGCGCTGCGACTGCACGGTCGCTGGCTTGTTGTTGGGGTTGAATTGCTCAGCTGTTGTCTGGCTCTTGTCCCAGTTCAGTTGCATCTTGGCTTGCACAACCGCTTTGCCTTGACCGACAACTGGCGTCAAAAGACTTTGGATCTTCGCGCTTAGCTCGCTCTCTTGCGATGCAGTAGTTGCGCGTTGTGATTCTGTGTCGCCTGCTGATTGGCCCTGGCCGCTCAACAAACGACCATTCGCGTCAGCAACGGTGACGTTGTCAGCGGTGAGACCTTCGATTGAAGAAGCAACGAGGTTGGCAACTGCTTGCACCGATCCGTTGCTCAGGCTCTTGCCTGGAGCCGTCTTGATGAGAACCGAAGCTGTTGGCTTTACCGAGTCGTCACTGAACACGTCGTTTTGTGGAATGACAACGTGAACAGTTGCACCTTGCACGCCGTTGATCGAACCGATGGTGTTGGCGAGCTCGCCTTCGATTGCACGCTGATAGTCAACGCGCTCACGGAATTCAGAAGTTGTGATGCCCTGCTTTTCGAGCAGCTTGTATCCCTGCGAACCACCTGAAGGAAGACCCTGGCCAGCCATGTCGATACGGGCCTGGTAGACCTCATTCTTCGGCACGAGAATTGTCGTGCCGCCATCGCTGAGTTCGTACTGCGTTCCGCTCTTTTGCAATGCTGCGGTGATCGACGATGCATCTTCACTCGACACGTTGCTGAACAGTGGCGACATCGTCGGCTTTGCTGCCCATTGCGCGAAGAACACGCCACCGATGACAAGCGTCAGGGCGGCAACCATCACGACAGCACGCTGACCGGTTGAGAAACCAGTCAGTGCTCCTGATGCTTTGTTCTTTAGCGCGTTCGAGTCAAGGGCCATCTACGTCAGACCTGCATGTTCATGATTTGGTTGAATGCTTCGACTGCACGATTACGAACAGCCACAGTGAGTTGCGTTGCGATCTCGGCCTGGTTCGCCGCGATCATGTAGTCGTGAATGTCAGTTAGATCTCCGGTTGCAACCTGCATTGCCAAGTCATCTGACTTGTTCTGGGTTTGTTGCAGGCTGTCGATGGCACCGGTGAGACGGTCGCCAAAGTCGTTCGACTGTTGTGCGCCGCCCGTGCCTGTAGCTGCTGGCCATTCGATGGGCGCAATTGGTGAACTGCCGCCGATACCGGAAATAGACATTTACTTCACGCCTACTTTCCAAGACTTAATGCTTGTTCGTACGCGTTGCGCGCACGATCGATTGACTGGACGTTGGCCTGATACGCCCTCTGCGCAATGATCAAGTTGGTCAGTTGGTCAGAGAGGTTCATTGCCGGCGCTTTTACATAACCCTCTTCGTTAGCCAGCGGATTGTCAGGCTGGTAAACGAGCATTCCTTCTTCGGGTCCGTAACGAATTGCCGACACGCGCACGCCGCCGCCTGAACCGTTGACGTTCGCGCTTTGCGCTTCGACAAAGCGTTCTTGAAACGCGGGTTGGTCAGGCGACGTGTAGGTGTTGATGTTGGCGATGTTGTCTGACAGCGCGTCCATCCACTTGCGGTACACGTTCAGGCCCGAGCCACTGATTTGGAAGTCGTTGAATAAGGCCATGATCAGCTCATCGAGATCTTGAGTGTGCGGAACTGCGAGTTCATCGCGGCGATCATGGCTTGGTACTTGAGCTCTGTATCGGTAGCGGTGACGGTCTCGTTATCAACGTTCACGTTGTTGCCGTTTGTGTTTGTTGCTTCAAGCGACAAGCTGCGCGTGGGTGTTACGTCGGTGCGCGTGTGGCTGTTGAGTGCTTCGCGCAACTTCGATTCGAAGTCGGTGCGCTTGGCTAGATAGCCAGGAGTTTCGATGTTCGCGAGGTTGTCGTTGGTGGCGCGCTGACGATCGCTGAGGCCGTGCAATGCAGCCTGGATGGCAGATTGAATCTCGTTACTCATGGCTGCACCTGTGCCGGCGCGCAGTGAGGAGATCCGAAGAAGTTTGAGTTGAGCAGGGGATTCACGAACCCTCCAAGAGAGAGTTGCTTTACGCCGAATCCCTGGCGGTGCTGAGAGCTATCCGTTGCTCAAGTTGTATTTCGGCACATTGGGTGCGCGACTTGAGCCGTTTACCCTCGGGTCTTCCAGCGCGATTCGCCCGCCCTGACCTGGGCTCTCTCAAGCTGGCTCTCGTGACTGCGACTTACTTCGAGACCCGCAGAGATTCATCGGTATCTGCCGAGGCGAATGGAACGTAATGGCCATAGAAGTTCGAGTTCTGTGGCCTGGAGCGGCTATTTCGTTCCACTCGCACTGCCCAAATTGTTGGATTAGCGCTGAATATCGGTTTCGCGGCGTTGTGCTTCTAGCGCCAGGTGGCTCCGACTAGGCCGTGGGCTAGAGGTGCGGGGCGGTCGCCTTTGTCAGACACCATCAGGTCTTGGCCCGAGAGGTACAGAAAGTGTGAGCCGGTCTTGTCGACCGTCATCGACGTGTGGGTTTTTGTCAGGTAACCGCTCGCCAAGACAGTGCCGACTTTGCCATCGAGGTCGACCGTCAACATGCGGCTCGTCTCTGCATTGCCGGAGCCCTTTGACGTACAGCAACGTTCCGACACAAAGAGCTCGTTGTTATTTACAAACGCCGGATACTCATAGACCGTGCCGGGTCGCGCATCACTTCGAACATCAACGGTCTTGGCGGACGCCAATGAGTTGAGCTTTGTTGGGTCGAGCACAACGAGAGCGTTGCCGTCAGTGTTTGGATACTGAAAGTCGGCGACTATGCGCGTGCCGTCAGGTGCCCACGTCAAACCGGCAACTGATGTGAAGTCTTTCGAGTTCGCAATCACTAGCTCGGTGCGGGTATCGAGATTCATCACAACAACGGTTGGCGCGCCGCAGGTCGGATTGCGCACAAACGCAAGCTTCTTGCCGTCGGGAGAGATTGCGGGGAGTGAGCCGTCAGCAACCTTCGACACCGTTCCGCCGGCTGTCATTACAGAACGAATTTCCGAGGAGCATTCTCCGTCGAGCTTCACGTCGAACAACACGCGCGTTGAGTCGGGCGTGAGTGAAACGCCACCGAGCAATGCGCCATCATCGACTTTGGTGAGCAGTTTTGTGGTTTTACCTGACACAGGATCGATGGTTACGAGACGTCCAGACGTTGCTGCACCCACAAGCACCTTCGGTCGTTCTGCGCTGGCAGCAGGCGGTTTTGAAGGGGCTTCGGTCGCCTCGAGTTTTGCAGTCAGCTCGACTTCTTGACGGCCAGTTGCAAGGTTGCTGGGAGAGTTGGCGTCAGAATCGGTGCTTCCGCCGTTCAGCGACACGAGCCCAAGTACGGCGAGAATCGAAAGCGCGCTTGCACCAATACCGGTGCGGATGTTGTCACGTCGGTGGCGTCGTTTGATCGCTGTCATTTGTGCTCGGTGCAGTACGTCAGATGAAACTCCAACGTTGCCGACCTCTTCATTCATGGCACGACGAAGGTGGTCTTCGATCATGTTTCACTTCCCATCAGTTGCGCGAGCTTGGCGAGCCCGCGACTTGTGTGCGTCTTCACTGATCCATTTGAGATACCGAGCGTTTCGGCAATCTCTTTCTCAGGCAGAGCAACAAAGAACTTCAAAACCAAACACTCCTGTTGGCGTATTGGTAACAACTTCAAATTGCGCAACACGACGTCTCGTGAGACTCGTGAGTCATATTCCGCTTCAGGTGAGTGCTGCGCACCGGCGTGCATCATCTCAACAGAGTCTTGTTCTACGAGAGGAGCTTTGCGACGAGCCGATCCTCGTTTGCGCAGCGCGCTGCGAGCCAAGTTGAACGCAGTCGATCGCAAGTAGGCAGGTGCTTGATCTATGTGGCGCATCCGCCGACGTGACGTCAAGAACCGAGCGAATGCCTCTTGCACGATCTCTTCTGCTTCGTGAGGATCATCAACCATCAGCTGTACTGCTCGCTTGAGTTGCCCCGCTTGCTGAGCAAAAAGCTCAGATACGACTTGGTCGTCAATCGAGACCGAAGAGAAAAACCCTGCCACCGGCGCCATTGTTGTCGACGCGGCAATGACCGGTTGGGGATCCCACCGGTCATTGCCAACAAACGCATCGAGCATCTACCAGTCAGCGGCCACGAGGCCAGTGGCTAGTTGTGTCGGCCGCTGCAGATCATCCGACACCATCAACGTTCCGTTGCGGATGTAGAGGATGTGGTTGCCGGTGCTGTCAGTTGCTGAGTATTCGTAGTGGGCGTCTTTGAAACCTGTCGTAATCACTTTCTTGACAGTGCTGGTTTGTGGATCGATGAGCAGCATGCGGGGCGCATCACTGAGAGGTACGAACTGCTCGGTCTTTTGATCGAACGTCAGCGTCGGGTATTCGATAACGAACATCGACCCGTCGGGGCGGTATGTCGGATGTGCCCACTGTGCCTTGCCATCGATTTGACGTGGCATGCGTACTTCACGTGTAGAAGCGGTGTCTGACGTGTCGTAGATCGTTATGGCTTCGTACTCTTGACCACCGCATCCACAGTTGATCTGTTGCACTGCAAAGTGACGGTTATCGGGTGCCCATGACGTCAACACGCTGCCGCAATCACAGCTCACGCCGCTCTTGATGAGGCTGTCTTTGCCGTTCGACAGGGTACGCACCATCAAGTCTCCAGAACCAGACGCAAGTGGATCTTGCGACAAGGCTACGTAGATCAACTTCGTTCCGTCGGGGCTTACATGCCCGGAGCGCGCGTTCTTAATTGCAATTTCTGGCGTGCCGCCGCTCGTTGACATCTTGTAGACGTCGGTTGAGCATTCGTCGGTGCCGAACTCAGACTTGCCGCTTGCATACTCGTGCGTGAAGTAGACGGTCTTACTGTCGGGCGTGAGCGTCACGTCTCCGATCAGACGCCTGCAGAAGGCATCATCGGGAAAAGTCGTAAGCACCTTTGTTGTCTTGCCTGACTTGGTGTCGATCAACACCAGGCGTCCCTTTTCTGATGCGGCAACCAATACTGACGGACGTGATGTTGCTGGCGCGGCCGTCGTGGTCGGCGAAGGTGCAGGTGTTGAGACGTCAGTTGCTGCCGGAGCTCCAGCCGACGGGCTCGCAGCGGGGGTTGCCGACGTTGTCGTTGTCGACTCGGTCGGAGCTGCGGTCTTTGCAGACGACGACGCCGAATTGGCGAACGCAGCCCACGAGCCAGTGCTCACGGCAGCAACTAAAGCAACGCCGGCGAGAACCTTGGTCGCCGTGGCGTAAAAGAGAGGGGATTTGATCCAACCCATTGTGGGCTCCTGTCGGTGAAGGGGAAGGGGTTTACACCCATCACTGACGCACGACTCTCAAATCGGTTGACAGGAATCTCAAAACTTTGACCTACGCGGTAACGCGGTGCTTCGGAACGCTTTCACCTACGCGAGAAAACCAAAAAAGCGCCGCGCGAGGCCAAGATTTGGGCTTATCGCGTAGGTGAAAGAGCGCGCGGCGTAGGTGGTGGACGGACGGCGGCGGTGGAAAGCGCGGCGGGCGCGGCGGCCGAGCACGCGCGACGGGGCCCGCGGCGAAGCTGGCGAGCCCGCAGGACGAGGAGCGCTTAGACCGGGCGGTCGAAGTACTTCGAAACGGTTGCGTTCGAAGTGGGTGAGTATCCGTTAACGGCAACGCCCTCGCGACGAACGGCACCGAGTTCTTGGCCGATGTCTTCGAGCGCAATCGCGAGCCGTGCTTGCAGTTCACCATTGCGGCGGATCACTTCTGCAGTGCGCTCGTGCAACTCATGAGGAAGCGGCCCGAGATCAGTCGGTGCCTCGAATGGGCGCAAGATACGCGGGTCGAGGTCGCCGTCGTTATCGAGGGCGCGCAACGTCGACTCGATTGTTGCTTCGTACTCGTCGAGAAATGTCGTCCAGGTCACGATGCAGTTACGGCTTCGCTGCCCGGCTCTTCTGCACCAACCTTCGTGTCGCCACCTGTTACAAGCGCTGCTTGTTCGGCGAGCACTTGGTCATACGCGGAGTGCCACGCAGCGTTGAGTTCGCGAATCATCTTCAAGCAATCGCGAATTGGTTTGGCTGACTTAGTGAGGTTGGCAGCAACGAGTTCTTCGTTGAACCACGTGTAGAGGTGGTTGAGCTGCACGGCGCCGTCCCACGCGTCGACGTCGAGCGCGCTTTGCAGTTCGAGGATGATCGACTGCGCGTTGCAAAGCTTCTCGTTGACGACATAGAACTGTTCGGTCGTCAGGGCTGCGTCGGCTTGTTCTAGGTCGACTACCAAGCGGTCGTACAACATGATGAGGAGTCGAGGCTGAGGGACAACGCCTGCTCCATCGCTGACGTAGCGCTCACGAACCGTCTTGTATGCCACGCTTATATTTCGGTCACTGAGAGTGGTTTGTTAGCCATCGGATCAGTTTCGCACTCCGTATTTACAGGGTTTTTGGCCCTGATCGACACATTTCATGGGAACGCTGGGGGAGCGCTAAGTAAGCCCTTGCAGGGAGCTAACTAACTACGAAACTTACGAGCTCGAGTCGCTTTGAAGACCCTTGATCTGGTTCGTCAGCCACGTCTCGGTCGCATTTGCGTTCGAGATTGCTGTCGCCATCGCGGTGTAGATCGCTTGCAGGCTCGTCTTGCGCTTGGCAAGGCGGTCGTCCCAAGAAGTGATCTGTGTGTTCAAACGATCGATCTGACTGTTTTCGCCGTTGATGACCGCAGTGATCTTGCCGCTAACCGAATCGGTGGCTTGCTTGGCAAGTGTCGTGAGTCGTTCGGCAATACCCGGGATGGTGTTGGTAGTCACGCTGGTGCTGCCGCCTTCGACAAACATCTTCGCAACTGCTTCCGGATCTTTCTGATACGCAGCCAAGAACGTTGTCTTGTCGAATGTGTAAGTGCCGTCAGCACTCAGCTTGATGCCTACTGATGAACTTGCGTTGAGCGACGATCCACTCACAAGGTCACCAACAGCAGACAACAAACCTTGTTCGAGTGAACGAGCAGTGCTGTTGCCCAAGAAGACTCCGGCGACCAACGTTGCCTTGTCGTACTTCGAGTTGTTCTTGATGTACGCAAGCGCGTCGTTCACCGACGTGATCATGTCGGAGACTTTGTCGGCCAACGATGACCCGTCACCGGAAACGGTCACGGTGATGTCTTTGGTCGAGTCGGCTTTGGTGAGGTTGATCGTCACGCCTGACAACACGTTCGAAACAGCGTTGCTCGACGAGTTGATGGTGTAACCGCTCGCCCCACTACCGACCTGCAAAATGGCGTCTTGCGCGGCCGACACTGTTTGGAAGTCACCAAGCGTGCTGGTGAAGGCCGAGAGGTCAACACCGATACCGCCGGCGCTGCCGGTTTGTGCCGACTGCAGCTGCAACTTGTAGTTGCCCGGTGTTACCTGAACAGCGGCTGCGGTAATTCCAGACGACGAGTTATTGATGGCGTCGACAACCGTCGAGAGCTTGCCATCGCCGAGACTTATGGTGTTTACCGTTGCCGTCCCAACGCGCAGGCCCGAGCTGAAGCCGGTCGTGAAGGTTCCAGCTGAAGAGTTGAGGGTCACCGTGTTTGAGCCGTCGGGCTTGACGCTGGTGACTGTGTTGCTTACGCCGTCGACTTTCACGATTGCGTTGGTACCGCTGACGGCTGCGCCTGCGGTGAGCCCAAGAGCAGCAAGGCCGGTTCCACCAGTGATCTGCAAGGTGGCGGCGCTGCCTTCGTGCGTCGTTGCGACCTTCAGCGATTTGTTGCTGTTGGTTGAGACGTTGAGCAAGCCACCCGAAACACTCGTGACCATCGCGGCAAGCGATGTTTGGTTGTAGGTACCCGCAGTCAGCGTGAACGACTTGGCAACACCGCCGATGGTGGCAGTGAGAGTTTCGGTTCCGCTGAGCGTGATGCTGTTACCAAGCGCAGTGCCACTCACGGTTGCACCCGCCGAGGCCTGTGTTACGTCAAAGGTGTGCGCGCCAGTGCTAACGCCAGTGCCTTTGAGTTGAGCGATACCGATTGCACCAGTTTGACCAAGCGTCAGCGTGCCTGTGCCAACAACGGCGCTCGTGCTCGAAACAGTTCCAAAGCTCGCTAGTGACTGCGCGCTCGCGAGCTGGTTGACGCGAAATGTGAGGCTGCCATTAGTGGCACCGATGCTTGCCGTTGCGGTCACCGATGTGTCGGATGACGCGGCCTGCTTGGCTTTCCAGTTGTAACCGAGGGCCAAGTCTTGGCTGGCTGTGCGCACGTTCTTGAGCGCTGTGTTGAGGTCTTGATACGCAGTGAGCGTTGTTTGGTGACTCGTGAGCTTGGTCTTGAGCGCGTTCTGAGGAATTGCCTCGACCTGCATCAGCTGATTGATCAACGACTCGGTATCAATGCCGCCCGTGAGCGTGCTGATCAGAGCGCCGTTGCCAGTGATTGAAGATGTGCTCGACATATTGCAGTCCTCCCAAGGACCAACTCTCGACTCTGCACCCAGACCGTCGTCAGAATGCAGAAAAGGAGGCTGGTGAGAACACCCGCCTCCTCTTCTTCGGTTGATTCAGTACTTGCCTTGAGCTGTTACCAGCTCAGATTTAGTTCTGTTGGAGCAGTGACAGAACGCTGTTCGGCAACTGGTTGGCTTGCGACAACATCGCGGTGCCAGCCTGCTGGAGAATGCGCTGCTTGCTGAAGTTCGTCATTTCCGAAGCCATGTCAGTGTCACGGATACGTGATTCAGAAGCCGAGAGGTTCTCAACAGCGACACCAAGGTTGCTGATGGTTGACTCAAGACGGTTCTGGTAAGCACCGAGAGCTGAACGGTTCGAGGTAACGCTGCGGAGGGCGGCGTCGATGGTGACGAGGGCACCCGAAGCGGTCGTACCGTTGATGGCAGCCGAGAGGGTCGTCGACGACAGACCAAGACCAGTAACACTGGAGTTGTTGACGTTGACAACGATCTGGTTGAACGTACCGGTGCCCGAGTAACCAACGTGGAAGGTGAAGCCGGCGGTCATACCTGAACCGTCGAGCAGTGTCTTCGAGCCGTAAACGGTTGCGTTCGAGATGCGGTCAATTTCCGACAGGGCCTGAACGACCTCGCCGGCGATGGCGGCACGTGCACTGGTGTCGTTTGCACCGGTGTTAGCGGCCTGAACGGTCAGGTCACGAACACGCTGCAGAAGAGCGGTGGTCTCGCTGAGAGCGCCTTCAGCGGTCTGAATGAGCGAGATGCCGTCTTGGGCGTTCTTGCTAGCGACTTTGAAACCACCAATTTGCGAGCGGAGGTTCTCGGAGATCGAGAGACCAGCAGCGTCGTCGGCGGCACGGTTGATGCGCATACCTGACGACAAGCGCTCGAGGCTCTTCGAGAGAGAGTTCTGAGTGTTGGCGAGGTTGCGGTAGGCGTTGATCGCCTCGATGTTGCTGTTGATACGAAGACCCATGATTTCCTCCATGAAACGGGTCACCCGCTCCATCCAGGTGGAGCTGGCGGTTAGCCGATTTCGGCGAACAGGTATCAGTTCGGCGAGAGTCTGAGGAATCTGAGTAAGTGAGCAAACTTTTTTGTAAAACAAGTCCGAACGGGCAAACCAGCAGGTAAACCCGTTCGGACTGCTTCTCGATCGGCAAGCCGACCGCTATATAAGGAGAGGAGGAACTTAATCCGCCGCCCTACTCCCCTTAGTTTCTTATTGCTGTGACAGCAGTGACAGAACGCTGTTCGGCAACTGGTTGGCTTGCGACAACATCGCGGTGCCAGCTTGCTGCAGGATGCGCTGCTTGCTGAAGTTCGTCATTTCCGACGCCATGTCAGTGTCACGGATACGTGATTCAGAAGCCGAGAGGTTCTCAACAGCGACACCAAGGTTGCTGATGGTTGACTCAAGACGGTTCTGGTAAGCACCGAGAGCTGAACGAGTGGCAGTAGCGGTGCGCAACGCAGCGTCGATGGTGACGAGTGCACCCGAAGCGGTCGTACCGTTGATTGCAGCCGACAGCGTTGTCGACGACAGGCCAAGGCCGGTGACGCTTGAGTTAGCAACGGTCACAACGAGTGAGTTGTAGGTACCGGTACCTGAGTAACCAACTTGGAAGGTGAAACCGTTGGTCATACCCGAGCCGTCGAGCAGGCTCTTCGAGCCGTAAACAGTGGCGTTCGAGATGCGGTCGATTTCCGACAGCGCTTGGACAACCTCACCAGCAATGGCGCCACGGGCGTAGGTGTCACTTGCACCGGTGTTAGCAGCTTGAACGGTGAGGTCACGAACACGCTGGAGCAGTGTTGTGGTCTCGCTAAGAGCGCCTTCTGCCGTCTGGATGAGGCTAATGGCGTCTTGAGCGTTCTTGCTAGCTACCTTGAAACCACCGATCTGCGAACGGAGGTTCTCTGAAATCGAGAGTCCAGCAGCGTCGTCGGCGGCACGGTTGATACGCATACCTGAAGACAAACGCTCGAGGCTCTTACCAAGCGAGTTCTGAGTCGCATTTAGGTTGCGGTAAGCATTGATCGCCTCAATGTTGCTGTTGATACGTAGACCCATGATTTCCTCCATGAAACGGGTCACCGGGCCCATACTTGGATTCCCGGCGGACCATCACATCTGTGTGGTCAAAAGGTTCTTCGGTGGGAAACCAAGGTGCCTTGACAAAAAGTTTCTTGACCACGCGAAGAAACTTCGCTAGTCCGAAAACTTCTACAGGCAGGGCTTTTTAGTGTCGATGGGCAACCAGGACCGCTCCGACGTTGGCACCCTGCGTCGCGTATGACGCGACTCGGGGTGCCAAGTTCGCCGATCGGGTCGGCACGCAGTTAGCGAGTGCGCAGTTGCGACGCTTCGTCTGCGTGGCCGATTGATTCGAGCCAGGCCGCAGCCTCAGATACCAGAGTGTTGTCTGGGCTTTGTTCCATGCCATGCATGAGAACGGCAACACCTTCGCTGTCGGCACCCAGGTTGTGCAGCGCCTTTGCCATGGCAACGCTACGACGAGCTTCGGTGCTGGCGTAGAGCACCAGGTCGCCGAGCAGCTCGGGGGCAAGGTCTTGCAGCTCGATCAGCGCGAGCGAAAAGTCTGAAGTGCTGAGGGCGCTGGCGGCGTCGGCCAAAGCTTCGCGCGCACGCACGTCGCCAAAGGCTGTGAAGCCAACGGCAGCAGCACGCACGCGGTCGGGGCCGGGACGAGTTGGGTCATTGGCGATAGCAACCAAAGGACAGTGCTCGTTGGCACCGGCGGCCCACAAACGTCCTGCCCATTCGAGCGCTCGTTGAAGTGAAAGTTTGGGAGCGATGCGAATCGAGCAAGCCAAGATGCTGGTGTGGAAGTTTTCGTTTTCCCACAGACGTTCGAGAGCGGCGTCAGCGGCTTCAGGTACGGCGTTGCCAAGTTGAGCGAAGATGCCGTTTAGGTGGTCGGGTGATATTTGCTCGAATAGTTCGCCGATGTCCCAGCCGGCCTTGTAGTAATTGTTCGCCACAAAGTCCCAGATGGGTTCTTCTTGCGCGTTGTCGAGCGCGGCCGGCGTGATGGCTGTCGCAGCCTTCTCGAAATCGCCGAGGGCTTCGTATGCGCAAGCGAGTTGCACCCAACGAACCCACATAGGAAAGACGTTGCCGTCTTCATCATTGACGTGTTCAAGACCTTCGAGTGCTTCGATTGCTTCTTCCCAACGACGCTGGCCGGCATAGATAAGGCCACGGAAATAGCGCACTGTGTAGGGCAGGTCTGATGCGACTTCCAACTTGTCGAGCCACACGAGGGCTTCTTCCCAGCGTTCGCTCGACATGCAGGCCTGGGCGCCAGCACGTAAGAGCGCTCGGCGAACGACCATTGAGTCGGTGTGCAGCTTGTCGGCCTCTTCGTAGAGTTCGAGAGCCTTGGTGTGGTTCTTGGCGAATGCATACGAACGACCAAGGTTCGTCAGCTTGTCGACTGGGTCTCCGTTTTGTGAGTCGACATCGAGTTGGGCAATGCGAAGATTGCGCTCGGCCTTACCCTTTATTTGCAGGGCTTCTGTGAGGTATCCGTAGTGCACCAGGCGCATTGCTTGGTTGACTACAAGGATCAACTCAGGGCCTCCGTTGCGCAACGTGACTTGTTCGTGCAGGCGGCCCGTCCAGTGCCACATCTCGCGCTGGAATAGGCGACAAGCGCGGTGCGTGTGGTCGGTCTTGCTGTCATCGCTCTTGTTGAGAATGTGCACGACAAAAGCCGGAGTGTCGGTGAGTGAGTCACGAAACTCGATCGGGTCGCCTTCGAATGCCTCGTCAGCGTCGATGTGCATGACCCATTTGCCTGAACACGCATCTAGGGCGGCATTGCGAGCGCGTGAGAAGTCGTCGTCCCAATAGCCTTCTATGACCGTTGCACCAGCGGCTCGTGCGAGTTCGATTGAACCGTCGGTTGATCCGGTGTCGTAGATGACGACTTCATCGACAACGCCGTTCAAGCTGCTGAGGCAGCGCGGCAAGTTATCGATCTCGTCTTTGATGATCATGCAGGCCGAAAGAAGCGGTTGCTCTTTCTTGGCCTTGCCTTTGAGGTGTGTGCCGGGCAGTGCGTCCATGTCGGCGTGCTTCTCTTGGAACAGCGCAACGTTTCGATCTTGAATGCCGACCAAGTCGACGTTGTTGCCTTCGAATGTTGCGTGACCGTGGTGGTGCACGAATGACTCGTGACATACGAGCAGGCGGCCACCGTTCTTGATGAGGCGGATTGAGATGTCGTCGTCTTCGGCTCCACCGATGAGGAACTCTTCGTCGAATCCACCAATGGCCTCAAACGACGACCGACGAACGGCCAAGCAAAATCCAACGAGTCGGTTGATCGGTGAGACCTCGTGACGGTGTTCGGCCCGCCAGTTGTGTGCGAACTCGCGCAATTCCGACAAACGCGACGGGTTGTACGTCGCGTTCGGAACAATCTGCGGACCACCGACGTAGTTAGAGCGCGGGCCAGTCGCTGCAACCGATGGGTCTTCAAAGGCCCACGTGAGGCCTTCAAGCCAATGCGATGGCAGGAGCGTGTCGTTGTTCAAAAAGACGACGATGTCAGTCTTGGCAACAGCTGCACCTTGATTGCAGGCAATTGCGAAACCTTGATTCTCTTCGTTCGTAATGACCGTTATCCACGGATAACGCTTGAGGCCTTGGGCGGTCTCATCACGTGAGCCGTTGTCGACGACGACGACCTTGTCGTGCACGCCGAGCGTAGGGCGGAGGGTGTCGAGGCATGCCTTTGTGAATTCCCACTGGTTCCACACCGGGATCACCACGGTGGATGAGAACTGAGACATGCCGCGCCTTTCGCAGAGAAGTCGACGGGTTTGGCAACCCGAAATTTCAACAGGAACTTGATCGACCACTGGTTGCGAAGTGTGAGCCTCTTCGGCAGATTCGTTGCGCGCCTTGAGTGGTTATTTCGGAAATTGCTTGTCTTGTGGAAATGCGTGCCGAATGACCACATGTGACCCCTGCAAACAAGCACTCTGCACCCAAAGTTTCTGCGGCTTCTGCACGCCACGGCGTCATCGGGCGCCTCACGGCCGAGGTCGAGGCTTGGCGCAATCAGTTCTCATTCACGGCTGCCAACGATGCCAAAGGATTGACCGGACGAGTGCTGCACGTTGGTTGCGGTGCGGGCGAGGTTGACTTACTTCTGAGCAGTGAACGCTCTGATATCACGGGCATTGTTGGTATCGACTCTGTAAGCCTGGCTCTCACCGCAGCGATTGGTCACCGAGCGGCGATGCCAGCTGAGATCGCAAAGAAGGTCAGCTTTCAACAAGCAGACTTTGGATCATTCAATTTTGCCGACAACTCTTTTGACAGTTGTTTGATCACGCAGGTTGTCGAACAACTTGCCAACCCGTCGTATCTATTCAAAGAAATCGAACGCGTTCTTCGTCCTGGTGGTTCGTGTGTTGTGATTGTGCCGCGCGCTTCGCTTCAAGCAGAGTCGCAGTGGAACCTCGAACCCGACGCGTGGGAAATGCTGTTGTCGCGATACGGCAAGGTAACAAGCCGTTACGTCGACAAGCTCACGCGCCAGGTTGCAGTGACGCTGACGCCGCGTGCTCCACGCTTGCTCGTAACCATTCACGCGTGGCAAGAAGGGCAAGACATCGGCCGCACGCTTGACAGCGTTGCTGATGTCGCTGACGAGGTTGTTATATATGGCTCGACGGCCGGCACGATCGGTGATGGTGACTTCATCGACCACCCCCTCGTTACTCACTTCGAGCGCCGTGAAGTCGTTACCGGTTCTGCGTTCACGCAAGAACGAAATGAGATTCTCAAGCTGGCGTTGTCAAAAGATGCCGATTGGATCTTGTCGCTCAACGCTGGTGAAGAGTTTGAGCCAGGCGGTGGCGAAGTACTCCGCTACGAACTCAGCACGGCACACCCAGTCGAGGTTGCTTTCCAGTTCGACCACTTGTTCATGACGCAGCCCGACCGTTTCAGGTTCGACGGCTTCTACGCAACAAACACGCGTCGCCCGCGCATGTTCCGTGTTGACCACACGTCAAACGTTCCACTCACGTACGACGATGCGGAAGACGGCATTTTGGCCTACGCGAGCGTGCCCACTCGTGTTGGCACTGGCGGGCGCACACTCCCATTGCGCATCTTGCAGCAGCCGGCCGAGGGAACACTCATTAGTTCCGCGTTGCCGACGCTCCCGTTCGTAACTCGTGAAGCTTCGCTCAGTGCTGACCCGCGCTACTTGTCGGGCTACTACATGCACCTGCGCTCTGACTTGCTTGAAATGATTCCGACCGACGCACGCGCTGTTCTCGAGCTCGGTTGTGCAACTGGTCGTCTCGGTCAGGGCCTCAAGACTCGTCAACAATGCTTCCTTGCTGGTATTGAGATCAGCCCAGAAGCAGCCCACGAAGCTGCTCGCTACTTCGATGTCGTGCATGTTGGTGACGCAGAGACCGTTGATCTTCCCTACGAAGAAGAGACGTTTGACCAGATCATCTGTGCTGACGTTCTCGAACACCTCGTCGCTCCCGGCAAGGTGTTGCGTCGTTTGCGCCGCCTACTCAAGCCGGGCGGGCAATTGCTCGTCAGCGTGCCCAACATCCGTAACTTCTACACGCTTGCTCGTTCACTCGACGAGGGGCGCTGGGAATACGAAGACGCCGGCATTCTCGACCGCACTCACCTTCGTTTCTTCACACGCACTGACTTCGAGAACGTGTTGCACCGCAGCGGATATCGCTTGCTCAAGACACAGACCGTTCACGACATGCGTATGCAGTTCAGCGTCGAGTCTTTCCCGGCTGACGTTCAGATCGGACGCACGATTGTGCGCGGTGTCGATCAACAAGAGCTCGAAGACCTCACAGCTGTGCAGCTGTACTTCGTGGCCGAGCGTCCGTTGACTCTCGACTGCGAGAGCGGCGTTATGCAGACGGCTCCCAAAGCCTCGATCGTTATTGCGGCCAATGATGACGCCGATCAGCTTGTCCGTTGTCTCACCTCAGTCGCCGAAGGCGCACCCGACGGACAGTACGAAGTTCTCATCGTCGACCCCGGCGTTTCCCACGAGTCAGGTGCCGTGCTCTCGTCACTCGATGGCGATGTGCGCATCATCCGTGCCGCTCGTCAGACCGCACGCAATGCGAGTCGCAATATCGCCGCCTCTCAAGCAACAGGCGAGTGGTTGGTATTCGTCGATGAGCGCGTCGAACTGCAAGCGGGTTGGTGGCAAAACCTGTTCGCCGGCGAGAGTGAAGGCGCCTCGGTGTTGGTCGGCGCATCGCAATCTTCCGATGGCAACGTCATCGCCGGCCTTGTTGGCATCGGCGCCGACGGGAACCTCACCGGATCAATCGGTAACGCCGAACAGGCTGCTGTGAACCCAAGCTGCGTTGCTGTTCGTCGAGACGAGTTCCACGCCGCTGGTGGCATCGAAGATCTCTACGTCGGTTCTTGGTACGCCTTTGCCGACCTGCTCGCTCGCTTGCCAGGCAGCATCGAGGCAACACGCGAAACCATCTCTAACCTCGACGCATCAGTGTTGGCATCCGGCGAAAGCGCCGACGACCTCGTGCGCTACTGGGCCGACTGGATGTCACCCGACGAAGCCTGATTAGGCCTTCGCGGCTGCTGTCAAATTTGAGCGACTGCGCTTGGTCTTGAACACTGGTCACTTCCGGTTCCAGGAAGGCCAATTTCGCAGTGAGTTCGTCAACACGCCGCGCGCAGCAGTTCTATTCAGACCACGGTTCGATTCCGCGTGTTGGTGATCCGGTACTGGGTCTTGAGTTCAAAGACGGCCAACCTGTTTCGCTCGACCCCGTGATAAGTGAATACGGCGAACTAATGGCTGGCCTCTGTCACCTGGCGTTGCTCGACGTGAATCGCGAGCTTCGAGCGCGTGATGCCAAGTTTGCTGTGATGCGACATACTCGCCTGGGCCAGTACGAGCCTCTAGACGAGCACGAGGTAGGCACCTTCGAGCTATCCACGATCGTCAAGCTTCAGCAAGACATGTACGGCGACCTGATCGAGCAGAGTGGCTTTACCGATCATTTGCCTGGAGCTGTCGACCGCGTTTGCGAGCTCCTCGAAACCATTGCCGCTCAATCACCACAACCGCGTTGGCAGCGTCGGCTTTGGGGTGGGAGCGAAATGTCTAATGAAGCGTGGGTGAAAGACCGCGTAGCGGGAGCTGCGTCGGCTGGCGTGCAATCGACCGTTGATCTGATGACCTCGATGAAGGCCCATCTTGACGAAGGCAGCCACCGCCTGCCGTTTGGCCAGCAGATGAATGTGATTGCGGCCAGCTCGGGTCTCGCTATGCAGAACTCGCGAATCCCGACTGCTGTCGAAGGAGAAGTGCTTGAGCCGTCGCTGCAGGTTGGCCCTGATCGCTCGGTCCGTAGAGACGTTGCTGTTCATCCCGGCAACCTTGTGCTCAACGACAGCGCGACGGCGTTTCGTTATCGGCTGCCGATTGAAGATCTGCCGGCGTTCAGGGTGGTGGAAAGTTTCGGCGTCGTGACCGGACGCCGTCGTCGAGGAACCGTCGGCACCGCTCTCAAGAAAGACCGCTTAGGACTGCACGGCGGAAAGTGTCCGGCCGGCATCCGCATCAGCGACGAGGTCGACCCCTTCATTCAGGCGATGTGGAATTCGCAGTTCTCCATCATGAAAACGAAGTGGACCTTCGACCTGGTTCAGCAGTACGAGCAAGCTCAGTACAAGCAGGCCCGAACCCCCTCGCGTTCCACCGAATCCATAGGCCTCTAACTCCAAACTCCAGGTGCCGCAGCCGGCCAACGCCTTTGAACCGCGCGATAAGTCCAAAACAAGGCCCGTTCGTTGCCGATTTTGGTCATATCGCGTAGGTGAAGCGAGCGAGTTGCAAGTGGGGCGTGCGATCGTGGCTGGGCCCAATGACGTGTGATTAACGCGGTGGTTCGAAGTAGGGGCTTTGACGGACGCCCTCTACCGCACGAAGGCTGAGCTCCAACCACGGCTTGCCTTCTTGCCATAACGGCTCGGGAACCTCTGAGCGATGAAACCAACCAACGGCGTCGGTTTCTTGTTCGTGTCTGCCGAGCGATCCACCTATGGCGGTGCAGTGATACAGCAATGAATAGAGGGGGATGCGTTGGCCAGGATTGCGCAGAGCGTCGTATTCGCCAAGCAACGCGTTGACACGAACTTCGATGCCGGTTTCTTCAAGCACCTCTTTGATCGCAACTTCAGACCCCGACAAACCGACATCGGCGTAGCCGCCCGGCAAACTCCACTGACCACTGTCGGATCGCTGCACCATCAACAGCCGTCCGTGAGTGTCATCAACGGCAGCCGAGATTCCGACGCGCGGTGTCACGTAGCGCGCCGAGATAGCGGGCAGTGATTGATCGTCGGTTGTGCGCGGTAGTGACGGCGGGCCGAAGAAGCCCGATCCGTTGCCCATATCAACCGCGATCTCACTCAACCGTTCATAACGCAAACGATCGTCATCGCCTGGGGTGAGCGCCCAACCGGTTTTGGCACATGCCTCGACAACAGCGCGCCACCGAGTGATGTCGCCATCAACGCGGAGGGAAGCAACAGCAGACTCGACGAGCTCGTAGCGCTCTAAGTCGTAGCCGTGTTGAGTAGAGGTTCGACCTTCGAGGGCGATAGCGGCGAGCTGCTCACACCAGCTGGTTAGCTGGGCAGGAGTTGGCTCGACTGACATGCGTCAGAAGCTATCGGCCCTCGCGATCACGCGCACGTTGTGGGCGTGAAGATCAGATGACCGCAACAGTCGTTTTGGTTTCACGACCGAGCTCGGCACGCACTTCTTGGTGCTCGAGTTCGGTGACGCCAAAGCGACCACGACGCTGTGCAGGGTTAGCGTTAAGACGCGTGCGGTAGTCAGAGTTTGTTGCAATGGCGGCGAAGTATGCAGCCTTACGACGCGCGATGCGTTGCGTCGGGTGACCCTCGTCGAGCACAACTTCGGGCTCGAGTTGAGAGTTCATTCCGTCTTTCAGAAGCTCAAGTGCTTCGGCACGCATCTGCGAAACGCGACTCTCAGTAACACCGAGTTCGTCAGCGAGTTCTTTCATCGGACGTTCTTGGAAGAAGTATCCCTCGACGACTGCACGCAGACGCTCGGGGAGTGTGTCGATCGCGTCGTGCAGATAGCTCTGACGTTCGCGCTCCAACAAGATGGCGTCGGGTGAACGCTGGTCAGAGGGAAGGATCTCTTCTGCGCCACCGTCAACAACCATTGAGTCGTAGTTGAGAACAACAGCGCGGTGCACGTCTTCGGTCACTGCTTCAACAGTTTGCTCATCAACATTGAGGTGCTTGGCAACTTCACTGTTCGTTGGTGTGCGACCGAGTTGTGATTGCAGTTCTTCAACGGCCGACTGCACTTGACGCGCACGGCTGCGCACCGAACGGCTGGCCCAGTCACAGCTGCGAAGTTCATCGAGCAGCGCGCCACGAATACGTGTCGAAGCGTAACGGTCGAAGTTGATGCCACGCTCGGCGTCGAAGTTGCGAGCGGCTTGAGCAAGTCCGGCCATTCCGGCTGAGACCAAGTCGTCACGAGATACGTGGCGGGGGATCTTGGCAGCGATCTCGGCCACCGCATAGTGAACGAGAGGCAAGTTCTTGCGAACCAGTTCCTCTTCGGTCATGTGGACTTCTGACTTCTCGATGCGCCTCGTGGGGGATGCCATGCAATAGTTCTCGGCAAAAGCGCGGCAAACTCTTGATCAACCTCGCGGTTGATATTCGAGACGTCACGAAATGAGCCCCATCGTTCGGTGGCTACTCATCCATGAATGCACCCTGGCTGGAGAACCAATGGCCCTCAGCACAGCGATTGTGATTGATCAGTGGGAACTATTTCGTTTTGGCATTGCTCGTGTCCTGGAAGACCAAGATCTGCAGGTCACAGGCTCTTCCGCACGAGGCGCAGAAGCTCTGCGACTCGCCCGAGAGGGCGCCATTGATCTACTCATCGTCGGCCGCATCAACGACCTTAAGTACGAACGACTACTTAGAGAGACAAAATCTTTAGACAACCCACCCAAAGTGGTGTTTCTCGTAGAGCAAGCGGATGCCAAGGAAGTGGCTCGCCTGCTGTCTTCGGGCGTCGATGGCCTTTTGTTGCGCACGATCAAAGTCGACGAACTGAGTGACGCCCTCTTCAGGATCGTCGAAGGCGAGCGAGTCGTTGCCCCCGCCATAGCCTCTGGCACCTTCGGGACGGTCGGCCCCGTGCTGGGCCTTTCAGAGGATGCGGCAGCTGAGCGCTCAGGTCTGTCACCCAAAGAACTAGAGGTGCTTGCCGTGCTCGCCGAGGGGGCAACATACGAAGAGATCGCCAACGCGCTCATCGTGTCTCGCGCAACGGTTAAGACTCACCTGGTGCACATCTATTCGAAGCTCGAAGTAAAGAATCGCGAACAAGCAGTCGCCCGAGCCCTCGCGCTCGGGCTGTTGGGGTGAGCGCGCGCCGCCGCTTGATTGAGGCGACTTACATAGCTGTCATCGTTTTTGTGTTGGCGCTGGCGCGCTTTGCGATCAAGTTGTCGCCGCTCGATCAGGTCTGGGCTGAAGACGGCAAGATCTTTCTCACCGATGCGTACAGCCATGGATGGCGCGCCTTCATTCACACATACGCCGGATACGCCCACTTCGTGCCGCGCGCTATTGCAGCGATAGCGGCCGCGTTCCCCATCGAGCATGCAGCAACGATCATGGCGGGCGGTGCTGCCTTCGTTACAGCGTTGTGCGCCGCGTCTGTTGTCTTGTTTGCGCAGTCTCTTGGGGTTTCCATGTTGTGGCGCGTGGTTATTGGTCTTTCCTTTGCGCTGTTGCCGATGTTGTCGGCCGAAAACCTGGTTAACGCCGCTGGCCTGCAGTGGTACCTGATACCAGCGGCTTTTTGGGCTTGTCTGGCTCCGTCAAAGGGGCGTTTGCGGGGGCTGATCGTTGCGGTGTGTTTGCTTGCGTCGATGTCGTCGCCGCTCGTGGTTTTTGTCTTGCCCGTCTTGTTGACGCACGGCCGACGGCTGGTGCGTCATGTTGGAGCCTGGGCTTGTGCGGCGGGTCTTGCGATACAGGCGATCACGATCGCGTTCGGCCCCGTGTCTGCGACCAACCCCACGACGCGCGATCCGCACCTCAATGCCGACGTCTTCTCATGGCTCGAGGCAAAGTTGGCCGCCGGCATGTTGTTGTCGCTGTCGCCCGTGCGCACCGAGAACTTGCACTCTCAGCTCGCGCTCGCCGCCGCCGCAATGGCCGTCGTTGTCACCCTGGCTGTAGCTGTGTTGCTGCGGCGTGCCAGCGTCTGGCCCGCCCTTACGGCGATCGCCTCAGGCGTCTTGCTCTTCGCCTTTACTTCTCAGGTCACCACCGACCCCGCTCCTCGCTATGCAGGCGCCGCTGGCCTTCTGTTGATTAGCGCTGTTGGTCTTGCCAAACCTCGATGGCCTCGGGTTGTCGAGGTTGGCGTGGTGCTCGGTCTGTTGATCGGGGCCGCCAGCGCCTTCCCAGTCGGCCAGTGGAGGAGTAGTGGTCCATCTTGGGCGGCTGGAGTGGAGACGGCGCAGGCCCAGTGCGCCTCGGGGGCTAAAGCGGTGTACATCCCGGTCAGCCCGGCCGGCTGGGGATACGCCGGATACATCTGTCGATAGATTTCGTCATGGGATTGCCACGTAGCGTCGCTTGTCAACCTCACCAAGCGTGCCGATGAGCTAGTTGGGTCTCGGGGCCTGGGAGTCCAAATTGGGGCTCATGTAACCCCGCGACCTGCCGATAGGGCGGAAGAACTAGTTCGAAGAGGTTGATCGTGGGTCTCAGCGAGGTCTCCAACATTCTGTGGCGAGAGCGGCAACTGCTGCAGTTGCTGCTGTTCAAACTCGAAACCGAACAACTCGTGCTCTCTTCTGGACGCACGCGTTTTCTCGCGGACGCCACTCGCGAAGTCGAGATGGTTATCAATGAGCTGAAAGAAACCGAACTGCTTCGCGCCGTCGCTGTTGACGCGCTTGCTGGTGAACTTGGTCTCGGCCCAAGCCCGACTCTTAGTCAGTTGGCTAACACTGCTCCCGCACCGTGGGACAACATCTTCGACGAACACCGCAAAGCATTTCTTGCTGACACGCAAGAGATCTTCTTGCTCGCACAGATGAACCGCGACTTGCTCACGAGCGGACACCGCGCTGCTCGCGAAGCACTCGAATGGCTCGCAAGTGGTGGTGCTGGCGCTGATGCGCAAGTTGACGCGTACTCGGCTACTGGTACTGCTCCTGTCGCAACCGCTAGTGGCGCGAAACTTGTTGATGAGGCTCTCTAATGTTTCAGGGCCTTAGTACTGCGCTCACTGCCCTTTATGCGTCGCGCCAAGCGCTTGACACCACCGGTAACAACATTGCCAACGTAAACACAGAGGGATACACGCGTCAGCGCGTTGAACTTGCACCTGCTGGCAATGGAACCATCCCGTCGTTCTGGTCGTCGACATTGCAAGCCGGCACGGGCGTCTCGGTGCAGACGATCTCTCGTTTGCGCGATCAGTACCTCGAAGTGCAGAGCATCACCGAGCACGGCAACCAAGGTAAGGCCGACAAGGTTGCGTCGACGCTCACGAGCGTTGAACAAGCATTTGGTGAGCCCGGCGACACCGGCATTCAGTCGCAACTTGCTGACTTTTGGTCGACGTTCGACAAGCTCGTCATTGACCCAGGCGGCGCTGCTGCGCGTTCGCAGGTCATCGAAACCGCAGCGACACTGACTACCGGTATTCGTCAGTCGGCCGGACAGCTCGACACCATGCGCAACCAAGCGCTCGACGGCCTAAAGGGTTCGGTCTCAAAGATCAACGCGTTGGCTGCCAATATCGCTGATCTCAATCACGCCATTCAAGGTGCGTACAGCTCGGGCGGTAACGCCAACTCGCTCCTCGATCAGCGCGACAAGCTCGTGCAAGACATGGCAAAGATCGCCAATGTCACCACACTCCAGGGTGCGTTTGGCTCGGTGACTGTCAGCATCGGCGGAACGGCAATTGTTCGTGACGACCGAGTGATGGGTCTGCAAGTCGACGACTCAACAACGCCCATCAAGTTGCGTTGGGACAACGACAACGACCCGTTGACAACAAACGTTGGAATGGTTGCTTCGGTGACCGGTGGCGACATCGGTGGTGCGATGGAGTCGATCAACAACATCATCCCGAGTTACAAGACGCAGCTCGACACCATTGCCGTGGCACTCATCAATCAAGTCAACACTCAGCACGCGGCTGGTCTCGACGCGTACGGCAACGCCGGTGGAGCATTCTTCACGGGTACGAGTGCAGCGACGATCGACATCTCAACGGCGCTTGCTGGTGACCCCAAATTGCTTGCTGCTGCGGCAGCCGGTGGCGGTCCGCTCGACAGCGAGAATGCGCGAGCGCTGGCCAACCTTGCTTCGCTCAACACCGGTGTCGACGCGCAGTATCGCCAAATGATCGACGTGCTCGGCGTGCAGAGTCAGCGTGCAACTCGTCAGTCCGCGATTCAAACGACGATCACTAACAACGTCGACGCTGCTCGCGACTCGGTATCGGGCGTCAATCTCGATGAAGAAATGACCAACATGGTGCAGTTTCAGGCGTCATACAACGCGTCTGCGAAGTACCTGAGCGTTATCAACGAAGTGCTCGACACACTTCTCGGCATGGTGCGCTGAGTAAAGGAAGTTAAATGAACTACCGCGTAACCCAAGCAACCGTTGCCAAGACAACGCTGTTCAACTTGCAGAGCTCTATGCAGCGCTTGCAGGATCTACAGAACCAACTGTCGTCGGGCAAGAGCATTACGAAGCCATCAGACGACCCGAGTGGTGCAGTTCGTTCGATGCAGTACCGCTCAGACATCGTGCGTACCGAGCAGTTCGCCAAGAACGGTGACGACGCGCTCGGTTGGTTGGGAACTGCCGACTCGACCATGACGAGCTCGCTCACCGAGATTCAGAAGATTCGCAACCTCATGTTGCAGGCTGCAAACGCGACAGCAGATCCTGAAGCGCGTTCAGCACTGGCAATTGAGGTTCGCACCATCAAGTCGGGCTTGATCGGCTTGGCCAACACGACCTACAACAACCGCCCGATCTTTGCGGGAACGGCTGACCCAGCGTCGCAAACCCCCGCAGCTTCGACGTACGAAGCTGATGGCACTTACAACGGAAACACCGGTGCGGTCTTGCGCACTGTTGGTGCTGACGCAACGGTGCAGGTCAACCTCGATGGCCCAAGTGTTTGGGGCACGCCGGGAGCCAGCGACTTGTGGCACATCCTCGATGACATCGAGACCCACATGAAGAGCACCGACCCAGCTGAGGTTGCCAAGCTCACCAACGCAAGTGGTTCGACTCTCGATGACTTAGCGCGTCTTGACGCCGCGCGGGTGAATATCCAAAACCGTCTCTCAGAGGTCGGTGCTCGCTACCATCGCGTCGAGACAATGCAATCAAGAGCGGACGACAACTTGGCCACCATCAAGCAGAACTTGTCGGTAAACGAAAACATCGACCTAGCTGAAACAACAGTTGCCCTTACGCTTCAGAAGACCGCGTATCAAGCAGCGCTTGCCGCTACTGCAAAAGTCATCCAACCGTCTCTCGTGGACTTCCTCAACTAAGGGCCAGTAATAAATGACCAATACCGACACCACGATCGAGACATCGCAACTCACCTTTTCGGCTGGGTTGCCAGGCTTTCCTGATGCGCACACGTTCGTTCTCGTAAACAACGAGCTTGCTGTGCAGCCGTTCTCGATCATGCGCTGCGTTGAAGACGAGACTCTTGAGTTCGTTGTCGTTCCGCCGCACCTGTTCTTTCCTGACTATGCACCCGAGATCGACGACGCGACGGTTGCGCGTATCGGCCTTGAGTCGTCAGAAGACGCGCTGTTGCTCGTGCTTTTGACTGTCGGCGAAGAGGTCTCGAAGATCACAGCCAACTTGCTTGGCCCGATCGTGATCAACATCAAGAACTTTGCTGCTGCGCAAGCCGTGTTGACTTCAGGCGACTACGAGCTGCGTACACCGTTGTTCAAGTCAGCCGACTGATAGTCGGTCTCGAGGCGTTCGTCGACCTCGGTTCGTGAACTAATCACCTCGGATAGCAGATTTTCCGAGCGCGTCGGCGGATCGGGCTCTAAGCTCCCCTCAATGCCCTAGGGCTTGCCATGGAAGGGACGCTGTTTGATGTTGGTGCTCACCCGCAATGCCAATCAAAGCATCATGATTGGTCACGATGTAGTGGTTACCGTCTTAGAGATTCGAGGCGACCAGGTTCGCATCGGTATTCGAGCGCCCCGCAGTGTTGATGTGCACCGCGAAGAGGTCTACGCCGCGCTGCAAAAGGCCAACCGCACCGCAGCAACTTCGACTGAGAAGACTTTGAGCGCATTGGGCAACCTGCCCAAACCTCCTGGGCAAGCCTCTGGTGAGCATGGGTCTTACGAAGCCGAGAAGAAAGACGCTTGATGGATAACAACACTGCTGCTCCCGAAGTCACAACTGAACAAGCAGCCGCAGCAATCGACGCTGGCGCCACGCTGATTGATGTGCGCGAACCCGACGAGTTCGTCGCCGGGCACGTGCCTCAGGCAAAGCCGATTCCGCTCGGTCAGTTGATGGAACGTCACAGCGAGATCACGCGTGATGAAAAGGTCTACGTGATTTGCGCAGCGGGCGGACGCAGCATGACCGCCGCTACAGCCTTGCGTGAGCTTGGCGTAGAGGCGGTCTCAATTGCTGGTGGCACAAACACTTGGCGCCAAGAAGGCCGCCCGATCGCCACGGGCGTTTAACGCAAGTTTCTTGCCTGAGTGCAGCAACCGTTAAACGGTCGCTGCACCTACTGCTGCTGGCACGCAATCGGGCCCCGGTTGCGCAGCGATGCGCGCTACTGGCAAGCCCTCGAACATGCGAGCCACTTCGATCAACCGTTCGGGGTCGATGCGATCTATGAAGTGTTCGCGCACACCCCGCACGTGCGTGGGTGCCATGGTCGTCAGCTTCTCGAAGCCAGCGTCGGTCAGAACGGCCAGAAGTCCTCGTCCGTCAGACGGGCAGGGTACTCGCTCCACGAAACCCTTCTTGACGAGGCTGTCGATTCGTCGGGTGAGCCCGCTCGGCGAGAGCAGTACGGCGTCGGCCAGTTCGGTCATCCGCAACGCCCGTTTGGGTGCTTCGGAAAGATGGACGAAAACCTCGTAATCAGCGAGACCTAGGCCATGCTCTGTGGATAATTCACGATCGAGCACACTCACGAGTCGGTAGTGGGCGATGAGCATCGCTCGCCAACCTCTTTGCTCCTCGTTTGTGAGCCAGCGCACTTCGGTGTTTTCCATTAGGTTCCCCTCTCGGGAAGAAATTGCAATAGCAAGTAGTTGTCTCGTTAGAACAGATCTTTCCCAACCGATCTTCCAAGGAGCAAATCATGACAACGACAGCCACCCCTTCAGTTCCTGCTATAGGAACCTGGAATATCGACCCGGCCCATACGACAGTTGAGTTCGTCGCCCGTCACATGGTGGTGTCAAAGGTAAAGGGTCGTTTCTCTGAGTTTGGCGGCACGATCGTCGTTGCCGAAGACCCAACCGCCAGCTCGGTCGAAGTGACCATCGAGGCAGGTTCGGTTGACACTCGCGATGAGAAGCGTGACGCCCACCTTCGCAGCCCAGACTTCTTTGATGTCGACAATTACAAGCAACTCACGTTTGCGTCGACGTCGATCCAACAAGATGGAAATCAGTGGAAGCTCACAGGCGACCTCACGATCAAGGATGTAACAAAGCCCGTCACGCTTGATCTCGAATACCTCGGCGGCGGCACCAACCCGTTCGGCAATGTCGTTGCTGGTTTTGAGGCGAGCACGGAAATCAACCGCAAAGACTTCGGCCTCGGATGGAATGTTGCCCTTGAAGCGGGCGGCGTTCTCGTAGGCGACAACATTCAAATCAACATCGACCTACAAGCACACTTGCAGCAATAGTTCGCGTTGCTGTGCGCCATGGGGGTCTGGCGCACGCACGCAAGGCTGACCCGGGTCGGTGTTCGCGCCGAATCCGACCCGGGTTGAAGTTCTCTAGTTTGGAGTTGTGGATTCGCAGCTTCTCGACCTCAACACATCCGGCAATCGCTACACCGACATTTCGCACGTGCTCGATAGTTTCTGCGAGGGTCGTGAAGACGGGCTGTGTTCGATCTTCGTTCCTCATGCAACAGCCGGGCTTGCCCTGATCGAACTCGGTGCAGGTTCAGACAAAGATCTCAATGAGGTGCTCGATCGGTTGTTGCCACGTGACGATCGTTGGGTGCATCGCCATGGTTCGCCTGGCCACGGCGCCGACCACGTGTTGCCGGCATTTCTTAGCCCGAGCCTCACGGTTCCCGTCATCGACGGACGCGCCATGCTTGGCACCTGGCAGCACGTTGTCTTTGTCGACTTCAACGTCGACAACCCGCACCGCAACGTGCGATTCAGTTTCATCGACGGCTGACTTAGGGCTCTTACCGCCAGTTACCTTGACTGACGTGTTCTGATCACGTTTGGTCGGTTGGGTTCGCTATATGTGGCTAAACCGTCGACCAAATCTGAGATAGGGCTATCGGGCCTTTAGGGGGTGTGTGTTATTGGTACTAAAGGCTGTGTGTTAATGGTATTACCGTCTGTGCATTTTTGGTACGATCTATAGTCATGGCAGACGGATACCGACAACGGCTAGTTGATGCTCGTATCCGGACACTCCACGCCGAACTGCCAGCGGTGATGCTGGCGGGTCCGCGGGGAACTGGAAAAACAACTACTGCGGCGCGTCACGTCAAGACAGTGGTGCGCCTCGACCGACCCGCGGAAGCGCAAGCCTTTGCAGACGATCCGGATGTTGCGCTTCGCGGCTTGGAAGAGCCGATTCTGATCGACGAATGGCAACTGGTCCCCGGCGTTTTGGGTGCCATAAAACGTGCGGTCGATACCGATCCGAAACCACAACGGTTCATCGTTACGGGATCTGTTCGAAATGAGCTCGATGGCGAACTCTGGCCCGGCACTGGACGCCTCGTGCGCGTGTCCGTACACGGCATGACTATTCGAGAACAACTTGGACGAGTGACCGGTCTTTCTTTGATCGACCGCCTTGTTGCAGGCGACATCGTCGACGAGGTTTCTGCATACCAACTCGATAATTACGTCGATATCGCCTTGAGAAGCGGATTTCCTGAAGCCGTGTTGTCTGCGACCGACGCAACTCGAGAGGCTTGGCTGGAGAGCTATGTAGACCAGCTGTTGACGCGCGATGTAGCGGACGTTGGTCAGATTCGTGATGCTGCATCGTTCCGTCGCTACTTCGAGGCATTGGCATTGAACTCTGCTGGCACACCTCACGACAAGACGCTCTATGACGCGGCTCGGATTAACGCCAAGACTGCTCGTCGGTATGACCAACTGCTTGCAAACCTCTTGATTGTCGAGCAGGTTCCAGCGTGGGCTTCGAACCGTTTGAAACGTCTCAATCTCAATGCAAAGCGTTACCTCGTTGACGCCGGGCTAATGGCTGGAGGTTTGAGGGTTGACGCGTCGACAGTGCTTCGTGACGGCGATCTTCTTGGACGCGTCGTAGACACCTTCGTTGCTTCGCAGCTCAGAGCTGAGCTTGAGACGTCGGAGTCGCGCCCTCGCCTATTCCATCTCCGCGACCAAAATGGACGACACGAAATAGATCTGATGGCAGAGGTGAGGGGCCGCAAAGTTCTTGCATTCGAAGTTAAGTCTTCCGCCGCTCCGACGGCAAGGGACGCAACTCATTTGCGCTGGCTGGCCGAAACGCTAGGCGACGTGTTTTGTGCGGGAGTTCTATTTCATACGGGCCCTCGAGCCTTCTCGTTGGGCAAGACCATCTACGCCCTGCCGATCAGCACTCTGTGGGCTGACTAACCGAAGCTGATCCCAGTGTGCTTGCGCTCTCATGCGCGTCCGTTTGACGCAGTTTCAGCGTTCTCTTAGCTCAGGCGGTCGCCAACCTACCGACCAGTAGGTAGGCTGGCGGCGATGAATGACGCAGAGATCTTGCACGAGTTGAAGCCCAAAGTTGGTGAGCTGCTCGAACGACACCTCAAAGCCAGCAAAGAATGGTTTCCTCACAAACTTGTGCCGTGGGAGCGCGGTGCTGACCTCGACGTTGATGCTGATTGGAATCCCGAGGCGTTTCCGTTGCCCGACGCTGTGCGTAGCGCGTTGTTCGTCAATTTGCTGACCGAAGACAACTTGCCGTACTACCACGCACACATTGCGCGCATCTTGGGGCGCGACGGCGAGGCGTGGCTTGACTGGAACCATCGATGGACGGCAGAAGAAGCCCGTCACGCGGTTGTCATTCGCGACTACTTGATCGTCAGTCAAGCGATCGATCCGGTTGATCTTGAGCGTGCGCGCATGCACCAAATGACAACTGCCGTTGTTCCCGAACCGCCATCGGTTGCCGACACCGTTTCTTACGTTGCATTGCAAGAACTTGCGACGCGCATCTCACATCGCAACACCGGCAAGTTGCTAGAAGACCCAGCTGGCTACAACGTGATGGCGCGCGTTGCTTCCGATGAAAACAACCACTTCTTGTTTTACAGAGACATGTTTACAGCGATGCTCGAAGTCGATCCGTCGACCGCAGTGATTGCACTCGAACGTCAAGTGCGCGAGTTCGAGATGCCCGGTGTCGGCATTCCCAACTTCAAATCACACGCCCTCGCCATTGCTCGCGCTGGCATCTATGACCTTGCTTTGCATCACGATCAGATTCTGCAGCCCGTGGTCATTCGTCACTACGGCATCGAAAACGTTGAGGGTCTCAACGCCGAAGCCGAGAAGGCCCGCGAGGCGTTGCTCAAGCAGATCGAGCGCGTTGGCAAGGCCGGTCGACGCATGGCTGCTCGTCGCGAAGAAGACGCTGCGCAGCCGATCAACGCCTGACGCGTTCCTGTTCGCTCCATCTAGATGGCCAACAGGTGAATACCTGCGAGAAAAGTGGGTTTCCCCGATTGCCGGGCGTACCATCTCGCATTTGTGGCTTTGATGACGCGCCAGGCGCAGCAACCGCCAACGATCCTGTTGGCAACTGACTTCCACCAGACAATTGGTTGGCCTGGCGAGAAGACAGCGCTGTTCTCGTCACTTGGCCTCGACCGCAAAGCCTTGCTCGCTGATTTTCGACCGGTCCCCCGCAGTCGCAGTTCTGTGCAGGTTCAACAGATGGACTATCTGCGTGCGTCGATGGTCGATCAGCGCATAGTTCCCATAACCGTCGAAGACATGACTGCGTTTGGGCAACAGTTGCAGTTTTATCCGCATGTTGAATCTGCGTTCCGTCGTTATAAAGACATAGCGGCTGCCCAAGGAGCTCGTCTTGTGGTTGCTGTTGTTACTAATGCGTGGCAACCAATTCTTGAGGCTTCGTCTCTTGTGCGCGATGGCGTGATTGATGTCGTGTACGGCCAGCCGTTTCAAAACCGCACGATTCGTGGCACGGTCGTTGCTTGCCCTCGTGGATCAGTTGACGCGTCGGCAAAACCTCTGGCAGTAACCAAACTCATGCATCACTACCGCGTTGATGGGCCTCACACGTTGTTCCTTGGCAACGGCGAAGGCGACATTCCGGCGCTCAGATCTGTGAATTCAATGAGAGGGCGCGCCATCGTCATGACCGGAGCTGACGCGCTGCACCCTCCACATGACCCCGCAACCGGTCGTCATTTCCAAGATGCTCGGTCGATAAGACACATGGAGCAAGACGCCGCCATCGCCGCCAGTCTTGACAGCGAAGGTGTGTTGGCTGCGGTACTTCCTGCTGATTATCAGATTGGCTCGATTGCTGATCGCTACCTATCCAGTTACGTTCACCACCTGGCGCGCGATGCTGCCGAACTGGGCGGCGACTACCGCGCAACTCCAGTTCGAGCGACCGAGGCCACGCAGCACCTCACTGCACTCGCCTAAAGACGAACCGATCACTCGTTTGTCGTCTCTAAGATGACCGCGTGGGCCGTTTTCGCATCTCTCCCGAGACCTACGCGCGCGTAACGCTCGTTGCTCTCGTGGCGCTGACCGTGATTGTCATCACGGGTGCCGCAGTGCGGTTAACGGGGTCGGGGCTTGGGTGTCCTGATTGGCCCACATGCGATGAGAACAGCGTCATTGCGCCGCTCGAAAAACATGCACTTGTCGAGTTCGTAAATCGCGTATTCACCGGCTTCGTAGCGCTGTCGGTTATTGCCGGTGTGCTTGGGTCGCTGGTCCGTACTCCGCGGCGCCGTGGTCTGACGTGGTTATCGCTGAGCCTCGTGCTTGGCGTGATAGCGCAAGCAGTACTCGGCGGCGTATCGGTGTTGGTCGACCTCGACCCGCGTTTCGTGATGGCACATTTCTTGTTGTCGATGGTCTTGCTGTTTGCCGCGTTCGTCTTGTATCACCGAGCGAAGTCGCCCGACGCAAGGCCTCACGCAGCAGTGCACCGCGACTACATCTGGCTGGGTCGCGTAATTCTCGGCTTGACAGTCGTTGTTCTGTTTGTCGGCACGATGGTGACAGGTTCGGGTCCGCACGCTGGTGCCGAAGACGTTCCTCGTTTGGGTTTCAGTCCGCATGACATCACGAAGGTGCATGGAACATTTGTGTGGCTGCTTGTCGGCGTAACGGCATTCACTGTTTGGCGTCTACACAAAGCGCATGCCAGTTCAACGCTCGTACGCAAGGGCGAAGTGCTGATGGTTGCGCAGCTCGTACAAGGAGCGATTGGATACTTGCAGTATTCGCTCGGAGTGCCGCCTGCAATCGTTGTTGTTCACATTGCCGGTGCAACCGCCGTCTGGTTGGCGGCTATCGACTTCAATCTTTCGATGTTCGAGCGCTGGGAGCCAATTGGGCTTGGGGTTTATGACGGCGATAGCTATCCGTCAGCTGTGCCATTTATGAAACAAGATCACGAGTAGCAACTACTCGGTGAGTGTCGGCTCAGACGTGAAACTTGTCTTGAACTGATTCCCACCACGAGCGTTGTGCCTTTTGCTCGTTGTCGGTTTGCAAGTACGCAACGCTCGGGTCTTTCTTGATGGCGCTCGCCTTGTCTTCGCGCACGCTGATCGTGAGTGTTGCTGCATCGGAGGTTGTGTCGAAACCTGTGACGGTTGCACCTTGATCTTTGATGCTGGCAATAGCGGCGTTCGTGTTGGCATCTGGCTTGAGAACCACGGTGTAGGTGGTCATCTCGCCGTCGAGAACGCGTGCCGCAGCGTGCGGAGCGTTGACGATGAGAGCGCCAGCAATCACGACAGAACCGAGAACACGGGCAGCGGTGCCGGCTTTGACGGTGGGGACTTTGACGGCAGGCAAAGAGGGAAGTGACAACGACGACATAAAAACACTCCTACAAAAACAAAAAAGCTAAGTAGTTCGAGTGTGGCGAACATCGCCCGTGTGCACAAGGGTCTCTTGATTGGTGAGCGTCCGGTGCTAAAAACCCTTGTCAAGGGGCCTATTTCTCGCTCACACTGGAAGTCTTAATTTGAACCGCTGAGGAAGGCCTTCGTTTGACACCAGTCATATTGTTCTTCGTGCTGGTCGCCCTCCCCGCCATTTTGATGGCGAGTGCTCACTACTTCGGCGTTTTCTCCCAAGACCTCACTATTAACTGCACGGTCTTGATCGATGACAAAGCGCCCCCCAGCCTCGTTGCCGAAAAACACGCGGCCCGCTACGGCCTTACGGTCTCCCGGCTTTTTGATTCAGCCGTAAAGGGATACATCGCAGTCGTTCCGGTGAAACAACTACAAAACCTTGAACATGATCCGCGAGTCACGCGCATCGACTTTCAAGAAGACGTGCTCGACTCTCTGCGCTAACACCGCAACAGCACGTTCGATTTAGACGCCAAACAAATCTATTAGGCGCGATGTCCACATTGATGTGCGGTGAACGTAAGCAGCGCGCGAGTCGTCGGGTTCGCCGTAGGCGCCGACATAGTCGGAGTAGCAAACAGTGTTGGCCCAACACCAGGCAACGGCGGGTTCGATTTGCGTGCCCTCGTGCCACTCGTTGTAGCTCGTAATGCTTACAACGTCTCCGCCTGATGCAATTGCACCTGCCCAACGTGTGTCGTAAACGGCTCCGGCTTGTCGGTCAATCACAGACGTGATTTTGGTTGCGCGTCGCGCGTCCCAACCTGGCGCAACCGATGGCGAGCACAAGAGGTAACGCACGCGCGCTGTGCCACACGTTTGGGCGAGTTGGGTTGGTCCGAAGAAAGCGCTGTAGCTATAGACACCAGTGAACCCTGCATCGGCCGCAAAGGCCGCGAAGGTTCCGTTTGTCATTGCGCTCGCCGTTCCGCTTTCGCCCCAAGTGCGAACGTCAGCGGGCATGCTGTCATTGGCTGCGCGCAGTCCAGTCGACGACAACAAGTTGGCTTGGTAGACGTAGAAGTCTTTGATGCCGAGGCCAAGCAAGTATGCGTAGTCAGATGCAACTGATGTTGCGGTGCGGCCTGTGTATGGCTCGATGTGAACGGCAACCTTGAGACCGTGAGCAGCGGCCTTGCTTTTCACCAACGCAAGTCGTTCATCTTCCTTCGACCCGCGACCCCACCACGATGACACGACCGTTGTTACGCCCATCGCAGCGATCTCGGTCATGTGGGCGTCAACGGTTGCTGCATTGCTGCTGCTGTACGCACCGCGCTCGGGCATGAAGTTTGCACCGATGTCTTCAGGTGGTGTGTGGCCGTTCTGTTCCCAGTGGCCCCAGCCTCCGTCAGTCGTGACATTGGAATACCAGGGGTAGTAGAAGATCGATGTTTCCGCGTTTCGTTCTTTTGGAACAGCGGCAATGCCGACAACAGGGGCGCGTAACTTCAAGTTTCCTGCGCTGCCGAGAAACACTGCGTCACCAAAACTGAACACACCGCCGTCACCGGCAACCAAGTAGTAGCCCGCACCGCTTGGAGTTGCCGCCATCGATGTGATTGGTGAAGCGAGTGGTTTGCCGTTGGCCGCGCCATAGTAAGCAGCGTCGCCGTAGGCAAAGATCGCGCCGTCGCGCGTCACCATCCAATAACCGTTGCCTGATGCGGTTGCTGCCATCGCAACTACAACCGGGCCGAGCTTTTGCGTGCCGGCCGATCCGTAGAACTTCGCGTCACCAAAACTAAAGATGCCTCCGTCGGCCGCAACCAACCAGTAGCCGAGGCCTGAGGGCGTTGCCGCCATTCCAACTATCGGTTGATTGAGACGGATGGCTCCCGTTGACCCGGCGAAGATCGCATCGCCGAAGCTAAAGATTCCGCCATCGCGAGCAACAAGCCAGTAACCCTTGCCAGTCGGTGTTGCCGCCATGCCAACAATCGGTTGGTTGAGGCGAATGGCGCCGGTCGACCCGTAGAACGCGGCGTCGCCGAAACTGAACACTCCGCCGTCGGTAGCGGCCATCCAGTAGCCGTTGCGCGAGACGGTCGGGGCCACGGCAATCACGGCGCGTTTCGATGTGCCTGCCGCTGATCCGTAGAAGTTGCTGCCTGCGCCGTAGCTGAAGATTCCGCCGTCGTTGGCGGCCATCCAATAACCGCTCGGGCGCAATACCGAACCTGAACCAGCACCAGCACTTGCCGGCGCTACGCCAAAGACATTGACGGCTACCAGAGAGCTGGCGAGAAGAGCTGCAGCGACAAGAACTCGTTTGATGAAAGGCACGCACGCAGCGTATTTGAGTGGTGCCCGAAAGCGAGGGTTATTCAGCGACCGCTTGGTGGCGGTATTTGTGAATGCGCTTGATCAGCATGTCGACAACTTTCGGCGGAAACCCTGGATGACCTTTGAGACCTGGTGAAGGGTTTCCTTCAATGCAGAAAGTCTTGCCAGCGGGTAGATATTCGCGACCAGGCAACACTTCGGTTACGCGTGCAGTGTCGATGCCGGCGAGCGACAAACCGAGCACCGCCGTTGCTTGATTGACCATCTCGGCCTCATCGGGCATGACATCGACGTGGGGTGTGCCCGTTGCACCCATTGCGAGGTTGGCTCTGAACTCACCCTCTTTTGCTTGGCGGCCCATTGCGTCAACGATCTCGTTGTTGATGACGAGCACTCGCTTGTCGTGGGCGCCGCACTCGATGTAGTGCTGAACCATCAGAGGCTGCTGCGCGACGTGCAGACGTTGAGCAACCGACACCATTTCTTCGGGGTCTTTGGCAAGCAGCACACCTTTGCCGCCAAGCCCGGTGAGTTCTTTGACAACGACCGGATAGCCAAGTTCTTCGGCGATCGACAGCGCCTCGTCGAGGTCGTGCGCGAGCTTTGCCTTTGGCATGGCAATGCCGGCTGCAGTGAGGGCTTGGTAACTGATCCACTTGTCGCGTGCGACATCAACGGCGGTCGGAGTGTTTAGCTGAGTCAAGCCAGCGGCGTCGATTACGTGCGTAAGAATCGACTCGTAGGCGCCATACTCAGGTGATACGAGCATTGCTGCGTCGGCGACGCGAATCGACGCCGTCGTAAGGAGAGCGCAGTCAGCGCTCTTGACGTTGATGGCAAACGGATTTCGTGCAGCAACATCCATCAACGTTTCGCGACTGCAGTATTCGACCTCGGCGAGCATCTCGCGGATCGTCAACCAAAAGACGGTGATGCCACGCTCTTTTAGCGCCGCGTCGTAGAACGTGCCCGTTGGGTCTTCGCCGTAGTCACCAATGATTGCAACGGTGATGTCGGTTTGTGCATCCGCGCGATCCTCAAGAACTGAAACTTCTAGAGGTTCTGCAAAGTCTGACGAGGTGATGTCGTTGGCCTTTCTGGGGGCCGAGACACATCTCGGCGCCGATGACCTGTCAGACGTTCACTCCGTGAAGGTTGTGAACGATCTGAGAGAAGTTAGACAAGATACGCGTTGCTGTGGGCACTAAGTCACGCAACGACTCAATACCTTCTTCGTCGAAGGCAGTGGGTAAACGCATTTTTGCCGGCGATTTGGCTTCGACCTCGGCTTTTGCCGCAACGACCCTGTCGGGGTCGGGCTTCATCTCGAAATGAAACTGCAATCCCCATGCGTTCCCCAAACGGAATCCTTGCTCCAAACATTGGTCGGATGAAGCGAGCCGGGTTGCGCCTTCGGGCATTTCGTAAGAGTCAAAGTGCTTGTGAAAGGGAATGAAAGTCGACGGGCACCCGGCAAGCAGAGGGTCGGCCGCGCCGGCTTCGGTGAGTTCAACTGGGAGCCAACCAATTTCGGGTGTGGTGCGGCGATAACCGCGACCGCCGAGTGCAATTGAGAGCAATTGCGAGCCGAGACAGATACCCAACAATGGGACGCCGGCCTCGAAGGCGTCACGAATCAAACGGACTTCAGATTGGCGAGACGGAAAGTGCTCGTCTGAATACGCCGCTTGCGGGCCGCCCATGACGATGACGGCTTTGAAGTCGCCAAGCGGTGGCACTTCAGGGTTCGCCTCAACATCGTGCACGTGGACCTCGAAAGGCATCTCGGCAACAAGGCCGACCTGATCGGTCGTTTTGTGCCGGATGGCTAGCAGGTCCATTCGATGATTCTCCCTCGGCGTTGACAGTTATCTGTGTCTTTATCGGCAGACTTCGTCGAAATCTGTGGCCGTCGGGCCGATAAACCGAGGTTATTGGTGCTCCAGACGCAAGAAATAGTCACTAGTAGCCTGGCTTCGTGAAAAAAGTCGCGTTGATAACTGGTGGAACAAGCGGAATTGGTGCCGCCTTCGCTCGTTTTTTGGCTGCTGAGAAATTCGACCTCGTGTTGGTTGCGCGCGACGAAGCGCGACTACAGAGCGCGGCGAGTGAGTTGCAGTCGAACTTTGGCGTGCATGTCGAAACGATTGTTGCTGATCTGTCGACCGATATCGGCGTAACCGCAGTTGAAGATCGCATTGCTAATGACGACGCGCCAATCGACATGCTCATCAACAATGCGGGTTTTGGCATTAGTGGCAAGTTCATTGATTCGCCCATTGCCGACCACGTGAAAGTGCTGCGTGTAAACGGCGAAGCGGTATTACGCCTTACGCACGTTGCAATGAGGGTGATGCTTGGTCGCGGCTCAGGCGACATCGTCAACGTTGGATCTGTGGCAGCGTTCACTCCCGGTTTGCGACCATCGTCTACTTATGCAGCCAGCAAGGCGTTTGTTGTGGCTCTGAGTGAAGGGCTCGCCCCCGTGCTCGAAGGCACCGGAGTTCACATGTCTGCGCTGTGTCCGGGGTTTGTGAAGACCGAATTTCACACGCGGGCCGGCATCAAAGCATCAGAGCGCCCAGGGTTCCTTTGGTTGGCTCCCGACATGGTTGCCGCAGCCGCGTTGCGCGATCACCGCGCTGGTCGGGTTATTAGCGTTCCGGGTGCCGCTTACAAAGTGATTGTTTTCGGCGTGAAGCTGGTGCCCAGCTCACTCGTGCGATTGATTGCGCGTTTCATCGGACGTCACTCGCACAAGCAATAAAGCCTGACGAACGACTCAGACGATCTTTTCTGGGTTCAAGTTGTGAGCGGGGTCTACACCATCAAAGAGTGCCTTGATCATTTCTACGCCGGGCTCTGAGATGTCTTCCCCCAACCATTGTTTGTGCTCGACGCCGACTGCGTGGTGGTGCGACAAGGTGGCTCCGAGATCGATGAAGCTCTGCTGAATTGCTGCTTTCACACCGTCGTATTGCTTGACGGCAAGGTGTTCGTCGCCTTGCTTGAACGCAAACGTGAAGTACAAGCACGCGCCTGAGTGATACGAGTGCGAAAGGTGGCACATGACCCAACCTTTTACGCCGATCTCATCGAATGCTTCGTGTGCCCGTTCGACGGTTTTGCGGTGAAGGGTTTCTAACTGCGACCAGGCAGCAGAGGTTTCCGACACGTCGGCTATGCCGCCGCGTTCGAGCAAGAAGTCACGGATGTATGGCGTGTCGAACTTTTTCTGGTCGTAGAGCTTGCCGGGGCCGGTGCCTACGCAGATAGCGCCGTACTTCTTGACGATGTCAGCAACTTGGCTCTGTTGTTCTTTGACGAACGCTGGGGAACCTTCGTAGCCAATAAACGACAGACACATTTCTTCTAGATCGAAGTGCTTGACGCGTCGCAGAAAGACCTTGAGAGCCTTTGACTTGAGCCTGTCGACGAGACCGCTGTGTTTGGCGGTCGCGAATGAGAATGAAGTCTCTTTGGCATCAGAGACGCGCGTGACGATCGGAAACACATCGCTCGCAGCGATATCACGCATGGCGTTGAGACCCTTGGGCCATGACGGAAAGAGGTAAGCGAGAATCTCGCGCTTTTCTGGAATGCGATGCACGTGAATGGTGGCTTCGGTAATGATGCCGAGGCGACCTTCGCTGCCCAGAACCATTTCGCGCACGCTCGGGCCTGTTGACGTGCTGGGCACGGGACGAATCACGAGGGTGCCCTTGGGTGTCACAACTCGTAGGCCACGCGTCAGGTCGGCAATGTCACCGTATTTGTCAGACTGCATGCCTGATGAACGAGTGGCAATCCATCCACCCAATGTTGAGTGGTTGAAGCTGTCGGGGAAGTGCCCAAGGGTCCAGCCGCGAGCGTTTAGTTGTGCTTCGAGATCGGGGCCGAGTGCGCCTGCCTGCACGCGGGCCACGCGTGACTCAGCATCAACATCGAGAAGTTGATTCATGCGACCCATGTCGACCGATATGACAGTGCGCGGTTCGTTGCGCGGTGCTTCGAGACTGCCAACGATGTTGGTGCCGCCACCGAAGGGAATCACGACTGCATTGGCAGCTAGCGCGGCCTTCATGACTGTTTCGACTTGATCTTCAGATTCGGGATAGACGATGAGGTCAGGCAACCGACCGAAATCCCCCTTACGCACACGCAACAAGTCGCGCATGCTCTTGCCATACGCGTGCACAACTCGATCGAGCGTGTCGGCGTTGACGTGTGATTGGCCGACGGCTGCCTCGAGCGCGCCTACGAGCGCGGGTGAGGCCATTGAGGGTGGGATGGTGAACGCGTCGAGATCGGGTTTGGGTGTGGGCTTGGCATCGACATCGAAGTCAATCCATTTGCGGATGAATGGAGCCAGACCGGGCTTGTCTTTGTGTGTAAAGGAGATCTTTTCGTCTCCCCAGCCCCACCACTTCATGTGCTCCATGACTAGCGCCCTCCACTCAATAGCTGCGCATTTGGTGCGCTCGCCGGCAATGTTAGAGGCATCTCGACAACCCTCATGGATGTAGCAAGGGTGCCTAGAGTGGGGATGCAACGACAAGTGCAATCGGTACAACCGATCAACAACCTAGAAGCGGAAGGGATTGGGTCATGACAGATCCATCAACCGAGCAGATTCAGCAGGTCGTCGATGTAGTCAAGGCCGTCGTCCCCAACCTCTTCATCACGATTGATGTCGATACACCGCTGTTGTCTACGGGGATCGTCGACAGTCTTTCGCTCTCTGAACTGAGCGATGAGTTGAGCCGTCGCTTCGACGTTGATCTTGATGCGCGCGAATTGGTCGTCGACAAAGCGAACACACCGCGTGACATGGCCAACTTGATTGCTGTTCACAAAGGCAGATGATTTCGAGTCGCTCGCACGATCTCTACAGATTGCTGAGCGACGGTCTACTCGGCAGTCCACCGACTGAGAGCCAAGCATTCACCTTCATTGTTGACGGCAACGAGCGCACATACACGCGTGGTGAATTGTTCTCTGCCGTCAATTCAATCGCCGAGCGTTTGCCACAGCGCCAC
Source organism: Acidimicrobiales bacterium (assembly GCA_044220495.1). Lineage (GTDB taxonomy): Bacteria > Actinomycetota > Acidimicrobiia > Acidimicrobiales > JBBSGY01 > JBGAQY01. The sequence goes on from JBGAQY010000003.1 coordinate 44,308, forward strand.
GGGATTGTTGCCATTCTCACGTCATCGCAAGAGCAACAGGTGTTGCACTGTCTTGCTGCTCTGGCGGCGGGCACTGTACCGGCCGTGCTCACGCCGCCAACGCCGAAGCTCGAACGACGTTGGTATCTGACGAACACAGCGCACGTGCTGGCCGACATGCGCCCGGCCGTGCTGCTTACTGATGTAGATGATCTCGCTTTCGATTCTGAGTTTCGGCCGTCGCTGTGCGCGCTGCAGACGGCCGAAGTCATGGATGAAGGTGACGGTGATCCGCGCTTGATTGAGTTCAACACGGCGTTCATGCAGTTCTCGTCGGGCACCACGGGTGTGAAAAAGGGCGTCGAAATCAGCTTTGACGCGATCCGCAGCCAGTTGTGTGAGTACGGATCCGCTATTCGTGTCGCCAATGACGACGTGATTGTCAACTGGCTGCCGCTCTATCACGACATGGGTTTCTTCACGAGCCTGCACTTAGCGCTTGCTTATGGAGTGCACTCGGTGTTGCTCAATCCGATTGATTGGGTTTCGCAACCTGCCGCGTACTTGCAAGCCGTTGCGCGTCATCGAGGCACGCTGAGTTGGCATCCAAACTTTGCCTACAACTTCATGGCAAAACGCGTCAGTGATCGCGTCGATGTCGACCTGACGAGTTTGCGCATGTTGGTCAACTGTTCTGAACCAGTCACGCACGCGTCGCAGCTCGCGTTCGTCGAGCGCTTTTCATCAAGCGGATTAGCCTCATCGGTATTCACTGGGTGTTACGCGATGGCAGAAACGACATTTGCAGTAACGCACGGCCCCGACTCGCTCCTCGGCGGGCTTGATGTTGACGGGCCGAGCGACGACTCGACCCAAACGCGTTTGCCGATGGTGTCGGTCGGCGCGCCGCTGGGCGGTGTCGAGATTTCAGTGCGCAACGAAAGCGACGAGTCGGTTCCTGATGGTGTTGTCGGCGAGATTTGGTTGCGTACTCCGTTTACGGCGACGCGATATTTAGACGAAGCGGCGACGCGACAGGCTTTTGTCGACGGTTGGTATCGCAGCGGTGATCTTGGCTACACAAAAGACGGCCAGCTCTACGTCTCGGGGCGAAAGAAAGACGTGCTGATTGTTGCTGGGAACAACGTGTTTCCAGAAGACATCGAGGCCATCGTTGGCGAACACCGTGGTTTTCGATTGGGCCGAGTAGCGGCTTTCACACGCTTTGACGATCGTTTGCAGACAGAGCGAATTGTCGTACTTGCTGAGTCAGATGGTGAAGCCGATGTCGCAGGTGCGATGGAAGAAATGACGGCGTCGCTGGGGCTATCCAATACCGAACTGCACATCGTGGAACCGGGATGGATTGTCAAGAGTTCCGCTGGCAAGGTTGCGCGCAAGCCAACGGCAGCGAAGTGGGAGAGCTTTCTGATAGAAGGTGGGATGTGAGATCGCTGCTCAACCAGAAGCTATCGATCATTCTCGTCGGCGATACCGACGCGGCTTCGCTCGAACGATCGCTCGTCATGATGCTTCATGCGACGGGCCTACTCAATGGTGTGGGCCAGTACTACGAGTTTGTCGTTGTCGTCGACGAGCGCGACCGCTTTGCAATTCAGATGATCGAATCGACGCCGGGGCTGCGCGCAGTTACTTCAGTCGACACCGGCGATGTGCGAAGCGCATTTACGCAAGGCATTGATGCAACTGATGGGCCATTGCTGTGGATGAGTACGGCATCGGCTCTGTTAACACCCGAAGCCATTCTTTGGTGGCTCGCTGCTATAGAGCCCAACGACGTTGCTATGTCAGTGCCTGACAAGGTCGTGGCGCAGTGGGCCGTTGTGAGGCGCTCCTCGCTTGACTCGATCGGCGGCCTGGGCAGTCTCACCCTCGCAGGTGGTGCACCTGTTGCTGCGGTGATCAATTCAATGAAGGATGCATTCGTGTCGCAGAACCAACGCGTTGCGCACCGCCTCGAGCCCGTCACAGGCGCGGCGACAGGCGCAGCGGTGTTTTCGCCTGGTTTTGAACCGAATCGCATTTGGGGCGGTCCGCGTGGATCGATCTGTGTCGGTCCTCACACGTACACAGCGGGTAACTCAGCAGTGCGTAAGTGGTTCGAGTCAGATGTGATTTTGGTTGGCGATTACAACTCCATCTCTCTCGACGTGTCGATAGTGCACCCGGGCGGCGGCGCACGTGCGCGCCGTCTTGACGACGGCTCTGTAGTCAGCGCCTCACTTCCAGGCAGTCACCATCCTGAATTTGCAACGACCTTCCCCATAGAACTGTTTGGCCCTGACTCACAAGTTGCGGCTCCCGATTGGGTTGCCTTCACGAATGCGTTGACGGTTGGTTCTGATGTGTGGATGGGTTACGGCGCATCCATTTCTGGCGGCGTTAACGTCGGGTCTGGGTCGATCATCGGCGGTGGCGCCGTAGTTACTCGTGATGTCGCGCCCTATTCGGTCGTGTCGGGCAATCCTGCAACCGTGGTTCGTAAACGCTTCTCAGACGAGGTGATCGAGGCGCTGTTGCGAATCCGTTGGTGGGACTGGCCGATTGAGGTCGTTAGAAGTCGCTGGGAGTGGTTTGCCAAACCCATCAATGAATTTGTCGAACGCTTTGACCAGCCAGTGGTGACAATCAAGCCTGAGTCGGCCGACGTCGCTGACTCGTTGCGTCTGGGTTCAGGCGACGGCGTGGGCTAGTCGGGTTGGCTAGTCAGAATCTTTGGTTTCTGAACCCGTCGCGTAAGGCCGCACTTGCCCCAGCATCAGTTTGGCGGCGAGCGTGATGCCGATTGCGCCATAGAGCTTGAGCGGCAACGTGTCGCTGATTTGACGCAGCGTCCAAGAATCGTCAGTGAGCTCATCGGTTGTCGATTCACGACGACTGATGGCAGCTAATAGTTTGCCGCCGGTTTCGATCAGGTCGTAATCCCACTCGAGTGTTGCGCTGCTTTGTAGTCGTGCAACTGGCGCACTGGTTTCGTCACGGATATCGATTTCAGCCGTGAGACCAAATGATCGCAGGTGATAACTCGCAACAGGCGTTTCATTTGCGTCGGTTATTACAAGACCGTTGGCCGACGCTTGGTAGTCGCGCACCGTGAAGAGCAGTGTGCCATCGACGTCGATCGCGCGCATGGGCGTAACGGCAAGGTTGTCACGCGTGTCTACATAGCATTCGACAAACGCGTCTTGGCCGATGATTGCAAGGCTTCCTTGTGCAGACACGCGCGTGAGTGTGCAGCGCGCTCCCGCGCGAAAGCGTGGAAAGCGCGCTGGTCTCATCATGTGACGAACGCTGCGCAACAAGCTCAACGCTGCCTCGCCAACCTCCTCTGTCTGCAGCGAAGCCAGGCATTCCGGACAGCTCTTCATCCACGGCGCACACTCGTGGCCACATTGCGCGCAAGTCTGCGTTGCGCGGAGTTCATCGACGAGCGTTGCGAGGCAAACTGGGCATGTTTCGCGTGGTCCTGGCCGAGGTGCACGGCACGATGGGCACCAGCGCACATCGTCGGAAGAGCGGTCGACCTCGGTCATGGCAGAACCGTATTACGGCACGGCTGTCGAGCGCCGGCTTCTTAGTGGAAACCAGCGACTATGCTGAACCTGCAATAGCGCCGCAAGACGACGACTTTCATCAGGCATTGACCATCGGGGATCGCCGCACAGCGGACAAGTGAATAGGTCATCTAGCTGGACCTATTGAGTACTCACGGCGACGAAGCGGAATGCCGTGAGCTATGACACAGAATCTATGTGTCATGTGATCCGCCCGATAGCCGGCCGTTAAGCCGGCCACTTAAGGACATGCCCAATGACAACGTCGCCCGACGCCGTAACTACTTTTGCCGACCTCAAACTGAGGCCCGAGCTGCTGAAAGCGCTAGCTGACCTCGGTTACGAAGAGCCCACGCCAATTCAGCGTGAGTCAATCCCAACGCTCATGCTTGGCACTGACCTGCTGGGTCAGGCCGCCACTGGCACCGGTAAGACCGCCGCCTTTGCGCTGCCGATTCTCGAACGCCTTCAAGAAGGTGAGCGCGGTCGTTATCCAGTTGCGCTCGTGTTGGTGCCAACCCGCGAACTCGCCGTGCAGGTGTCAGAAGCCATTCATCACTACGGCAAGCATCTCGGCGCCCGCGTGCTTCCTATATATGGCGGTCAACCGATTGGTCGTCAGTTGCAGGCATTGCACCGAGGTGTTGATGTCGTGGTGGCAACGCCAGGGCGTGCGCTCGACCACATAAATCGCGAGACGTTGCGGTTCGACAGCCTTGAGATCGTCGTGCTCGATGAAGCAGACGAAATGCTCGACATGGGTTTCGCCGAAGAACTTGACGGCATTCTGCAAGCAACACCTGAAGATCGTCAGACTGTTTTGTTCTCAGCGACGTTGCCGGCACGTATCGGAAAGCTGGCACAGCGCCACCTCCGCAACCCCGAGCGAATCAAGATCGAGCGCGAACAGCCGTCAACCGGCGAAGCGCCGCGCGTTCGTCAGGCGGCTTACGTTGTCGCACGTGCGCACAAGGCGGCTGCAATCGGCCGCATCTTGGATGTTGAAGCTCCCCCCGCAGCGATCATTTTCTGTCGGTCTCGCGATCAAGTTGATCAGTTGACCGAGTCGATGAACGGGCGCGGATATCGGGCAGAGGCATTGCATGGCGGTATGGACCAAGCCCAGCGCGATCGCGTGATGGGTCGTTTGCGCAATGAAACCGCTGACTTGCTAGTCGCAACCGACGTTGCTGCGCGCGGTCTTGATATCGATCACCTGACGCACGTAATCAACTACGACGTGCCTGCAGCGGTCGAGTCTTACGTGCACCGCATCGGCCGCGTTGGTCGAGCCGGACGCATGGGTGTGGCAATCACGTTGGTTGAACCGCGCGAGCACTACATGCTCAAGACGATTGAGCGAGTAACCAAGCAGAAGGTCGTTGTCGAGAAGCTTCCGACAATTTCTGACATGTTGACTCGACGCCTCGATCTCACAACGGCAGCTATTAGAGAGTCAATCTCATCCGACGACGCCAACCTCGATGCGTATCGCGTTGTGGTTGACACACTGACTGACGAGTTCGACATTGTCGAGGTTGCCCTGGCCGCCGTCAAGCGCCTTCACGAACTCAGTAACCCGGCGACTGACGAAGCCGAGATTCCCGATGCTTCAACATCCACCAAGCCAAAGTCAGAGTCGGGTCGCAAGTCGTCGCGTTTCGACGGTGAGCGTGCGCCACGTCGCACGCCTGACGGACCAATGGCACGACTGTTCATCAACGTTGGGCGCTCGAATCGCATGCGTCCCCAAGACTTCGTTGGGGCTATTGCGAACGAGTCTGGTTTGAGCGGACGAGACATTGGTTCGATCGACATCAAAGACAACTTCTCGTTGGTCGACGTGCCTGAGGCCAGTGCCAACGACGTCATCGCGGCACTCAAGCGCACGACTCTCAAGGGTCGCAAGGTAAACGTGCGTCGCGAGCGATTTGCGTCACCCAAGAAGCACAAGCGCTAAGGGGCTTCAACCACGTAAGACGTGGGCAAGGATCGCCATGCGCATCGGAACGCCGTTTGCTACCTGATCGAAGTACTTCGCTCGGTGATCTTTGTCGCACTCTTCAGGAAGTTCATTGGTGCGGGGTAGTGGGTGCAACACGATCATGTTGTCGTTTGCTTGTTGCAGTAGCTCGAGACTCAGAGCGTCGACCGGTGGTTGCGTAGTAAACGCATCAGCCCAACGTTCGCGTTGTGGTCGCGTTACGTAGAGAACATCAAGCGAGTCGATCACCGAACTGACTTGTTCGACCATCTGAAAACGGCCGCCCTTGGCTTCGATCGACTCGACGATCTCGGCGGGCATTTGCAGCTCGTCGCGCGCAATCCAAACAAGTTCGTTGTTTCGGTGAGCGAGCGCGCGTGACAACGAATGCGCCGTGCGGCCCCATCGCAAGTCGCCCATGAAGCCAACGCGCAGTTGGCTCAATCGGTCATGGTGTTCTTGGATGGTCATCAAGTCGAACAGCGTCTGCGTCGGGTGCTGGTTGGCGCCATCGCCCCCATTGATGATCGGCACTGTCGCAACATCGGCCGCTTCGGTTGCCGAATGACTACGCGGGTGGCGGATGACTATGCAATCGCAGAACGTTTGCACGACACGGATGGTGTCTTGCAGCGTCTCGCCTTTGGAAACGCTTGTGACAGCGGGGTCAGAGAAGCCGATGACCCCCGCACCCAGGCGCTGCGCGGCTGCGGAGAACGAAAGTTGGGTTCGAGTGCTCGGCTCAAAGAAGAGAAGAGCGACCATCTTGCCCTCGAGCTCGCGCGAGGCCGTTGGGTCAGCTTTGTAACGCTTGGCCGCCTCGATCAGCTCATCAACGAGGGCATCGTCGAGGTCTTCGATGCCTAAAAGATGTTTCACAGACAAGCAAGCTAAGGCCCCGAGCAGGGGTTCTGCAAACAGTCGGCTAGCACAAACACAACTAATTGACTAGGTCGAAAAGGTAAACAATACTGCTTCGGAATTTTGGCCGTCCGGCCGATACCCCAACCAGCGCCAACTTCGGCCCGAAGCAAGGATTCCGATTGTTCAAGACCCGCGTTGGGAAGGTAGCCGCGTTCGCCCTGGTTTTGTCTCTGGCCGTTACCGGTCTCGTTTCGACGAAAGCAACGGCTGCTACCTGCCCCTGCAATCTGTTCGGTACTACGACGCCGTCAAAGATCACCGAGGCCGATCCCGCATCTGTCGAACTTGGTCTGAAATTCTCAACTGACACTGCCGGTACTGCCACGGGTGTTCGCTTTTACAAGGGCCCCAAGAACACCGGCACTCATGTCGGCAAGTTGTGGACGTCCGGCGGAACGCTGTTGAGTTCAGTGACGTTCGCCAACGAAACAGCGAGTGGTTGGCAGCAAGCAACGTTTCCGTCGCCGGTGGCCCTGACGGCTAACACGACCTACGTCGTGTCGTACCTTGCCCCGGTTGGCTACTACTCGGTCAACGCAAACTACTTCGCAACCAAGAGAGACGTACCGCCGCTGCACACGCCCGTCGGCGCTGGCGTTTACCTCTATGGCAACGGCGGATTTCCCACACAGACGTACAAGAACTCGAACTACTGGGTTGACGTTGTGTTCAACACGACGCCGTCTGACACGACTCCACCGATCGTAAGCACGACTTCACCAAGTGACGCGGCAGCCAACGTAGTTGTCGGTTCAAGTGTGAACGCCACCTTTAACGAACCTCTCGCAACGTCAAGCGTCAACACAACGACGTTTACGTTGTCGACGGGTGGCTCGCCAGTAGCGGGCGCGGTCACCTATAGCGCCGACACGAGCACGGCGACTTTTACACCGTCAACTGCATTGGCATATTCGACGACGTACACCGCAACCATCAAGGGTGGTACGAGCGGTGTGAGAGATGTTGCTGACAATGCGCTCGCTGCTGATCAGGTGTGGACTTTTTCAACGGCGCACGCCCCGCTGCCGCCGGCGACGGGCAAGCCTGTGTTGCTGGTGACGTCAACCGCTAATCCGTTCACGACCTATTACTCCGAGATCTTGAAGGGCGAGGGGCTCAACGAATACGAAACCCTCGACGTCAGCGCTCTGACAGCAAGCGCGTTGGGTACTCACCGCGCTGTCGTACTTGGTGAGACGTCGTTGACCGACGCGCAGGTTGCGCTAGTCACTGACTACGTAGAGGCCGGCGGGCAGTTGATTGCTATGCGTCCTGATAAGAAACTCGCATCACTGCTTGGTTTGACAGCAACAGCGAGCACTCTGACCGATCAGTACCTGAAGCTGAGTTCTGCTAGTGCCGTCACTGCTGGCATCACGCAATCGACAATGCAGTTTCACGGCGCAGCTGACTTGTATGGCCTCAGTGGTGCAACAGCTCTCGGCACGCTTTATTCGAATGCAACGCTGGCGACGAGTTCACCTGCTGTCACCACACGTGCAGTTGGTGCCAACGGTGGTCACGCATCTGCATTTACCTACGACCTCGCGAAGTCAGTTGTCTACACGCGACAAGGCAATCCGGCATGGGCTGGTCAAAACCGTACGGGTGGTGCGCTCAAGCGTGCTGACGACATGTTCTACGGCAATGCCGTTGGTGATCCACAACCCGATTGGGTTGATCTCAACAAGGTTCAAGTTCCGCAGGCTGATGAGCAGCAACACGTCTTGTCGAACTTGTTGACACAGTTGACCCTCGATAACCAACCGCTGCCGAAGTTCTGGTTCTTGCCCAATGGCAAGAAGGCAGCCGTTGTGATGACCGGCGATGATCACGGCAACAACGGCACAACTGGTCGCTTCCGTCAGTTCGAGCAAATGAGTACCGCCAACTGCAATGTTGCGAACTGGGAGTGCATCCGTGGCACGTCATACGTGTTTCCTGGAACAGCGATAACCGCAGCAGACGCGACCGACTTCGTAAACAAGGGCTTTGAGCTCGGCGTACATGTGAATACATCGTGTGCCGACGCAACGCCAGCGCAGTACTCACAGTTTCTGACGAGCCAGCTTGCGCAATTTCAAGCGCAGTTTCCGATGGTGTCGTCGGTGACGACTAATCGCAATCACTGCATCGCGTGGAGCGATTGGAACTCGGTTGCCAAGGTCGAGTCAGCCAACGGTATTCGTCTCGACACGAACTACTACTACTTCCCGCCTGAGTGGGTTCAGAATCGTCCAGGCCTTTACTCGGGCTCGGGTCAGCTGTTGAAGTTTGCTGACCCCGACGGAACGATCGTCGACAACTATCAAGCCGTTACGCAGCTAACTGACGAGTCGGGTCAGACTTATCCGTACAACTCGAATGTGTTGCTCGACAACGCGGTTGGTCCGAATGGCTACTACGCGATCATCACTGCGAATCATCACACCGACGTAGGTGTTGAGAACGAAAGCACGCAAACGGTGTTGTCGGCCCAAGCGCGCGGCATCCCCGTTGTGTCGGCTGATCAAATGTTGAAGTGGCTCGATGGTCGCAACGAGTCGTCGTTTGACAACCTCACCTGGAATGGCAACACGGCAACATTCAGCGTGTCTGTTGGCGCCGGTGCGCAGAACCTCATTCGTGCGATGTTGCCGTTGCGTTCCTCCACGGGGGCCCTGTCGACCATCACTAGTGGAAGTGCAGGCGTGCCGTTCACTGTCGAAACAATCAAGGGTGTCGACTACGCATTCTTCTCGGCAACCACAGGCTCGTACACCGCTACGTACGCGCCTGACACGACGCCTCCGACGGTTGTGTCATCTATTCCGGCCAATGGAGCGTCTGACGTCGTGCCGAGCGCGACGCCGGTCAAGGCGACGTTCAGTGAGTCGCTCGATGCAACCACGGTGACATCGTCGACGGTTTCGCTCAAGACTGCACAAGGCGTTGCTGTTAGTGGAAGCGTTGGTTACGACTACGTCAACCACGCGGTGGTATTCACACCCTCTGCGCCTCTCGCGGTTAGCACGCCTTATGTGTTGACTGTCAACGGAGGTACAAGCGGCGTCAAGGATGTCGTCGGCAATCCGTTGGCGTCAACGTTCACAGCATCCTTCACGACCGCAGCGTTTGTGAGGTCGACGATCTTTGCTGACACAGATGTTCCGGCCAACCCGTCGTTTCCCGACACGGGGGCCTACACGCTTGGCGTCAAGTTCACCTCTGACGCTGACGGCTACATCACGGGTATTCGCTACTACCGTGGCGTCAATAATGCCGGCCCACACCAAGGCGCGTTGTGGTCGTCGTCGGGCTCGTTGTTGGCAAGCGCAACGTTCGACAACGAGACATCAACGGGGTGGCAGACGGTTACGTTCGCTACGCCGGTTGCGGTGATAGCGGGTACGACATACGTCGCTTCATACACCGCTCCGACTGGTGGTTATGCGGTTGACACCAATGGCCTGGCCGACGCAAAGGGGTCGGGCGTGTTGCACTCGCTGCCGAGCGCGACATCGGGTGGCAACGGCGTGTTCGCAACAGGCGCAACGCTTTCGTTTCCCACGCAGTCGTTCAACTCAGCGAATTACTGGGTCGACGCTGTGTATCAGTCAGCTACGAATGACGTGACGGCGCCAACAGTGTCGTCTACAAATCCGACGAGCGACGCGACTGACGTTGACGCGGCAACAACCGTGACAGCGACTCTGTCGGAGAACATTGCACCGGCGTCAGTGACGAGTTCGTCGTTGACGGTTTCGGGCCCGGGGTCTACAGCCATTGCCGGTGTGGTGAGCTACGACTCGGCGAACCGTCGTGTTGTGTTCACACCACAGACCTCGTTGGCTGACAGCACGCTCTACACAGCGCAGCTGTCAGGTGTGACCGATACTGCCGGCAACGCGCTGGCGGCACCGTATGGCTGGTCGTTCACAACGGCCGCTCCCGGCCCATCGATCTCGACCCTGTTTGGCCCGACCGTTCCGGGCACTACTTCAGCTAACGACACCGGCGCGGTGAACCTCGGTGTGAAGTTTACGAGTGACGTTGCCGGCCAAGTGACTGGTGTTCGTTTCTACAAAGGTGCACTGAATGGCGGCACGCACGTCGGCAGTCTGTGGTCAAGCAATGGTGACTTGCTGGCGCAGGGAACATTTGCGAACGAGACGTCCACCGGATGGCAAACACTTACGTTTGCAACACCGGTGTCGATCACGGCAGGCACGACGTATGTCGTTTCATACCTTGCGCCTCAAGGTGGATATGCATTTACGGCCAACTACTTCGGTAGTGCTTACGGGGCTGGTGTGTTGCATGCACCGGCCGGAGCAAACGGTGTGTATCTCTACGGTGCAAACGCGGCGTTCCCGACGCAAACGTTCAACTCGGCAAACTACTGGGTCGACGTCGTCTTCCAGGCGAGTTAGTTCTAGATCGCGAGTTGGTTTGGGCCTTGCAACGAGGCCCGAGCCATGCCGCGGGCAGCCTGGTTGACTTGCGCGAGCGTTGACTCTGCTGTCTCGGTGCCAATGTTGATTGCGTGCGCGAACTCGATCATCTGCGCGTCAGTAAGGCGTGCGTGCGTGGTGTTGATGTCGGCGGCGGCCAGGTCGCCCTCGGGCATGGTTGCGATGGTTGATGTCGAGTCGCTTGCGCTTCGTCCGAGATCCACCAACTGCATAGCCGGAGCGAGTGTTGTTACGCCGGCGCGATTGGTAACGACCCCAAACTGTGTCGCATCAACATCGAGCCCGGTTGCATTTGCGAACGCGAAACGGCGAAACAGTTCCACGCGATACTCACGGATGTTTCCACATCGTTCGTTCAGTGCGTCGAAGGCGACGTCGAGACTGATGCTCGCTTTGTATTCAGGTCTGAGCCCAAGCATCTGACCGGCGTTTTCGCTGGCAAGACGTCGCTCTGAACCGTGTCCGTCGATGTAGCGATCGAAGCGCTCGATTATCAACGCAGGCTGACGTTCGGTGTTTACGGCCACGACGGCGAGTCTGTTTGCGGGCACGTCGATTCCCGCGCGTTGGGCAGCGCGCATAGCGAGTTGTGTGCGCGCAACAATGTCAGGGAACTCGGCCGAGTTGAGCAAGACGAAGTAGCTGCGATTGTCGTTTGGTCGAGCGGTGGTTTCGCGACCGACGAGCAACTCGGCCTCTCCGGCGATCGACGCGTCTTGCACGGGGACTTCAACGGGAGCGTCAGACATCCGCTGTGTGCCCTGCAGGTTGTAGACGTGAGCTCCAAGTGATCTTCCTGCCAGGCGGACGGCTTCGGAACGTCCGTCGACGGCACTCAGACGGTCGAACGATCTCGGTGCTGTGTGTCGCGGTTTCACGAACACGTCGCCAATGCAGTCGGCTCCCGTCGCGGCCAAGATCGACAGCTCGTCTGTTCTGGAAACGCCAATGGTTTGTGCGATCCGGTCGAGGCGGGCACCTTGAGGTAGTAGTCCGGCGAAGAAAGGCGGTAGCTGTCCGGGGAGTGACGACTTCATGTAACCCGTGCCGTCGAGAGGAAGCGACTGCGAAACAGGCGTTCCGTTAATGGCCTTGTAGTGGTCTAGATAACGAAACTCGACAGAGTCGTTGTGGCGAATGAGTTCGCCAACCATAACGTCGCTCTTGTAAACCTCGACGATGTCGGGTTGAAGGGTGGGTTGTGATGAAGCGATTGCGGGGCCGAGCTTGACCGTCATCGAACACCTGGTGGAAGTAGAGACATCTACTTAATGGTGGGTTACGAAACTGTGGTTGGCAACGGAAACTTGTCGATCGGTAGCGCTAGCCGATGCCTTCGAGAGCGTAAGTAACCTTGATCACGCCCTTCTTTGCCTTGATTTTCGGGATTGTGAGCGCGCCGATCGAGTCGAGTGTCACCACGTGAGTGCCTCCGCATGGAACTCCGAAGTAGCCCGCGTATATGACAACCCGCGCCGGCTTGTTGGTGGGGATGTTGTTTGGCACGTGTCGGCATACCGTGTGCATCTCGTCAACAGCCATGAAACGAATCTCGTTATTTGTGCCGCCCGCTATTAGTTCGTTGGCAACCGCTTGGATTTGTTCGAGTTGTTCGGCAGCGGCCTCGGGTGAGTAATCGCTGGCGTATTCAACGAAGCTCATGTGTGGATAGTGAGCGCCTTTGCCCGGTGTCCAAGGCAGGCCAAGGTGATCCACTGCCATGTCGACGACGTGACCCGCCGAGTGAAGGCGCGTGTTTATGTCGCGTCGCTCCTTGTCGACAACGCAACTCACTTCTTGCATGTCGTTCGTGAACGCACGGCTTGCATGACCAATGTGATGCACGTCACCGTTCTCATCGAGCCGAACTTCCTCAACGGTCAGGTTTGCGTCGGCACCCTTGATGATCCCGGTGTCCCAATCTTGGCCGCCGCCTCGTGGGTAGAAGCATGTGCGGTCGAGGACGATGTCGGTGCGTTCGTCGTCGAGCTGTTCGGAGCGCACGATCTTTGCGGTGCCGTCGACGACGTCGAAGTCTTCTAGATAAGAGAGAACTGTCACGCCGTCAGACAGTAGGGCAGTGTCGAGTTTGGACTGTCAGAGCGCCTTCGTGTCCGTGTCGGTGTAACTGGATCGATTTTGCTAGGGATTCACCGATGGGGCATTGTTGTACGACCAACTTGAGAGGCGAGGCGAGGCGAATGGTGAAATCTCGGATTGAGCACATGGTCGATCAGGTCCACGCCTTCGTGCATCCTCCGAAGGGGCCTGCAAGGCGGGTGTCGATGGCTCGAATGACCGAGTCTGAGGCGTTCTCTGACTGGTCGTTGCCGGCGCCGAAGGCCACGGCGCTTCGAAAGGCCCCTGAGTCTCGTTGAGGTCTAAAAGCCTCTGAACTGCCCTTTCGCCGAGCCCTAGTAGTGGCGGCTCGGCAAAATGTTTCTACACCGACCCTCAAATCAGGCCGATACCGCTCGAGTGGCAAGCTTTGCTCTGCGGAGGATCCCCCTCCTTGAATCGCTCCTGATCGGTGGCCTGGTGGCCGCTGTAGTGAGCGCGTTCCTGGGCGAGCTTGCCCAAGGTGTTGTCTTGCTTTCAGCATGCGTGGCTGCGTTCGTCTTGCTGCTGCGCTCGCTCCGCAAATTTCCAGCGACCGAACGAGCCCCCTGGATAGCGCTCGCTTGCGCCGTCGGGTCGTGGCTCACCTCGTTAGTGGTGACGGCAGTATTTCCCTCATTCGCGACAGCTTCGGGCAACGCTCCTGCTCTCACGGAGTACATCGACTTTTGCGCGTACGTGTGCGCGATCGGCGCAGCGTGGCTTTTTGGTCGACAACGAACACACGACCAAGACCCCACCAACTGGTTGGACGCAACGGTACTGACGTTGGGCGTTGCGGTATTCAGCTGGGTTGTCGTTGCAGTGCCAAACCTCACGAGCCCCGACGTACTCCTCGGTCGACAGATAGTGAACTGCGCATTCGCACTTTTTGATCTCGTTCTGTTTGCCGCGGTTGCCCGCCTTGCAGTGGGGCCAGGTGCGCGCAACGGAAGCTACTACTTGTTGTTTGCATTCAACGTTTGCGTTCTCTTGAGTGACGCGTTGGTCTCGCTCGAACAAGCGCACATTCGATTCGGTGGCCAAGATCAGTTGCTGCTGAGCATCGCGACGATTGGGTTCTTCTCGTGTGCCGCTTCGGCAGTTTCGACGGATGCGCGTGAGATTACGCGCCCGATGACAGCCCCAATCGGTCGGATGGCAGTTGGTCGATTTGTGCTTATGAGCTCGACCGTTTTGGTCTCGCCTGTACTTCTCGTTACGCACCCACACCCCGACAACATCGTCGACGTTGGCCTCGGCGTTTTGTGGGTGTTGACGACAGGGCTTGTGATGGCGCGGTTCTCTGGTCTCGTGCGTGCTCGTGAAAACGAATCTCGCATGGAGCAGATTGTGAGTCGTGCCGCTGGCTCCCTCGCTACTGCTACTGCCAAGGAAGAACAGTTCGACTCAAGCTTGGGCGCGGTGCTTGCTTTGTGCGGCAATCGCACCGTGCGTGCCAGCGTTCTTTTAGTCGACGATCGTGTTTGGTCGGTCGGCGCTTCGCGAGGGGTCGACGCCGAACTGCTTATCAACGCAAGCCACGACGCTCTCGAGCGCACGCTGGGTTCCGCTATCGGTGCAGCGGCAGCCATCGAGACATCGTTGTTCGGCGGCGAGTTTGCAGACCGTACGTTGGCGATACCTCTCATTGCTCAGGGTCGGCTTCGAGGTGTGCTCACAGTCGAAACGCTAGGTGCCCTTCCTTCTGCAGTCGTCGCTCAGGTCAAGCGTTTGGCAACTGATCTCACGCTCGCGGTTGAGGCTTCGGCTCTTGCCCAAGACCTTCACAAACGCCAGAGCGAGCAGCGCTTTCGCTCACTTGTGCAGCAGTCGCACGACTTGGTGGCGGTTGTCGATCCGAAGGGTCGGATCACCTACGTCAGTCCTTCGAGTGAGGTTGTGCTTGGAATGAGTGAAGCATCGCTCATGGGCAGGCAGTTCACGGACCTTTTGGCGAACGAGGATCGCCAAGCACTGCGAGCCGCCGTCTCATTGCTTTCACCTGAAGATCGTTCTCCGCTTCGCATCGAAGTTCGTTGCCACACTGCTGGTGGATCTTTGAAAACGATGGACATGACAGTCACGGACCTTCGCTCAGAACCGACTATCGGTGGGTTCATCATCAACGCTCACGACGTGACCGAGCGCAAGCAGCTAGAAGAAAGTCTGCGTCACAAGATTCTTCACGACGACTTAACGGGCATCTCGAATCGTGTGTTACTTCGCGAGCGTATTCAACACGCGTTGGCGGGGCGCGCTCGCAACCGTCGGTCGGCGGCTGTGCTCTTCATTGACCTTGACGATTTCAAGACCGTCAACGATGGTTTGGGTCACACGGCTGGCGATGAGTTGTTGCAAGTGATCGCATTTCGACTCGACCAGTACGTGCGCGATGGCGATACCGCTGCTCGACTGGGCGGCGACGAGTTCGCCGTGCTCCTTGAAGATGTGCAAGTCGCTGCCGACGCACTTGTAATTGCTGAGCGTTTGCTCGAGATCATCGAAGAGCCGGTTGTGTTCAATGGACGTCAGCTGGCGATCACCGCAAGTGTTGGTATTGCGATGGCAGAGGCTGACTCGACCCCAGACGTTCTGCTGCGCAACGCCGATGTTGCGATGTATCACGCGAAGCACGGAGGCAAAGGTCGCGTCTCGGTCTTCGACGAAAGCATGTATGTCAGCGCCTTCGAACGTCTTGAGTTGAAGGCGGACTTGGCTAAGGCCCTTGAGAATGACGAGCTCAAGCTGCACTACCAGCCGATCTTTGCCTTCAACGGTGACTTACTCGGCTTTGAAGCCCTGATGCGATGGATACATCCCGTTCGCGGATTCGTAAGCCCCGGCGCCTTCATCCCACTTGCTGAGGAGATGGGGCTTATCGTTCCCATCGGCGAATGGGCATTGCAGGAGGCACTCGCGCAGCTTGCCCTGTGGCAGCAAGAGTTGCCGGGCCACAACCTCACAATGAACGTGAATGTGTCGCCTCGCCAGTTGCAAGATGCAGGGATCGTCGACGCAGTTGCTGCTGCTCTCCGCATAAGTGGCGTTGCGCCCGCATCCGTGATCCTCGAACTGACTGAAAGCGCTGACGTTGACGAATCAACCAGCACCGACCGTCTCGCCCGATTGCGCGAGCTTGGCGTAGGACTGGCAGCTGACGACTTCGGTTCTGGATTTGCGAGTTACGCAGCGCTCGCGCAGCTGCCGTTCACTGTCGTGAAACTTGATCGCAGTCTCATCACAAACCTCACGGGGGCGTTCGGAAACGCTCACGCGCAGGTCAAGTCGATCATTGACATGGCTCATGCAACCGGACTGCAAGTCGTTGCCGAAGGAATCGAAGAAACGTCGCAGCGCGATGCACTGGCCGCGATGGGCTGCGACAAGGCGCAAGGCTTCTTGCTGGGTAAGCCGGCCTCGGTTGAGAACACAGACGACTTCATACGCGTGATTCGTCTCGAGTCATCGATTGTTGCTTAGTTAAGCTTCAATTCGGACCGGTCTCAGGTGAGTCTTCGCTAAGTCAAGGGAACGGAAAGCTCGGCGACCGCGCTCAACGGGCGCTGCTCGACTGCGCTGATGAGTCGATCCAGTGTCGCAGGGTCGACATTCTGCACGCCCATGCTTTCGAGAAATGGGGTCGCCCACTGGACGTCCATAAATCGGTAGCCGTTCGCGTCGAGCCATGTCATGAGCGCTACAAGTGCGGCTTTTGAGCCGTCGCTCGCAGTATGGAACATTGACTCTCCGCAGAATCCTCGACGAGACAAAAGTCCGAAAATTCCGCCCACGAGGGTGTCGTCGTCCTTGTTCCATACCTCAACGCTGTGGGCGACGCCGCGCTCGTGTAGGTCGAGGTAGGTCACTCGCATCCGGTCGTCGATCCATGCGTCTTCTCTGGGCTGGGCTATGCATCCGTCGAGCACGGCCTCGAATGCTTGATCGGCGGAGAATCGGAAGCGACGGCAAGAACGGCGCAGCGAGCGACTGACCTTTAGGTCTTCGAACCGGAGGACGGCTCTTGGGTCGGGCGACCACCACCCGATTGCTGATCGGTCGGCCAGGGATGGGTCAGCCAGGAACTCCTCCGGTATCGCCATCGGGACCAAGCCTTCGTTAATACCTTGAATGAGCAGGTCAGCGTTAATTTCGTGAGTAATTCCCACCAAAGCGCGCGCATAGTCCCAATAAGGCGAATTGTCCGCTACCGATAGTGGCGGCGGTGGGTCTAACTTCATGCGAGGAGTTTAAGAGGGGGCGCGTTGATTTTCCCGATGTGGCAGCCAGGTCGCAGCAGACGGACGACGGCAGTCAGGCCCGCCCTGCCTCCTGCATCATTTGACCGATTCCTGTTCAAATGCGGGCCCGAGATGCCGATGGAGAAGCGGTGACGGATCAGACCTTTTCTGCGCGCCTCGTGACTCAGCTCCCGATCGCCATCGTTGTCCTTGATGAATCCGACAAAGTTGCTCAGAGCAGTGACAAGGTCGGAGAAACATTCGGCACAAGCATGCGCCTTTACGGCGTGACCTTGGCGGAATGGTTCTTGCCACAAGATCAAGAGGCTGTGGCAACAGCTTTGGCCGCCTTGCGAAACGGTGCGCCGGAGCTGATTGTCGAAGCGAAAGCCGAAATCGCGACCGGCGAGATTCGTACGTTTGAACTTTCGCTTTCGAGAACTCCGACGAATGATCGCGTCGTTCTCTTCCGAGACGTTACCGCCGAACGGGCTGCAACCAATGAGGTCCGCAGTGGGTTGATGCGCGACTCAGTAACGGGCTTGGGATCGCCGCTCTTGTTTGACGAACGTCTCGCTCATGCAATCGTGCGAAGCAAGCGTGGCGCAAAGAGCCCGGCTGTTGTGTTGTTGCGCGTCAGCGCTGAAGACGGACGACCAGCGGTCGACTCTGAGATCTTGCGGATCATTGCCTTCCGTTTGGAGAACTACCTTCGCGCCTCAGACACAGTGGCCTATTTGCGCGACAACACATACGCCGTGTTGCTCGAAGACGTGTCACAAGCAGACGAAGCTGCCGAAGTCGCTCGTCGTGTGACTGACGTTTGCGCGATGCCGATCACGATCGAGCGCGGCCAGGTGTCGCTAGAAGTCGCCTATGGCGTCGCTCATGCGAGCGGTTCGATGACTGCGGCCGATGTGCTTCAACTGGCCAGAGTTTCTCTTGCATCAGCACAGCAGGACGCCGGCAGTGAGTCTCCGCTAAACGAGCTTGACGAAGTTGAAGATGCCTCAACATGACCACTCGTTCGCTTTCTGAGAGAGCCAAGGCGGACCCACACAGTTCAACTCTTTCGTCGATCCTTGTCGACAAAGTGAACGGCGTTATCCACGAAGACTCAAGCATTGCTTTCTACGACCGTCACTCCCGTTCGTTTCGCCAACAGTCTCAAGCTGATTTCGCGAGTCGGGCGCTGCGAGTCGGAACTGCTCTGCGTCAAGCCGGTGCCACCGACGGAACCCCCATAGTCGTTGCCTGCGCGACGCCCGAGGCAACGTTGCTGGCTTTCTGTGGCGCTGTGATGGTGAACGCGATCCCTGCGATTGTTGCAAGCCGACCGGCGTTCGACAGTCGCGCGGTTGTACTTGAACGGGTGAACACGGCGCGCCGATTGATGGGTCGCGACGAATCTCTTCTTGTCGCAGACGTTGGAAGTTTTCCTGCGGAGCTTGATGACGCCATTGTTATAGACCCGAAAGCAGTTGAGCCTGGGTTTAATGATTTCGGGATCGTTGGTCATTCATCCGCTGGCGACATTGCTTATGTGCAACTAACGAGCGGGTCTACTGGCGAGTCAAAGGGTGTCGCAGTAACGCACTCCAACTTGATCGACAACTGCAAGATCATGGCAGCACGTCGCGAGATCGATGAACATGATGTGTTCATGTCGTGGCTTCCGCTGTATCACGACATGGGTCTAGTTGGGAATGCACTTCTATCGTTGCTCACGGGTGCGGATCTATATCTGATGAGCCCCTTCGACTTCTTGACCAACCCTGGCGGTTGGTTGCCGCTTGTGGCGCAGAAGCGCGCAACGGTCTTCTACAGTCCGTCGTCGTCATACGAACTCATGCTTGATCGTCTCGACGAGGCAGAACTAGAAACTCTCGATCTGAGCCACGTGAGGTACGCGTGTTGCGGCGGCGAACCCGTGCGTGCCTCGATTGCGCGCCGATTCATTTCGCAACTGAGATCTCACGGTCTCGGCGACAACGTCTTCTCGCCTAGTTATGGGTTGGCGGAGACAACTCTGGGTGTCTCGATACCAAGCCTTGATGATTCGCTGAAGGTTCTCAGCGTTGACCGAGCCTCAGTCGGTCGGATGGGCCAAATTGAACACGCAACAGTTGCCGGAGATGAGCTTCCCACTGATCCCGACAGCGTCAACGTCGTGGCAGTCGGCCGCGTGCTTGACGGCACGAGCCTTCGTTTGTTGAACGCTGACGGTCGCGAGATCAGCGAAGATCTTTCGTGTGGCGAGGTTGTCGTTGCTGGCGCGTCTGTGTCTGCCGGGCTCGTAAGTTCGGGCGGCATCGTCACTTCGTTTGACGACAACGTCGTTAACACTGGTGACGTCGGCTTTCTTTACGAGGGCGAGCTCTACATCGTCGATCGCATTAAGAACGTCATCATCCGCAATGGCGAGAACTTCTCGACTCAGGTGATCGAACTCGGTGCAGCTGCCCTGTTGGGATTGTCTCCTGACGATGTTTGGGTGCTCGACGCAGATCTTGTCAACGAATCTGGTTTGACGGCCATTGTCGAAGTCGACAAACGAGCCGATGCAGCCTCGTTGCTCGCGGTACTACTTGGTGCGCGCGATCAATTTGAGCCCGCACTCGAATCGGTTGTGCTTGTGCGCAAGGGAACGTTGCCGCGCACGACATCGGGGAAGAAACGTCACGGCGCTGTTCGTGAACTGCTGCGCTCAGGAGATCTGACACCGCTAGCGCAAGATGTTGCCAAGCCGATGGCTGATGAAGTGACTATCGAGACTTCCGCTCGTGAGGCAACCTCTGTCAACTCGGCTCGCAGTGACGAGCGCGCCATCTTGAACTTCATCGTCGAACAGACACGTAGTCGGGGGCTTGAAGTTCCGGTCGTGCCATCGTCACGCCTCAAGTACGACCTTGACTTCGATTCACTCGCGATGCTTGACCTCGCTCTTGCGGTCGAGAGCTTGCTCGAAATTGAGTTGCCTCAAGCCGAAGTCGTCAGCGTTCAGACGGTTGCTGATCTTCTTGCGCTCGTCGCTCATGTTCGTGCGACTGGTACTGGCGAGCAGTCAGGTGTTGCGCAGACTATTCATCGTCTCGAGTCAAGCATCCCACAGATGTACGTTGTCGCCACACAGCAGCAGCAACGTGAGGTAACAGTTGACGGGCGCGTGATTGCCGACTTTGCTTCGTGCAACTACTTGTCACTTGACCTGCACCCTGATGTCATCAAGGCAATTCCGCCGATGGTCGACAGTTGGGGAGTACACCCGAGTTGGACGCGCGCCGTTGCTTCGCCTGAGCCATACCGACGTCTTGAACACGAGCTAGCTGAGCTCGTCGGTGCTAACGACACGGTCGTGTTTCCCACAGTCACGCTGCTCCATTTCGGGGTGTTGCCAGCATTGGCAGGGCCCGGTGGCGCCATCATCATTGACTCAGCAGCGCATCACTCGATGCAAGAGGCAGCGCAACTCGCTCGCGCAAAAGGCATTCGTGTATCTACGTTTGATCACGGAGACGTGATGGGTCTCGAGCGTCGGCTTCAGAGGATGCAAGATCGCAGCAGCCGTGTCATTGTCGTTGACGGCATCTATTCCATGTCGGGTGCTGCCGCTAATTTGGCGCTGTATCAACAACTGGCGCAGCGTTATGACGCAACGCTCTACATCGACGATGCGCATGGCTTCGGCATTCTCGGCAGTGATCCAACCGACGAGATGCCCTACGGCCTTGGCGGTGGCGGTGTGATGCGTCAGATGAATCTCAACTACGACAACATCGTTTACGTCGCTGGCATGTCAAAGGCGTTCTCATCGATGGCAGCTTTTGTAACCTGCAACTCGCCCGATCAGCGTTATCGCTTCGAGCGCGCGTCGACAATGATCTTCGGCGGACCAATCCCGGTTGCAAGCCTCGCCAGCGCGTTGGCTGGGCTCGAGGTCAATCGAACGCAAGGAGACGCAATTCGTGCCGAGTTGTGGCGGCTAACTAACAAGCTGCTGACTGGCATCAATGAGTTGGGCTTCGAGGTTGCAAGTACGTCATTTCCAATCATCAACGTCGTGTTGGGTGATTCCGAGATAGTCGTCGAAGCGTGCAACATCTTGTGGCGTCACGGCATCTTGATGACGCCGTCAGTGTTCCCGGCGATGCCACTAGACAACGGCGGTGTTCGTTTTACATTGACGAGCGCTAACACCGACGATGAAGTCGACCGCGTTCTCGAAGCGATGACGGCCGTACGTTTGCTCGTCGACGCAGCCGCCGTTGAGCAAGCGCCTACGGTTGTCGAGGCTCCAGCTCGCTGACACGTGTTCGGCTCGTCAGGCCAAGCACTAGGGCAATTGCCACAACGACGGCACCGATGACTTGGAAAGCCAAGAAGCGGTCGCTGTCACCAACAATGCCAAACAGGGCGTAGAACCCAAGCGTTGCGATGTCTGTCGCAAATGCTCCGACCGATGTCGTTGTTGCTCGCGTGTCGTCATCAATGAGGTGCTGAATGCGCGCACTTGCGACAACGTTGACCATTTGCGTGAGCACGTAGTAGACGCCAAGCACAGCGATTGCTGGCACTGATTGCATGGCGGCTGCAATTGTCATCGCAGCGCCGGCAACTGCCAACAGTGCGTACAGCACACTGCTTCGGATGTACTCGAGGCGATGCGCGACGAACGAAGCGGCTGCTGTTGCAATGCCGACGAGTGCCAACGCAATGGCAACGCCTCGAAGACTGACGCCTATATCTGCGACAAACAGCGATGAGTATTCCTCCATGGCTCCGTAAGCGGATCCTGCGAAGGCGCTTAAGGCAATTGCAGACAGCAGTACTCGCGACTTGAAGGCCGCTGCGATCCCGCGACGCAGGATTGAGACGTAGTGTCGATCGGTAACGTCATCGATTCGTGCAGTCTTTGGAAGGCTCAGTGCAATCGCACCGGCGACGACAGCAGCGCAAACGCTGGCAAGCAGTGGCACCTTGTAGGTGTCGTCAGGAACCAGCGCGGCCAGCGCTGTTGCGAGAAGTATTGCTGTAAGTGCGGCGCCTTCACAGCGCGCTGCAACCTTTACATAAAGGCCTTCTTGCCCGACTGCTTTCAACTCGTCGTATGTCAGGGCCTCAAATGTGCCCGAGTAGAGCGCGCCGTTGGCACTCCACAACAAGAAGCCGACGAGGAAGCCGGCAAATGAAGGTTCAAGAAACCAAGTCAAGAATGCGAGTGCCTTGAACGCTTCGGCTGCCACTAACACGACGCGACGATCGATCTTGTCGGCCACCACGCCTGACGGAACTTCTAACAACAAGCCGACGACCGTCCACACAACGAACAGTACCGAGATCTGCAGCGTTGACAACCCGCTGTCGGAAAACATGACTGCATAGAACGGGTAGATCAACATGAGGTCACCCATTGCACAGAACAGATAGATGCGTGCCAACACACTCTTGAGTTCAGGTGCGTTTGCTGTCGCCGCTGACATTGCCATTGTCTAGCTCTCGAGGATCTCGGATAGCTCTAGCCACCGTTGTTCGAGCTCGTTGCCGCGCTCGTTCAATGCGGTGAGGTCTTCGGCCAACTTTGCAAGACCGACGTAGTCATTTTGGTCGTGATCGGCGATCGTCTGATGCATCTGTTCGATCTGTCGTGGCAGCTTGTCGAGCTTGCGCTCAATAGACACACGCTCTTTCTGGAGCGCGCGCAAGTCGGCGCCCGAAAGTCGCTCGGAGCGAGAACCCCTAGCTTGGTTGGCGGCTGAAGTGCCGCCAAGACTCTGGCTCGACTGCACAACGTCGACGTATTGCTCGACACCTCGAGGCATGTGGATCAACCGACCGTTGAGTAGCGCGTATTGCATATCGGTTACGCGCTCCACCATGTAGCGATCATGCGAGACAACGATCAAGGTGCCGGGCCACGAGTCGAGCAGATCCTCCATTGCCGTGAGCATGTCGATATCGAGATCATTAGATGGCTCATCGAGCACCAGCACGTTGGGTTCGTCGAGCAAGATCAACAGCAACTGCAAACGCCGCTTCTGACCACCTGAAAGTTCGTTTACATACGCATTGATTTGGTCACTAGAAAAGCCGAGGCGCTCGAATAGTTGTGACGCCGAAACTTCCTTCTTGCCGATCGTGTAAGTCGTTCGTTTCGTGGCGAGCAGCTCGCGCACCCTCCGGTTGGCGACCTCGTCGAGCGCCTCAGACTGCTGCGTAAGAGTCGCCAGCTTTACTGTCTTGCCGTGCGTGACAACACCTCGTGTTGGTTGCATGAGCTGCGAGAACACATTGAGCAGTGTCGACTTACCGGCGCCGTTACGGCCGAGAATGCCGATGCGATCGCCAGGCCCAACTCTCCACTCGATGTCACGAAGCACAGGACGTCCGGCAAACTCAACAGAAACGCCAAGCACATCGACGACGTCTTTGCCGAGTCGGCTCATCGCCATCTGATTTAGCTCGATCGTGTTGCGCATAGGTGGTTCATCGGCAATCAAAGCGTTAGCCGCGTCGATACGAAACTTCGGCTTCGACGTGCGCGCTGGTGGACCTCGGCGTAACCACGCCAGCTCTTTGCGCACGAGGTTTTGTCGCTTTGCCTCGGTTGATGCCGCGATGCGGTCGCGTTCGACGCGCTGCAACACATATGCGGCGTAGCCTCCATCGAAGGGCTCGATGGTGCGGTCGTGAACCTCCCAGGTGGTAGTGCACACTTCGTCAAGAAACCAACGGTCGTGCGTTACGACAACGAGGCCTCCAGAGTTGGGTTGCCACTTCGTCTTGAGGTGTTGAGCGAGCCACGTGATTGCGTCGATGTCGAGATGGTTCGTCGGCTCATCGAGCAACAGAACGTCGTGATCGTCAAGAAGTAAGGCCGCAAGCGCGACGCGCCGGCGTTGTCCGCCGCTCAAGTCAGCAACGCGAGTGGTCCATTCGATTTCGCTCGTCAGTGCTTCGATAATGGCGCGGGCTTGGGCGTTGCTCGCCCACGTGTGTTCTGGTGCATCGCCGACGAGAACGTGCCCGACCGTTGCGTTTGGGTCGAGCGCATCAGACTGCGACAGGGTGCCGATCAAGAGGTTGCGCCGCGCCGTCACTCTGCCCAAATGTGGCTTGAGTTGGCCCGACAGCAACTTCAGCAGGGTCGACTTGCCATCGCCATTGCGTCCGACAACGCCGATGCGATCTCCATCTTGAATGCCAGTTGTTACGGCGTCGAAGACCACTCCGCTGGCAAACTCGAGTGAGATTGCCTCGGCGCCTAGAAGATGTGCCACTGCTCGAGGCTACTTGGGGTCAGTGTTCTGCACGTCACGAGGACGCTCACCCATCAACCAAACGGCGATTACGGCGGCTGCAGCAGCAACGATGCCCAACGCAAGTGCCGTAAACGACGCTGGGTCGTCGAACAGCAAGACGCCGCCGATTGCCGTCAACAAAGCGGTTAGTTGCGCCGCCGAACTGGCGACCGCCGACCCAATAAAGGGCAGGGTGACGGCGCGTGCGACCCGTGCGATGGTGCCAGTGATGCCAGCAACGGTGGCGGCGATTGCCCCTGAGGTTGCGATACCTCCAGCTGGGTGAACAACCAGGGCAACGCCGTAACAACCAGCGCAAGCAAGCAACATGCCAGCTGCGACGAGCGACGACGCGTCGAAATGCTCACGGGCGCGTTCTGTTGCCAGCATCATCACCACGTTTGTTACAAGCAACACCGCGGCAGCAAACAGACCTACGTATGAAAAGTTGCCGAGTCCACCTGAGAGCGCAGCCACGACAGCAGCGACTGTCGAGATGACAACGGCGAAAGCTGCCCTAGTCGATAAGCGCGAGCCAATGCTCGTAGCGCACAACATGACAGCTGCCGGAGTTACTGCTGTCATCAACGCCGCTTGTGGCCCAGTGAGTTCGCGAAACAACGTCGCCGTGAAGGGCATTGTCAGTGCCGAAGAGACGACTGCAATTGCAGCCGAGCGATTCGTGCACATCTGGCGGAGGCGTCCGTCGTGAAATGCGCGTACCAGCACAGGCAGCATGAATACACACCCGACTAGCGAGCGTTGGCCGGCAAGAGCAATGGCGTTGCCTTCGCCGTAACGCCATGCCACTTGTCCGATCGCCCACAGAGAGGCCGCCGACAACGTCAACGTCGAGATGTAGCGTGTCGATGGGGCTGAATGGCTGGTGTGTTTCAACAGACGAAACCGGGTAGGTGCAGTGAGTGGCTGACGCAATTGTTATTGGTTCAGGGCCAAACGGGCTGGTTGCCGCCAACCTACTTGCTGACGCTGGTTGGGACGTATTGGTTCTCGAGGCAAACGAACGGCCGGGCGGCGCAGTTCGATCGTCTGAGTTGATAGAACCCGGTTACATCAACGATCACTGCAGCGCGTTCTTTCCGCTCGGTGTTTCTTCACCTGCCATCACCAAACTGTCGCTCGAAGACTTCGGACTTGTTTGGCGCCGCTCTGAAGTTGTGGTCGCGCACGAATCGCTTGATGGACACTCCGCGCACATTGCTACATCGCTTGATGAAACGGCGCGTTCGTTGGGTTCAGACGGAGACGCATGGCGAGAGTTTCTAGCGATGTGGAATCAACACAGCGACGTTTTGCTCTCTGCGTTGTTTACCCCGTTTCCTCCTGTGCGGGCATCCGCTCGACTCGCGCGAGGTTTGGGGCCAAAGGGCCTGATCCGCTTTGCTCGAACGGCATTGCTGCCTGTGCGCCGTTTGGGGGAAGAGCACTTTGCTGGAGAACAAGCACGGCGCGTTATCGCCGGTCTTGCATTGCACGCTGATCTGCTGCCCGAGTCTGCTCTGAGTGGCTTTTACGGCTGGCTCATGTCTGCCCTCGCTCAAACGCACGGCTTCCCGGTGCCACAAGGTGGGGCTGGCATGTTGACACGCGCCATGGTCAAACGCCTCGAAAGCAAGGGCGGCTCAGTCGTTTGTAGCTCACGCGCTGTTGAGGTGATTGTGCGTGACCGACGCGGCGTGGCGGTCAAGTGTGAAGACGGTAGTGAGTTCGATGCGCGTCGCTCAATACTTGCCGATGTCGACGCGCCAGCGCTCTATTCGAAGCTCCTGCCCGCTGACGCGCTACCCGATGACGTGTTGCGTGATCTCAAGAATTTCCAATGGGACGCGGCAACGTTCAAGGTCGACTGGAACTTGAACGGTCCCATTCCGTGGCACAGTGACGCGGCTCGACGATCGGGCACAGTGCACGTGGGCGAGGGTGTAGATGCACTCTCTGTTGACGCATCGCAGTTGGCGCGCGGCGTGCTGACTGATTCACCGTTCTTGCTTCTCGGGCAGCAGTCGATGACTGACCCGACGCGTCAGCCTGCTGGGAAAGAAACCGTGTGGGCCTATACACATGTGCCGCACGAGATTCGTAGCGACGTTGGCGGGAAGATCAAAGGCGTGTGGAACGAAAGCGAGACGAATGAGTTTGTTGATCGCATCGAGCGTGAAATTGAAAAGCGCGCGCCGGGTTTTCGTGACCTAGTCCGCGGTCGTCACGTAATGACTCCGGCGAAGTTGCAAAGCGACAACGCCAACTTGGTTCACGGTTCGATCGGCGGCGGAACCGCTCAGATCCATCAGCAACTCATCTTTCGCCCCATACCAGGGTGGGGCCGACCAGAAACGCCCGTGCGCAACGTTTATCTGGCGTCGTCATCGGCACATCCAGGTGGCGGCGTGCATGGTGCGTGCGGTGCCAACGCCGCACGAGCAGCGTTGTTTCACGCTCGCCTGTCTAGGCGAAGGTCTTAGCGTCCGCCGCGTCGAGCTAGGTCAACAAGCCGATCAAGCGTCTTGTTGTTGCGCGGCGTCAATGCAAGATCGGTCAGCTTCTGCGGCACGAGCGAAGTCGGGCCGCCGATCAGATCTTCTTGCATTCTGATCTCAGTGCCCGATGGTGTGTCGCGAAGATCGATAGTGATTTCAGCAACACCGAGTGGACGAAAGCGTGCAAGAAGCTTCAGATGTCGAGGTGCCTGAGCCTCGAGCGCAATCGTGTCGCCTTTGTTTTCAGCTGGCCCAGCGCCCACCGTGTGATGCAGACGCGAGGCAGGGTCAGGCCATTCTCCGCTTACTGAACGGATTTCTTTTGCGCCAACCACCCAGTGTGAGTACGTGTATGGGTCGGAAAGAATCGACCAGATTTCATCGGCACTTACGTCAGTACGCTTTGTTGTGATCGACATGGCTCAGGTCTACCCCTTGCGCCTGATGATCGCAATCAATCAGCAGTCAATGGAGCGTCACGAGTTAGCGGCTCGCCACTCGCTTGTACTGACGATTCGCGAGCGGAACGAAGATGGCCATGATGATCACAATCCAGATGCAGGTATAAAGCACCGGGTTTTGCATCGGCCATGCATCAGGTGGGGGCATTGCTGAGCTGGTGTTGCCGAAGAGTTCACGTGCGGCCTGCGTCAGCGACGACACGGGGTTCCAGTTCGCGATTGTTTTCAGCACGGCCGGAAAGTTGTTGGTCGGAACAAAGGTGTTGGCCACAAAGGTCAGGGGAAACACGGCCATGAATGACGCATTGTTTACGACCTCGGGGCTTGGTACCAAGAGGCCGATGAAGGCCATGATCCACGAGAACGCGTAAGCAAAGCCGAGCAAGAGCAAGAAGCCTGCGATTGCTTCGAAGACTGACGTATTGATGCTCCACCCGACCAACAGACCGGTCACCGACATAACAACAATCGTGATGACGTTGTTGAGCACATCGCTAACTGTTCGCCCAACGAGCACGGCTGCACGGGCCATCGGTAGTGAACGAAAACGATCGATCACACCTTTCTGAATGTCTTCTGCCAGGCCCGCACCAGTGATGGTTGCCCCGAAGATCACGGTTTGCGCAAAGATGCCGGGGATCAGGAACTCTTTGTAGTTCATGCCCGGCACGTCAATGGCGCTGCCGAAGACATAGGCGAACAACAAGATGAACATGATCGGCGACATCGTTGTGAACACCAACAGGTCGGGTACACGTTTGATCTTGATGAGATTGCGTTTGGCTACGACGGTGCTGTCGGCAAAAACAGACATGACCTGACTCATTTGCTGGCCTCTTCTTTTGCGTGCTCGTTAGTGATGCTGTTGGTGTCGATTGATTCGCTCGAAGCGTCGACCGCTGCGTGACCGGTAAGTGACAGGAACACATCGTCGAGTGTCGGGCGACGTAGGCCGACATCGAGCACTCGAATCTGCGCGGTGTCTAGTCGGCGCAACGCTTCCATCAACACAGTTGCCCCGCCTTTAACTGGTGCAACCAACTGCCTGCCGTGGCGATCGACGGCAACTTCACCGACAGCGACTTCGGCAATTAGCGACTTAGCGGTGTCGAGGTCAGAGTCTTGTTCAACTACGAGTTCAAGACGTTCGCCGCCAACCTGCAATTTGAGCTCGTCGGCTGTGCCTTGTGCGATCGCTCGCCCGTGATCGATGACGACAATGTTGTCTGCGAGCTTGTCGGCTTCTTCGAGGTATTGGGTTGTCAGAAGCAGGGTTGCGCCACTGCGAACAAGTTCTCGAATGACATCCCACATGTCGTTGCGACTGCGAGGGTCGAGACCGGTTGTTGGTTCATCGAGAAACAAAACTGGAGGTTTGGCCACGAGTGACGCGGCGAGATCGAGACGACGGCGCATACCGCCCGAATAGGTCTTAACCATGCGATTGCCGGCGTCGGCTAGACGAAACGCTTCGAGCAGTTCTTGTGCGCGCTCACGCGACTGTCGGCGGCCGAGACGATAGAGCCGCCCGACCATGTCGAGATTTTCGAAACCCGTCAGGTATTCGTCGACGGCTGCGTATTGACCCGACAGGCCAATGCGTTCCCGCACACCTCGAGGATTCTTCGCAACGTCAATGCCTGCCACTTCGGCGTGGCCACTGTCGAGCTTGATAAGGGTGGTGAAGATGCGAACGGCCGTTGTTTTGCCAGCGCCGTTTGGCCCTAGCAGCCCGAGCACAGTGCCCTCAGGGACGGCGAGATCGAGGCCGTCGAGAGCAGCGAGCTCGCCGTAGCGTTTCACCAGGCCAGTTGCTCTGATCATTTCGGTCATGGGCTGCACCCTATCTCTGTGGGTGTGACAGCGTCACATGGCCTACCCGTGCTGTCTTGCGATGGGCGGGAAGGATATGACGAGCGAGCCAAGACCCCTGAAGATTTGTGACGCAGCGGAGCGATTGCGACCTATGTGTTTCTTAGCATTAAGTAGCGAACGCCAGTCGACAGTGCACCAAGCACAAACGCGAATGCGATGTACTCGGGTAAGGGTCTATTTGTGATAGCTGCTAGCGCCACAAAGACTCCAGTGACCACGGCGAAGTTGATTACTAATCGAGTCAGCATGCGTAAGACTTCCAGCTAGTTACGACACTTGGGTTGGCGAAGCGAATCTGAACGCAGCGATTATTACTTGCCGCGTAGCGAAAGGTGTTGGCGACGCTGCCGTAAGCGTCATACATGTAGAAGGCGCATGCTGCTGCAAGAACCGCGTTGGGAATTACTGCACATACGACAGCCGTGTACTTCACTTTGTCGACCGAGGTTGATGCGATTCTTCGGATCAGGCGCGGTTAAGTCGGACTTAAGAAGCGGCTGATCAACGTTCCCGAGAAGGTATAGCGCGTGATTCGTATGACTTGTTGGCGTTTGCGAAAGTTTCAAATGCTTGTTCGAAACGCGCCATGTCTTGTGACGAACCAAGACTCATGCGGAACATGTTCGATAACGCTGGTGCACTCATCGGGCGCACCAATACGCGCGACGACGTCAGGTGTTTGACGAGAGCGTCGCGATCATTTGATTCGACTAACACGAAGTTTGCTGCTCCGCCATGCACGACGATGTCGTGCGACTCGAAGAACTGCAATGCGCGCGGTTTGATGCGGTTCATCGTTTCGTCGACGTATTCCCTAGACGGCTTAAGGTCGCTCAACTGCACGAGGCCAGCAATAACAGCAAGCTGATTGACGTCAAACGGATTGCGCAGTTTGGTGAGCTCGACGATTGTCGCTTCATTAGCAACGGCGTATCCAAGGCGCAGCCCAGCCATGGCGAACGCTTTGGAAAACGTACGCAGCACGATCAAGTTGTGATGCTGCCTGACCAGATCGACAACTGTGGCACCTGTGAATTCGTAATACGCCTCGTCGACAATCACCGGAGTTGTTGGATTCTCAGTCAGTACTTCTTCAATGAACGAGCGCTCAATCGGCGTTCCCGTTGGATTGTTGGGGTTGATGAGCACGATCAGATCGATTTGGTTCGACTGGAATGCGCTGCGGAACGCCTCGTAGGGAAACGACAAGTCCGCGTTGTACGGCACTGCAGTTACGCGCGCCCCGATCGTGTCGATTATCTGCCCGAATACTGGGAACTCTGGACGTGCCATGAGCACGGTCTCGCCAGCGTTCAAGAACGCTCGCAAGGTCAAGTCGATTGCTTGGTCTGATCCGTTAGTTGGAAGTATGCACTCGGCTTCGATGTCGCAGTACGCAGACAATGGTTGCAAGAGCGGGTCGCTGTCGGGATACATGTGCACGCCAACAGAACCGACATACTCGCTCAGCGCTAGTTGAACAGTGTCTGACAACGGGCCCGATGCTTCGTTGCGGTCGAGGCGAACACACTCGCTGCGATCGAGACCCAGCCAGTCGGGAACGTAAGCCTTGGCGCGCGAAACAGCGGGGCGAACCGACAGTCTGCGCGGCGCAACTGACGCAAACGACTCATACACGTTGTCGACAAATCCCGACGAGCTCAGTTGCTCAACAGTTGCGCCACCAGTAGCCACGCCGACGGTGTAGCAGCCGGCTCGATGCCCAGCTTCGCTGCCAAGTAGCGAGTCTTCGATCACAACGCAGTCACCCGGGTTAACTGACAAGCGACTTGCAGCTTCGAGGTAGGGGTCGGGCGCCGGCTTCTTGGCAATGCCTGGCTTGTCGTTGCCCACAACCTCGTCAATCAGAGCGATGATTCCAACGTTGGTGAGCATCTGTACAACTTCGGCTTCAGGATTGTTCGATACGACCGCAACGCGCATGGCGCTGTTGCGAGCGGCCGTGATGATCTCGACGACCCCTGCGTGAATTGCTGGCGTCGAGCTTGCGCGCAGAGCGTTGTAGTCGCGTAACAGTGCTTTGAATTGCGTGTCGTCGAGTGACAGCCCGACATCGCTCAAGATGCGTTGCCAAAACGCCGGTGCATCGAACGCGAAGTATGAACGGATTGTCTCTGTGCTCACCACCACCGACTCATCGGTGTGACGTGCGAGCGTGGCGTTTACGACTTCGTAGTCAAGCGCGAGCGTGTCGAGCAACACTCCATCCATATCGAATAGGAGGGCCTTGGTGCTGGCCGGAACAGCGAGGCGATCGGCCAACCAAATTTGCGACGAGCTGGCTGCCATTCAGTTTTGGTTCGCGCGCTCGAGTGCGTGACGAGCAGCTTCTTCGTGCGCAGGAAAACCTTCCCAACGCGCTAGTTCAACGGCGGTGGGGCCGATCTCTCGCGCTCCCTCAGCTGACACGTATGCGAAAGATGACTGTTTCAAGAAACTGTGCACGCTCACGCACGAGTAGCTGCGTGCGGTGCCCCCGGTCGGCAAGATTGCGTTTAGGCCGATCGAGAAGTTGCCGTAGGGGATAGACGTGTAGTCGCCCAACAAGATCTCACCAGCGTTGGTGATCTTGGGCAACAACTCGAATGGTGTTTCGACGATGACGCGCAAATGCTCGGGCGCCCACTCATTAACGAAGGCGACCGAGGCGGCAACGTCTTTGGTCAAGATGATTCCGCCGTAGCCACTCATGCCGGTAGTGATGAATTCTTGTCGTTGCTGAGGCAGCGCGGCGACGAGCGACGGAACGATCGCGCTAACGGCGTCGGCAAGTTCAACTGAGTCAGTGACCAGTAACGCTGCTGAGTCAGGGCCGTGTTCGGCTTCGACGAGCCATTCGCGAGCAACAATCTCGGGGTCGGCAGTCTTGTCGGCCAGCACAATTGATTCGCTGGGGCCCGCAGGTAGACCCGGATCGACCGATCCGTAGACCAAACGCTTTGCTGCCGACACGTATTGATTGCCGGGGCCAGTGATCTTGTCGACGCGTCGAACTGTCTCGGTGCCGAAAGCAAAGGCAGCAACGGCTTGCGCCCCGCCGACCTTGTAGATGGTGTCTACCCCGCAAATGCGCGCCGCCACGAGCGACGCGGCATCAATCGTGCCATCAGGCCCAGGAGGTGTACACACACCGATGTGGGGAACGCCGGCAATCACCGCAGGCGTGCAGAGCATCAACATCACCGACGGGAAAGAGCCCTTGCCGCGCGGAACATAGAGACCAACCGAAGCGATTGGTGTGACGCGTTCGCCCGACAGCACACCAGGAACGATCTCTTTCATCCAACTCTCAGGCGGAAGCTGTTCGCCGTGGTGCGTGGCGATGTTGTCGTGCGCCTTTTGAAGCGCCGCGCGCAACTCAGGGCTTACCTGAGTCTCGGCTGCGTCGAACTCAGCTTCGGTCACCTTGATTGCGTCTGACGTCAAAGTCACCCCATCGAGTTGCTGCGCGTACTTGATCAGAGCAGCGTCGCCGTCGGCGCGGACTGTTTCGACGATCGACTTCACGGTGCCTTCGATTGCATCGAAGTTCGCTTGCACTCGCGCGAGCACTCGTGCTCGGTCTGCTTCGGAGACATCGCTCCACACGTATCTGTTGATGTTCATGGGTGAATCCCTCAGGAGGTGGCGCCACCTTGTTGACGCGCCAACCCCTGGATTCTAAGGCCAACCACTGGCTGGGTCGGCCCGGTCTACAACACCAAGCTGTGTGTGAGGGGATCCTGCATTTCCGTGCTGTGGCCTTTCGAGAACGACGTACCTGGAGCGTCTCTTTGTGCTTGTCGAGCGGCACTGCGGTCACGCAGTTCGGCGATGCGGGCTTGGCGCGTCATTGGGTCGAAGAGTCTTGCTCGGTCGAGCTCTCCGTCAAGGTCTGACTCGTACGCTCGATCAGCTCTCATCTCGACGTGCTTGGTCTCCAGCGTGATTTCTCGTCGCGCCTCTTTGCGATCGGCAATCGTGCGGGCGAGCCGCGACGCAAGCGCGGGTTCGAAATTGCTGAGCCGCATTGTTTCGGTCTGCGTGCTGTCAGCCATGTCGCCGACGAGCTCGACGAAGGTTGCCTCAGATCTTTCGTGTAAGCGCAATCCGTTGGGAGTTTGTGTTGCTGTCAATAGCGTCGCAACCATCCGCCGACCCAATGCTTGTGTTGGCCCGTTCGAGTGGTCAGCGCCGAGCATGTGTCGGACGATTGCTTCAGCATCAGACTTTCGCGGACGATCGCCATTGCGGATACGCGGTCCGTCAAAACTCTTGAAGTAGTCATCGGCGGGAGGAGTAAACGCTGCAGCCTTGGGCGCGCGCTCACGTGCATAAGCAGCGGTGTAGTTCGCCGAGACGATGCCGAACCGCGACAGGTTCGTTTTACGCAATAACTCTGGGTCGGCTTGCAGTCGTGTCAGTAGTTCTGCCATTGCACCTGGCGCACCTTCACCGCCCAAGAGACGGAAGTCATCAGCCGTGCCTCGCGCGACTGTTTTGATTGAGCGCGCCAGGTCGAACCACAACGCGCGACGAGGGTCGGAGCGATCGGGCAGTGGACCAACCATTTCGGTCACAATCTCACGCACCTCGCGAACCTTTAAGTGGCGCAGCGGTTTTTGAGGTTCGTTGCTGTCGATCTCGTCAACCGGATCAATCTGGTCGGCAGCGGCTTTCGACGGTCGGCGCCACACAAAGTTCTTTGCTTTAGTCGCAAGGTCAATGGTGCGTTCGGCGAGTTGCCAGCGGTCGTCGAGGTGTGGAAACGCCCACCTAAAGGCGCCTTGAGCAGTGGCACCAAGTACTGCCATTGCCGGCGAGAAAGTTAAGAAGGGACTGACTGCGATGACACATGCGACCATTGCACCGGCACCACTGGCGAAACGGCCGGGGCCTGTTGCCAGCAAGAAACGAAGGTGCGCGACTCGTTCTTTGAATGGAGTTACAAAGCGCGCACGACTGCGTTCACGCACAACGCGAAATCGCTCGCTGTGCCACGTGTTGAGAGTCGGTGCTAGGACGAAGTCGAGCTTCGGTAACACGCGTTGGTCAACAGCTTGGGTGGTTCGTCTGAGTGCCGTGCTCCCAGCTGCGGCGAACCCCAGCTGTTGCGCGATGCCGCTCGACGCCAGGTGTGGTGCCCCAGTTAGTCCGTGAAACGCAACATCGGGTGCACGAACCGCTGCGCACACGACTGCGAATACTGCTGCGCGCACGACTGGGTCGACGCTCACGCCGGCGTGTTCCCGTGCCCAGAGACGTTCGGCAAGGTCGAGCTGGCGTCTGACGTCCGCCTCGATCTGCGCCAGGAGCGTGAGTTCGGATTCGCGCTGTGCGGTGGGCACTCCGGGCGTAGGAGGTGCGGCGGCGGGCGCCTCAAGCAGCTGGGAAGACATTGGCGGTTGGATCTCCTGAACTAAAAAGTGCACGAACCTTCGGTCAACCTAAAATTAGGTAGACCTAAGATTCGTGCACCTTAGGCGCGCCTAACAGGCGCAGCAAACAGCCCCTCTGACTAGGAAGAAAGCTTTGCCGAGAGGGTGATAGTGGTTGCACTAAGCGCCCGAGAGACCGGGCAAGCCGATTTGGTTGCTTCGGCAATCTGCTGGAATTCAGCGTCGTCGAGACCGGGCACCGTTGCTTCTGTCCGCAAGTCGATCTGCGAGATGGTGAAACCCTCGTCTGACTTCACGATGTGTACGTCCGCCGTAGTCGACACGGTTTGCGGGTCGTAACCCGCCGTGCCCAGCGCTCCCGAGAGTGCCATTGAGTAGCAACCGGCGTGGGCGGCGCCAATGAGCTCTTCGGGGTTCGTGCCGGTGCCGCTTTCAAAGCGCGAGCTGAAGCTGTATTGACCCTCGTAGGCGCCGCTGCCCAAGCGAACAGTGCCCGCACCTTCCTTGAGGCTTCCGTTCCATGTGGCGTCTGAAGTGCGAATCGGCATGGTTTCTCCTTGCGTTCGGTTGTTTGTGACGACGGTAGTCCGTTCACATTTGTTCGGCGCCCGCGAAGGTCACGCCGCATCACTAAGCGTGTGGTCCGGCTATGAAGGATCCATGGAGTACACGCACCTCGGCCGCAGCGGATTGTTGGTTAGCCGTCTGAAAGTGTTATCGAATGACGGCGACGTAAGGTGCTGTCGTGAGCGTGCCCGAGTTGGCCGCGTTGCCCTTGTGTTGTGCATCGCCAAACGCGTAGACCTTGCCGTCGGCGGAGAGCAGTGTGTATCCGTGGGATCCGGCACTTGTGAGCATTGAGACAACGGGTGCACCCAGGCGAATATCGCCGGTTGATCCGTAGAACTGTGCGTCGCCGAAGGAAAACATTCCACCGTCAGCAGCGACGAACCAGTATCCGTTGCCAGACGCTGTTGCGGTCATTGCAACGATTGGTTGGTTCAACTTTGCGGCGCCCATCGATCCGAAGAAGTTCGCGTCGCCGAAGGCAAAAATTCCGCCGTCTGATGCAACGAGCCAATAACCCTTCCCAGTTGGTGTTGTCGACATGCCGACGATGGGCTTGTTGAGCGGAGACCCACCCATTGATCCAAAGAACTGCGCGTCACCAAACGAGAAGATGCCGCCGTCTGATGCGACCATCCAGTAGCCATTGCCGCTTGGTGTCGCGGCCATGCTCACAACTGGCTTGTTGAGTTTCATTGCGCCGGTTGATCCAAAGAACGATGCGCCGTCGCAAGAGAAGATGCCACCATCAGAAGCGACCATCCAGTACCCGACTGGGCCTGACGTTGCGCCGATGATGCGTGCATTCAGCTGTGGGTTCTGCAAACAGCTACTTGCGCTCGATGAACTCGAGTTCCAAACTCCGCCACGACTGCTGACGATCTTGTAGTCAGACGAAACGACCGGTGCTTGTGGTGTCGAAGTCGGTTGCGCAATTTCGTTCGCCCAAAACATCTTCAGCCCGCTGTAAGGCGATGGCTTGTAAGTGAGATCGCCGTCGTACGTAAACGTGATGTTGTGCACGCCCGGCGTTGTCGGCGTCACATTGAGCGTGGCGGTTCCATTCAAGAGTGGAGCGGTGCCGAGGAAGTTTGCGCCTTCGTAGAATTTGACTAAGCCAGAGGGAGCGGGTGACTTGCCGTACCACTCCAGAAGCCCGGGTTGAGCGGAAACTGCAAACGGCTTGCCAATGTCGGTCGATGGCAGGCAATGCGGACCCATTGCAAACGGACCCGACACAGGTGGCGGCGGGCAACTGAAATCGCCAGGCCACTGGAGTCCCTCGAGTTTGGTCAGAGTCATCGAGAATGTTGTGGTGCCGCCCGTGTAGTAGTTGTTGCCGCCGAATGTTGCAGACAAAACGTGCGTGCCCTCGACCTGACCGGGAACGGTTATGGGCTTCCTCGACTCATTCGGTCCAAACACCACATCGGGGAGTCGGACTGAGTCGACCGAAAATTGCACAACTTGCGTGTCTGATGTTTGCAGGCCGCGACTGATTTCAACATTGACGACAAACGGAACCATTGGTGGAGGAACGGTTGTCGGGTAGATGCCGACTGCAGGACTCGTCACCTTCACCACTTCAAACGCAGTCGTAGCGGACGTTGAAGGGGCGTAGGTTGCATCGCCTGAATATTGGGCGGAGAGGGTGTGCCAACCGAGGTCTGTTGCCCTGAAGGACGTGGACGCCGCGTCTGAGGGCGCAACTGTTTGAGTTGCAATGGCGACGCCATCGAGCATGAACGTTATTGCCCCCGTTGCGCCAACTGTGTTGAGTCGCGCTGTGACACTGGCGGTCGTTCCGTAACTCACTTGAGCTGATGTGAAGAGCAGCGTCGTTGTTGTTGCCGTGACCGCCGATACGGGTTTTGCAAGTGGCTGTAGAAGAAGGGCAAGCACGCCGAACAAAAAGAACGCGAGACGCGACGCTTTACGGGGGGAAGTAAGCAAGAGTCAACCTTTGGGCAAAGCAAAAATGGGTTCTTCCTGAGGGTACAAAGCACCCCCATGAAGTCAACCGTTTACTTTGCCCAAGCCCTGCGCTAGTCGAGTGCGCAACGTGATTTCCTAGCTTGTTGCGATCCCCAACACTGGTTGGTTGAGCGTTTGGTCGACCGATCCGAGCGACGCCGCGTCGCCGTACGAAAACACTTGTCCGTTGCTGGTCACCAAGCGATAGCCATTGTTCGATGGCGTACTCGCAAGTCCGACGATTGGGCGTGACAAGTGTTCCGCTCCGGCTGAACCGACGAACGGTGCGTCGCCGTATGTGAAGACTCCGCCGTCAGCAGCGACGAACCAATACCCTTTGCCGGTCGTCGTACTCGCCATACCGACAATCGGGGAGTTCAGCGAAAGGTCACCCGCTGATCCATAGAACGCTGCATCGCCAAATGAGAAAATGCCGCCGTCACGCGCGACCAGCCAATAGCCATTGCCGGTCGGTGTTGGTGACATTCCGACAATTGGTTGGTTGAGTTTGATCGCGCCTGTTGAGCCGGCGAACTGCGCACTGCCGAAAGCGAAGATGCCACCGTCGCGGGCAACCAACCAGTACCCATCGCCCCGAGGGGTGGACGCCATTCCAACTATTGGTTGATTAAGACGATTTGCTCCGGTGGACCCAAAGAATTGCGCATCGCCAAACGTAAAGACTCCGCCGTCAGAAGCAACGAACCAATAACCCTTTGCAGTCGGTGTCGCACTCATTCCGACAATCGGTTGATTCAGCTTCATCGCGCCAGTCGATCCGTAGAACTGCGCATTCCCGAAACTGAATACGCCGCCATCGGCGCCGACCATCCAATATCCGCTGCCGGTTGTTGTGGTTTCTGAAATTGTGTTCTGGCTCGAGCGAGGTGTGGTAGTTGTCGGAACCTGCCCGCCCGAAGTCGTCGTCGGCGTTGTTGTTTGCATGCCGGGGCTGGTTGTTGTGGGTGGAGACGTTGTTGTTGTGCTTATGACCGACGACGGTGTCGAAGATTCCGCCATCAACACGTAGTGGTCGTACGAAGGAGCTCTGTAGCTGGACCCGAGATAGCGCTGCACGTCGAAGCTTTGAGTTGCCCCCGGAGCGAGTGCAGTACCGCTGTTCACGTAGTCAATCGCTTCGTCTACAGCGGTATTCGCCGAGTCGTAATATGTCGCGATGACCTGCACGAACTCCGACGCAGTGGTGTTCTGGTTGGTTACCGTGCCGACGATGTGCTCCACGTTGTTCGATGTGTAGGTGTTCGTGACTTGAACCAGAAAGTTGTGATTCACGTCGCGCGATTGCGCTGTTGAACTCGAATTGATTGAGGCGACGAAATGGTCATAGCCAACTGGCGGCTTCTCGAGTGTGCTGAAAGACCCCGTTTCCCCTGGTGATAGATCAACGCTTGTGTATGTCGTCGTAGTAGCCAGCAACACAGCACCGCCGTACAGGTCGAGTTTGATGCTGATGAAGCGAGCCGGCTCGTTCCCGTCGTTTCGTACCGTTCCCACGAAGTGCAGATAGCCACCCGAAGCTGGGCCCCATGACGACGTTGAGGTGATTGAGAGAGATGGGGCTGCTGTTGCGGAAGGCGCTTCTAGTAACACGCTCGACAACAACACAAGTACAGATATTGCAACCAATCGACGAAATGTAAAGAGTTTGTTCACGACTGGGTAACTTCATCGTTCCGGCAGCTCAAACTCAATAGTCGGTTGGGTAGTTTCAATGAGCCGGTGGTTGATGCACCGATCTCATGCATCTGGATCTAGAGGCCGACGCCTCGGTTCGTCGCCATCCGCTGTGCGTTGCGTGCGTTTGTCTCAAGCGTTGCATTGAGTTGCGTGAGGAACTCTTCGACTTGTGTCGTAGCGGTCTGTAGCGTTCTGTCAGAAACTTTGACGTCGTATTCGTCTATCTCAGTTGCGACCCATCTCCCAGCCGGGTCTTGTTGTTCGATCCGAAACGACTTACTGCCCTCCGGCCATATCAATCTCTTCGGTCCGCCGGCTGCCATGTCCAGGGTCCATACGTGTTGCTTCGCAAACAGCGTCGATGGGTCGTCCTCCATGGCCGGGCCCGAGACCGTTGCATTTCGGTACTCACGCGAGCCCTGAACTGCGGCCGCCGCGCGATCGGGGGGTACGGGAACGAGAGCAAGAAACAGTTCGTCTTTCGACTGTCCGATGCCGCCACCGAAGAGTTCAATACTCCCGTCGTCGTTGAGTCGAATCTGCGCCTGTTTCGGAAAAGGAATTCTGGAAGTGCCTTCCAATCGGAAGGCACTTCCGTTGACGTCAGTCACGGCTGCGATTCGCGTGCCGAACGAGAGATGCTTTGGACGACTTATGTAGAAGTTGGTTACTTCGTAAACCTGTCCGGGCTGAAGTCGTTCACGCAGTGCTTTGGTCATATCGGCAGACTTCCAGCGAGGTACGCGCCGTACCAAATCTCGTGTCACGTTGGTGCAGTTGAAATCACGAAAGTAGCGTCGGCCAACAGGGTCGGGCTGGAAGGATGTGTTGTGAAGATTGTGTTTTTGCGGCACGGGCAGAGTGAGGCCAATTTGCNATTGAACCAGAAAGTTGTGATTCACGTCGCGCGATTGCGCTGTTGAACTCGAATTGATTGAGGCGACGAAATGGTCATAGCCAACTGGCGGCTTCTCGAGTGTGCTGAAAGACCCCGTTTCCCCTGGTGATGGATCAACGCTTGTGTATGTCGTCGTAGTAGCCAGCAACACAGCACCTCCGTACAGGTCGAGTTTGATGCTGATGAAGCGAGCAGGCTCGTTCCCGTCGTTTCGTACCGTTCCCACGAAGTGCAGATAGCCACCCGAATCT
The DNA here is from genome assembly GCA_044220495.1 of Acidimicrobiales bacterium. GTDB lineage: Bacteria > Actinomycetota > Acidimicrobiia > Acidimicrobiales > JBBSGY01 > JBGAQY01. The sequence continues at coordinate 84,481 of JBGAQY010000003.1, forward strand.
GGGCCCCATGACGACGTTGAGGTGATTGAGAGAGATGGGGCTGCTGTTGCGGAAGGCGCTTCTAGTAACAGGCTCGAAAACAACGCAAGTACAGACATTGCAACCAATCGACGAAATGTAAAGAGTTTGTTCACAACCGGGTAACTTCATCATTCCGGCGGCTCAAACTCAATAGTCGGTTGGGTAGTTTCAATGAGCCGGTGGTTGATGCACCGAGCCCATGCATCTGGATCTAGAGGATTCTTAAAGTTCGACGCCTTTGTTGATCGCAAGCTGTTGTGCGCGACGCGTATTTATCTCAAGAGTCGCATTGACCTTTGCGAGAAAACCTTCGACTTGTCGGGACGCTGTATCAAGCGTCCCGTCAGAAACCTTTGCCGTGAACTGACTGATGTCTATAGAGAGCCAATTGCCGGCAGGGTCTTGCTGTTCGAGGCTGAATGTCAGGTTGCCCTCCGGCCATACCAAGCGCTTCGGTCCACCCACGGGCATCGTCAATGTCCATACGTGCTGCTGAGCGAACAGCGTCGACAAGTCAGGCTCGGCGACGGGGCCTGACATCGTTGCGTTCCGATAAGTGCGCGCCCCTTCGAGTTGTGCGGCGGCTGAGTCGGGCGCTACGGGAACAAGTGCAAGGAAAAGGTCATCGGATTGCTGACTCACGCCGCCCCCGAGAAGCTCGATAGTGCCGTCGTCATGGAGCCTTGTCTGCGCTTGCTTGGGAAACGGAATTCGGTTGCCATCGAGTCTGAAGGCGGTGCTGTTGACATCGGTGACGACTGCGACTCTCGTGCCAAACGCTGGATGATCGGGACGACTGATGTAGTAGTTCGTTACTTCGTAAACCTGTCCGGCTTTGAGGCGATCGCGCAGTGCTTTGGTCATGTCGGCAGACTTCCAGTGAGGTACGCGCCGTACCAAATCTCGTGTCACGTTGGTGCAGTTGAAATCACGAAAGTAGCGTCGGCCAACAGGGTCGGGCTGGAAGGATGTGTTGTGAAGATTGTGTTTTTGCGGCACGGGCAGAGTGAGGCCAATTTGCTCCTTACGAGTCCAATTCCGCGTGCAGTTGAATCAGCAGAGATTCTGAGCGAGCAACTAGGCGCGCCGATTGTTCAACGTAACGAGCTGCGAGAGTACGACGTAGGCATTTACGAAGGCGCATCAGACGAGGCCGCGTGGGAACACCATCACGAGGTGTTCGACGACTGGACAGCGCGCGGAAACTGGAACAGCCGCACGCCTGGTGGCGAGTCGTTCCATGAAATTGTCACGCGGTTTGCATCGTTGCTAAATGAGTTTCGCGAAACCCACGTCGACGGCAGCTACGTGCTTGTCGGGCACGCCGGCTTGTATCGAACCGCCTTGCCGTTCGTGTTGCAGAACGTCGACTACAGCTGGACTCGTCAGGTTGAAATAGTCAATGGCGGGACCATCGTCGCTGAACGTAAAGGTGCGTCGTTTATCTGCACACGTTGGCAAGAGAAACTCGTTGCGCCTAACGAGTTTCTCGCCATCTGACTCCTTCTCAGGGCGCAGGAGTCATGAGTGTGAGTTTGCCGCCTTGCCCGTCGGGATCACTGCCGAACTCAGCGACGTAAACGCGCCCGCTAGTCGCATCGGTTGCAATGGCAATTGGGTTGTAGAAGCCGGTCGAAACAACAGCCTTTGATACAGCGTTGCCGTTTGCATCAAGCGATACAGCGATTACGTCTTTGCCTTGCGAGTACTCGGTGACCAGCAGGCGACCCCTAAATCCTGTGCCAAACACACTGCTTTTGAATTCGACAACGCCGTTGGGTGAACGATGTTGGCCCAAGTCAAGGTCAGGCTTGCGCCAGTTTGCGTCAGGCTGAATACCAACCGGATATTCATTTACTTGGAACGGATCTGTCGCCGTCGTTGGGTTCGCGCCGTTTAGCGCGTAGTGATTGCGGCTTGGGTTGGGGTGTCCGTAATAACCGCCGGCAACAATCTGCGTGAAGTAGTCGTTGTATGCCGGCAAGTTTTGCAGTGCCGGTGGTGTGCCGTTCGGGCCCGCGGGTGCGTTGCCGCTAGCGGCTTGATTGCCGGGTGCATAGAGCTTGCCGTTGCTTGCCCACGCAATCGAGAACACGTTGCGCACACCCTCTGCGTAAACCTTTACGGGTGCGTTGGTTGCGTTGACGTTGTATCCAGTCGACGTGTTTACGTTGACGGTCGACGCAAACCGGGTGTCGCCGTTGACATCAGCTACAAGGATTGATGCTGACAGAGGTGTCTCGGCACGGTTTCCCCACGCAGCATCGGGTGCGCCGTACCCCGAGAGCGAACCTTGGCTTATGTAGAGCCTCTGGTCGGGGCCAAAGTCGATGCCATTGGTCATGTGATCTTTCACCGAGCGCGGAAGACCTGTGATCACATCACGGCGAACTGTCGGCGTTGCCGTGCCCGTTAGCACTGACACCATGCCGGTGAAGTTTGCACAGTTCGCTCCGCACAGCTCTCCGCTTGAAACCCAAAGCTTTGTGTTGGTTGCGGTGGAACTCGGGTCAAAGCGCAACCCGGTAATCGTTCGTGCGTTTTTGAAAGCAGTGATCTCGACCGGCGTGCCAGTCGCCGTGCCGTTACTTGTAAGTGTGTACTTCCAGATCGAACCTGTTGCCGTTCCGGCGTAGAGCGTGTTGCTCGGCCCCAATGTCATTGCTGTGACGCCGGTCAAGCTCGAGAACGTCGACTTTGTGAAGTTGACGCCTGCGCCTGGAGTCGTCGTTGACGTGCCGGTGGTGAAAGAACTTGTGAAGTTGGCGTACGACACACCGCCTGATGTCTTGAGTGACGAGTTCGTTTGCACTGTGTAGCGAGAGTTGGCGGCGAAGTTGGTAGAGGGAACAAACGTCGCATTCGAACCCGCCGCGTCGGTGTTGTAGTAGCCCGTGATAGCGGTGCCGGCTGAGTTGAGAACTTTGAGTCCGGCGCTCAAAGTCGTGGCATCGACTGGCGTGCTGAGCTGAACGGTGACCGACTTGTCGATTGCCACCCCGGTTGCGCCGTCTGACGGGTCAACGCTGCTCACATAAGGGCCTGAAGTGGCTGGGGTGATGTCAATGAAGCTGATCTTTGTGTTCGTTCCACCAGTGGAGTCGACAGTGAAGAAATTGTCAGCAACAGTCACGCGAGCGGTGCGAATCGCCGTCGGGGCAGCGGCTGTCGGTGTGTAGTCGACGACAACTGCGCCTTCGATTCTGATCACGTTGCGACTGTTGGTAGCTATTGGGTCGCCGACGCCAACGGTTACGTCGTAGGTGCCGTTTGGCACTGAGGCCTTCCACGTAGCGTTGCCTGTTACACCTGCGGATCCGGTTGGTAACTGCATGTGCATGAACGTGTCTAAGCGCTGATCGGTCACAGCGTTGCGCTCGCGTCCGTTGCCTACGAACGACGCGGCGGCACCAGCAGCGTTGAACCAGCCGAAGCCACGATTGGTGTCAAAGGCTTGTCCGTAGTCTGCAAAGTAGCCCGAGGGAATCGTTGACGTCTGTGGTTGAAAGTTGACCCTGAACGGGAGTGTCACATTTGCGGCATGCGCTTCGTTCAATTGAGTAAACGAAATCGTCAACAGCACAACAACCATCAAAAAGATCTTGCTTTTACGCATGCTCACCGTTCTATGAAGAAGGAATGACAACGAGCGGGGACACTATCCGACGCAAATCGTTCGCGCCAAGGTGTCACTGCTCTGTTTGTCGCGACGTAACGATCTATTAACAGGGCGCGAGTCCTATTCACTACAGTTCCGATGTGACCGCAAACATTGAAGTGGTCGAGCGTCTGCAAGAGTTGTGTGCTGACGTGTACGAATGTGTGAGCATCCAGCTAGCTCATGGCATGTCGGAACGAGACATCGAAGAGTTAGTGCGATCAGCCTTCGCCGATCGAGGGGTTCACGAATATTGGTACGACGTTGGTGTCATGGTGCTGATCGGAGCACAACGCTTCATTGACGGCGCAAACGCGGACTATGAAACCAAGCGCCCTCTCCTCAGCATCGGCTCGATAGTGGCTCATCGATTTATATCGACATGCACCCGCGCGATTCGCTCTCGGGTGTGTGGGGCGATTGGAACACGATGGCGGTGTTCGATTCTCGTTCGTTGACGACCAGCAAGTCGCGTTTCTCGAAGAGATGCGAGACATTCAACGCAACGGAATTATGCAATTGAGGCCAGACATGAGTGGCCGCGATGTTGCGCAACACTTTGTGCACGCGTATGAGTCGCGCGGGATCACTCCATTGTTGTCTCCGCACAACGACGTGGGCCACAGTCTTGAGTCAGGCGAGAAGGCGACGTCGAATCGCCGATTCCTCAACGACCGTAAATGCTGACGCGATTGCCGACATCGTCTACACAATCGAGCCTGGTGGGAACCGGCTCATGTTGGTCGGCCGGTTCGAAGAAGTGGTAGTGGTGCCGTCATCAGGAAGCCCCCGCATCCTCGGCAACCACACTTCACCGCCTTTGGCGATACAAGCCGCAGGCTGACGTTTAAGCCAGCGAAACTGTTGCGCTGCTGCGACACTCTGTTGCATGAGGATCCCGTTTGAGGAGATCAAGGACAGTATGGATCGCTCGTGGTCGGAACGACTCGTAGAGATTGTTGCTACGTCATCGTCAGACGACCCGATAGCCGACGATGCTTCTGACGCTCTGTCAGAGGTACGCGACCCTGCTGTCACCAATCGGTTGTTCGCTATCGCATCTGATCGTTTGTATAGCGACGCCGCGCGCGAGCGTGCTTTGAGAGTCATCAATGATTCTGGCCTCACTTTGGAAGGCGACGACCTTCGCTCGTGGTGGAACTCTGACGATCCGTTGCTTAGACAGGAAGCTCTAATCAACGCTTACCGCACGGAGGTCGACTACCTGAGGCCCGTGGCTCAAGATGTGCTTCACCCGATGCACAAGCACGCGATCGCTGCACTTGAGGTTGGAATGGACGATGCTGAATGGCAGGGCTATGTCGTGCGAGCGTTGTCGCACTTTGATCCTGAGATTCAGGCGGTGGGACTCAGGTTGATCGTGCGAACGTCAGACAGACGATATCGCTGCCAGGGCAGCGTCAGAGTCTCGCGTACTTTCATTCGCGCATCGCCGATTCCTCAGTAGTTGAGGAAGGCGCGCGAGCGCGGCAGAAATCTGGCGAACGACTTTTACAGTGAACTAAACGACATCGAAGACCCAGCGGCTCGTGACGGGTTGATGCAGTGGATGCGTCCTGTGTTCGACGTCGTTGCAATTCACCATGTCGATCGATCGTTCGATGGCGGCTCGCATGAGGCACCGGCTCCTCTATTGCTACCTGTGCACGGTCAAGCGTTGGCTAGCGCTCTCGCTGACACCCGCGGCCGTTGGGACGAGAAGCGCAACTGGCTCTCGCGAGCAGAGTGGTCAGAGGAGCCCGAGGGTGATCGTCCGTTGTTGCGCGATGTGCTTCTGCATCATGTTGACCCGATGGTGCGGAAACATGCGTCTCGCATAGTTGCGGGCTGGAACGATGTCGACGCGCTGCTCGAACTTACGAGCGACCGGTACTCGATGGTGCGTCAGCCGGCTGTGTACTGGCTGGAGTCGGTCTCGCAGAGTGCAGACGCGGCTGATGTCTTGTGGTCGTTGATTTCAAGCGACGCCGTTGGAGGCTGGGCAGCGCGTGAAGCTCTCGATTCGTGGGTTCAACATTACGACGCCGATCCAACTGAACAACTCGTCGACATTGTGTTGCGCGACACTCGCACAACGCTGCGATGGTCAGCTGTCAATGAACTTGGCACTGAAAAGGTTGACTTGATGAGCGGCTTTCTTCACACACCACCTGCAGTGAGTTGGTCGCTTCACGCTCTCGTGCTTGACAACCTTGCTCAGCGAGGTTTGAGACCCGCCAACCTCGCCAGCTTCCTTGAAGTCGATGACCTGTACGTTGCGGTTGCGTGCGCGAAGTTCGCGGCTGCCGAATAATCGTTTGTCGGGCAGGTCACTGCGCTCCAAGCGAATAGTTTTGATGGATGCCACTTTTCACGATCAATGACATCGTTGGCCGTTCGGCTGACGAAAGCCTTGAGATTTTCGACTACCAAACACATAACGACGCGCACGACATAGTTCTTGCTCGACTCAATGGTGAACACAACGGTGGAACGAACAGTCGCAGCACATTCACTTACGCAGTCTCCGAGGGGAACCTCACGGTTTCAATAGACGGGTCACCAGTTGAGGCAAAGGCACGCGACGTAGTGGTCGTCGCGCCAGGCCAGAGCAAAGTGCTTAGTGGCAAAGCCGAGCTGTTTATTCTTTGCAGTCCACCATTTGACCCGGCTGACGAAAGCTGACAGCTCGAGCCAACTTCTCAAAGCCCGACCTCGTCGCGAGTGCGGTGCGACGGGATTTCGCCAGCCGCTCGGGCGATCGCTCGGTCCACAGTTCTTGTGAGCACTTCGGGGTCAGCAGCCATGAGTAGATAGCCTTCGCTGTCAGTGGCGGACACTCGTTCTGCTTTGAACTCTCGAAGTAGTCGACGCATGCTCACGTTCTTCTCATGAACGCTGAAAAGCACGGGTGCCGACCATGACTCCGGCGTGTCGGCGACTGCAAATTGCACCAAAGCTCGACCGATGCCTTGGTGCTGTTGGTGGACTGATACGCCAACAGCCAAAACTTCCCATAGCTCGTCGTCATTCGCTCCGATAACTGCGATGCCGGCAAGTGAGCCGTCATCATTCGCTGCTACGACGGCGTGCATGTTCTGGGCCTGTTCGTGAATTGCTGCGAACAGCCTTCGCTTTAGGAGGTAGTTGACTCGCTTGGCGAAGCCAGAATCGTGCTTCTCTGCGCAGCGGAAGTGGCGTAGCTGATGTGCATCATGTTGGGCAAGACTGCGGAAGATCACAGCTATTCTGAACCTTTGCGCCGCGCTTTCATTCGCTCTTCGGCGTCTTCGATTGCTCGCCGAACTTCAGGTGTCAGTTTGGTCGGCTTAAGTTCCGCTCCTTCTGGAATGTCGGCGAACTCATCCTCATCATCTGAAGGCGGCTTCTTGTCAGACATGCGCGTTGAGGTTAGTTGTCTGGGATCGAACTGCCAAGGGACAGTCGCAGATATGCACTCGGTGCGGGCTCAGGGTCAACGTTGACCTTGACGCCTCATGATTGATAGCGGTGAGTGAGTTCCTGCACTCGTCAAGTTCGTGTTGAGACCGCACGTGAAAGAACGACGTTTCGTGTCGCCCTGCCTTCGCTACTGTCGAGAACGGTGGCAGACACTCGCAACACAGGGTTACGTCTCGCGTTCGGAGTTCTCGGGCGGTGAATGACTCTATCGAGGCTGAGTAGCTAGATGTCGATGGTGAAACATCGATGTAAAGATTGCACTCCATGTCGACACGCAGTGATCGTTGTGACGAATGTGGATTCGATTGGGGCATGAGCCGTGGCGTTGCCCTTGAGGCAGTTGCTTCAGCACCTGATCGGTTTCACGCTGCCTTCGATGTTGAATCGCTAACGAGAGCTGTTGCGGAGACGGCGTGGAATCCTGCTCAGTATCTGTGGCACGTAGTTGACGTCATCCGCTACGGCACCGAACGCCTGTTGGCGCTCGACCTAGATGCCGCAAATGGAGCTATGGCCTGGGATGCTGATGAGGCAATGCACCTCCGCCGTCGCTCGCCAATGTCGATCGTGGTTGGATTGGCGGCGTTGGAGCTAGCTGTTCGGCAATGGGCAGTCGTTGCAGAATCAGTCTCTGACGAGAAGCAGATCAGGCATCCTGAGTTCGGCATGATGGACGCGCTGCTGATGTGCCGGAGAAACGCACACGAAGTGGTCCATCATGAGTGGGATGTCCGTCGTTACTCAACACGGTTGAGGTCGCAGGTCTGTTTGGCAGCAGTCCGGGCGAGTCCTAGCAAAGCACGAACTCAGCGAGCGGCAGGTGTACGTCAGTCGGAGCAAAGCACCTCTAGGGATAGATTTACGTATTACCCCGCCCTCGTAGCTCAGGGGATAGAGCATCGGTTTCCTAAACCGTGTGTCGCAAGTTCGAATCTTGCCGAGGGCACCTCTCGACTGACGCCAAGTGTGAGGCGCTTTCAACCGCAAGTCTGGCACGGGGGCGTTTCCATGGAAACGCCCGCCCATGCAGTTCCATGCGAATGAGTGCTTCAGACGTTTCCATCGAAACGCCTGTGGAGCCGAAAGGGCGACCTACCCCGCGCCGCCGAGGCCTGCCTCGAGTTCGTACGCGTATTTTCTCGCTTCGGATTCTGAAGGGAACCGTTGCTTCATCGTGACTCGCGAGAAGCTCCACACCGACGCCTTCTGCACCATGGCCACGGTCCATTGTCTATGAAAGCAAAGCCTATTGAGTAGCCAACAGAAGCCCCAGTAGATCGGCACAGTCACGACCGCTAATACGAAGGATGGTCCGTCAATGCTGTCGAATGCACGCGCAGTGTTGAATCGTGCCGGAAACCCGGTGCGAGCAACGTGCACTCGCATGCCTCTTGGATTAGATCGACTCACTGCGTTGCGGCTCCCTCGTCATGTTGAGATTGCCGACAGGTTAGAGCGTCAGAGGATCGCTTTGCCGACTGGGCGACACATCAGCCGGCGCACCCTCGTGGCGAAGTAGATCGAATGTGCGGAGTTGGGCGCGCTCGAATGCAGCGGTGCGTTGCCAAAGGCTCGGCTCGTGGCGGGCGACGTCGACTAGAGCGGGCCACATTCTTGCGATGGCTGGGTCGACACCCGCGGCAGCCGGGCAAATAACACGAGGCCTGGCGCCCTTACCCGCGCCTTCAATGCCAAGGTCTTGTGGGCTAACTGTTAATCGCACGACGTCTTCACCATTCGCGCCAGCACGCACAGCAAAGTGGGATTCGTCGTATTGCGACTTCGTCACAAAGAATCCGCTCTTCAAACGACGCTCTGCCAAATCGGCAAACGCACCACGCCGGCCGAATAGCAACAAGAAGTGGGGACTGTGCAACGCAACCTGAGCCGTTGCGTCGAGGTCGGCTTGCGGACGATCACGCACCATCAGGCGAGGCATGAGTTCGAGATACAACGCGAACTCACTTCCGACAAAGCCAAGGTTGAAATACTCCTCAACCGAGTCGTATTTCACCATCGATTGCCCGTCGACGTCGCGGTCGTGATAGCGAAACAGCGGCAAGAGTGCTCGCAAGCACTGCATGTCTTCGTTGGCCGGGCCCGCTGGCTGCTCGCCGCGCGCAGGCGCGCATTGTTCGGTCATCACACTGTTGAGCGTGTGGCTTATCCAGTTGCTGAGCTCTTCGTAAGAGGAAGTGGAGCGAGATAAGAAGTCGTACAGCGGCACGTAGCCGGCAAGCGGTTGACCAGAAGCGTCCGCGCGACACAGCGACACGAACCGATCAGCAACAGCAGCAGTTATGCGTTGAGCCGCATCGTCAAGGTAGGGCTGCCACGTCTCGACCCATTGAGTCTGAGTTGCGCGATCGAGTCGCGCTAGTTCGGCGGTCGGATGCGAGAGAAATGCACCGAACCGTTCGTTCTCGCTTTGAATGCTCACAAGCCCACCGTATTCACGATTGGCGCACGGGCTGACGTGACTGCGTATGTCAGCGGATAGATCTTGTCTTGCATGCGAGCGATCTCAATCGTTGCTGGCCACAAAGCGGGATGATTTGCTGCGATGTCAACGAGCACTTTCCACATGCGTTCAATCGCTGAGTCGGGTCCGATGCTTGCCGGACACTTCGCGCGCCGACGTCCGTGTTGATCGGTCGACGTGACTTTGAAGTGGCTGAGGTCACATGCCACACGGATTGCCCCACGACCTGACCCATCACGCCGCAACGCGAAGTTGTCGATGTTGTAACTCGTGAATGGAACGTTGTGAGCGTTTCTGTGCACCGCTAAGTAACCGTTTGCGCTTGGTGGGTTTGCCCGTCGTGCCAACAGGTGCAGGAAGTGTGGACTGTTCTTCGCAATCGCTTTGTGTTCCTCTAGCGACGCTTCTGGTTCGGCGCGCACAATTATTCGCGGCGTCGACTCCAAGAACCGGCAGAACTGTGACGCAACAAACGCCAACTCGAAATAGTTGTCGATCGACCGATACAAGCCACGCGGGCGATGTGATTCAGCCCAGCTGTCGTTCGCGTAAAAGAGCGGAAGCAAGCCCAGCAATCGATTCATGTGTTCATACGCCGGACCAGCCTGACGAGAGTCGGAAGGCGGAGCACACTGGTCGACAAGAGCTGCATACAGCGTGAACTTAAACGCACGCTTCAACGATTCATACGGATTGCCGGTGCCAAATGTTCCCCCAAGTTTTTCAAGCGGAACCACCCCGTCGCGCGACCTTCGCAAAAGGCCAAACGGTGGCGCCTCGATCTGTAGTCGCTCCAAGCGATCGGCCATGCGCGAGCTAATGAACTCAGCGGTCTCGTCGAGCGGCCCGCGCCAGTGATCGACCCAATCTTGTCCATTCTCCGGATCGACCCGGGCTGCTTCGACTACAGCGTCGGGAAAGTATTCGGCGAACCGCGAGTCGACAACGTGCAGCGTCGTGAGCTTGGTGGCCATCGGATCGAGGCTAGGAAACCCAATTCGGATTTCTAAATCGCAACGGTCTCACAAAGGCGCTTCCTTGGCACTGCACGAAGCGTCAGCGCTCTCTGCCAATGCCGTGGATGTGTGACTTGAACGCGGCTTGCTCTAGCTCGTCGCGACCCACCGGTCTGGACGCCGAGAGAATCACCAAAAGTGGTGGGTCACCAATAAAAACCAGCAGTGAACAGGTAGTTCACCGACATGCCTTGTATCATCATCCAGATGTCCCTTTGCCTCCCCACATAGCGCGGTTATCCTCACCCCATGCACTTGCTGAGTCAGAAACGCGCCTTTCGTCGGATTCACTCCATTACTCGTCGCCACCTCTATATCGGTGTCGCTGCGGCCGTTTCGGTAGCTCTGGCCGGCGTCGGGGTTGCCACGGCCGCCACGCCTGCTGACTCACGGCTTCGGATTTCCAATAGCGCCGATCGATCGGATTCGGCGGTCCTTGCTGGCGCCAAGGTCAAGGGCAACATCTACGTCTTCTTGAACAAGCGCAACGCTACCGAGGTTGCCTTTTATCTTGACGGTGCGACTAGCCCCGTGAGTATCGAGCGCATCAGCCCGTTTGATCTCGGTACGACGGCCGAAGATGGTTCGGCGCGGCCCTTCAACACAACTGCTCTTGCCGATGGCTCACATCGGTTGCGGGCAGTCGTAAAAACGTCAACCCGCGCCGGCGCACAATTCAACGCAACCTTCACGGTCGCCAACTCATCAACGCCGAGCTCCACGACGACGACTAAGCCGACGACAACGACCACAACGCGTCCTACATCCACAACCGTCGCGCCCACTAGCTCCACCACCTCCACAACCCTGGCGACAACCACAACGACGGCGAAGCCCACGACTACGACGAGCACCACGCGGCCGACCACTACAACGACCTCACCGTCAGCCGGGTGCGCGAACCCCAAGAACCCGTGGGCGTCGCTCGAAGCGTGTGGCTTTCCGGGTGCGAAGAACACCGGCTACGAGGCCAGCGCGTGTCCAAACGGGCTCACCGCTAATAGCGGTGCAACAACTCGTGTTGTCAACGTCACACAAGACAACACCGTCATCAGTTGTCAACGCATTACGGGCAAGCTCAACATCACGGCGAAGAACGTCACTGTTAAGAACAGCTACATCAGCTACGACGGGGGCGGCGCCGGCGGAAGTGGCGTGATCGGCATATACGGCACCGGTACGGCGACTATTGACCACGTCGAAGTCAACGGACTCAACCACACACATGCATGTGTCTGGCATGAGGGGTCGGCGGTATCAATCAATGCAGTCAACTGCTACGGCATCAATGACGGTGTGTTCAGTTGGTCTGACACTTCGTCGGCGCAGTCAGGTGACAACTTCACGATCACCAACAGTTACTTCCACGACTTCACTGAGAACGCAGCCAACGGACACATCGACGGATATCAAACCGAGGGCGCTAGCAACGGCGTGATCGACCACAACACCTATCTCATGACGGCCGATGCAAACAGCGCCATTGCTATCTGGAACAGCTTCAAGAGTTCGAGCAACATCACCGTGAAGAACAACCTCATCACCGGTGGCGGTTTCTCGGTTTACGCGCACGACTACAACCCCACCGAGGCAAATCCCGTTGGTGGTTACACGGTCACAAACATCACGTTCGCCAACAACTCCTTCAGCACGAAAGCAGCCGGATGCGTTGGCTCTTATGGTGCGTGGTTTGCTCGCCCCAACCTTCCGTTGGGCGGCGGCCCAACCGACGGATGGCACCGCAGCGGCAACGTCGTTTTGGAGACCGGTGAGAACATTGACAACGGCAATCCGCATTCCGGTGGCGTGCTCTGCACCTGAGCCGCTCAACGATTTAGCAACCACCCATTAACCATCATGAGGACACATGCTTCAATCACGAGAAGACGCAGCTAGGCAGCCCCGTACAGCGCCAGCCCAAACGGCGACTCAGCCTGGCCCACAACAACCGCCGGCTACTGCAACGCAGCCGACCACCACTGCGCAACTCGCGTCAGACGCGCGACACGTGTGGGCTTCATTCCCAGATCGTGGCCTCATCGACGAGCCGCGGCACCGCGTAGCGGCGCAGTTCAATCCTGAGACGCAACCGCTATCGCTGTTCGAAGTGTTCGGTCCCAATGGGCAGCACGTGCGCGACGGACACGGCAAGTTTGCGCCCAGTGCCGCGTACGTGATCGTTGGCAGCGCCGACCGTGGTTATAACCAACTCCGCTTGACGCCACGGCCGAACAAACCAAACGAGGTCGTTGTGCTTGATGTTGGTGCGTCAGTGACTACAGAGCGACTGCAAGGGTGGGTAATCGACGCCAAGGCTGACCCGGGGCCCGGTCTTCGTGCTGGCGACGAGCTTGGGCCGCAGTTCAAGCACTTTGAGGGTGCGCGCCCGGTAGGCGTCATCCTCACCTATGAGGGTCTGTGGAGCGATCGCGATGTCGCGAACTCGAGAACCATGGATCGAAGCCCCAATGCAGAGGCATCGATTGCAGGGTGGATCAACAAGACAGACCAAGACGTCGTTGCCGTACGTGACCTGAATCGCACTGCGGGTCAGACGGTGGGGCGTTAAACAATCAGTGTTCTGATTTTGGGCCTTGTGCAGCGCCTTGTTGCGTTGCACTCTCGATAACAGCGTTTTGGAAATCTTTTTTTGTTAGGACTTGATGTGTTGCGTCCTTCAGGCGGTGCTAATTCAAAAAGGTACGTGTGGAAGACGGTCTTTGATGATCGACGTCACAAGCACGGCCCGCGCCACGAAGTTGCGACTGTCTATCTGCCGGGCGGCGGCGGGCTTTCGCTCTATGAAGTGTTTGGATCAAACGGCGCGAGTCTTCGCCTCTTGGGCGGCCCTCATGCGCCGGGCAACGCGTACTTGATCTTGGGCGATGAGAGTCGGCGCTACAACGTGTTGCACATCAGGCTGCACCCACAGCGCCCAAACATCGCAATTGTTACCGACACGCGTGCGACCGAAAAGACTGGTAGCCCTCAGGTGTTCGAACTCGACACTCGTGATCACCGAGGTTTGCTCCTCGAACCCAAAGGCCATCTACCCGAGTATTTCCCTGAGGGTCTCGCAGAACAACGCATTGCTGGCGTGATTCTCACGCACGACGAACTGTGGAGCGATAAAGATCTCGCCGCTTACAACGTTCGGTTCGAACAAAAAGGTCAGATCAGCCGCTTCGTTGATCGAGCCGACGCCGCGGCCGGCTTTACTCGCAACCGCACGATCGTCGACCGCGTCAGCTAGCCCTCATTCGGCCGGTAGCGTCATGGCGTAGCTACCGCCGAAAGCGAGTTTTGTGAACGCCTTTCAAGCCATCGTCATGGGCATCGTTCAGGGTCTTACCGAGTTTCTTCCTGTCTCGAGCTCCGCGCATCTGCGCATCGTCCCTGCTTTTCTCGGATGGGAAGATCCCGGTGCCGCATTCACAGCTGTTATTCAGCTCGGCACCATGCTTGCTGTTCTCGTCTACTTTCGCCGTGACTTGATCGCCATCGTGCGCGCTTTGCTAGGCGGATTGTTTGATTCGACGAAACGCGCGACAGCTGAGTTCAAGCTGGGAGTGTTCATAATTATTGGCACGATCCCGATTTCGATTTTCGGTGTGCTGTTCTCGCATCAGATCAAAACTGGTGCGCGCAACCTTTATCTCATTGGCACGACATTGATTGTTTTGGGTTTGGTGTTGCTGATTGCTGAAAAGGTCGGAAAGCGCGAGCGTCATCTCGATTCGCTCAAGACGCGCGATGCAATCGCATTTGGTCTTGCGCAGTCGATGGCGCTGGTTCCCGGAGTTTCGCGCTCGGGCTCGACGATCACTGCAGGCTTGTTCTTGGGATTCGATCGCGCTGCTGCTGCTCGCTATTCGTTTCTATTGTCAGTTCCCGCTGTTGTCTTGAGCGGCCTCTACGAGATGAAAGACATTGGTGCCGGCGACGGTGTTGGACTGGCCCCGACATTGATCGCAACGTTGCTTGCGTTTGTTGTCGGCTGGGCGTCGATTGCCGGCCTGCTTCGGTTCTTGGTGCGTCACTCGACTTCTGTGTTCGTCGGTTACCGGGTGATCCTCGGTGTCGCCGTTCTTGCCCTTGCCGCATCAGGAACCATCTCTTAGACGTATCGCAGCAGCAACGTGCTGTGAGCGTGCGCCAATCCGAAGTGCACTCTGCGTCACATTGTTCGCTATGGGCGGTCGATCATTCGCGCTGTTATGGGCCGGTAATGCACCAAACGGTGACGCACAGTGGTTGAATCTGCACAGAAATAGCGAAAATCGGGTGCGTTACCCAGATTTTCCCTATGCTTACGGCCGCGGATCTCTCACGTTGAGGATCCGCCGATTGAGAGGCAAATAATGGCTACAGGTACCGTGAAGTTTTTCAATGCCGAAAAGGGCTTTGGCTTCATTTCCCGAGACGGTGCGGCGGATGTCTTCGTCCACTACTCAGCCATCCAGGGGGATGGATATAAGACGCTTGAAGAAGGACAAACCGTCGAGTTCGATGTTGGTCCGGGACGCAAGGGCGAAGAAGCACAGAACGTCAAGGTGGTCTGAACCTCTCAAAGTTCTCTCTCGCAATTTCTGCAATAAAGAAAACGAACACAACTGAATCCAAAACAACAGGCCCGTTTCATCAACCGAGTGTTGGGTGAGCGGGCCTGTTACTATTTGTGCAGGTCATATTTTGTTGAGCGGAGGCAGTAGTCGTTATTGCGACTCTTGGCTCGACGAAACGTTCCAAACTTCACATCAGAAGTTGTTGCGTGATCGACGCACTCTCCCGACGGGCTGCCTCTTCCGTCTCTCGCTCTAGCAACGAGCGTCGTTGTCCGAGCGATCGAGCGCCTGCCACATAACCCGTCGCCGCCGAAGCAACAAGCTGTCGGCCGCAGGAGAAGAAACACATGTCAAAGTCATTCGCTGATCTCGGCGTACCCGCCGACGTCGTAACAGCGTTGAGTGAACGAGGGATCATCGAGCCCTTCGCTATCCAACAAATCACATTGTCCGATTCGCTCGATGGTCACGACATTTGTGGACGTGCCCCTACTGGTTCGGGCAAAACGCTCGCCTTTTCTATTCCGCTTGCAGTCGGCGTCGAGAGGGCAAAGCCGAGATCACCGCGTGGTCTGGTGTTGGTGCCAACCCGTGAGCTCGCTGCTCAAGTTCTCGAGGTAGTTGAACCCATCGCTCGTGTTCGAGGCTTGCGAGCAACTTCGATTTACGGCGGTGTTGGTTTCGAGCCCCAACTAAAGGTCATTCGCCGCGGTGTCGACATTGTCGTTGCAACACCTGGGCGTCTCAACGATTTGATCGAACGTGAAGCACTGACGTTGAGCGATGTTGATTTCGTTGTCATTGATGAGGCTGACCGCATGGCCGACATGGGTTTCTTGCCCGACGTCAAGCGTTTGCTCGACCAAACAAACAGCAAGCGTCAGACGCTGCTCTTCTCGGCAACGCTCGACGGTGATGTCGATGTCTTGATCAAGCGCTATCAGAAGAATCCGGTGCGCCACGAAGTCATCCGTGACGACGACGAAGAAGACAACACGCTTCACCTGTTCTGGCAAGTACAGCGCACTGAGCGCGCACACCTGACGGTCAGCATCCTCGAACGCACGGGCCCGACTATTGTGTTCACTCGCACCAAGCACGGGGCCGACCGTCTGGCTGGTCAGCTCGAGCGTGAAGGTGTCAAAGCAGCAGCGATTCATGGCGGCCGTACGCAACCACAGCGCGACAAAGCTCTCGCTGCATTTAGCCAAGGCCGAGTGCACGTGTTGGTTGCCACAGACGTGGCTGCGCGTGGCATCCATGTTGATGAAGTGCACTGCGTTATTCACTACGACGTTCCTGAAGACCACAAGACTTACGTGCACCGTTCTGGTCGCACCGCTCGTGCCGGGGCGTCGGGCATAGTCATCTCACTCGTTGAGCCCGACAAGGTGAAGGGCATCAATCAGATGCAGCGCCTGTTGCAGATGCCCGCTGGCGTTATCGCTCCTAACTTCAAAGCCCTTCCCGACGAGCGTCCTACGCGTAAAGCTCCTGTCGAGCCTGACGTCTACGAGCGTGGGCAGTCGCCTGAGTCGAGCATGCGCCCGCCGCGCCATCGTGGTCGCCGTCGCAGCCAATCGAATGGGCCTCGTTTTGACGGGCCCACTGGTCGTCGCCCGCGTGGGCGCCGCGGCCGTCCTGCTGCCTAGTTCTGAGAAACCGCTGCTTGGTCAATGGTGATTCGTTGCGAAGCGGCTGCCGGCGTTGAGTAAGTAAACGTCGAACCGCGGCCGACTTCGCTCTCTACCCAGATGCGACCGCCTTGTGCTTCGACCAGAGAGCGAGCGATGTAGAGGCCAAGGCCTGTGCCGGCGATCTTGCCGGCACCGCCGCTTTGGCCGACACGCGAGAACTTCTCGAACAGTCGCGAAATGTCGTCGTTGCTTATACCGATGCCTGCGTCTTGAACGGCTACTTCGAGCATGTTGCCCTTCTGCAGCATCGACACGCGAACGGGCTGATCGCTGGTTGAGTATTTAAAGGCGTTGGATAGCAGGTTGGTGATGATTTGCCACTGGCGCTGTTCGTCGCCGACGGCATACGGAAGATCGGGCGGTATGTCGATGATGCAAGGTCGTGCATCGCCGGTTTCGCGCATTTCAGTCGCTGTCACCCGCACGAGCTTGGCGAGATCAAACGGTTCGGCTTTGCAATGAAGCTCACCCGACTCGATGCGGGCAACCTGCAAGATGTCTTCAACCAACTCGGCCAGGTTCTTGATGTTCACTGAGATGCGTTCGAGGTATTCGTCTTTCTGAGCGTCGGTCAAACGATCGCGATTGATGCGGATGAGGTCTGCGAAACCAGCGATGACAGTCATTGGTGAGCGAAGGTCGTGGGCGACGATCCCAACGAACTCATCTTTCAAGCGATCAAGCTCTTCGAGTCGCTGCTTTGCTTCGCGTTCGCGTTCTAACAAGATCAGCTGATTGAACACAGCACCGGTTGCGCGGCCGAGCGATTCGAGCACCAGAGAGTCTTCGTTGGAATAAACGCCCTCTTGCTTGCACGCAAGGGCCAGCACGGCCTGAATCTTGCCGGCGGCGACGAGCGGAACCATGACAAGCGATCTCATGTTCGATCGATATTGCGAGTACTCAGTCGGGTTGTAACTCTGCACTCGCTTGTCTTTGAAGAGCATTTCCAACAGCGGGGTGTGCATTGAGACTGTCGAGCCAACGGCGACCGTGCCCGCGGGGTCTGTGCCCGATACGGCAACAACGCGCATCTGATCACTATCGGGAACTGAGAAGGTCAGTCGATCGACCGGCATGTAGTCGCGGATGACACCGCACAAAGCGTCGAGAGCAACCTGAATGTCGGGCGCGTTGGCAACGTCACGCGACGCTCGACGCAGCATGGTGTCGATGTTGACGCGCTCGCGCAGCACGCTCATTGATTCGGTTAGCGCAAGTGTTCGCTGCTGAGCGACTCGCTCTGCGAAGTCGCGTCGACGAGCCAACGCACCGACGAGCAGCGACATGAAAAGACCTAGCAGCGCACCAACCGCCAGCACTATCCAGGGCAAGGCGCTAGCAAGCGTTCCGACCAAGCTGTGGCGTGCGTTGGTGACCAGTAGGTATGTGTCGTTGCCTTGCGTCACTCGTCGAGTAACCGTGTCGCCGGTGAGCGGCAGCTTGTCGGTTGTGGTCAAGATGACGGCGTTTGAGTCAACGCGGTCGCCCAAGTACAACGCAAGGCGCAGTTCGTTGAACGGTGACGAAGGCGTGATCGCAGCAGCGTCGAATGGCGCCAGCACGACCTCTATGTAGATGGCTTCTTGTGGGGCTAGCGAAAGTGGTCGCATTGCAAGGCCGAGTCGCCGCTCGCTTCCCAATGTGAACACGGGGCCGGCGGTTAGCTTGCCTGGTGACGCGATCGCACGCCGAATGGTGTCTGAGAACGCCCCGCCTGAACCGGTGGATGCTGCCCCAGTGCCGCGTGTGTAGATCGTGCGTGTCTCGCCAGCGTCGATCGTGACGAGCCCCACATTTGCGTAACGGTTGGGGCCGAGCAGCGGAGTCGTTGCCAGATCAAACGACTGTTTTGCATCTTTGCTGTTGGCGAGGCCCGCACTGATTGCTTCCATCGCTGTCTGCGTTTGCGTGAAGCCCGAGCTCACGAGCCCCTCGATGTCACCCGCTCGTGCCTCTAAGAGTTGGTGCTCTTGGTGACGCACAACGCGGTGGGTGACATAACTCGTCACCGACGACGCGGCAATGATCACAACAAATACGGCAACGGCGAGCCGCGTCGTATAGGTGCGGCCGCGAACCCGCGGTTCTGTAAGGGGCGTGTCATCCGCCGATTTGAGGGTCTCGTTCGATGAAAACTCGTTAGAACCACTCATTTTCAGTGACACGCTATTGCAACCGTAGCGACTTTGCCGCCCACGACCTGCTGTTCAGAGTGAAAATCGGCCCGCCTCCGCCTCTTTTGCAAGCTGTCGTCATAGTCTGTGGACGCGATCTGATGTTCGGGAGTGCTGATGAGCGACCAAAACCCACCTGATGGAGGCGAGCCGACCCAGGCTCACCGACCTTTTGTTGACGAGGGCGAGCCAACGCGGCTCGAGCGCCCTGTGCCTCCGTATGACCCCGAGCGTGAACCGGCCGGCGTTCAGTACGGCTCAACCGTGCCGCCCGGCGAAGAGCGGCCGGGGATGGTGGCGCAGATGGTGCTGGTTGCCTTGTTGAGTGTCTTGGTCGGCATGGGACTTGGCTATCTACTGTTCCGCGACAGTGGGTCGTCTGACTCGACACCGGCAACAACCACGACTTCCTCGTCGGTAGACACAACGACATCGTCGACAACTACCTCGACTAGTTCCACAACGACAACGTCAACGACTACACCGACAACGACAACGTCAACGACAAAAGCGCCGACTACGACGACATCAACAACGTCGACGACGGCGAAGCCAACGACAACAACAGCGGCACTCACCACCACAACCGTTTAGCGCCGGGTCGCAACGCAGCCGAGTTTGCTTGATTCGTGTCGATGACAGACCTTGCTGGATTTGTCTTAGCGGCAGGTTCCGGCACGCGTCTGCGTCCGCTCACGGATATTCGCCCCAAAGCGCTTTGTCCGATCAACAACGTTCCGCTCGTCGACATTGCTATTCGTCGACTCGAGGAATTCACGAGTGACATCACCGTCAACGCGTGGCACCACAGCGGTCAGATGGCTGCGCATCTTGACGGGCGTGCGCGTTTGTCGATCGAGTCACCTCTGCCTATGGAGACAGCGGGCGCACTCGGCGTGCAGCGCGATTGGATTGACGGACGCCCCGTGTTGTTGCACAACGCAGATGCCTACAGCAAGGCTGACATCACGCAGTTTGTTTCCGAGTGGGATGGTGAACGCGTCCGTCTGTTGGTGGTCGAAGATCCCGAGAGGGGCGATTTTGGGCCCTGGCGTTTCTGCGGAATCTCGCTGTTGCCGTGGTCAGAGGTTAAGAACTTCGAGCCTGAACCCTCGGGTCTCTGGAGCGCGTGTTGGGAGCGTTTGCATCTTGCCGGTCAACTCGACTTGGTTCCATACGACGGCTCGTACTTCGACTGCGGCACACCAGCTGACTATCTCGACGCCAACCTTGCGGCAAGCGGGGGCGTCAGTGTTGTCGGTGCCGGCGCGGTCATCGATGGAGAGATCGAACGTTGCGTGATCTGGCCTGACGCGCGCGTCGAACCGCATGAACGACTGGTTGATGTCGTGCGAGCGACGTCGGGCATTACGGTTGACGCGCGCCGAACGTCTGCGGTCGAATGATTGCTTTGCTCGATCGCCTGCGCACGGTTGTCTTTCGTCTCTTCCGTGCGCGCACGTTGGGTGTGGCCGTCATTGCTGAAGACGGCAACGGTCGCGTTCTGCTCGTTCGTCACACCTATGGCAAAGGTGAGTGGATGCTTCCCGGCGGAGGTGTCAAGCGGCGAGAAAGTTTTCGCGACGCTGCGTTGCGCGAGACGCGCGAAGAGGTCGGCTTGCTGATGAGCGATGGCGGAACCGTTGAGCTTTTGAGCGTGTATTTCAAACGTCTTGGCGGCTGGGTCGACCACGTCTGTGTCTTTGTGGTTCGGGGATGGACGATTGCCCCGACGAGCAACTGGGAGATCGCCGAAGTTCAGCTGTTTGCGCCCGACGAATTACCCAGGGCCATTTCTCGCGCTGCGGCGGCTCGGATAAGAGAAGCGCGAGGCGAGGCTGACGTATCCGAACGTTGGTGAGAGCGCTTGCCACAGACAGTGGCTTAGGAGTCACTCAATTTGCACCAAAGGGACCGCACTGCCGTCGTGAGTTGCGTTGAGTGGTTGTGCGTAGTAGCAACAAACACCATGCGTGGGATCGCAGTGACCGCGCTCGAAGCGGAGTGGGCCAGTAGTTCAGCCCTGCGAGGGTGAGCGCAGCCAATCGCGCTCTCGGGCCCGCACCAGCAACGAAGCCGACTGATTTCACGACGCGCAATTCGCTCGCGCCGTTGAGCATCGACCCTCTCACGGGAGCTGCCCGACTTCAAATTCCCATCGAAACGACCCCGGGTCGCCAGGGCATCGAGCCTGAGCTCGCGCTTTCGTATCGCTCTGATCGCGGCAACGGTCCGTTTGGTTTGGGATGGTCAGTCGATCTGCCTTCGGTCGGTCGCCGCAACGCCCCTGAGGTTCCGCGCTACGGCGATTTCGACGATGACACTTTTGAGGTCGGCGAAGACGAGCTCGTGCCTGCGTTGCGAGTAAGCGGCGGGTGGATCGATGACCGTTTCACGGTTGGTGAGTACCTAATTCAACGTTACCGACGCCGTTATGAATCAGCGCATGAACGCGTTGAACGATGGGTGCACGCGCCGACTGGTCAAGTTCATTGGCGAGTTGTCGACCGCAACAATGTCACGTCACTTTTCGGTACGAGCGACGAGAGTCGCGTCAGTGATGCGTCTGATCGCACCAGAATTGGTCGATGGCTGCTCGCCGAGCGCTTCGACGATCGCGGCAACATCATGCGACTTTCCTACAAAGCCGAAGATCTTGAGGGCGTCGACTTCGACCGTGCGAGCGAACGTCATCGTGCTGACCAGTCTGATTCAAAGGGCGGCGCCCGCTACATAAAGCGCATTCAGTACGGCAATGCATCTCC
Organism: Acidimicrobiales bacterium; assembly: GCA_044220495.1. GTDB lineage: Bacteria > Actinomycetota > Acidimicrobiia > Acidimicrobiales > JBBSGY01 > JBGAQY01. The sequence continues at coordinate 106,324 of JBGAQY010000003.1, forward strand.
TCACGACCGAGACAACTGGCTGTTAGAGGTCGTATTCGACTATGGCGAACACGACACAAAGGCGCCCACCATTGATGAGGTTCGGCCGTGGCGAGTGCGTCCCGACGCACATTCGACGCATCGCGACGGCTTCGAGGTGCGCACATGGAGGCGCTGTCGTCGCATCCTCACTTTTCATAACTTCGGAGAACTTGGCGAAACGCCCACGCTCGTGCGTTCGGTCACATTCGGTTACGACAGCTCACGCGGTGTGAGCCTGTTGGCAAGTGTCGAGAGCGCGGGTTACATCCGACGCGCGAATGGCACACTCGAACGACAAGCAGACCCACCAAATGCGTTCACATATCAACGGAGTTCTATCGACTCAAATGTCTATGCGCTCGACAGCGATGTGCTCATAAACACGCTTGTAGACAAGCGTTCGCTCGCACATTGGGTCGACCTTCACTCCGAGGGTTTGCCGGGCTTGATGAGTCGTCTTGGCCCAAGTTGGTACTACTCACGCAATTTGGGGGGCGGTCGATTTGCTGACCTCGAAGAGATCGCGCGCGTCGACGACACAAACGAAACCACGATCGACCTAACAGCTGAAGAGTCGGAAACACTGGCGCACGGTCGGCTCTACCAGCCGATGACGACGCTGCGAAGCACGGCCAACGTGAATCACGATGATCCTTACGTTGGCTACATCGACTTAAACGGCGACGACGCGGATGATGTGGTTGTTGCTGACGAACGCGTGATCCGGTGGTACCCATCGCAAGGCGAAGACGGTTTTGGCGATCCTGTCGTAATGCGGCTCGATACGACCGAACATGCATTGGCTCGTCGGCTACACGCTGATGCACACCAGTCGTTCCACGTAGCTGACATGACAGGTGATGGTCTCTACGACTTAGTACGCGTCCGCCGCAACGAAGTGTCGTACTGGCCCAACCAAGGGCGAGGGCGCTTCGGTGATCGTGTTGTTGTCGACCGTTCTCCCGAATTGCCCGAAGGCGGTGCCGGGCGTGAGCGCATCATGCTGGTTGACCTCAACGGCTCGGGTACGGCCGACATGGTGTGGGTCGGCGACGGCGAGATGTTCTTTTGGGAGAACCTCAACGGCAACGAGTTCGGCGCACCTCGACGCATCGTTGCTCAAGGCTTGCATTCGACCACTCCGGGGTTGGCTGCCGTTGACCTGTTTGGCGACGGCCTTGCCTGCATTGTCTGGATAGACCAGTCAAAGGGCCCGGGCGCGTTTCGTTATGTAACGCCGTTGTCGAGAACGCGGCCCAATCTTTTGGTTGGTATCCACACCGGCAGCGGGCGTGATCTGCGTTGGTCATACGCTCCGTCGACCGAGTTCTGGCTGCGTGATCGAGCGGGTGGAGGCTCGTGGCTAACTGCATTGCCGCGAGCCGAAATGGTTGTTGATCGCGTCGAAGATCTCGATCGCATTGCCGACACCTTGTCACTCACGCGCTTCTCGTATCACCACGGCTACTACGACGAGCGCGAGCAACGTCTTGCTGGTTTCGCACTCATTCAACGCATCGAATCAGGCACTGCTGCCGATTACGAGCACGACAGTCTTTTTGCTGACGAATCGTTAGAGCTCGCTCGCGATCCTCGCCGTCGCGCCATTCCTTTGCTGATCAAGACGTGGCGACACACCGGCACCCGGTTTGAAGGTGGCGATCTCACAGTTCCACTCAAAGATGAGTTCTTTCACGACCCCAACTTGGGAAGAAAGAAGTGGCTTACCGGTCATCAAATGCCCCTCGGCCAGCAGGCTCGTGACATACCTGAAGGGCATCGTGCATTGCGCGGTCAGTTATTGCGCGAAGAAGTGTTTGCGCTCGACGCACCACTGTTGCGCGACATCCCGTTCAGTGTGTTTGAGCAGACCGCGTGGGTCAGACAGGTTCAGCCCGGCAGAGGGGGCAAGTCGCCGTCTTACGATGTGCGTCGCAACGAGACCATTGTTGTTGACTACGAGCGCGACACCGGCGACCCGCGCATTCATCATCACCTCGTGCTTGCGCTTGATGAGTTTGGCACCGAGGCGCGGTCTGTCGATGTGGCATACGGACGCAAGCATTCTCAACACGCGTTGCAGTCACAGCACGCGATCACAGTTTCTGATGTGTCGACGATCAGTCGCAACGATCAACCGACTTGGTATCGCATCGGTGTGCCGCATCAGACCAAGACGTGGCAATTGCTCGGCATGGCGGGGCCCGGTGGCAGTCAGCTGTTCGAAGCCCGAGAGTTACGCATCGCCATGGAAGAACTTCCTGAAGTTGATGCTGTTGGCATTCCTGAGCATCCGCACAAGCGCATGGTCGGTCTGACGCGTTGGCGCTACTGGTCTAACGACATGACACGCGAGTTGCCCGTTGGTGCCCTCGAGTCACGCGCGCTTGGCTACTGCCGTGACGATCTCGTGTTCACGTCGACGCTCGTCGACCACCTCTATGGCGGCGCCGAAGCAGCCGAGACACTTTGTGTCGAAGGTGGGTACACGCAAGAAGGTCACAATTTCTGGGCTAGCAGTCCCGTCACTTTTTATGACCCGGTTCACTTTTATCTACCGGTGCGTACCCGCGATGCAATGGGGCGTGACGCCAAACAGCGATGGGCACTTGGCGATCTTTGGTTAGAAGAAACTGAAGACGCATACGGCAATGTCGAGCGTCATGTGATGCACCCGCGCGTGATGAAGTACTGGCAATCAGTAGATGTCAACGGCAACGTCATCGCTCGCCGCTACGACGCCGTCGGTAGCCTCCTGTCAGAGGCCGTAATGGGCAAGCCCGAGCGCAACGAGGCCGACGTGTTGGTATTGAGCTCGCTCGAGTCGGCTGCGCACGACAACCCAACCACTGTGTTTACGCGTGACCATTTCGCCTGGCTCAAGTCGGGCAAGCCCACGTGGATGCGCTCCCGTCGACGCGAACGCCACAAAGACGTCACTACGGGCCTCGAAGACATCACGCGATTCTTCGACGCAAAGGGCCGAAAGATCGCCACATCGCGACGCGTGAGCGCTGGTCGTTGGGTGATATCTGATGTTGTCGAGCGCGACACGCGTGGTCATGTGATTCGTGTCGTGGCCCCGTTCTTTTCGGCCACAACGTTCCCGTCTGATGGTGAAGTTCGGCGCGCCCTAGAAACGGCGACCGTCTTAACCCGCGATCCGCTCGGTCGGGTCGTGCGTACCGACTATCCCGACGGCACTTTCACCACGGTCGATATTGGTTGCTGGGCGTCGACGTTCAACGACGAGAATGACAACGTTCTCGACTCTGACTGGTATGCGCAACGTCAACTGAGCACTCCGCCAGTCGTGACTGCCGGCTCGAGTGCTGACTCCGAGGCGGCTGCCATCGAAGCTCGTCGTGCCGATAGCGACTCACGAGCGGCTGCGCTGGCTGCAGCTTCCGCCCGCACCCCTCGCGTTGAGCTCTACGACAATGCGGGCCGGGTGATTGCAACTCGACGCACGCTTATCGGCTCTCAGATTGCCGAGCGGCGATTCATGCGCGACTGGCAAGGCAATGTTGTGGTCGTCATTGATGCAATGGGCAAGGTTGGTGAACGCCACACTTACGACCTCCTTGGTCGACGTGTTGCCTCACGTCACGCCGACCTCGGCACGCGTACATACATGCTTGCCGCAACCGGCGAGACCATTCGTTTCCGCGACCCTCGGGGCCGGTTCTTCAGGTTTGAATACGACGCCGCTGGGCGCTGCACGCACAAGCACAGTTCGTTTGGCGGTCAACCCGAGCTGTTGCTCGAGCGCACGATTTATGGCGGTGGCGACATACCCACGCCTTACGCTAGCGATCGCAATCTGGTTGGTCGTCCGCACCTCCGCCTGACGCGCAGCGGCCTCGAAACCATCGAGCAATACAGCATCAGCGGCGACATCAGCGCGTCGACGGTTCGGCTGACTAAGCGATATGCAGAAGAACCTGATTGGTCGGTGGTGAGCGATCCTAAGCACGCAGCTCAAGTTGTCGCGCTGCTCGCTGGTGGCGAATCTCCGGTGTTGGCTTCAGAGAGTTTTCGCGTTGAAGCCACTTACGACGCGCTTGGGCGGATGACCAACATCAAGGGGCTTGCCGGCGCGATTTCGTCCACCTACGCGATGGATGGCTTGTTGCAGTCGTGTGAGGTGTTGATTGATGGTGTCGCTACGCCGGTCGTAGTTGTCTCTTCTGTTCTCTATGACGAAGTCGGGCGCGCGCTTCAGGTATCGCTTGGCGACGCTGCGCAACTGAAGCGCAACTATGACGCGCGCGGGCGTTTGCAATCGGTCAGTGTCATCGGTGCTTCAGGCGAACACATTTACAACGTCAACGCGGTGCGCGATCCGGTCGGCAACATCATGAGCGTTGGCAGTAATGGCGCAACTACGGCCGCCTTTACTTATGACGCGATGAACCGAGCTGTTCGTTCGCATATCTCAGGCAGTTCGCAAGCTCCCGAAGGCTTCCAAGGTACTTACAGCTTTGACCTCGAGGGAAACCTTGAAGAGACGCACTTGCGTGGTCTCAACACGACATCGGCTCGTCACTTCGAACTCAATACCGGCACCAATCGCGTGAAGTCATTGACGATTGTCTCTGATGTCGACGTTCCGGTTTCGCACGACTTTCGTTATGACGACGCTGGCAATCTCATCAGCGCAGGCGATGACAGGGTGATGGCTTGGGACTCGTTTGGGCGCCTCAGCGCGATTGAAAGCGACTCTACAAACGTGCTTTACGGCTACGACGCCGATGGCAACTTGTTGCGCCGTGTCGCCGAGCGAGGGGGCGCTCGACGCGACGAGACCGTGCTCTTGGGGCCGTTTGAACGCAGGCGCTCTTACAACGACGACGAAGTGATTGTCGATCAGCTTGTGGTCACGGTTTTCAGCCACAACGTGCCCGTTGCGATTGTCGAGGCGACCAGCCCGAGCGGCGGCGAAGCTGTTCCGAGGGTGAACACTCGCTTCCAAGTTGCCGACCCCACTGACTCGGTGACTATGGAGCTCACCCACACCGGCGAGGTGCTGGTCACCAAGTCTTACGATGCAACGGGCGTTGTTCGTGTGAGCGACCCTCATCTTTCGACTGAGGCCCCTGTCTTGGCCAGCAAGGTGATTGGCTACAAAGGCGGCTTGGTTGACCCTGAGGCCGATGTAGTGGTGTTGGGCAAGCGTTGGTATTCGCCCGACCTTGGCCGCTGGATAGACGGCGTTGAGCGGGGGCACGACAACCCCTATGCGTTCGACGCCAACGAAGTGTCAGATGAGAGCCACTGACTCAGCTGAGCTGGTTGTGGATTGCTTCGTCGGCCTGGCGGTAGCGATCTTCCAGCGTGCTCTGGTCATCGGCCGTGATCGTTACGTGGCCAAGCTTGCGACCCGGGCGCTCTGACTTTCCGTAGAGGTGGAGGTGCGCTCCGGGAATGGCCAGGATGTCTCGAGAGCGAGGCGCGCGACCAACGATATTGATCATCGCCGAGATTCCACGAGGGGCTGTGCTGCCGATCGGCATGTTGGCAACGGCGCGCATGTGGTTTTCGAACTGACTTGTTTCCGCACCCTCGATTGTCCAGTGGCCGCTGTTGTGCACTCGCGGCGCCATCTCGTTGGCAAACAGGCGCCCGTTGACCACGAAAAACTCGACGGCGAGCACGCCGATGTAGTCGAGCTTGGTCATCAGCGCTCTGAGATGTTCGGTGGCCTGGCGGGTTATGTCACCCGAAAAACGTGCAGGCGCGCGACTCGAATGAAGGATGCCTTGGCGATGTTCGTTTTCGATGAGCGGGTAGACGGCAACATCGCCATTACGCCCGCGCACGCCGATCGCAGAAACCTCAGCTTCGAACGACACCCACTGTTCGACGATCAGCTCGTGCGTTTCGAGCAATGCCGCTGCTGATGGCAAATCGTCGGTTGTTCGCAGCACGGCTTGACCCTTGCCGTCGTATCCACCCCGTCGGGTCTTGGCCACCACGGGGGCTCCAAGGTCTTCAAGAGCGTCAGCCACTTCGTCGATCGTTGTCGCCGTGCGAAAAGGGCTGACAGGAATTTCGCATTCGTCGAATGCGCGTTTCTCAGTCCAGCGGTCTTGCCCGATCGCAAGTGCGTTCACGCGCGGAAACGTCGGACGTACTTCGCTCAAATCGGCGACCAACTCAGGCGCAAAGTTCTCGAACTCGTAAGTGATGACATCGAAATTGGAGGCCCAGCGTCGCAGCGCGCCAGCGTCTTTCACGTCGCCAGCGGTTACGTCACCGACGATCGCAGCGGGCACGTCTGCTGTGTGGTCGAAGCAACTCGCACGCAAACCGAGCGGATATCCGGCAAGCACGAGCATTTGGCCTAGCTGGCCTCCGCCAAGGATGCCGATGGTCGTGCCGTCAGTGCTCACGAAGGGTCGACTCGCGGATCACCCGCAGCAAGCACGGCATCGCGCATCGAAGCAGCGTGATCTTCGACGGCCTTACGCGTGTCGGCGTCGGAACAACCGAGAATGCGCGCTGCCAATAGAGCGGCGTTGGTAGCGCCCGGGTTGCCAATAGCAACCGTTGCAACCGGAACACCGCCTGGCATCTGCACGATCGACAAGAGCGAATCAAGACCCTTGAGCGCCTTGCTTTTCACGGGTACACCAATCACGGGGAGTGGGGTTTGTGAAGCGATCATGCCCGGCAAGTGTGCAGCGCCGCCTGCGCCAGCGATGATCACTTGCAATCCGCGTGCGGCAGCGCTGCGCGCGTAAGTCGTTACGAGTTCTGGTGTGCGATGAGCCGACACCACTTGAACTTCGTAGGAAATGTTGAGCTCATCGAGCATGTTGGCGGCGTGCTCCATGGTTTCCCAGTCAGACCGTGAACCCATGATGACTCCGACGACAGGCGCTGCGTCGTTCTCTGATCTGTCAGTCACGCTGCTCACCATAGGTCAGGCCGGCAGCGATGAACTCCTACAGACGCGTGTTGCTCAGAACCGCTTGCTTGGCAACCTTCGCAATGCCTTCGGCGTCAAGACCAAGGCGCTTCAAGATCACGTCGGGCTTGGCTTGCGAGATGAATGCATCGGGTATGCCCATGGTTCGCACGACAGGGCCGCCGTCGGGTGCGGCCTCTTGCAACGCAGAGACAATCGCTGAACCAGCGCCGCCAGAACGCAGCCCGTCTTCAACAGTGATTACAAGCGGGTGCGTTGCTGCGTCGGCGATCATCAACGGGTCGAGTGGTTTCACTACTCGTGGGTCCCAAACCGAGCAGGAGTACCCGTCGGCGGCGAGCTTGTCGGCTGCTTGTTCGGCGGCTTCGAGCATTTTGCCGACACCGATGATGCAAATGTCGGTGCCGCGGCGCACAAGTCGCGCGTTGAGCGCCGAACCAACCTCGTCGCTGCCAACCTGACGGGCTGAGCCCTTCGGGTAGCGGATCGAAGCGGGGCCTTGAAGATTGAGAGCTGACCTAAGCATCACTGCAAGTTCTTGCGCGGATGATGGTGCAAAAACGGTCATGCCCGGGATGCGCAGACACAACGCCATGTCAAACACGCCGTTGTGGCTTGCTCCGTCGTCACCCGTAATGCCGGCGCGATCGAGTGCAAACACAACAGGCAGCTGATGCATGCCTACGTCGTAGTTCGCTTGATCGAATGCGCGACTGAAAAAGGTCGAATAGATAGCGACGACAGGCCGCAGGCCCCCCATGGCCATGCCGGCGGCGGCTGTGACGGCATGCTGCTCGGCGATGCCGACATCGAGCATGCGATCGGGGAATCGCGCTTCAAAGGGCAACAAGCCGGTCGGGCCTGGCATTGCTGCCGTGATTGCACGCACTTGCGGAAAGTCTTCGCCAATCTGCACGACGGCGTTCGAGAACGCTTCAGTAAAATCGCCGCCTTTTGCGGGCGCTGGACCCTCAGCGGGGTCGAACACCTTTACGTCGTGCAAGCGCTTCTCGTCATCATCTTCAGCAAATGCGTAACCGCGACCCTTTGTGGTCAGCACGTGAACGACGATGGGGCCATCCCACGTCGTCGCATCGCGAAACGCTTGTTCCATACCGGTGATGTCGTGGCCGTCGATCGGGCCGATGTAGCGAACGCCAAGAGCCTCGAAAAAGGCAAACGGTTCGATGGCTTCGCGCACGGCTGCCTTCATGCCCTTGATTCCAGCGGCGGCGATGCCACCTCCGGGTAATGCCTTGATGCGCCGTTCGATCAGGTTGCGGGCCGTTGTGTACGTCGGATTGCCGCGCAGGCGACTGAGATTGTCGCTCAACCACGAAACTGTTGGTGCATAGGAACGACCGTTGTCATTGAGCACGATGAGAACTTTTTGGTTTGAATGACCGAGGTTGTTGAGACCTTCAAACGCCATGCCCCCGGTCATTGATCCGTCGCCAATGACAGCGATAACCCGACGGTCAGTGCCCGATGCCTCAACGGCGGCTGCGAGCCCGTGCGCGTAGCCGAGCACAGTCGATGCGTGACTGTTCTCGATCCAGTCATGACGCGATTCGGCACGACTTGGATATCCCGACAACCCGTCGGCCTGACGTAGTTGAGCAAACTGATCGCGCCGACCAGTGACGATCTTGTGTACGTAAGCCTGATGCCCGGTATCCCACAACAAGATGTCGCGAGGTGAATCGAAGACGCGATGTAAGGCAAGCGTTAGTTCGACGGCGCCGAGGTTTGAGCCGAGGTGACCACCGGTCACCGAAACCGATTGCACGATGAACTCACGAATCTCTTCTGAGAGTTGGGCGAGCTGACGCTGGTCGAGGCCTCGCAAATCTTTCGGCTCGTTGATCTGCTCGAGAAGGCGCTCGGAAGCGCCACCAGGCGCTTGCGGAGTACCCGAGTCAGCGGCGTCTGCAGGGCCCTTGGGTTCGGGAGGGTCAGAGATCATTGCTTTCCCAAGGTAGCGGTTGGCGGCGCGGTTGCCACTAAATCCTCAAGGGAAAGTGCTGCTCTTTCTGAACTTTTAGCTGAAATGCGGTGAACAGTGTCGGGGTCGTCGGCGAAGATGGCGCCATGAACAGTCACTGGCAATACCTCGCCCTTCTGTTGGGCTGCGTGGCTGTAACCGTGCCTCTCGAATTCGTCTACGGCTTTCGTGTTTGGCGCGCGCCCAAGCGCCTTGCCAAAGCGATCGTGCCAACCGTGGCTGTGTTCACCGCTTGGGATGTTTTCGCCATCAGTCGCGGTCATTGGACGTTCAGCGATAAATACACCGTCGGCGTCGACTTTCCTGGCGGGTTTCCGATTGAGGAGTTGTTGTTCTTCATCGTGATTCCGGCCGCCGCTATCTCGGGGTTTGAAGCAGTGCGGGCCGGTCTCGCCCGAAGGCGGCCACGCAATGGCTGAATACACGTTGATGGCGGTTCTTTCGGTGCTGTTGGTGTTGTTGTTGGAGCGTTTTGTGCTGCGCACGGGCTTGTTTCGACTTCCAGCCTTTTGGATCGGTTACGCGATTGTCTTGTTCTTTCAAGTGCTCGTCGATGGGCGCTTAACTCGCCTCAGTGACCCGATAGTCATCTACGACGAGCGATTTACGTCATCAATCAGGTTTCCGTTCGACATCCCCGTGGAGGACTACCTGTTTGGCTTTAGTCTCATCAGCCTTGCGCTGTTGATCTGGGTAAGGTCCGACTCATGAGTGCAGTGCTCGTGCTGGCCGCCTTTGTGGTTATGGAGCCCCTGACGTACTGCGCGCATCGCTGGCTAATGCACGGGGTCGGCTGGGTCTTGCATCGAAGTCATCACCAGGTTCTGGCGGCGCGCTTCGAGGCAAACGACTTGTTTCCCGTGATCTTCGCCGCGTTCACGATGCTGATGCTGGCCTTGGCCAACGGATGGCGTCCTCTGTGGGCGATCGGCACAGGAATCACGATCTACGGCGCCACTTACATGTTTGTGCATGACGCTGTGATTCATCGCCGATTGCCCGTGCCTGCATTCGTGCTCACGCTTCTGACGCCGCTGCGCAACGCGCACCGCATTCATCACCTTTACGGCGGTGAGCCTTACGGAATGTTGCTGCCAGTTGTGCCGCGCGAGTTGCGTGAGCGCGCGGCGCGCACCGATCGCGATCCGTTAGCGACCAGAAAACCGCGAACTAGCTAACCAGTTGAACGGCAGCGGCGAGCTTTTGCCAACGCGGAACTCGCGCACGTTGGCTGAACACGTCGTAATCGTTCTTCTCGATGCGATCGAGAATCCCGGAGTAGAGACGACGCGCCGCAGCAACGCATTTGGCCGACTCTTCCGGCAGCATGCCGATACCGACATCGGCAACTTCGTAGATTGCGCGCGCACGATCGATCTCGAACGCCATTGCTGCACGCCACTCGGGCGTGACCTTCCGGTGATGTATCTCGGCGCCAAACGAACGCAAGGTCTCTTGTGGTAGATAGACGCGACCTCGATCAAGGTCTTCACCAACATCACGTAAGAAGTTCGTTAGTTGAAAAGCAATGCCCAGTTGTCGCGCCGGCTCAAATGCGGCTGCATCGGTGGGTTCGAGAATGGGCAGCATCATCTCGCCGATGACGGCTGCTGAACCGTCCATGTACTCCATGAGGTCATCAAAGGTCTCATACGTAGAGTGCGAAAAGTCCATGTGCATCGAGTGCAAGAAGCGCGCGAAGCACTTCGGGTCGATGTGCAATTCATCAACTGTATTGATGACAGCCTTGAGCACCGGGTCATCTGACGTGCCTCTGTCGAGGTCATTAAACAAGCGGTCGCCGAAGTCAGTCAGCGCTTGCTCACTTGCAGTAGAGCTAATTGCGGTTTCGGGCACGTCGACGATGTCATCCGCATAACGACAAAACGCATATAACGCGTGCACATGCAGACGTTTGCCGCGCGGCAACAGGGCAGTGGCCCAATAGTAGGTCGAGCCGTAACGCCGGTTGAGGTCGCGGCAGTACTTGTAAGACGCGTCGAGATCCATCAGCTCATCTGCCTGACACGCTCGGCCGCAAGGCGTCCTGACAAGAGCACCATCGGCACGCCAACACCGGGCAAGGTTCCTGAGCCGACAAACACCAGCCCACGTACGCGCTTGTCGATGTTGTTCGGACGAAATGGCCCGGTTTGAAAAAACCTATGTGACAACGCAAATGGCGTGCCGCGTTCCATACCTTGAGCCTGCCAGTCGGTGGGGTCAACAAAACGCTCGACGACGACATCAGTCGGATAGCCAAACGATTCAACCTTGCGGGCCAGTCGTTGTTGGATCTGCTCGCGTTCCTTTTGCCAGTCAATCTTGCCGTCGAGGTTGGGCATGGGCTCAAGAACATAGAGGCTGTGGTGTTGATCGGGTGCTAACGAGCGATCAGAAAGTGTCGGTGCTGTTACCAAAATCGACGGATCAGGCATCGGTCGACCTTGGCGTAGCAAGGCAACGAAGGCCTCTCGCCATTGGTCACCGAAGTGGATGTTGTGATGCGCAGCCGTGTCGGGCATCGCGCCGCGCACGCCGACGTGCCACACGACGCAGCTCGGTGAGTATTCGCCTCGCTTCGTAACACGTGGTGCGCTTACGTCGGGCAAAAGCTCGCGATAAGCGACAGGTAAATCAGGATTGGCAACGACTGCGTCAGCTGCGATCATCTCGCCGGCCTCTGTGCGCACGCCCGTGACAACTCCGCCTTCGTAAACGATGCGTTCGACTCGTGTGTCGTAGGCAAAAGTAGCGCCTGCTTTTTCGGCTGCGTTTGCCAAAGCTAGGGGCACTGCGTGCATGCCACCTCGCGGGAAGTACACACCCTCGACTGAATCCATATATGTGATCACGCCGTAGATCGCCAGCGCGTCGAACGGTGACATGCCTGCGTACATCGCCTGAAATGAGAAAAGCCTTTGCAGGCGGGGGTCTTTGAAGTAGCTGCTAACGACATTGGTGAGTCGCTTGAGCCCCCCGAGTTTGATCAGTTTGATGATCGGTGCCAGCGGAGACGTTAGGTCGAGAGGGGAGTCAAAATTGCGGTCAATGAAATTGCTCTGCTCAAGCTCGTAGAGCTCGGTAAGCCATTTGCAGAACGCGGGGAACGCATCAGCCTCGCGTTGGCCGCAAACCTCAGCGATCTCAGCGCGCATTGCGTCAACGCCGCGCAGCGAACGGATGGCTGAACCGTCTGGGAAGGTGGCGCGATACATCGGGTCGACCGGCATCAATTGAAGGTGGTCGGTCATGTCTGCGCCGGCAGCCGCGAATGTGTCAGACAAGATGCCAGTCATGGTCAGCACGCTCGGGCCGGTGTCGAATTGAAAGCCGTTGTCGTTAATCACGCCGGCGCGACCGCCCGGTGTCGATTCGCGCTCGAGTACGACGACTTCGTGCCCCTGCCCGATGAGGTGACATGCAGCCGACAAGCCGCCGAGGCCGGCGCCGACTACAACGATGCGCATTAGTGCTGGCGTCCGGCTACGAAATACGCAAGTTCTTCGAGACGCTGTTTCGCTTCGCTTGTGATGTCGGCTGTGGCAAGCCCTTCGAGGCCGATCACTACCAAGTCGTCGATGCGCTTTGTGACATCGGCGCGAGCGTTGGTATCAGTCAGAACTTGTTGTAGCGCTGCAATCTCGTCGTCACTCAAATCGGGAGCACCGTAACGCGCTAGCAATTTTGCGTCAGCACCGGTTGCGCGTTCACGGGCAAGCGCAAGCAAAGCGGTGGGTTTGCCCTCGCGCAGGTCTCCGCCGACGGGCTTGCCGATCACGCTTGGGTCGCCGAATGCACCAAGAAGGTCATCGCGCAGCTGAAATGCTTCGCCAACAGGAAGGCCGTAGGCAGTGAAACTCTTGGCCAGATCATCGAAGCGATCGGCGAGCGCGGCGCCTAGATGTAGCGGTCGTTCGACTGTGTATTTGCCCGACTTGTATTGCGCGATCTTCTGGGCCATTGGCAAAGTTGCATCTGAACGGACTGACGCCGAGAGGTCTAAGTACTGCCCGACGTTGAGCTCGATGCGAAGTTCGGTGAACACATCCATCGCCGGTCGCGGTGCTCGACTCATCAAGTGATCGGCGTATACGAACGCCATGTCGCCGACGAGGATTGCGACTCCTTCGCCGAAGCGGCGCGGTTCGCCAACCCAACCCTCTTTTTCGTGTTGCGACTCAAACTGAACGTGCACGGCGTCGTTGCCGCGTCGACGAGGTGAGTCGTCCATGACATCGTCGTGAACCAATGCAAATGAGTGCAGCAACTCGAGGGCCGCACCACCATCAATGATCAGTGGATCGAGCGGGTCGCCACCCGCCCCCACGAAACCCCAATAGGCAAAGGCCGGGCGCAATCGCTTGCCGCCCGCCAGCACCAGGGATCGCAAGCTCTCGAGTGGATCGACGAGAGTTGGATCAAGACTCGACCAGCGCTCGATTTCGGCGCTCAAGAAGCCGTCGATTCGCGTCGCAACCGGATGGGCAATGCGGTCGATAGCACCGGCCACAGACGATGGTTCTGAGTGATTACTCATCAGGCCTGACACTAGTGAACCCCTGGGCCAACTGAATGCGCATCGGGAGGGGCTTACGCAGCGTCGATGGTCGAGGCACTTATCTTGCGCTTCCATCGCGCCTCAGACCAGCTGCCGACCAAGTAGCCAATGCCAAAGATCAGCATGCCGCCCGCCACATCGGCCCAGTAGTGATTGCCCGTCACGATGATTGTGAGGATCGTGAGCGATGGATAAAGCAGCAGCAGAATCTTCTGCCACCACTTCTTCCACTTGGTCATGAGCGCGCACGCGCACCACAGTGACCATCCAACGTGAAGACTTGGCATCGCTGCGTAGAGATTCGACACGTTCTTGACCGTGTCTGAGTCGATCGACCACGCGCCGCCAACGGTTATCAGCGTGTCGACAAAGTGGTACTCAGACAAGAAGCGTGGCGGAGCAAGCGGGTATGTCATGTAACCGACCAGGGCAAGGCCAGTTGTTGCGAAGATGATGTTGCGCCACTGGTGGTAGCGCTGGGTGTTGCGGAAGAACAACCACAGGAGCACGCCGATGGTCACGATGAAATGGGCGGTGCCGTAATAGATGTTCAAGAAGCGAATGAACCACTCATGAGGCAAGAACCACGCCTGAATTCGCTCTTCGTTGAAGATATGCAACGTCTTCTCGAGATGCACGATGTCGTATGCATGTTGGTGGGCGGTGGTAACCGACAACAGCGACCCGTGAACGTTACGCACGGCCGAGTAGAGCCCATAGAAAATCGCGATGTAGATGACCTCTTGCCACCAACGAGGCTTACGGCGAAATTGCTCGTAGAACTCCTTGATTTCTTTGGCGCTGTGGTGTCGGGTCGGTTGCTCGGTACTCAAACTCTCACTTTTCCTTCGAACTCGTTCACAGTACGTGGCGCCGGGGCTTGGAGCTGGTCATTGCAAGATCCTGCTCAGTAGCGACCAGATTCATGCAGACTGTTCCGCGAATCAATGTGGAGGAGATCCGTGCTCGATCAATCGGTCGTCCAAAGAGTGCTGTCAAGCGCGCTAACCAAGGGTGTCGATTTTGCCGAGGTGTTTGTCGAAGATCGACGCGGCTCGGCAGCAGGCTTTGATGATGGCAAGATCGAACAGCTCAATACTGGACGTGACCGAGGCGCAGGCATTCGCGTTGTGGCCGGCGACACAACGGGTTTCGCACACACCTCAGACTTGAGCGAGGCGTCTTTGCTTGCCGCAGCCAGCGCCGCTGCCGCTGCCGCCCGCAGTAGTGGTGGTGGTGTGCGTGAAGTCGCGCTCTCGCCGACAACGGCGCCAGCAGTGACTACCGCTGAGATGCTGCCTGAAACCGTTGCGAAGGCTCGCAAAGTTGAGTTGTTGCAGCAGGCGAATGACGCTGCTCGTTCGGTCGGTGATGCAATCAAGCAAGTGAGCGTTAGTTACGGCGATTCCCGTCGGCAAATTCTTGTTGCCAACAGCGACGGGTTGTTCATAACTGATGATCAGGTGCGTACACGTTTCGTTGTGCACTGCGTCGCTCTCGGCGACGGAGGCATGCAGACGTCGTTTGGCTCTGCCGGCCAGACGATGGGCTTTGAGATGTTCGACAAATACAATGTTGTCGAGATCGCTCGCGAAGCCGGTCGCACGGCAATCTCGAAGTTGCGCGCCGGCCCGGCGCCGAGCGGACAAATGCCCGTTGTTATGAAGCGGGGCGCTGGTGGCGTTCTTTTCCACGAAGCGTGTGGTCACGGTCTTGAGGCAGACCTTGTTGGCAAAGACGCGTCGGTGTTTGCCGGACGTGTTGGTCAACAGGTCGCAAGTGAGCTAGTCACGCTTGTCGACGACGGAACAGTTGGGCCTGAATGGGGAGCGTCAGCCATTGACGACGAAGGCCACCGCACGCAACGCAATGTGCTCATTCAAAATGGCGTGTTGACTGACTACATGTGGGATTACTTGCGGGCACGCAAAGAGGGCCATGAGTTCACCGGCAACGGGCGTCGTCAGAGCTACCAACACTTGCCGATGGTCCGTATGACCAACACGTTTCTCGAGAATGGTGAGACTGATCCCGAAGAAATAATCCGACAAACCCAGCGCGGTTTGTATGTCACTCAACTGTCGGGTGGCAACGTGAATACAGCAACCGGTGATTTCGTATTCGCCGTTAGCGAGGCCTACTTGATTGAGAACGGTGAGATCACCTCGCCTGTTCGTGAAGCGAACCTCATGGGCAATGGGCCAGAAGTTCTCAAGAACATCGATGTGATTGGCAACGACTTCGAGTTTGGCTGGCCGGGTACGTGCGGCAAGAACGGCCAAGGTGTGCCGGTCGGGCAGGGTCAACCGACGTTGCGTGTTCCCGTTGGTCTAACGATCGGAGGCACCGCAGCGTGAGCGCCGACCTAAATGACATCGCACGTCGAGTCGTTGGTTGGGCCAACGACGACGAACAAGTTGAGGTCTACGTGAGTCGAGGTATCGACACCGAGATCGTTGTCTATGAAGGCGAAATTGAATCGCTCTCGCGAGCAGAAGCATTGGGCGCAGGCGTGCGTGTCGTAAAAGACGGACGCCAAGGCTTTTCATATGCAGGCTCACTCGACGACGAAATCCTGCGCGAGACGCTCGCCGAAGCACGTGACAATGCCGGCTTTGCCACTTACGACGAGTTCGCGGGAATAGCGCAGCCCGATGGCGTTGCTGCTGTGTCGCTTGACTTGTGGGACGACCTCGTCGTCGAGTTTCCAGCTGACAAGAAGGTGGCTCTAGCGCTAGATCTCGAACGACTCGCGCGTGAGAAAGACGCGCGCATTCGCAATGTTGACTCGACTGAATATGGTGACGGTGCGATCGAATCAGCAATAGCATCAACGTCTGGAATTGAGGCGGGCTTCCGTCGCACTGGTTGCTACGTGTCGACCTCGGTGATAGCCGGCGATAGTGACGAAACGCAAACCGGTGGTGGCTATTCGGTCAAGCGCAATCCGTCGTTGCTCGACATCGACGAGGCAGCCAGCGACGCTGTCGATCGCGCGACTCGCTTGCTGGGAGCATCCAAACCGTCGACTTCACGCATGACTGTCGTCTTCGACTCACGCGTGACGCCGACATTGATTCGGGCGTTGTCGGCCGCGTTGAACGGTGAGTCGGTTCTGAAGGGTCGGTCGTTCTTTGCCGATCGCATGGGTGAAGAAGTTGCCGTAGCCGCGTTCACTCTCGTTGATGATCCGACTAACCCCGATGCCTACTCAGCTGCTTCCTACGACGCCGAAGGTTTGGCAACGCGACGCAACGTGCTCATCGACTCCGGACGCCTCAGCGGATTCCTCTACGACAGCTACTCGGGTCGACGCGCAGGAACAGTTTCAAACGGCAGCGCAGTAAGAGGTGGGTTCAAGAGTGGACCATCAGCCGGCGCCCGTGCGATGTCACTTGCACCCGGTGAGCTCGACAAACAACAGATAATCAAGGCCGTCGGCAACGGTGTGTATGTGCAATCGGTTCTTGGAGCAGCAACTGGCGGCATCAATTCGATCAGCGGCGATGTTTCACTTGGTGCTGAGGGTCTGTTGATTGCTGACGGGCAGCTCGGTGCGCCGGTGCGTGAATTTACAATTGCATCGACACTGCAACGCATGCTGCAAGGTGTCGCTCACATCGGTAGCGACATCGAATGGCTGCCGGGCTCGTCATCGGGCATGTCGCTCGCCATCCTCGACATGTCAATCAGCGGCAACTAGCTCTACTCGGGCTGAGGCCTTGTTATAGCGAGCGTCACCGCACCTTTGACTGCAGAGTAAGCAACATGGGGAGCTTCTTCGGCTCGCACGGCGATTGTGACGTGATCGTCAGTAACTTCGACGACGCGCGCATTGTTCGCAACAACTGTCGACGGCTCGTCGGTGATGTCGATTGCATCGAGTGTTGCAAATACATCGACCCAATCTCCTTGCGACACGCCAAACGAACCATTGTTGGTATCGATCGCGATTGCGCGCTCACCGGTGCGCAACAACGCTGCAGAGGGGCTCAGGTGGCCGTCACCCAAATTGGCGTGCACGAGCACCTCGCCCGATGTCAGCGGCAGGGTTGCAATCTGACCAACGGGATCGTCAGTCACCGGCGTCTTGGGAACGAATGCTCGCGGCCGCGACTCTTGTTTCACGTCAGAGCGACTCAGCAAGGCACCTGCATCGATGTCGTGTGTCACGACATACACGTTGGTCAAACCGTCGTAACGAGCGGCGGCCGCCTGCGCTTTGCCGACCGATTGGCTGACAACGAGCCCGATCGTTGTTGCCAACAGCAACACGGCGATCCACCAGGCGAGGGGATAGCGACGCAGGCGACGAGAGATAGTGGGGGAACGCATGAGAAACTCCTTGATCTTCACGATTGATTTCGCGGCCTCGAGCAACATGGGTTCTCGCGGCGATCAGGATGTTTCCTGCGGGTAGCTAGCTAGCCTTTTCGGCTTTCTTCGACGAGCTGTCTGAGGACGCCGCCGAAGATGACTTGTCAGATGATGCCGCGTCTGACTTGCTCGCGCCATCTGAGCCCGACCCTGAGCCTGAGCCTGACGAGCTTTCATTGCCAGAACTGGCCGAGCTGTTCGTCGAGTCGGTCGAACTTGTCGACTTCGATGAGCTTGGGCGGCTGTCGTTCTTGTAGAACCCGCTGCCCTTGAACGAAATGCCCACTGAGCCAAAGACTTTGCGCAGCTGTCCGCCGCACTGTGGGCAGTCAGTGAGAGCCGCGTCGGAAAACTTCTGCACCACTTCGAGATGCTGCGCACAGCTCTTGCAGGCGTACTCATAGGTGGGCATCTACGGATGAATCCTTTCGCGAACGGCTCAGCCGACTGTGAACTTTGGTGAATCCGGGGAGATTTCCAGGTGGCGATCTCTTCAACGGATAACGAACACTCAACTGTACCTGTTTGTTTCCATTGGCCTTCCAGTCCATCTGTCGCCCAGTGATGTGCGGATTGCGTCTCGGCCGGGATTAATCGCAGGTGGCACATTTCGTGGGAGTCGGATACAACTATTCGTCGTGACTTCCCGCATAAGAAAAGCCGTTATCCCTGCTGCCGGCCTTGGAACCCGCTTCCTCCCGGCTACCAAGTCTCAACCAAAAGAAATGCTTCCTCTGGTTGACAAGCCTGCGATTCAATACGTGGTCGAAGAGGCGGTGAACGCAGGTATCGATGACATCTTGATCATCACCGGCCGCAGCAAGCGCTCACTTGAAGATCACTTCGATCGCAGCCTTGAACTCGAATACTCGCTTGAGGCTTCGAAGAAGGAAGAGGCGCTCGAAGAGGTTCGTGCGATTGCTCGTCTTGCCAACATTCACTACGTCCGCCAAGGCGAGGCGCTCGGTTTGGGCCACGCAGTCAACATGGCTCGGCGTCACGTAGGTAACGAGCCCTTTGCTGTTCTTTTGGGCGACGACGTCATGCACGAAACGTCGACCGTGCTTAGCGACATGATCGCTGCAAGCGAGCGCACTGGTAAGTCGGTCATTGCCCTTAAGGATGTCGAGCGCAGCGAAATCAGCTCATACGGATGCGCTGATGCCACAGTCGAAGACGGCAGTCTCGTGCGCATCAACGGAATTGTTGAGAAGCCCGACGCCGACGAAGCGCCATCAACCCTCGCCGTCATGGGTCGTTACGTTCTCACTCCTGAGATCTTTGACATCCTCGACAAGACGGCTCCGGGCAAGGGCGGCGAGATCCAACTCACCGACGCGCTCGCCACGCTCATCACTGGTAGCGGCCTTTACGGATGGACATTCACCAAGGGTCGTTTCGACATTGGCAAGAAGATTGATTACTTGAAGGCCACTGTCGAACTGGCGCTCGAGCGTCCTGATCTCGGTCCCGAATTTCGGACATTCCTCCAAGAGATTCTGACTCAAGGCGACCAATCGGCGTCATAGCGAGCATAAACCGGCGATGAGTCATAGAATCGCTGGTCATGACTCCACACGGCCTGACGCATCTCGACCCTTTGGGTAGGGCCCGCATGGTTGACAGCACTCCAAAAGAGGCAACGCACCGTCGCGCGCTCGCTCGTTGCAAGGTGTTCATGGCGGCAGAAACCACTGCGTCAATTGCGTCAAACGCTGTAAGCAAAGGCGATGTCTTGGGTGCCGCGCGTATTGCCGGCATTCAAGCAGCCAAGCAAACCGCCAACCTCATCCCGCTTTGTCACCCGCTTTTGGTCGGGTCGGTTTACGTCAACTTCACGATTGGCGACGACCATGTTCAGGTTGAGGCTCAGGTTGAGACCGTTGATCGCACCGGTGTCGAGATGGAGGCCATGACCGCCTGCTCCATCGCCGCTCTCACGATCTACGACATGTGCAAGTCACTCGACCGAAACATGAAAATCAGTGAACTGCAGTTGTGGGAGAAGACTGGTGGCCGCTTGGGCACTTGGCGTCGTCAGTCTGATGGCGACGATGACGACATTCTCGGCGACCTGGGCGTTTAGAAGGTCGGCGCCCGCTTAATTCGGTGCCAAAAACTGCCGTTTAGCTGCGAAACTACAACTTTGTAAGTATCCACCGCTTTTCATCGTTTCAGAAGTATTTTTCACCTGAGCCACGGTTCCCTGGGGAGGACGGTTCTGGTGATCTTTTTGATACTCGCCTTGATCTGGGCAGCGGTCTTGCTACCGCCCTTGGTGAGGTCTCGGCTCGAAGGCAACCCCGTCGACTCGGTCGGACGTTTTCGTCGCCACCTTCGAGTTCTCGAAAGCACCGCCCCGCTCGCCAACGACCTCGCTCACTCAGCCGCAGATTCACGCTTTGGCACGACCGCTTCGTCGATGCCTGCGGCCTGGGAGTACGAAGCGCGTCGTCTCAGCCGTCTTCGTCGTCGCCAGCAAGTTGCTGTTGTGTTGCTCGGCGTCATGGCGACAACGCTTGTTCTTGGCTTGATCCCTAGCCTTCGTTTTCTCTTGGCCTTTCACGTGGTTGCCGATGTGGCCTTCGTTGGATACATCGCAATGCTCGTGCAGCTGCGTACACAACGAGTTGGTGTTCGTCGCGATGTCGATGTCGCGTCCGAAGACGTGGCGACAGAAGCCACTGGCCCGCTCGCCAGTCAAGCGCTGTAATTTTCGTCATGGCCAAGCTGTCGCGAGCGGATGAGTTAACTCGTCTCGCCGACGGCCTGATCGACGAGTTTGCGTCGGCCAACGATGCACGCGAACAAGGCCTAGCCGCCTGCCGGCAAGTCATTCGTGCGTGCAGTCGATCGATTCGCATGGTTCATCGCAATGAAGTCGACGGTGCATCAGCAATGGCCGATGAGGCCGAGGCGCATCTGCGTCAGGCGCAAGCGGTGCTGCAACCGTTCCCGCGCGTTGCTCATGCTGGTTTCTTGCACGACGCAGAGAAAGAGTATGCAGAGGCTCGGTTGACTGCGGCGCTCGTTGGTGGCACTGCGCTCCCGACGCGTGACCAACTTGATGTTGGTTTACCTGCGTGGCTCAACGGACTTGCCGAGGCCGCGTCTGAACTCCGTCGCTACTTGCTAGATCAGCTGCGTTCGGGCGACATGAGTCGCGGCAATGAGCTGCTCGAAGATATGGACAGTGTTTACGAGCTGCTCGTGAGCATCGATTTCCCTGATGCGCTCACTGCCGGCTTGCGCCGAACGACTGATGCCTATCGGGCCGTCCTCGAGCGCACCCGCAGCGACTACACGACGGCCGTAATGCAATCTCGTCTGCAGAGCAGCATCGACGCTCATCTGCATCTCGGCGAGTCTTGATTCCGCCGGCTCGGTAGCTGCGGTAATCTGACACCCGCCCGGGGGTGTAGCTCAGTCGGTAGAGCGCTACGTTCGCAATGTAGAGGCCAGGGGTTCGATTCCCCTCATCTCCACTCGTTGGTTGCGGTGTTCGCTCTAAAGAGCTCCCACCGACTCGTTTCCTTCTCCCGCTCCGCTCGGGGCGCCACGCAGGCCTGCCGAACGACTTCGCTCTAAAGAGCTCCCACCGACTCGTTTCCTTCTCCCGCTCCGCTCGGGGCGCCACGCAGGCCTAGCGACGAGGCGATCACGCACTCAACTACCCAAGAAGCCCAAAAGTTGCCAGTTTTCCAGCCGATTTTGGGCTTCTTGGGTAGGTGAAAGGGGCGCTTACGGAGTCACCGATGTCCGACGGACAGTCAGTGCACGGCCAAGACGCAGAGGATTGGGGACTAGTTCCGAACGCGTAGATAAATAGACCCAGAAGGTTGGTTGTGTCGACTGGCCAGGCCGCACTGCTCAATCGATTGGGAGCTATCCGACCCTCCCAATACCTTGGGAACGTGCAGACGGCGAGCCAGCGTGAAGCGCTAGAGCGCATATTTGCGGAGCTTGGATGGCGAACACTCGAGGTTGGCGGTCAGCTCTTTGCACTCGATCGTCTGGTGAACGTACGCCAACCCCAAGGTCCGAAAAACATTTACGGCGTTGTCTTGGGTGATCAGCTAATTGCGGAGCTCGACGTGAGCAAAGAATCGTCGCAAGTTCAGCCACGACAGACACATATCGTTTACCAGTTTTGGGTCGCCAAGCGTTTTCGCAATCAGGGATGGGCTACGCGCTTGTTCGAACGCATGCTTGAAGACCTTGCGAAGTGTTCATCGCCAGTGCTCAATCATCAAGGTCATAGCGAAGGCGGGGCGGATTGGTGGAAGCACTTCTCTGAAACGCACGACGTCGATCTTTCCCAACACATAAGAACTGTTCGGGCGCGCGG
>JBGAQY010000097.1:0-2503 GCA_044220495.1 Acidimicrobiales bacterium
GTAGCGGGAGGGTTTATCCCGCGTTTGCTCGGGTAGCCAAAAACTGGCAATCCCGCTGGCAAACCACCCGCCAGACCTACAGCAACCGAAGCAGTATCAACTGTTTCCGTTGAAAGACTGAACGACCCAAGCTCAGCGACGGCCTCGGCGGCGCGGGTGGAGCGCACCGTGCGCTCACGAATTCCCGCGACGCTCGAACGGACGGCGGAAAGGCCGTTCGCTGCAGCGCCTGGTTAGGCATCAACATCGTCATCTCTGATCCTCATCTCGGTCTAGCCTACGTCGAGCCATCAACGGGTCAAATGGTGAATACGGTGAATGCGCAAGCTCTCGTGTGCCACCGTCATCTGGCCCGACCAACTCGACACGAACCAAGCTTACATCGTCGCGACAGTGGTCAATGAAATAGCCGGCAGCCTCGTCTTGCGACTCAGCGGTCAACTCGTCGTAATACATCTTTCCGCCGTGCTTCCAGTGCATCCCGAAAATGTAGCTCTGCCACATAAGCGTGCGATGATGCCTAACGACAGAACTGAGCGAAGTGGCGGTAAGCGCCGCTCCGACTGCTCGGAAACCGTGAAAGAACCAAGCGCATGAAACCGCATGCGCCCGCCACTTTCGCTCCAGTGATCTTGTTAGGCTTATCGGTCATTGCTCGCACAAGTAATACTCCTGAAGCCTGCCGTCCGCATCGAAAAACAACCACGTCATGGTCATCGCTGTCGTGTGGAACAGAACTCCGGGATACTGCTCCGCTCGCTGCCGTTCGGTCTCGTTGTAAAACCCGCGACTCAGCCATTGCCGATTCGTGCTGCCGACAGAGTAATCGGCGAACTCCAAGCCAAGTGCCCGAACAACCTGCTCACGCGTGGCGTGCGACTGAACCAACGGCTGAATCGCCAACTCTCGTGCGCGACGCTCCTGTGCTGGCGGCCCGCTGCGATGATAGCGCTCCACCGCGAAAACGAACACGGCGATCACAGTCGCGACGAGCACGCCTACTACAACGAGAGATTTCCAAAGCCAACTCATGGCGGACGCGAGATACGCCTAACGAACCAAACTCAGCGACGGCGGCCACAAGGCGCGCCGATTGCAACCGCAGTGCGATGCCGCCGTTCGCTGCAGTGACTGGTTAGGCATCATATTGTTCGGATGGCAGTCTTGCGCCTTGTGCCAGGAAGCAGTCCGCAAACACTCAACACAAGCGCAATCACTGGTGAAAGCCAAAATAGCCAAGCCCAAATACCGAACAAAAACATAACGCTATCCGATGGTTGAGTCTTCTGGAAACCAGCTAATCCGAGAATCGCGAACATCAGCATCGAAAGCAGAAAATGCGCGAGTGGAAAACCCACAGCCCAAATGACGGTAAAGGCGACTTTCTTTTTCATAAGCGTGTGGTGATGCCTAACGACAAAAGCTCAGCCACGCCGGAGCAGTGACGTGGCCCGCGAATGCGGAACTGACAACGCCATCCGGCGTTGGCTGCAGCGATTGGTTAGGTGCTTGGCTCGTCGTCATCATGTCCTGAGTAGATATCCAGCGCCAACTCTATGCCTCGCTCACCAAGCGCAGCAAGCGACTTCGCAGCCAGTGACATTCCCTCATTGCTGACACCCAAGAACAGTCCGCAAAACAAATCAATCTGATGCTTCTCACCAATGCTCCGCCAAACCGTCAAGTCGCTGGTCGTCTGACTCAATATCTCCTGGATCTGGCCATCCATATCCTCCGGCTCTCTGTCTTTGGCGCACAGTCGCCACATTCCCATCTTGGCAATCCTCACGTGCCCCGTCTTCTGACCGACGATCTTCTCTCCCTTTGTCTGAGTCTTAGTCGGCGTTGCGCCCAGTAGCCGTGTAATCTCATCGGGAATGAGATCGTCGCTGCCGATACGAAGGGTCACAACCGATCTTTGGACATGCGCCATACGAAAGCACCTAACGACAAAAGCTCAGCCACGCCGGACCAGTGACGTAGCCCGCGAATGCGGAACTGACAACGCCAACCGGCGTTGGCTGGAGCGAATGGTTAGCCATTTTCCTTATTTTCTATAATCCCAATAGTGTCACCTGGACGACAGAGGTGGTCCTTCCAGAGCTCGCGCGTTTCCGTATCGGCAATGTCGAGTGCAATCGAAACTTCGCCACCCACGGAATCCCCACGAAGAAATTCAACGCGCTTAATAGTTGCGACGACGGAAAACATGGTCCCAAATGAAACGCACGCCTCCATTCCCTCACGCACACTACCGCTTCTGATCTCCCCGACAATGCGAACTTCGGAGTCTGCGGAGTTGTTGATCGCGTCTCGAACATAAATTCTTGCAGGCGCGTTGGGCATAGATGGCTAACAATATTATTAGTCAGGAAGAATTTCCTTGTTATCGGATAATGGAGGGGTAACAAGGAATTGATCCAAATGAACCAGTGTGTTCATGGATGGACTCTATGACTCCTTTTCCAAACGGTCAAACTCCAAAACTGCTGGATCAGATGCG
>JBGAQY010000098.1:0-2487 GCA_044220495.1 Acidimicrobiales bacterium
TTGGTTCGGCAACACGGATGACGCCTAGGTCAAGAAGTTTCACCGCAAGGTCGACGGCCTCGACGCTTAGCGAGCCGGGGTCTTCCCACGACATCTCGATCTGCTGTTGCAGTTTGTCGATGTCGACCGATGGTTGATGAGTAGACAAATGAGTTCTCGTTTCTTCTGTAGTTCAAACGCCAAAAAGGGTTGCGAGACGGGCCGCTGCTTCTCGACAGCGTTCGAGTGAGGGCACAAGCGCCACACGTACGTATCCGCCACCAGAAGCGCCAAAGATAGTGCCCGGCGAAACGACCACTCCAACGCTCAACAACCGCTCGGCAAACGCGTCGCTCGTCGTGCCGTCGGGTACGGCGATCCATAGGAAAAATGTCGCGTCGGCTAGCACGTCGTGACCGGCGTTGTTGAACACGGGCATCAAAACATCGCGCTTTGACTTCCAAACAGCGCGCATCTGTTCGACGTGGTGTTCGTCGTTCCATGCCACCACTGCAGCACGTTGCACAAAGTCTTGAGGTGTTACGCCGACCGACGCGCGGTAGTCACGGATGCGTTTGACAACGCGTGAACTGCCGGCGAGAAACCCTGATCGATAGCCCGTCATGCACGACCGTTTCGACAACGTGTTCACGACTACAACGTTGCTTAGGTCGTCGAGCTGCAGCGCTGAAACGGGCGGTGAGTCAAACCAGATCTCACTGTAAGCCTCGTCTGACGCGAGTAAGAAGCCATGTTCGCGGGCGAGCTCAGCGGCTTGTTCATAGAGTTCAATTGGCGCGACTGCTGCTGTGGGGTTGTTTGGATAGTTCAGCCATAACAGCGCCGTGCGTTGCCAAACAGATTCAGGCACGGCGTCGAGATCGGGCAAGTAGTCGTTTTGCACGACGAGTGGAAGTTCGACCACATCAGCACCATGAAAGTGTGCGCCGCGCGCGTAAACGGGATAAGCGGGCGTTGGCACAATCACTGTGTTGCGCGACTCGGTTAGTACATAAGCCGGCAAGCTGTGAATGATCTCTTTGCTACCAAGCGTCGGCAATACATCGTTGGTGTCGATGCTGACGCCAAATCGCCCGTGTAGCCAGCGAACGATTGTTTCGCGATGTTCGGGCAGACCAGCTGCGCGTGGGTATGACGACACTTCGGGTATTGCTTGCGCGAGCGCATCACGAATGAATTCGGGAGTTGGATCTTGCGGGTCGCCTACGCCGAAGTCGATCAGATCGAGGCCACGTTCGGTGGCTTGTTGTTTTGCGGCGTCTAGGCGCGCAAACGGATAGGGCACCGATGCATCGGGTGGACCAACTGTCATGCAACAGCTCCGCCGCTTAGAAAACGTTGCAGCACGGCAAAGCTTCGTTCCACGGCACTGACTTCAACTTGCTCGTCGTCTTTATGAGCGTATGCCGGGTCGCCGGGGCCGAAGTTGATCGCCGGCACTCCGTAGAGCGCAAAGTCTGCTGCGTTCGTCCACGCTTGCTTCGGCATGGGCTCACCAGCGCCGGCCTGCAACAACGCGCGCACTAGTTCGTGATCAAACACAACGGGAGCCGGAGGGGCGTTGGAAACAACGGTTGCGCGCGCCTGGTCTGACGCAAATCGTTGTTGCCACATTGTCTCGACCTCGTCGGCGCGCCGATTGGGTGCGTAGCGGATATTGACATCGACCTCGATTGAGTCGGGCAGCACGTTGCGAGCAACTCCGCCGCGAATCGCAGTGACATTGGCAACCTCTCGAAATAACAGTCCATCTATGTCGACATCATTTGGCTCAGCGGATGCGAGCGTCTGCAGCTGGGTGATCGCGGTGTGTGCTGCATTGCTGCCGGTCCACGGACGCGCTGTGTGCGCTGCCGTGCCTGCGAAAGTCACCGTGAGATTGAGGTTGCCTTGACAGCCGAGTTCAAGGGAGTTGTTCGTCGGCTCCATCAGCATTACAAACGACGCGTCGCGCAACTGCTGACAGGCAGCGAGCGCCGGCAGGAGGGCACTTTCATCGCTTGGCAGTTCTTCACGTCCGAAGAACAAGAATGCGACATCGAAAGGCAAGTTGTTGATGCGCGCTTGATCTGCGGCAAGCCAGCGCGCAAGCTCGATCATCACGGCGAGGGCGGCCTTCATGTCACACGCACCACGTCCATAGATCACTTGGTCGCGTTGCACGCTCGGAATGTTGTTGGCGATGGGCACCGTATCGGTGTGGCCGCCAATGACGACGAGGGGAGTGTTGGGTCGAGGTGGTGTGCAAAACACCGTGACTGCATCGCCTTGATGCACCGGCTCGAACTCACGCGGCATCAGCGACGTGATGTGCGCGAGCAGCGCTGCTTCATCACGACTGACCGACGGAATGTCAATCAGCTCGCAAACGCGCCCCACCAACGCCTTCTCATTCATGCCCGCCGACGCTACTTTGCCCAGCACCCGCGGGCAGCAGCGCGGGAAGCCGGGCAAGACGCCGAGCAGCGCCGGCGAGTGTAACCAAAG
>JBGAQY010000099.1:0-2454 GCA_044220495.1 Acidimicrobiales bacterium
CGTTCATCAGTTCTGTGGGCATTTCCCAGGAAATCCACAAGCACGCGACGGCCAAGTCGCGTCACGATGGCCCACCGCATTGTTACCCTGGCACGGTCGCGCGTCCCTAGCTGCATGAACTTCATCATCACCCGTCGCGGCTGGTTGTCACAAACGACTGACCTCTTCGCCACCGGCACATCCTTCGCTCTCTCCACCAACTCGGACGGCGTCCCCGCTTCTCCCGCGTTGATCGTCTTCCCGGAAGGCATGTTGCCGGGCGCACCTTGACCCTCTGCTATTGGCCCCACGCACTCGGCCCTGATGAATGCAATCACTTGCCGGCTGGTGGCGGTTTCGCTGCTGGCATTTGCGCTTACCAGCGCGGATGTAGGTGCGTGTCTGGTTCGTCCAAGAGGAACAGCGTTTCGGCTTCACGGGTGAATCGGAGAAGACCGAGCACCATGAGGTATGGTCTCTCGCCATCGCTCAAATCGCCGAACTTGACGTGGTCTTTGAAACCCTTTCACTGAACGCGGATGCGCGTCTCGGCAATCAAGTCATTGATCCAGGTGGTTTCAAGCTCCTTGAAAAATCCTCGGGGGGGCCGTAGCTCCGGGCCAGCCTGCGCAACATCGCTTCCTCCTGTCCAAACAGATAAAGCCACTCCTTGCGTTCTCGTTTGCCTCGGAAATCGAGGGTTTCGTCGCCCTCGTCGCGGATGGGCGGCAGCGTGTGTTCCCAAAGTCGGAACGCGAGTTTTTTCACCAAGCCGACAGCGTACGAGAAACGTGCGTCGCCAGTGCTGGAGTTCTGCCGCTTGCTTATGGTTCGGATACGCTAGACCACTCGAATCAAATCCTTAGAAATGAACATTCATCGAACGGATCAGCGGTACGCCAGACTCGTGATAGGCCGATTTGCTGCCTAACAGCTTGTTGAAATGCGTTCACGAGGTTTTGAATACAGTTGCCGATGGTACGTCAGAGACACATGCGCGGAAAACCTCAAGCTCAACCTGACTTCCTGACCGTCATCAATCTCAACGCGTGCGTCCCCACGGATCATCCGTTGCGCGCTATCAAACGTCGCGTCGACGTCGTGCTGCAAAAACTCTCGCCGCTCTTTGACGAACTCTATGCTGACGATGGGCGGGATAGTATTCCGCCCGAGCAACTGCTCAAGGCCCGTGTGCTCACCGCCCTCTACAGCGTGCGCAGCGAACGGCTCTTCTGCGAACAACTCGGCTACAATCTGCTGTGGCTTTGGTTTCTGGACCGCGAGTTCAGCGAAGGCAGTTTCAACCACAGCGTCTTCGCCAAAAACTACGAACGTGTGCTCTCGGCCGACGTGGCCAAGCTCTTCTTTGCCGAAGTCTATGACTTGAGCCGTCAGGAAGGCTGGACCAGCGACGCGCACTTCACCGCCGACGGGACGCTGATCGAAGCGTGGGCCAGCTTGAAGAGCTTCGTGCGCAAGGACGGCGGCGATGCGGCCAAAGTCCAGGCGGCCAAGGCTGAAGATCCAGGCAACCCCAGCGTCGACTTTCGCGGGGAAAAGCGGCGCAACGACACGCACCAGAGCACGACCGATCCGGAGAGCGTGCTCTATCGCAAGGCCAACGGCCAAGCCGCGCGGTTGTGTTTTGGCGGCCATGTCCTGATGGAAAACCGCCACGGGCTGTGCGCGGACTTCACGTTGCACAACCCCATCACCGAACCCGAGCCGACGATGGCCCTGCGCCAACTGGACGCACACGCGACCTTGCATGAAGGCGTCACTCCCAAAACGCTCGGCGCCGACAAAGCGTATCATCGCACCGATTTTGTAAGCGGTTGTCGGGCCCGGGAAGTCGCGCCACATGTCGCCTGCAAAACCGGCGTGCAGCTCGCCGGACTGGACGGACGCACCACGACCCAGTCCGGCTATCAGACGAGCCAACGCCTCCGCAAGCGGGTCGAAGAAATTTTCGGCTGGATCAAGACCATCGGCGGCTTGCGCCGCAGTCGTTACCGGGGTCGCGAACGCACCCAAGCGTGGGGTTACTTTGTGGCGAGCACTTACAATCTGCTGCGGCTGGCACGACTTGAACTGACGAGCGCGTAGCGACCGGTCAACGGCAGACCGAACGGTTTGCCAATGAAGGTAGCGGCGGCGAAAGGTCCCGGCAAAACGCTCACGGGCGTCACGCGCACAACGGCACACTGGCGGTCGGTCATACGAAACTGAAACAAACGGAGTCATGGAAATGATGCACTGCAAAAATGAACCCGCTATTCAACGGCCTGTTAAACCGATGGAAGAAATGAAACATCCGTTTCGCATCAAACCAGTTCCACGCGCGCCGCGCTTTATTTTGCTAGCAACTTGGCGAACAAACTCAATTTGTGAATCAACCTTGTGGCCGAGGCTGGCAGTGGATTGATGCCTGACACGAAGAATTTCCCGTACAACTCCGTAAATCCAAACCCAAAT
>JBGAQY010000100.1:0-2446 GCA_044220495.1 Acidimicrobiales bacterium
TGCTGCCTATCGCAGTTGCGTCACTCACGGTTCACAACATCCGTATCGCCATTGATTTTCTCGGCGTAGTGACGATGACAGTCGCGTGTTTCTGCCTGCTATTTGCGTTCATCAGCATCGCGTTCGCAGCCGGATGCGCAGCGCGCCAACGAAGCACTGTCTTCTTCACCGTGGGCGGATCAGCCGCGCTCGCCTATGCCATCAACTTCGTCTCAGTGGCATGGCATCCGGCTCGATTCGCTCAATGGATCACACCATTTCACTACTACCGCCCGGCCGACGCGCTTGTCGCAGAATCGATTTCAACTCGCGACTCGCTGACGTTGTGCAGCTTCGCCATCGTGTTGCTACTCGCAAGCCTGCGCTGGGCCCGTCTGCGCGACCTGCGCTGACACCAAACCGCTCGGAACACGAGGCCTCCCAAGAACGACGCGACGGCCGCAAGTCGCAACCAAGGGCTCACTGACCTAACAAGGAAACTCTGCCCTCCGCCGGAGCACCGGCCTGCTCACGACGCATGGAGCGTAAAAGTCGTTGAAACGGCGGGAAACGGCCGCCCAGCGGCCAGTACGCGACAAGCGCGTCCTGAGGCGAAGGTGCCTCGATGAGGGTTCTCAAGAAAGCAAAAAATTGGAGCGGACGACGGGATTCGAACCCACATCATCTCGCCATAACTCCAGTTCAGCCAGTCAACCCTCGCTTAGCCTCAAGTTCCTTTACCGAACTGCCGATTTCGTATTACGATATACAAGTGTGGAGTTTCACGAGTCAGCGTTCAAACATGGCATCACCGAGGAAGAAATCAGCCACGCCGTTCGGCTTGCGTTGCTCTCGTACGAAGTCGACGACGATCATCCGCGTCGCTTCCTGCACCTTGGACCAGACACCGCAAACAACATTCTCGAGATCGTGACACTTGAATTCGACGACGGCCGCTCGCTCGTGATTCATGCAATGAAAATGCGACCGAAATACGCGGACCTACTGCTCAAACACTTTGGAGAGGCTGAACACGATGACTGACAAAAAAACGAATACATCAAAGGGCAAAGTTGTTACCGAAGCCGAAATCGAAGCACTTGCTGACGAGGCCGAAGCTGGTTACGACGCCGCAAAGCTAAAGAAGCGCGTTGGCCGCCCAGCAATGGGGTCGGCTGCGGCAGAAGTCTTCCCCGTCCGCCTCGACCCAGAACTACGCGCCGCCATTGAAGAACGCGCCAACAAAGAACACAAGAACGCCAGCGAAATCATTCGCGAAGCGTTGCGAAGCTACGTCGCCTGAGCGCGAGAACAAACCTCGTCCTACGAAGCTGGCCGCTCTTTTTCGTAAATGCTGACGTGCTTAACGCTTTGGTCATCGAACGCTCGGGCATCCCAATCTGACCATCGTTCGCGCAACCGCAGTCCAGCGAGCCGCGCCATTAGGTCCATCTCGCTGGGCCAGATATAACGCAACCGACTGGGGTACATCGCGTGACCATCGCGGGTCATGCTGATCGTTTGACCGTGAATCTGTTGAGCAACTGCGTCATGACTCAACAAATGGAACCGGACCTCATCGTCTGCAACCAAGGTCGGGCGAACAGCCTGACCACCCTCGAGGCGCCGCTTTGCAGTTGGGACGAATGCCTCAACAACGAAACATCCCGCATCAGTCAGACGAGCCGCAACGTTCTGAAAGCAAAGCACCTGCTCTTCTTGCGTCAGCAACGCGTAAATGGTGTTGAACGCGACGAACACCATCTCGAATTGCCCGTCGACCGCCACGTCACGAAGGTTTCCGACCGTGACCGGGATTGCTTCGCCGCCCCGCTTGGCGCGCAATAGGTCGATCATCGCCTGCGACGATTCGATGCCACGCACATCAACACCGCGGTTCGCCAAAGAAAGGCCAATCCTGCCAGATCCGATTGCCAGTTCGAGAACCTGACCACCATTCGAAAGCCGGGTCAATGTTTCAACTGCGGCCTCTGCGTTGTCGTCGAACGGATGCCACTCGTCATAAATGCGAGCCCAATCGTCGCCGTACTTTGCTGCTTGCGTGAGATCGTCCATGCCCGCATTCTTGCTGATCGAAAGAAGGATGAATCACGTTGTTCAGATTGGGGTCATTCAAACGCGATCTCATGTGGTGTGAATGTGGTGCAACACCGGACAAAGCAACAACGACGCGACGGCCGCAAGTCGCAACCAAGGGTTCGCTGACTTAACAGGCTCTTCCGGGATTCGTGGGGAGAACCGATACAGCGCGTCTGACGCAAACGCCCCCAGACGCGCCCATAGGCACGCCATTGTTGAGGTGTGACACGCAACAAAACACGTGCCTATGTGCACCATGAACCTAGCGAAATCCTGCGATCTCTTTTCGGCTTGAAAGACGTCCATATTCTTGCGGTCAGCCGTGTTGAAGAGGTCGTGGAGATTCTGATCGAAAGCGATGTCGACT
>JBGAQY010000004.1:0-125509 GCA_044220495.1 Acidimicrobiales bacterium
GACCCGTTGTCTGCACACAGCAAACCGATCGTCGTGGCATCGCCTGAACCAAGAGGTGAAAATGCAGATGGAAGTCTGCGCTTCGTGCCCTGGTCGTCGCGGCTGGTGCGACCTGGCATGACGGTTCAGATCAGAACTGATGACGGCCCGGTCGACACCCAGGTCTTGTTTTGGCAACGCATTGACATCGACACCATCAAGCGCATTCCTCAAGCGGGCGATCTCGATTACATCCAGTTCAAAGTGTTTACCGAATATGACGCGATGAAGCGCCGGGAGCCGTGGACCGTGCGTTTGCAGGAGCGCGTCTCTGTGCTCGATGACTTCTCTCATCTGCAGACGGCACTAGTAGCCGAGTCAAGCCGAGAGCCTTTCGTGATCGAGCCCGACACCAGTAAATCAAGGTTGACCGAGGCAGACATTGCACTAACTGCTTCGACCGTCGCCCTTGGTCATCACGTCAGCAGTCGTCGTCGAACCAACTATGTCGACCCCGCACAAGGAGCATTCTTTTGAGCGTTGTTAAAGAAGCAGTGAGGCGTGCGCGCGCAGTCGTGACGCGTGAGTTGCCGCCGCCTGAGATTCAGGCGCGCGACTTCAAGCAATGGGCTGAAGAATTCAAAGAGCAAGCCGACTGGCGCAAGCGCGAACTGAGCGCGGTCAAGAAAAACGGCTACACCGTTGTCGACTTGATGTCGGGCATGGGTGGGTCGAGTACTGGTCTCGAGCTCGCCGGGTTCACAATCATCCATGCGTCGAACCATTGGTCGACTGCCGTGCAGGGTCATCAGGTCAACCACCCAGACACCGACCACAGTCAAAGTGACGTTTCGAAGGTCGAGCCAAGCTTCTTCCCACCGGCCGACGTCTTGTGGGCCTCTCCCGAATGCAAGAACCACAGTCCGGCAAAAGGGAAGAAGCGTGACGGTAGCGACCTGATGCTCGTCGATGAGTGGGGTAGACGCCTCGACGAGTCGCTTTGGGACGAGGCGGAAGCCGAAATGGATCCCAAGGAGCTGCTGAAGAACGAGGAAGATCGCGCGCGCCGAAGTCGAGCAATGATGGAAGACGTTGTGCGCATTGCTGAGTACAACGCACAAGATCGCGGCAAGCCTTATAAGTACATGGTCATCGAAAACGTGCCGGCGGTGACCGACTGGATTCATTTTGCCGAGTGGCGCCGGCGTCTCGACGTTATTGGTTACGACATTGAAGTGATGTCGCTCAACTCATCGCACGCGCACGGTCGTGATCTCGAATGGGAAGGCGTCGCGCAAAGTCGTGATCGTGTTTACATCGTCGCAACACTTAAAGGCTTGCCGAAACCCGATCTCGAGGTTCGTCCGCCTTGCTACTGCTTCAACTGCGACAGCGTTGTAGAGGGCAAGAAGGTATGGAAGCAAACACCGAAGACCAAGAACAAGCCGAAGGAACTAGTGAGTGGTGTCTACGGCGATCGCGGTCAGTACTACTTCAAATGCACGACTTCCGGATGTGGCCAGAAGGTCGAACCGTACCAAAAGCCTGCTGCTGCGGTCTTGAAGCTTGACGACACCGGGCGCACCATTGGCGATTGGATTGACTCGAAGAAGCCCCCGGCACCGGCCACCCTTGAACGCATTCGCGCCGGTATCGAGAAATACATGTTGGCCATCCTCTATTCCACCGGTGGACGCGAACACCCAGCTCGTCCGGGTTATGAGCCCATGCGGACTCTCACGGCTCGCCATGAAGACGGCGTTGCGCAGCCGCCACCAGGGTTCACTGTGCCGTTCGGGGGTACGTGGCGCTCACAGGCCAGTCCGACATGGGAGCCACATCCAACCTTTACCAATAGTCAGACTGACGGAATGGTGTTGTCGCCCGAAGTGCTAACGACTAAGCGCGGTGGGGGGTCGCGTGGTCGTGGCTACAGCGTCAATGAACCGCTCGGCACGGTCACGCAGGCAGCGGGTCGTAACTTTGACTTGACCTTTCCTCCGCAGGTGTTGATGCGCAACAACACAGCGCGCGGCGATGACGCGCAAATGTCGACGTCGGTAATGGAGACAGGTCGCACTCTTACTACAGCGGGACACCAAAGCCTCGTTGGCCCGCCGTCATTCGTTCAGCCGCTGGCTTGGGTATCGACGTACAACAGCGGTGGCGGTAATTCAATGCGTCACATTTCAGAGCCGTTGACGACGCTCACGACAGTCGAGCGACAACGGTTGGTTCAGTATTACGCGCACGCGCGTGCAGAGCTTCGAGATCTGGTTGCTGCAAATCCTGGCGATCGAATCAAGGTCACCGAAGAGTTCCTTCGCGCATGTACGTCGCGCATGTTGCGCATCGACGAGATTGCAGAGTTCACCGGCATGCCAAACGGTTATGTCATGGTCGGAACCAAGCGCGATCAGGCAGCAGGTATGGGTAATGCAGTTACCCCGCCGGCGGCTCGCCTCATCGGTGAGCGAATTGCCGAGTCTCTTGATGCTCACAGAATGAGCCGCAGTCGCAGCGTGATGTCGCTCGCTTAAAGCGCACGCGTGTTGTTGCTCAGTCGTAGACGCGCTCTAGAAAGAGTTCACCAGTGGCTACACGTTCGCTGACCCATTCGGCGCGCGTCAACGTAGCAATGGCGACAGCGAGGACGCCGAGAGGTGCAGCCATGTCTACGAATAGTGGGCCGTGAAAAATCACCCAGCCAATTGCGCCAAAGGCCAATGCAAAGGGCAGGTTCAACAGCAATGAAAAGCCTGCGTAAATCGAACGGCGCAACGGTGAAACAAAACGAGCAACGATGACCAGCAACTGACCGCAGACAACGCCGAACGATGCACCGGCGAGTGCACCAGCAGCGCTGCCTGTAATGGCTCCGAACAGCTGGGCCGGTAGGAAGCCGCAGAGAAAACCTGCTGCGGCTCCCCATAATGCGCCAGCGAAAAATGTTCGGCGTACTACGTCATCACCAGTGAGCCTGCTATTGGTGATGTGTTTTTCCATCTATTCAGAGTGGCAAAGCAATCCAAGTTGTCAATAGGACGACTAGTTCGATGCCGGTATCTGACCACCGGTATCCCACACGTTGTTTGACCAGATGTTGCCAGGAGCGGCCTCATCAAAGGATGTGATGGGGCCGTATGCCGCACATCCGTTGCGACTCGTGCCTTTCATGAACACGTTGTTGCGGAAAATGATGTCGCGTGTACCGGCGCTGAATGGCTTGCTGAGTGAACTGCCGCCGTATGCGCAGTATCCGCCGGTTGACGGTGGGAACAGATTGTTTTCGATGGTGTTGTTGGTGATCGCAGTGAAGTCGCCGTAACCGGTAAGGCTGGCCGAGCAACCAGCGTCTGGTGGTACGTCGGGTGCGTCGCAAATGATTGTGTTGTGGCGGATGGTTGAGAACTGTCCCATGCGAACACCTGACTCGTGCCACACGCCCGTCACATCAGTGTCTTGACCGTGGAAGTACGAGTCGGTGATGCGACAGGTGTTGTAGCAGTGAGCGCCGCGATTGCCGCCATAGATGTGTGAGCGAATAACGGTGAAGTTGATTTCACCGACTGCCGTTGCCGCGCGCACCGAGTTTGGCGATGCGTCGATCTCAGAGTCAGTCACCGTGAATGAGTAGTTCTTGCTGGTGTCGCTGCCTGATTCGATAACGCCGTTGACCTTGGAACGACTAATCGTCACGTTTGCTGCCCTGACGGCAATGTCGCAGTTGATCGTCTTTGCATCGATGACTGTGTTCGCTGCGGTGATTGTGCACGGCCCGGTGTAGGCAGTGAGTGTCGTGCCCGAGGGAACGCCTGTGTTGTTGGGCCCAGGGAAGACCCCGCCCCAGGGGTCGCGTCCACCGACTGTATTGAGTGGCCCGGCCGTGCCCGGTGTTGTCGTTGTGGTGGGCTTGGTTGTCGTTGTTGTGGGCTTGACTGTTGTGGAAGTTGTTGGCGCGACGGTCGTCGATGTCGGTGCAACAGTGGTCGACGTCGACGTCGACGTTGTCGTTGATGTTGAAGGTGTCGGAGCTGTTGTCGTTGTCGTTGGTTTCAACGACGTTGATGTTGACGTTGTCGGAACCGTCGCTGAGTTCTGCACGGTGAAGTTGGCAGTAAACACACGGTTGGCACCACCAGTCGTTTTCACAACAGCAGTGATGTTGTGGGTGCCGTCGGCGATCGTTTTTGTGTCAAAGGGTCGAGCCGTGCCATCGCCATTGGTCGCTGCGAAGTCGTACGCGTAGAAGCGCTCGGTCGAATAGGCAGCTCCTGTGCGCGTCTTGTCGTCCAAGTAGAACGAAACCTCAGACACGTTGTTTCGATTGAGGAACACGTAAATCGAACCCGACGCCTTGTAACGGGCGAGTGAAACCGGCGAGGTTCGATCCGCCGACTTTGAGACGGCGAGGGCGCCGATCGAACGGTCGGCTGCGTTCGCCACGCCGATCGAGGTGGCGACCAGAAGCGTGGCGGCTCCGGCGGCCAGCAAGACCTTTGTACGGCGCGATCTGTCACGAATGGAAAGGGAAAGTGGGTACACAGGCCTGCCTCTGGTCGTTTTGAGCGGTATGGATCATGATACTCAGCCCGTCGGGAGTGGCAACGGGCAGGCGACGCTCATCAGCCGCTCGAAGGTCAAAGCTGACAGGTTCCTGCTAGGCGGCTGATTGGGTCGGTCGAGGCAGTCTCGCCATCATCTGGAGGTGGCAAATCAGACCCCTCAAGAGCGAAGCCTCGGCCTGCGTTGTGGCGATGCAAGAGACGCTCTGGCTCTGCTGGATGATGTCTCGGACGAATCAGCTCCTCGTATCCAATGCACGGTCACGTCGCCCCCGTATGGGTGGCTTCGTGACTACGGAGTAGCTCGTCAGATCGGCCGAGGTCAACGACACGCCGACTACCTGGCAGACATGCGGTCGGTATTCGCTGCGACTTAT
Organism: Acidimicrobiales bacterium; assembly: GCA_044220495.1. Lineage (GTDB taxonomy): Bacteria > Actinomycetota > Acidimicrobiia > Acidimicrobiales > JBBSGY01 > JBGAQY01. The sequence continues at coordinate 4,922 of JBGAQY010000004.1, forward strand.
GCACACACAGCCGTTGGCGGGGCGCTTTGGATCGTGTCGGGTGCGTTTAGGTCTCGTGAACGAGGAACTAACGGCCTCACTGACCTGGTGCCATTGCCGTGGCAGCTGACGCACGAAGCAAGCGCAGCTGGTTGGCAGCCAGTTCGCAGTTTCATTTGGCACAAAGATCGCGCGCTGCCGTGGTCGAGCGACAAACGACTTCGCAATCAATACGAAGAGATCTGGTTGCTAACCAAAGGCAACGGCTTGGCTTTACATCTAGATGACGATCGCTTGATTGAGAGCGGCGCTGTCGAGGTGCTCGAAAACGGTGAACGTGATCTGCACGACGTGTGGCGGATACCTGTTGCGACGCAGCGAGGAGTGTCGAAGGTCGACAGGCATCCATGTCCGTTTCCGGAGGAGATTGCGCGTCGCGCGATCTTGCTATCGACGAGGCCGGGTGACGTTGTGTTCGATCCGTTCGCAGGTCGCGGCACGGTTTTGGATGTTGCGTCAGAGCTGAATCGTGATGGGTGGGGAATCGAACTCAATCCGCAATACGTGGCACAACGCGAGCGACGACTGGCGCTCGGCAGAGATGTGAGCGCCATTGGTCAACGAGCAAAAGTCACTTGGGATCTGTAACGAAAGCGGCCCATTTCTGAGCTCCTTTTCGAAAAATCGGCGACTACGGTGGGCGCCATGAGCAGCAACACCCTCGATGGAAAAGGCCTTTCAGAGGCCACGAACCTGTCTGATGTGACGCCACCTTTTTGGATGGATGCCGAGGCCTTTCAGCAGACGTGCAGCGGTCCAAACATTGCAATCACGGGTGGGTTGAAGGCGGAAGACAACACGCCGCGACGGCTTGCCGTAAATGCAGGTTCGGGTGCTGTCTATGTGTTCGATCCGCGCACCGAGGCATCGCCGATGGTTGTCGTGCTTGGCGTGGTTACGCCCGTTGACGGAAATCACGCACTGCTCAATGGTGGAGCAAGTCGCGAGGCGGCTCATACGACAGGCACATTCAAAGAAGCACTAAGTCTCGTAGGAATGTCGCGCACCGGTGAGCAAGCTGACCTGACCGAACTCGTTGCACAGGTGAGCCGATCAACCACACAGCAGGCAAGTCGTTTAACCCATTGATTGTCGTGAGAGTGAGTTCTTAGACTTAGCAATGCCGCCAGATTTCATGCTCGAGCGTTGGACGTTTGGTCCGCGCTCGTATGGCAAAGAGCTTGGGCACGCGACTCTGCGTGTCTACCGGCGTCAGCAAGGCGTAGATCTGCCTAGCGAAGAGATTCCCGACGGCGCCACCCGCGGAGTGACATCGAATCTGATTTGCGTCGTCACTGATAGACGCGACAACCCGGGTGTGTCGCCTCAAGACCAATGGAACATCGTGAAGCACGACGTCGGAGCGGATCTCGTTGACAGAGGTTTATCGTCAGACGGTTTCCTATTGATCATTCAGGGCAAGCAGGGTCTGCTCAACGACAGCTTTCTGCTTGTTACATCAGGGGCGAGGTCGCTCGACCAGCGAGCCTGGAGTGAAGTCGACACTCCACCGCACATGCGTCAAGACGATCCGCGCTTCATCGATCGTGCAACGGTCGAACGTCTGCTCGGCGAGCCACTTCCACACGTTCGAGACCGATCAAGTAGATCAAGTCGAATGTCAGCGCCTGAAGGTCACGGACTCTAGACGCACGCTTAGCTCGGTAACGATCGACTGCAACCGCTTAGCGCGATCATTGCTGTAGGTTGCCCTGCATGATGTATCCGCCAACGACATTGTGGCGCCGGCCGTTCATCACGCCTGACCGGCTCAATGAAGCCTTGAGTCAGGTCGAAACCGCTGAGGGATTTCAAGCAAGCAGCCGGCACTCGTTCAAAGACGCAATCTTCGGGCGTGATTCGCTTGAAGTTGGTATCGACATCCTCGATCGTCGACCGAGCACGGTGGCGCGCATCTTGTTCAGCGTTGCTCGCCATATCGGCGTCGAGTTCAACGACGTCACTGAAGAAGAGCCAGGCAAAGGGTTTCACGAGTTTCGCAATCGCGTCATGGGCGGACGCGAAGTAGCTGAGGAACAGCTCGAGATCTTGCGTGAGTTGAGCAAGATCTGGGGCGGTGACGGCAAGTCGCTTACTTACTACGGCGCGGCTGATTCGGGTGCTTTGTATCTCATTTTGTTGAATCGCTACTGCTCGTCGCATGGTCGAGGCATTTGCGACGAACACTTTGTTCACAGCCGCACGGGGCGCGTTATGACAATCGAAGAAACGATTGTTGCGTCAGCTGAGTTTTACTGTCGAAAGATCGACGAATCAGATCTGGGTCTTGTCGAATTTCAACACAGTGGTCCGCATGGCATCTGGTATCAGATCATGCGCGACGGCCACGACGGAATGATCTTGCCTGACGGTCGGCTTGCCAACCCTGATGCGCCGATCGCTGCCATCGAGATCCAAAGCGTTGCTCATGGTGGGCTCATTGCTGCCGCTGCGTTGACGAAAGACCCTGGGCTTTCGGCGCGATGGAAGGGTTACGCCGAGCGTTTGCGAACATCGACATTCGAGAAGATGTGGTTAGAAGACGAGCGCTACTTTGCACGCTCGATACATCGCGACGCGAGCGGCCAGCCTGAGGTCGTTACAACCATTGATTCGGCGCCCGCCGAGATGTTGCGCGACACGATGTTTGACGATCTACATGAACTCGACAAAGCAAAGTATGTCGGCGGGGTTGTCGATCGACTCTTCACCGACGAATTTCTGACGGGCGTTGGGTTCCGCATGCGTTCGAAGAAATTTCCGAGCATTGGCGGCTACTGGACCTACCAAGGTTCAAACACCGTGTGGCCGACCGTTGTCAAACGCATAGCTGATGGCTTGCATCGCCAAGGTCTGCCAATGCTTGGTGATGAAGTTGACGCGCGGTTGCTGCGCTCATGCGAGACAGCACATGACTTTCCCGAATACTTCTTTGTCAGCGACGACGGCCACCCGATGTATCGCGTGACTGAATCAGATGAACACATCGACGGCATTGTTCGTCAGCCGTCAGCAAGTCGTCCGATGTCAATTCAAGCGTGGACAGCTTCTGCCGCCTTTGGTTCGTACTTCAGGGAAGAGAGCGCCCCAGCGATGCCGGGCTGGCATCACGAATTCAGCGACGAGATTCTCGAACGTCTGTGGGACCCTTTCACGGTCTATCTCGACCGTGCAATGGGGGCGCACCTCGAAAAGGAATTCTTCGATACCTACGCTCCGCGCAAGCCCAGCTTCACGCACGAAGACGTTCCTGACGAGCCCGAGGAATAGGCGTCATCTGATGCTGTCTGATCTGCGGCGGTGTCACTGAGCACTAGCTAGAGTAAGCCGCCGTGACCGATACCGCAGCGAAAGCCACCGAAACCGTCTCTCTAGAGCGGGTCGGCAGTGTCGTAACCATCGTCGAAGGTTCATCTTTCTGTATTTCGGGTCGCAGTGGCGACATTCGGCCCAATTCAAACGGTGGACTTTTCTTTCAAGATGCGCGGTTCTTGTCGCATTGGGAGTTGTTGGTAAATGGCAAGCCGCTCGAGCCGTTGTCAGTTACGACTGACGACCCGTTCGCTGCAGCATTCGTCTCGCGAGCGCGTCCTCGTCCAGGTCACGCCGACAGCACGCTCGTCGTTTTTCGTCAGCGCTTTCTCGGTCTTGGCATCCGTGAAGACATTCGAGTCAAGAACTTCGCCGGTGAGGCGATGCTCTGCATCATCGAGCTCGTTGTCAACGCTGACTTCGCGCACGTTTTCGATGTCAAAGAAGATCGCGCAACGATCAGCGGAATGCTCAGCCGCGAAGTTGACGACCGCACGCTCACCATCCGTCACAGCGATGAAGGTTTAGAGCGCGGCATCGTTGCTTCTTTTAATCGTCCGATTACAGCTGACGATGATCGTTTGGTGTTCGAGGTCGAGATCCAAGCCAACGACGAGTGGAGTCTTTGCGCTGAGTTGGGTTTGATCGTTGGCGACGAACACATTCGTCCGAAATATCGTTGTGGTGAGCCAATCGACGCTGCCCAGCCGACCGAACGTTTGATCCAGTGGCGCAATCGCGTTCCTCAAATCGAGACCAATCACGCGGCTCTCGGCACTGCGGTGCGCCGCGGTCAAGAAGACCTTGGCAGTCTGCGCATTTTTGATCCGCATTTTTCGCAGTTGCCGGTTATTGCTGCGGGCACTCCATGGTTCATGACCCTCTTTGGCCGCGATTCGTTGCTCACCGCATGGATGGCGTTGTTGGTCGAGCCTGATCTAAGTGTTGGTGTGCTCGACGCGCTCGCTCGTTTTCAGGGCACCGAAGTAAACCCTGAGACAGACGAAGAGCCCGGCAAGATCTTGCACGAGGTTCGCTCGACCCCTTACAACGATCTCGGTTTCGACAAGTCGCTCGTCTATTACGGCAGCGCCGATGCGACGCCACTTTTCGTCATGTTGCTTGGTGAGCTCCGCCGATGGGGCTTGGCTGCAGGCCTTGTTGATCGATTGCTGCCCCACGTAGATCGTGCTCTTGCGTGGATCGAGAATTACGGCGATGCCGATGGTGATGGTTACGTCGAATATCAACGGAAGTCTGAGCACGGCATTCGCAATCAGGGTTGGAAAGATTCGTTCGACAGTGTGCGTTTTGCTGATGGACGTTTGGCCGACACGCCAATTGCGCTCGCCGAGGTGCAGGCCTACGTATATGCGGCTTACCAGGCCCGCAAATGGTTCGCCCGCGAGGTCGGCGACCACGAGACCGCTGAGAAGTACAGAGCAAAGGCTCGTGCGCTCAAGACTGCCTTCAATCGCGATTTTTGGATGGAAGACGAGCAGTTTTTCGCCATGGCACTCGATGGCGACAAGAAGCGAGTTGACGCAATCACTTCAAACCCCGGCCACTGCCTCTGGACGGGCATTGTCGACGACGACAAGGCCGCTCACGTAGCCCGTCACCTTTTGAGCCCTGAGATGTACAGCGGGTGGGGAGTGCGCACGCTGAGCACGAAGATGAACGGTTTCAACCCGATCGGCTATCACACGGGCTCGGTTTGGCCGCACGACAATGTGATTCTCGCCGCCGGGCTCAGTCGCTACGGGTTCGTCGAAGAGGCGCAGAAGATCGTGATGGGCCTACTTGATGCATCCGCGCCAGATCAGGGTCGACTGCCAGAACTCTTCAGTGGTCTGCACCGATCTGAGTTATCGATTCCGGTGAGCTTTCCGACCTCGTGTTCACCGCAGGCATGGGCTGCCGCGTCACCGCTGCTGGCGTTGCGCACGTTGTTACGATTCGACCCATCGATCCCGCAAGGTCGGCTTTATCTTGCCCCGGCTCTGCCTGACGAGATCAGATACCTGCGACTAGATCGCATCCCGCTGAATGGTCAGAGAATTTCGGTCGAAATCAACAGAGGGGAAGTCACCGTTGCCGGCCTTGACCCCTCTATTGACCTCGTTGGTCCTACAGAAATGAAGCGTGTTGACGCTATAGGTGATTAGCAATCGCCTTTTCGTAGACCTTCACGTAGTCAGCCGCCATGCGGTCGATGTTGAAGTAATCCTCAACTGACCGGCGTGCCGCTTTGCGGTCAAGGTCGCGCACTTTGTCGAACGCACTAGCGATGTCGTCGTCGCTGTCGCAAACGATGCCAGTGACGCCGTGTTCGACGATCTCAGGCGCCGCACCACGATTGGTCGTGATGACGGGTGTTCCGCACGCAAGCGCCTCGGTCATCACCAGACCAAAGGGCTCGGGCCAAGTGATCGGGTTAACCAACGCAACAGCGTCTTGCAGTAGTCGACGCTTGTCGCTGCCGCCGACTTCGCCGATGAACTCGACACCATCACCGAGAAGTGGCTCGACGTTCTTCTTGAAGAAATCGAACTCGGCCTCTTCTTGCATTTTGGCGGCAATCACCAAACGCTTGCCTGCGTCGCGCGCTGCTTGAGCAGCCAGGTGTGGGCCTTTGGTTGCTGACATGCGACCAAGGAACAGGTAGTACTCGCCGTTGTCGTCGCCGCCACCTTCGCCGTAGGTGAAGTAGTCGGCGTCGACACCGTGATGCACCATCTCGTACGGCACTTGCGCGGTGCGTGCTTGTGAGTGAGAGATGGCGACAACCGGACACCACGGCGCAGCCGTGTTGTAAAGCGTGTTTAGGTCGCCTTCGAACGGACCGTGATTGGTTGTCACGACAGGCACGTCTTTAACGCCTTGCGCGTAAAGCGGGCCAAAGGTTGTGTTGTCGTGCACAACGTCGAAGCCTTCGAGTTGTGAGTACGCGGTAACTACGTAGCCAAGTTCGTGGCAAACCGGGCTGAATGCCCAAGGCTGTGAGCCGTAAGGAATGATCGTTGTTGGTACATCGCAGGTTGAACCTACGAGTGCAAAAAGGTGAACGTCTTCGCCCGCACGCTTGAGCGCCCGAGCCAAACCGTCAACCATCGACTCCGAGCCACCGTACTTAGAGGGCGGAATCGGATTCCACGGAGGAGCGATCAGTGCGACTCTCACTACATTTGTCCTTTTTTCGGGTTCGATCTCAGAGCTTGCGACGCAAGCCTTCGACCGAACTTGGGGTTTTCCGTTTACCGGAAATCATTACGCCTGACCTCGGCTGCGCCTAATCCGCTGAGCCGGGTGATTGGTTTTCGCCTTCGCAACGCTGGGGCGAGCAAGTGGTTTCATGTTTGGCCGGCTGTCGATGGCGGAGGTGCCAATCGTGGTGGGGGCGTGCGAGAACTTGAAAGGCGAGAGGTTGACACTCGATGGTTTCAAAACCGGGATGTCGAACTTGGCAGCGTCGTCTTGGTCGCGACGCAACAGCTCGGTGAAGTAATCGAGGTATTCGTTCACCATTCTGTCGGCGCAGAAGTACTGCTCCATGATCTTGCGACAAAGCCCGCGGTTGAGCGTGTCAACCTCGGCAATGCGCTCGATCATTTCGGCTTCGTTTGCGCACAAGAATCCAGTGACGCCGTCTTCGACAATTTCTGGGGCAGCGCCTTCGGGGAAGGCGAGCACCGGAGTGCCGCATGCAAGCGCTTCGATCATCACGAGACCAAATGGTTCAGGCCACCTGATTGGGTTGATCAATGCACGAGCACCAGCAAGAAGACTCAGGCGTTCTTCGGCACTTACTTCGCCGACGTATTCAACGCCGTTGCCAAGCAATGGTTCAACGAATTCTTGGAAGTATTCGCGTTCGCCTTCGTTGTTGCTCATGCGTGCCGCGATCTTCAGCTTGACACCGGCGTCTCGCGCAACTTGCGCAGCGCGATGCGCGCCCTTGTTTGGCGACATGCGACCGAGGAACAAGAAGTAGTCGTCGGGGTCTGGATTGAAACGGAAGCGATCGGGTTCGAGACCGTGATGGATCACTTTTTCGATTTCGAGATCGGGAGCCGAACGTCGTTGTGATTCAGACACCGCAACAAGAGGAACACGGCCAGCACTTGCGCGAAATATGTCGCGGAAACTGTGGTCATAAGGGTGATGTTGCGTCGTTACGACCTTTAAGTCAGGAAAACGTTCGCTAAAAATCGGACCTAACAACGTGTGGTCATGAACAATGTCGAAGTCTTGAACTACCTCATAAGCATTAATGAGGTGGCGCAACTCGATTTCTGTCCAGTTCAATCGCCCCGAGTCAACTGAATCAAAGACAAACTTTCGGGGAACTGGGCATGTCGAGTCTGCCGTTGTAAACAACAAAACTTCGTGGCCTGCATTTTCAAAACCACGGGCTAAACAATCAACAATCGCTTCAGTTCCTCCGTATTTAACGGGCGGAACTGGAACCCAAGGCGGAGCTACCAGCGCTATACGCACGAGCACCTCGTACTTCGTTTGGCGGTAGTGGCCGCATTGCCGATGAAAGTGTAACTCTGGCGATTCGCCATTAGTCCAACTCCTTGTACGACTGGGCTCAGTCTAGGTGAAAGCACCCCAAGAAGGTGCTCAACAAACTGGCGATAAGAAGAACTTTGTGTCGGTTCCGCTACGAAATTTCTCGTAGTAGGCCAAAACGGACTCATGATTCCTTGCTTGCCCAAATCGTGAATTGATCAAACCGTTGCGAATGTATTGATCGCTTGTTTGCGCCTTTTTACCTGGGCTTATTGCGTGTTGCATCACGACAACAAAACCTGAAGCTTTGTCATTGCGTTGGTTGAAAATGCATAGGACGCGCGAAGCACAAGTATTTGCGCAACCACCTTGGGCGTTCGAGAAGGTAATCATCTCGCAAAGCGTGAGCACGTATCGACAAACAGCGCGAGTGGTTGAAAGTCACTTGTTGCGTACGCGAGTGTCGACTGTTGGCGCCGTTACTCAATCAGGCGCAGAAGCGAACTTTTCGACGTTTTTGATGTCACCAGCGATAACTATCAAGTCACCCGCTCGAATTTCGACGCCGTCATCAACCGTGAAGTTGCCGGCAGCCGGCTTGATGCTCACGATCGTTACGCCAAAAGTCGTTCTGGTGTGAGCACTGTGAATCGTTTGGCCAACGAGAGCCTTGGGGGCACGTAATTTCGCCATTGCGAACCCACCGTCGAACTCTGTGAAGTCAATGAGTTCTCCGGTGAGCAATCGAGCCACGCGCGTACCTGCATCGCGTTCTGGATACACAACATGCGATGCGCCGAGGCGTTCGAGAATGCGTCCGTGCGGTTCTGAGATGGCTTTCGCCCAAATTTCGGGGATCTTCAGGTCGACGAGCACTGATGTACAAAGCACGCTTGCCTCAATAACAGTGCCGATTGCGACGGCAGCAATCTTGAATTCGTGCGCGCCGATCTGCTTGAGAGCGTCGACGTTTGTTGCATCGACTTGCATCACGTGCGTCAACTTGCCCGACCACTCTTGAACAAGCTCGGGGTCTTCATCAATAGCGAGCACTTCGTGGCCCAACTTTTCTAGGCGTTCGGCTAACGCTCCACCGAAGCGACCTAAACCAACAACGAGTACAGCGTCATCTGCGGGTCTCTTAGCCAACGATCAAATGCTCCTCGGGAAGCCGGTAAAGGCGTTGTCGTGAACGTAGTGCGAGGGCCGATGCAAGTGTGATTGTGCCGATGCGGCCGATAAACATCAGCACAACGAGTAGGTATTGCGCGCTTGGCTCAAGGGTTGGCGTAATGCCGGTCGAGAGTCCCGCCGTGCCAAAGGCGGAGGTAACTTCGAACAACACCTTGTCGAGGTCGAGCCCTGTCAGCGCAAGCATTGCCATCGTTCCAAGAACCACAACGGCAATGCCGAGCAGCGCGACACTGATAGCCAAGCGCAACGTGGTGACAGGCATGCGGCGGCCAAACGCGTCGGCGTCGGCGTCGCCGCGAGCTTCAGCAACGATCGCAAAGAACAACACCATGAATGTCGTGACTTTGATTCCTCCAGCGGTGCCAGCACTGCCGCCCCCGATAAACATGAGCACGTCGGTGCCGAGCCACGTGGTTTCGTGGAGTTGAGCGAAGTCGAGCGAGTTGAATCCGGCGGAGCGAGGTGTGACGCCTTGGAAGAAGCTCGCAAGCAACTTTCCGGGAACATCAAGCGGGCCAAGCGTTGCCGGGTTGGTCCATTCAAAGGCAGCAAACATGAAGGTTCCGCCGAGCACGAGTACGGCTGTGCCAAACACGGTGATTTTGGTGAGCATCGACCACAGCGATGGTCTGTGCAATTCGCGCACTAGCTCGAACAAAACTGGAAAACCCAGGCTCGACAAAATGATGACGGCGGCAATTGGTATGCAGATGAACGGATCAGTCACGAACCCCATCAAGCTGTCGCTGTATAGCGAGAAGCCAGCGTTGTTTGCTGCCGACACCGAATGAAACAAGCCTGAGAAAAATGCGTAACCCCACGGCGTGTCGTAGGCAAAGTGCAAACGCAGCGCGAGCATGAGCGCGAGTACCGATTCGATCGCAAGCATCGTGATTGCGACGTTCTTGAGAAGGCGTCTTACGTCACCAAGATCAAGCGAACGCGTTTCTGCTTGAGCCGTGAGTCGAGTGCGAAGGCCGAGCCGACGCGAGACAACAAGACCCAGCAACGACGCGATGGTCATGATGCCGAGACCACCGATCTGCATCGACACCAAGATCACGACCTCACCAAAGGCCGACCAATGATTCGGTGTATCGACTGTCGACAAACCAATGACGCACAAAGCCGACGTGGCTGTGAACAGCGCTGTGTGAAATCCGGTCTGCACACCGGGTTCGCTGGCAACGGGGATCATCAACAGCGCCGTTGCTACCGCAATGGCGGCCGCGAAAGCTAGAGCTACGAACTGAGCTGGATGCCGCGGTTGGAGGATCTTTGGTAGGCCAGCCAACGGCTTTACATTCGCTCGAGTGTCTCGATGCCAAGCAGGCCTAGGCCCGTCTGCAGTACGCGGGCAGTCAGCGCGCAAAGGGCGAGGCGTGATGCGCGCGTTTCGCCGTCAGCGTTGAGCACTGGACAATTCTCATAGAACGCCGAGAACCGACCAGCAAGCTCGAACAGGTAGCTGCACAGGTGATGTGGCTCCCATGTTGTGAGCACGCGTTGCACGGCGGCGTCGAAGGCAGCAAGGTGCAACACCAGTTCGCGTTCGCTTGCCTCGGAAATGATGAATTCGGGCTTCGGGGCAGACTCGTTGGCCTTACGTAGAACCGATAGAGCGCGCGTTGTTGCGTATTGAATGTATGGCCCGGTGTTGCCGTCGAAAGATGTCATCGCTTCGAGATCGAAGATGTAGTTAGTGGCACGATCATTCTTGAGATCCATCCACTTGACTGCACCAATGCCAACCGTGCGTGCAATGTTGTCGAGCTCAGCGTCATCGATGTCGTTAGCGCGTCCCGCGAGCACGGCCTTCGCGCGTTCTTCTGCTTCGTCGAGCAAGTCGGCGAGTCTGACGGTTCCGCCGTCGCGCGTCTTGAACGGTTTGCCGTCTTTGCCAAGCACCATGCCGAAGGGAACGTGGCGCGCCGACATTTGATCGTCGAGCCAGCGAGCATCGCGGCCGGTGCTGATCACCATTGCAAAATGTTGTGCCTGGCGACCGTCGGTGACGTAGAGAACGACGTCGGCCTGGTCGTGATTGCGGTTGAATCGCAGTGCCGCCAGATCGGTGGCTGCGTAGCCATAGCCACCGTTGCTCTTTCGAACGATGAGTGGAAGTGGAGCGTTATTCGGCCCTTTGAACCCTTCGGGGAAGGTGCAGAGCGCTCCTTCGCTTTCTTGAATCAGACCCTTTTCATCCAACTCGGCAACGGTTGCGTCGAGCTGGTCGTTGTACATGCTTTCGCCGCGATAGTCATCATCAGTTAAGAGCGTGCCGAGTCGCCTGAAGATTTCGTCGAAGTGTTGTTTCGACTCGTCGACAAGAACGTTCCACAAGCGCACTGACTCTTCGTCGCCTGACTGCAGCAACACGACACGTTTGCGTGCTCGTTCTTTGAAGTCTTCGTCGCCGTCGAAGTGTGTGCGAGCAGCGCGATATAGCGCTTCAAGGTCGTTGACGTTCATCGATTCGGCATTACCGGTTGCCTGTTCGTCGAGCATGTGCTCGATCAACATGCCGAACTGCGTGCCCCAATCACCGAGATGGTTCTGACGAATGACGTGGTGGCCGGCAAACATAAGGATGCGTGTGATTGCGTCGCCAATGATTGTCGTGCGCAAGTGCCCTACGTGCATTTCTTTGGCCACGTTGGGGCCGCCGTAGTCGACGACGATTCGCTCCGGTGAACTAGTAAACGCAACACCCAAGCGATCGTCGGTAGCTTGACTTGCAGCAACCTTGGCGAGGAAGTCGTTTGTGAAGCTGACGTTGATAAAGCCAGGGCCTGCGACATCGGCAGCGGCGATCACATCTGGCCGCGCAAGCAAGTGGTTGGCAATGACTTCGGCAATCTCACGCGGGGGTCGACCAAGTGCCTTGCCGATTGGAAGTGCACCGTTGACTTGGTAGTCGGCAAATTTCGACGGACGAACAACGGGGTCGGCATCATCGGGCGCGCCAGCAATAGACGCTGCGATTGCGTCGCGCACGAGCTTGTCGAGCATGCTTTCGAGGTCGGTAGTGCTTTGTTGGTCGAGGTGATTCACTTATTGGCCGTCGCTATCGCTGTCGAGACTTTTAGGAGATTTCGCCAAGGCTAGGGCAGCGGCCTTGCGAGGTGTCACCACTACGCGCGGAATTGGGTAATCATCCACTCTGATGGTGGCTCCTGATGATCGAGACGAAACCGAGTTGCGCCGAACAGTGAGTGGGCGAGCAGCAGCAATTCTGATTGTTGTTGCCGCTGTCGCGGTGATGGTGGCGACGGTTGCCGGCGTTGCTGCTGTTCGTCACAAGGGTGAGTTGGATCGACTGCAGAAGAATTTGACCGACGGCAGCGTCGAGCAGTCCGCACTTCGGGCCAGTCAGAATCCAGCAAATCGTCACGTGACGCTTACCTCGGCAGACAAGCAGTACTACGTCGATGTGGTCGTTAGTGATGAGGGTCTTGGCTTTGTGCTTCGCTCGAATCTTCCGTCGCCGTCTGACGGTTACGACTATCAGTTGTGGGCCGACAGCGACGGTCACAAGATCTCGCTTGGTGTGATGGGCGGCAAAGTCGGCGCCACCGCCTTCAATGTTCCTAAAGGTTCGACGGCGCTCAGCATCACGAAAGAACAAAGCGGTGGGTCGGTGTCGCCAAGCGAGCCACCCGTTGTGTTCAGCGCTATTGCTTGAGAGGTCGTTCGGTGAGCGTGTCGCACAGGCGTTAACGTGCACGCATGAGTGACGATGCTGGCGAGGCAACTGGGCAGCAGGCGTTGCTGCGACTGCAAGAGTGCGACACGCACATCGATCAACTTCTTCATCGACGTGAGCACTTGCCCGAGCACGACCAGTTGGCTGATATCGCCAAACGTGCCGGCATATTGCGTCCTGAACTCACCGAAGCGACAAGCGTCCGCGATGAAAAGCGAAGCGCGCAAGCAGCACTCGAAGCAGAAGTTGATGCAATCGAACGACGAACTGCTGAGATAAATGTTCGGCTTTACGGGACGACGCCGATCTCGCCAAAAGACGCCCAAGCAATGGCGGCGGAAGTCGACCATCTGAAGCAGCGCCGCGACGGTTTGGAAGATTCTGAGCTCGAGATCATGGATCAGTTAGAGCCACTCGATGCTGAGGTGCAACGTCTCGAAGGCGAAGCGGCCAAGCTTGGCGACGAACAACGTTCTGTTATGGCTGTTGTGAATGCAACACAAGCCGAGATCGACAATCAGTTAAAGGCCGAGCGCGCTCGTCGCGATGAGTTGGCCGCTCCGATTGCGTCGACACTGCTTGCTGAGTATGAGAAGTTGCGCGTGTCACTCAGGGGAGTGGCTGTTGCTGCGCTCGTTGGTAGCTCGTGTGGTGGATGTCACTTGACGCTTTCGGCCAGCGAGATGGCAGAGATCAAGAAGGCTCCAGCTGGCACTGTCATCCACTGCGAAGAGTGCGGGCGAATTCTCGTTCGGTAATTGATCGCGGGCGGCCTCACGGCTCGCAATCCCGGTTAGCCTGCTGAGATGAGTAACACTCCGCAGCAACCGATGTCAGCGCGATTCGCCATTCAAGTTCCTGAAGATGCGCGTGAAGGTCATTACGCAAACTTCTTGTCGGTATGGCATTCGCAGCACGATTTCACGCTCGACTTTGCGCTCACCGATCAGCCGGTGCCCGACGAGGCCAATCAGTTTGGCGAGATTGAATCAGTCACGGTGCCGTGCCAAGTTGTGACGCGCGTTCGCATCCCTGCAACCGTTGTCGAAGATGTGCTGCGCGCGCTTGCGCAAAATGTGAGCGAGTTCGAGAACACCGTTGGTCGCATCCGCCGGCCCGGTGAAGGTTCGGGAACAGTAGAGGGTTAAGCACCCAAGATCTCGACACCGAACCGGCGCAAGACAACTGTGAGTGGCGCGAGCGGTAGGCCAATGATTGCTGAAACGTCTCCATCAACGCGTTCCACGAATGCACCTGCCACACCTTGCAATGCGTATGCACCCGCTTTGTCTAGCGGCTCGCCTCCGGCCACGTAACTTGTGATCTCCTCGGTTGTAAGAGCGCGCATCGTTACCGTGCTGACGATTGCAGTGCTGTGCTCGCGGTCACCCTGGGCAACTGCGAAGCCGGTGATTACTTGGTGGCTTCGTCCGCTCAGGCTTTTCAGCATGGCGATTGCGTGCTCGGCGTCTTTGGGTTTGCCAAGCAGAGAGTTGTCGAGAGCAAGAAAGGTGTCTGCGCCGATGACGACGTCGTTGGGCCGCGTCTTCGAAACTGAGAGCGCTTTGCCAAGCGCAAGTTCCGCAGCCAACTCATTGGGCGGCAGACGGTCGTCCATCACTTCTTCGTACTCAGGCTTGCAAACTTCGAACTCAATGTTGAGTTGACTCAAGAGGTCGTAGCGACGCGGCGAGGTGGAAGCGAGGATGACTTTGGGTGGCACGCCGTCACGTTAGGGCTCGGCCAACGCACGTCGTGCCGGCCGGTCCGCCGGAGTCGCAGCCCAAAGCCCGTCCGCCGTCAAGCCTTGGCGCCCGGTGCTGCCGACCCACCCTTTCGGCCCGTCCGCCCTTCCGTCTCGGCGCCCTTTCAACTACGCGAAAGTGCCAAAAGTGCGCGCTTTCGGAGCCGTTTTTGGGCTTTTCGCGTGGTTGAAATGAGAGCGGAGCCGCGCCGAGGGACGCGGTCTGGCGAGCGTGCTGGCGTCGGGGTTAGCGGTCGTTTGCTTTGGGCAACACGAGCTCTCGACGGGGCTGGATTAGGTCACGAAGGTGAGTCCACGCGTCGAGTTCTTGCATAGAGGAAGCAGCGTCAGAGGTAAGAATTCGCTTTGTAGCAGTCATGGCCCCATTCATCGCCAGCCAGCTTCGAATCTGAAGGGTTTCAGCGATGTTTTCTAGGCTCGTCATAGCTTTGCCATATTGGGAGACGAAATGGCCACGAGCAGCGAATATGCAGGGGAGTCGGCGGCTGCGCAGCGTGGTGCGCTGCGTGGGAATGTTCGCACTGCAAGTATCGTTGCAGCCGGGCACAAGCAATCTTTTGGAGGCCACGATGCCCGCAGTCACCGTTTCTGATCCGCTAACCCTTCCTCGAGTTTCGGTGCCCGAGATCGCTGCGTTGCCGCGTGGAGTCGTGTCGGTGACGACGGCACCGTCAGGCTACGAAGGCGAGGGCTTCCCCGTGCGCCGTGCCTTTGCTGGCGTGAGTCAGCGTTACCTCGACCCCTTCATCCACATGGACCAGATGGGTGAGGTCGAATATGCACCGGGCGAACCCAAGGGCACCCCGTGGCATCCACATCGAGGTTTCGAGACTGTCACGTATCTGCTCGATGGAACTTTTGTGCACCAAGATTCGAACGGTGGTGGCGGCGTCATCACCAACGGAGCAACTCAGTGGATGACGGCCGGCTCGGGTTTGCTGCACATCGAAGCTCCGCCTGAAGAGTTGGTTGTGAGTGGCGGACTGTTCCACGGAATTCAGCTGTGGGTGAACTTGCCGTCTGCGTCGAAGATGACAACGCCGCGCTATCAAAACCTCGAAGCCGAAGAGGTGTCGTTGCTGACATCGCCCGATGGTGGTTCGCTCATTCGTTTGATCGCCGGTGAGCTTGGCGGTTACCGCGGACCGGGTTCTACACACAGCCCAATCACGTTCGTGCATGCAACCGTTGAGCCGGGCGCTGAACTCGAACTGCCGTGGGACCCTGAATTCAACGCACTTGTTTATGTGTTGTCGGGCCAAGGTGTTGTTGGCGCCGATTCGCGTCCGATTCATACCGGACAACTTGCTGTGTTGAGCGAGGGTGACACTGTTCGTGTGCGCGCCGATGAACAACAAGAGAGCCGTCATCCGGCCCTCGACGTGTTGGTGTTGGGTGGGCGGCCCATTGGTGAACCCGTTGCTTGGTATGGACCGTTCGTCATGAACACCGAAGCCGAAGTGCGTCAAGCAATGCTCGACTTTCACGCCGGCCGTTTGGGCACTATCCCGGAGTAAGCGGCGCTAGGCGAGACTGAAGCTAGGTGCCTTGCCGGAGTCGACAAAGTCTTTGGGTAGTCGAAGATGTTTCGGCTGGAGCGGCTCGATGTGTACGGGAGTGATTTCTGCCCGCTGCATCACCTGGCTTTGGCCGATTGCTAGTAAGGCTTCTTCTTCGGCGACTCGAATTCGGCGCTCCGCCGGCGAAAGCTGATTCAGTTCCGCTTTTGGCGTGTGGAGAGGGAACAAGTAACGCACGTTGCCGGGCGACATGTAGGTTCTGACTCCGACGATGAACAGCGCGCGGTGATACCAGTCGAGTACGGGTTCGTCGGCTTGGCGTTCGGGTGCTCCGAACTCGAGCAGCCGTTCTTCAACTGAGTTGCCGGTGCCGTTTTTCAGCTTGTCGACTGAGCGCGGGTGAATCAGCGTGCCATCAGGCAACACAAGACAGCGATCTTTGCTCGCACGTCCGGTGCAGATGGCGTTACTGGCTCGATATATCTGGCCCCAATGGCCGGGAAAGACAAGCTTTCCCGAGAGTGTTGTGCGCGGGACTGAATCAGACATGGCAACGACGCCGCGCACGCCAGCTTTGCGCGCCAGCTCAAAACCGCGATTTAGAAACCACGTCTCTCCGTTGAATCCAACCTCGTCGAGCAGCACGAAACGGCCGAGCTCGAGACTCTGTGTGTACTTGGTGAGTTTGGGGAAGGCGTTTGTGAGTACAAGCGGTTGCACGGGCGACGACAGCACGGCAACGCCTTGAAGGTCGTCGCCTTTGAAGAGTCCGAAGCGATGCACGTCGGCTACAAACGATCCTGAGTAGTGGTGCGTGACTACAAAGTCTTTAGCGGTTCGAAAGTCGATAGGAGCAACGTCGTATTGCTTGCTGTCGAAGGGTTGGCGATGACACACCCACTTCGTCTTGCGCTCGCGAGTCCTTTGATCAACTTGGTGCTCGTTAACGCCAATGGGCAACTCGAGCTGTACGGCTCCGTATGAATTCACCACAACCCCGTCGTGTCTCTTCCTGGTGCATGCGCGGTGAGCACTCCAAAGAACAGATCAGGTTCGTTGTTTGCAACGGCTGTGGTTGGTCGTGCGCCGGTGACGACTTCGCCATGATCATTACTAAAACGTGTTGCGACCGCGTGTGCAGTTTGGAGGGTCGCGTCACTAAGGCGGTATGCGCTTTCGGTGATTGGCCGCGACCGAGGCACGCCGTTGTCGTCCCAGTGAACAACGAGAACACGCGTTCCGGGTTGCCAAGTGAGGTCGACGATCGAGCCGGCGTTTGTGCGCATGCACCAAGAGTGGGTCGGGGTCGGGGAGTGCACCGAGGAAGTTTGGAGGCGGTTGGCACGCGCACCAAATCCGGCGCTATGTCGTGATGGTTGACGACTCTGTGCTTTGTGGTGCACGACGCTGGCGCAGTTGTGAGCGCCGAACGATAAGCAGAGTCACGAGCACGACGTTCATAAGGCCGACCGCAGCGGGGTAGACGGCTGTTGCAAGTGAAAGCTTGGCGAGAGCGATGATCGAGAGAGCGTGCTTGAGCATGCTGAGTTGGTGGGTGATCAGTGTTTCTTCATGGGGCTTGTTCCATGACTTGCGCAGCGTCGGGCCAAACGCCAAGAGGTCGATCAGTGTGACGAGGATGATCGAGAGCAGCGGACCATCAGTGGCGAGCCAAGCAAGCCCGGCAATTGCGCAGCCGACGAGACTTAACCAGTCGCTTCGGGTGATCTGCTTCTCACCGTGACTGATGGCTAGCAAAGTGATTACAACGCAGAGGGCCGCTGTTGTTCCGGTCGCCCATGTTCCGGGGCCTCCGCCGCTGACGACTTGACCGGCGAAGGCAATCGCGGTCATCGCCGTCCAGACGATCCACGTAAAGAGATGCGGTCGAGTCTTGTCGAGCCACGTGTCGCGAATGTATGGAACAAGGCTGACGATCGAGATGACAGCGGCAAGCGCGCCGAGCAGTTCTTTACTCACCCGGCCAACGTACAGCCAGATGCCTGTTGGTCGAAGTTAGAAGCTCGGAACCGCCGTGTAGACGACACTCGAGCTGTAAGAGCCTGCTGTTGAGGTCGCAGCAATGGCTACGCCGTAACCGACACAGCGACTCTTGCTCGTAGTTCCAGCGGTGCCAATCAACACAGCTGAGTCTGTGTTGGTGAGCTTGGCCCAGGTGTTCGACGTAAACGCGGTAGATGCATCGCTAGACGTGTAGCCAAAGCCAGCAGTGCCAGCAACTGGCGCAGCACCAGGCGACGCGTTGGTTCCAGGCACATCAGCAACTGTTGAACCACCAGATGTACGGAACGAGTTAGGCGTAGTACCCGATGTGCGGATGTAAACGGTGAATCCGTTTGCCGCGTTAGTTGCAAGAGTTAAATCTTGAGCAGCACCAGCAACTGCTGCTGATGTGAGATGTCCAAGACTTACAGCAGTCGATGTTGAACCAGTTTGAAATCCAGTGCCTGACTGTCCATTGCAAACAGTTCCACGACCGGCAACGGTGAATGTGAGTGAAGGATCGACGATGCCGGTGATTGTCACTGATCCAGTCCCGACGAATAACCATGCAACCGTGGGTGCCGCTTGAGTTGCAGTTGCGTTGTTGCCAACTTCTCCGTCACCGCCGTATCCCCAACACTTCACGCCGCCGCCATCGGTTACGCCGCACCCGAACGTTGAGCCCGCTGATATACGTTGCCACTTATAACTGCCAGTCAAGATGGTTGGCTGGCCTTCAATGTTGTTGCCTGTGCCGAGACCGAATCCGAGCGACGAACCCCAGCAGTAACCGTCGCCAGTTGTTGAAACTCCGCACGCGAACTGTGAACCAACCTCAATGGACGCAAATAGCACGCCGCCGAGTGGGGTCACGGGCGTTGACGAGTCGGTCCAGTCGTTGACGCCAGTACCGAGCTGGTGTCCGTTGTTGCGTCCCCAACACCACGCAACGCCACCGCCGGTGAGCGCGCATGAACTTCCTTCGCCGGCTTTGATGGAGGTGAAAGTGTGTCCGCCGGCAACTGCTGTTGGCACCAAGCGGTCAGTTGTAGACGCGTCGCCTAGCTGTCCGCCGTTGTTGCGTCCCCAGCAATAAGCGGCGCCGCCCGTTGTGAGACCGCAGGTGTGATACCTACCGCCGTCGACTGATGCGAAAGTTAGACCGCCAGAAACGAGCGTGGGGCTGAGCGATGCGGTGGTGCTGTTGTTTCCAAGCTGGCCGTAAGTGTTGTCACCCCAGCAGTAAACAGCGCCTGACTCGAGGCCGCAGGTGTGTTCCCATCCCGCTGAGATCACGGAGAAGGTGTGCCCGCCCGTAACGGCTTGAGGTACGTCTGATCCCGACGTGGTTCCTGTTCCCATGTTGTTGCCGTTGCCCCAGCAATAGGCAGCGCCGCCTGTGGTGAGGGCGCACGTCATCGTTCCGCCTGCGGTTATGGAGCTCCAGGTGTGTCCGCCGGCGACGAGGGTGGGTATCGACTTGTTTGACGGAGTGCCCGTGCCGTCGCCGAGTTTGCCGTATCCGTTTTGCCCCCAGCAGTACGCATCGCCCGAGAGTTCGAGTACGCAGTTGTGTGACTCGCTGGAGGTGACAGTGGCGGTGGCACCGAGGGCGAAGGCCGGTTTGGCGGGCGCGATGGCTAGAAGCAGGGTCGTCAAGACCATGGCTGCTGCTGAGCTCGCGAGAATCCGCCTTAAATCCACACTTCGGTATCGACGCGATTGGTCGCAAGCTGGAGCCCGTTGTTGCCTGGCGGTTGCTCGTTGCTCGGCGGGCCGAGACCGCCTAGCCCGCCGAGCCGCCTTTCAACTACCCCAAAAGCCCAAATTTCCGCCCAGAAAGGCCCACTTTTGGGCTTCTTGGGTACTTGAAAGGGGTGGCCACTGAGTTTGAAACGCTGGCTCTAGTCGGCCGAGGCAACGGTGGTGCTTATCCAATCACGCTGATATGCGTGCAAGCATGGGTCGATGGCGCTGTTTTGGGTGACCGGCCTTCCGGGGGCAGGAAAATCGACTGTGTGTGCCGAGTTGCGGAGCCGAGGCTTCGCTGCGCTCGATACAGATGACGGCGAAGGTTTGTGTGAATGGCAAGACGCGGCGACGGGCGAGCCGGTCGAGTTTGTCCCGGCGTCAGACCGGCCTGCTGGATGGATTGATCGCAATCACTGGAGAATGAGCTCCGAACGAATTCGTGAGTTGTCTGCGGATGCGACAAAGCAGCAAATGTTTGTCTGTGGCTCGGTGTCTAACAATGCCGATGTATGGAACTTGTTTGACGGCATTGTCTTTCTTGCCCTTGATGACGACCAGCTGCGCACTCGACTTACCGATCGAACCAACAACGATTTCGGAAAAGCTCCGGGAGAGCTCGAGTCGATGTTGTCGCTAAATCAAACCGAGGAACGTGAGTTTCGAGGCTACGGCGCCCAGATTGTCGACGCGTCACGACCTGTGTCAGCGGTAGTTGAGGATGTGTTGGCGGCCACGGTCTATTCATTGCCGACCTGAATCAGCAATCCGCAAAGAGACACCACGAATGCGTAAAGCATGTCGAGAAGGTTGCGTGCGAGGATGGACCCCGTGAAACACCTCTTCTTCGACGACTACTCCGAAGGCGCTCACCCCGAAGTGTTGGCGGCAATTGCGGCTGCCAACGAGGGGCAGCAGGCGGGTTACGCCAACGACGCGTACTGCGCCGCAGCGGCCGAGTCGGTGCGAGAGAGTTTTGGTTTCAGCAACGCCGATGTTCATTTCGTTTCCGGAGCCACGCAAGCCAATCTGGTCGGCCTCTCGTCGATGCTTCGCTCTTACCAAGGTGTCATTGCTGCCGACTCGGGCCACATTGCAGTGCACGAGGCGGGCGCGGTGGAGGCAACCGGCCACAAGATCCTGACAGTCAAACATGAGCAAGGGAAGATCACGCCTGCGCTCGTGGACGAAGCGATGGCTACCCACGAAGACGAGCATTGCGTGATGCCGAAAGTGCTCTATCTCACTCAGGCCACAGAGCTTGGGACGGTATACACACGCTCCGAGTTGGTCGCGCTCATTGCATCGGCAAGGCGTCACAATCTTTTTACGTATCTAGATGGTGCGCGTTTGGCGATGGCGCTAGCTGCTGACGGAGTAGGCGTGGCGGCCGCTGACGTTGCCGACATCGGCATAGATATGTTGTGTATTGGTGGCACCAAAGTTGGCGGCATGTTCGGCGAAGCAATCGTTATTGCGAATGACGAGTTGAAGAGCGACTTTCGCTACCAGATCAAGCAACGCGGCGCATTGTTGGCAAAGAGTCGATTCATGGGCGCCCAGTTTCAGCGCTTTTTCGGTGGAGATGGCTTGTGGTTCGCACTAGGTGCCGAGTCGAACAAGCGCACGGCTGCGCTCGCCGAGGGTCTGGCTGAGCATGGTGTTGAACCCGTCTATCCGTGCGAAACGAATCAGCTATTTGTTGCCTTACCGAGACAGCTTGTTGCTGAACTTCAAAAGCAATTCGGCTTCTACCTCTGGGAGCAACATGTCGACGGGCGAGACGTGGTCCGGCTGGTTTGCGACTGGTCTACGCCGTGGGAGGCCGTTGCGCAGTTCTTGGCCGACTTTGCCGACCTGAGCAAGCGCCTCGATCTCTCGGTCGCGAAGCCATAGGGCTGACAGCTCGCTCTTGTCCAGCGGTGATGGCTTTCACGTGCGGCCCTGTCGCGCCGCTGACCCATTGTTCGGTGTGAGCTTCGGTGAGCGGCGCCTTACTCCTTCGTTGTCTTTGAGTTCCTCGACCCACACGACGCGTTCGGCACCGGGGCCAAAGAAGTTGTCGTCGGTCTGGTACCGATTCCCGTAGCGCCGGTCCCAAAACGGATATCCGTGCTCACGATTGCGCGAGCCACTAACGACGATGAGATGTGAGCAACCCAGTTGACGGATTCGGCGTTCGAGTTCGTCGACGAGGATTGTTCCGTAACCACGGCCGCGCTCGTCGGCTGCAACGTAGACGTTCACCAGTTCTGCAGGCCGTTTGAAGCGGGCGGCGAGAGTGTCGTCGATGCCAACGGTGGTGAAACCCCCGACGCCTACCACCGAACCTTGGTCGTCTTCGACAACGACGTAGCTCTTGTCGGAACTTTCGGCGCTCGCCATCATGCGGACAATTGCTTGCTCGACGTTGTGGGTTCTGACGGGCCCGCCGACTTCGTCGCGCATCCAAGTTTCTAGGATGGTCTTCACGTCTGATATGTCGTCAGCCTCAAGACTGCGAACCCGTGCTTGCATCGCATCAGTCTTGCAGAGCGTTTGACTGGGTCGGCAGTCGATAGTGATGGTGAGTCGGCCTGTAGGCGGGGTTCTGTCTGGTGCTTGCGCACTTGGGTGACCATCCATCTAAGCGGCCTACCTGAGAACGTTGGGCGGGCAGCCCGATCTCTACTTGGCCTTGCTCCGGGTGGGGTTTACCGAGCCGAACGAGTTGCCCCGAACGCTGGTGCGCTCTTACCGCACCTTTTCACCCTTACCTGTGTCGGCGAGCCGATCATCGGCGGTTTGTTTTCTGTGGCACTTTCCTGCAGATCACTCTGACTGGCTGCTAGCCAGCACCCTGCCCTGTGGAGCCCCGACCTTCCTCGACGAACACGTTCGCCGCGATCACCCGGCCAACTCACCATCACGCCCATTCTTGCCGATCGGCGTGGGGCTTGCTGACCTGGCCATCAAACGGCGAGTGCGCCGTCGACATCTGACGTGACCTTGATCGTCGAACCCTCGGCCCCTTTGACCACCTCGATGCCGACGGGGATGCGGCTGCGCAGTGCGTCGACGTGACTGATCACACCGACGAGACGACCGCCCTCGCGCAAGCGGTCGAGCTCGGCCATAGCTAGATCAAGCGTGTCGGCGTCGAGCGAGCCAAACCCTTCGTCGACAAACAGTGCTTCGATGGCAACTCCGCCTGCATGCTGTTGCACGACATCAGCAAGGCCCAGTGCGAGTGACAGTGATGCCAAGAACATCTCACCGCCTGACAACGTGGAAACTTCGCGCTCGGTGCCGGTGTACGAGTCACTCACCAAAAGCGATAGGCCTGACGCCGCTTTGCGTTTCGCCAGCACATCGCTGTGACGCAACCGGTAGCGGCCGGCTGACATGAGCTGCAGGCGGATGCTCGCCGCGTCAGCAACCTCTTCGAGATACGACGCCAGCACGTAACGCTCAAGCGATATTCGACGAGCGTTTGATTGCTTGCCGTCGCATAACTGCGCCAGCGTGGTTAGACGATCACGCTCTGCCCTCAATGGTGCCAGCGATTCGTGTGAGTTGGCGAGTCGGTCGACAAGATCTACAAGCTCGTCGACTTGTGTTTCGAGTCGCGAAACAGACGCCACCAACTCTTGTGTTTGATTGCGCGCAGTTTGTGCTCGCTGCTGTGTGCCGACAAGGTCGGGCGCCTCGGTGATTGTTTGGTGCGTCGGGTCGTCGAGTATTTGCTGTGCAGCCGATCGCGCGTGGTTCCAACGGTCGACTTGTTCGCGCATCAACTCGCGCTGATTGTCATCGCGCATTTGCAATGACAATTCGCCAGAGTCGACATCAGACATGCCGGCCGCATCCATTTCTTGGCGTAGCTGTGCAGCCGACTCAGCGCGTTGTTGCGAGCACATCTGCTCGTTGTGTTGGGCGCGCTCGAAACTGCCAATCAAGCTTGACAGCTTGGTCAACAATTTCAACCGACCGTCGACGTCGATTGCGGCAAAGTCGACATCAGGATTTTCAGCCTGCACACGCGCGAGCTCATCTCGCGCAGTCGTCACCTCGGTCTGTGCCTCGATGACAGCGTTGTGTACGGATTGCTGCTTGTCGTTAAGCACCTGAACTTGGGTTGTCAGTGATGCCAGCTGTTTCTGGAGGTCATTGCAACGTTCGAGATCTTGTGTGGCGTTAGCAAGTTGGGTGCGCATGTCATCGAGCTGCCGCTTGGCCGCACCGAGGTCGTCGACCGCCGCACCGGCGAGCGCGACTAGGCGATTGCACGCCGCTTGTTGCGCGGCGACGGCGTTAGTAGCGAGCTGTGACTTGCTCTGGGCGTTAGACCACTCGGCCTTGGCCTGAGCGACAGCTTTCTCATCGACGATGTCGTCAGACGCCGCTGGTTGCGGATGATCCAGTGAACCGCAGACCCGACAGGGGTCGCCGTCTTTTAACCCGCGAGCGAGCTCGGAGGCCATCGTTTCGAGACGCCGTTGCAGTAGGTCTAGATATCGCTGCTGGAGATCGAGCGTGCGCTCGCTGGCGGCGCGCAGTTGAAGTTCTGCTGAGTCGAGCAGGCGGCGCTGTTCGACCAACTTCTGCCCAGCCTCGCACTGATCGGCGAGGCGAGAGACATCGGCCTGCAACCGATCTCGCAAGTCGGCCGATTGTCTGACTGTGCTGATCTCACGTTCGAGGTCGACTCGTTGATCTGATAGCGCATCGAGTTGCTGGTGACCGAGATCTAATTGCTGCGAGAGTTGGCTCAGCTTTACCTGTGCGGCGTTGACCAGTGAATGTTGTCGGTTGAATGCCAGCTTTGCGCTACCAAGAGCATGAGTGTCGGTTTCGGCGGCCCGGAGTTGTGACCACAATTCACCGCAGTCGTCAGACACCTCAGCAACGGCTGATCGAAGCGTGTCATCCCAGTCGAGATCGTTGCCAAGCGCGGCGACCGCCGATTGGGCTGCAGCTCGCGCACCAGCAGCCTCGACAGCAGCGCGTTGGTTGGCAAGATGTGCGCGGTAGAGCGGACCCAGTGGAGCAACCCGATCGGCTCGCTCGAGTTCGATGCCAATGAGCTGCACCTCGTTGGCAGATTCGTCGAGAGCGGCAAGTCTCGTTTGAGCGCCGACCCGGCGTTGCCAGCGCTCGGTATCGAGTCGAACGGTCTGCAGCTGCTCATCGAGCACGTCGCTTCGTCGTTGGGCCTCGAGTAGTCGAGCGCGCTCACCAGCGAGTAGTGCTCGCGCATCATGCGTGGCAGTCGCCATTTGCTGTAGCTCGCCGTCACGTTCACTGTCGGCGTGCGCCAAGGTGATGCCAAGCGCAGAGCAAAGTTCGTAGACGCGGCCCGCCCAGTGCCCGACGGCTTGCTCTTCGGCTGCGTAGTGATTGGCGGCCAACTCGGCTCGAGCGCGCAAACGTTCGGTGTAGACCTCAAAGCGCTCGGTGTGAAAGAGCGTGCGCAACAACTTCTCGCGGTCGTCAGCGCGTGCTTGAAGCGCGCGTGCGAATGCTCCTTGAGGGAGGACGACCACTTGCATGAACTGATTGGCGTCGAGCCCGATAAGTTCTTTGATGGCGGTGTCGACTTCGAGCACGACCGATGACACTGGCTGCCAGTCGTTGCCGACTCGCTTGAGCAGAGTTGCCTTGGCCCAATCGCGACGGACACCTTCGCCGCGTGACTTCGGACGATCTTGGGCCGGAGTGCGTGTGACTCGATAGTCATTGCCTTGAGCCGAGAACTCGAGCGTGGCGGTTGCTTGAGTGGCTAACGGTGCGTGATCGCTGCGCAGCTTGTCGGCGCTGCGAGGTGCCGGGATCTCGCCGTAGAGCGCAAAGCAAAGTGCGTCGAGCAAGGATGATTTGCCGGCGCCCGTCGGGCCGTGAATGTGAAATAGCCCGAACGGCGACAGCGCGTCGAAGTCAACAACGACATCACCCGCGTATGAGCCCATGGCGGTGAATTCGAGTCGGTGTGGTCTCACTGCGCGACCGTTCTAAGCGGCTTGTTCGCGGCCGGGTACAACGGGCGCCTCGATGGCGTCGGCAAGATCGCCCATCTCTTCGGGTGACGGCGGGCGGTGTGCCATTTCGGTAAAGAAGTCGACGGTTAGATCGAGATCGTTCTTGCCTCGTACGCGCTCGGTGTAGGAAAGAGTTGCTCGAGTTTGAGCCGGTGGCTCGTGAACGAGGTGCACGGCGTGGGGAAAGCGACGACGCAATTGCGCCATTGGCTCGGCCGGCAAGATTGCATCGGTAAGCACGGCTTGCACGTAACCCGCTTCGGCTTTCGCAAGTGAAGGATCGTGAAGCAACTGTTCGAGGTTGCCTCGAAGCTGGTGAAGCGAGCGCTGCACCGGATAGTCGATGCCTTCGACGCTCATCTCACCATTTATTGGTAGATCAACTAGCCACGCCCCCTTGGTATGAGCGTGCTCAGAGAATGAATAGGCCATCAAAGACCCCGAATAACGCGACTTGCCTTTGCCGAGACTTTGGCGACCGTGCAGATGACCAAGCGCCCCGTAGTCAAAGCCCCGCAAACTACCGAGGCCGACCTCGGCTGACCCACCGACAGCCAGCGCCAACTCGCTTTCACACGAAGTTCCGCCGGTGACGAAGGCATGCACGATGGCCACCGAACGCGTGCCAGGACGATTAGCCAAATCAGCGCGAGCACGGTCGAGAGCGAGACGCAGCAAACGCTCGTGTGAGCGCGCCTCAGGTTCGCCGAGTACATGACGCGCCGACTCGGGCTCGAGATAGGGAATGGGATAAAACGCAACGCACTCATCACCCGAGCGCTCGGGGATGAGAACCGGTTGACCGGCGAGGGCAATGTCGCCGCGCAGTGTGACACCACCAGCTGTGAGCATTCGCTCACCGAAACCGATGCGTGCTGCTGAGTCATGGTTGCCAGAAATGCCCACGATTCGGGCGCCGGCATTGCGAATCTCACCAAGAGCGTGATCGAGCGCTTTAACTGCTTCGGCAGACGGAACCGCGCGGTCGTAGATATCGCCGGCCACAACGACGACGTCAACGGATTCGGACTGCACGACGGCAGCTATGTGATCGAGCACTTGCACTTGGGCGTCGAGAAGTTGAACGCCGTGAAAGCTGCGCCCTAAGTGCCAGTCGGATGTGTGAAGAATTCGCACGTCATGAACGGTAATTAGGGGGTGTGACATTTTGGTGGACGCCCACCGAGATTGGCCACAGAAATTCCGCTCGAAAATGCTGCACATGGCTAGCTAACGACGCGCAATGATCCTGTTTTACGAAATTAGATGTGGAGTTGTTTTCAAAATGTCAGTTGATCGTTTGGAGTTCGCCAATCTGTCCAAGCGTTACGGCGATGTAGTGGCGTTGGAGAATCTCGAGTTCGACGTCTCGGCCGGCGAGGTGTTTGGGTTCGTCGGGGGCAACGGGGCAGGCAAGACGACGGCGATGCGCATAGCCCTTGGAGTCGTAGAACCCGACCGTGGGCAAGTCAACTGGCGTGAGCACAAGGTCGACCTGCGAGCGTGGCGCCGATTTGGATACATGCCCGAAGAACGTGGCCTTTACGCAAAAATGAAGGTGCGCGATCAGCTCGTATACCTTGCCGAACTTCACGGCATGAGCAACAAGGCCGCACATCAATCGGTTGAAGAGTGGGCCGAACGCCTTGGCGTTGCCCAGCGTCTCGAAGACGAGTTGCAGAAACTGAGCCTCGGCAACCAGCAACGCGTGCAACTGGCGGCTGCCCTCGTGCATCGCCCTGCCGTTTTGATTTTGGATGAACCGTTCTCGGGGCTTGACCCAATTGCCGTCGATGTCATGAGCAAGGTTTTGCGTAGCGAGTGTGATCGCGGGGTGCCGGTGTTGTTTTCGAGCCACCAACTCGACCTGGTCGAGCGAATCTGTGATCGCGTCGGCATCATCAATAAAGGCAGCATGATCGCTGTCGGCTCGGTCGACGAACTGCGCTCGTCGGGTGACTCGAGACTGGTGATCGAAGTCGATGGCGCGCCGGCTGATTGGTTGCAGCACATTGATGGGGTGCGGTCGTCGACGAACGAAGGTGGGCGGTTCGTGATCGAGCTCGACAGTCATGCCGACGAGCAAGCGATCTTGCAAAGGGCGATGTCATACGGCGGAGTCCGCGAATTCAGTCATCGCAAACCATCACTGACCGAACTCTTCCGCAATGTCGTGAGTGAAGAGGTGATCGAGCGTGTCTGACGGCCAAGAAGACTTCACTCATCTCACCAGGCGTCGCACTGTGTGGTTGGTCGCCCGGCGCGAGTTGTTGACACGCATGAAATCGAAAGCGTTCTTGGTGTCAACGGGCCTCACTGTCGCGGCCGTTGTGTTGACTTCGGTCTTGTTTCAAACGTTCAACAAGGAAGATGGCCCGCAACGAATTGCCGTCTCGGGTGGCGGGCAACAGCTCGAAACGTCGATCGCGACAACAGCTGAGGCAGTCGGCCGCAAGGTGAATGTGCAGCCGGCGTTCGATGTGGCGAGCGCACGACAAGCCGTGCTCGATAGCCAGCTCGATGCGTTGGTAATCGACAACGGCGATCGCTTGCAGGTGGTTGTCAAAAGCAGCCTCAATGAACAACTAGAGAACGCGCTCAAGTTCGCAGCTGAGCGCGCCGCGCTTGATCGACAAATCACAGCCCTGGGTGGTGATCCGGTAGCCGTTACGCAGACGGTTTCGGCGGCGGGTGTCGATGTCGAAAAGTTGACACCACCGCGCGAATACAACAACGAACGGTTGGCGCTCGGCAGCATCGCCGGCATCCTCATCTACTTGATCTTGTTGATTACCGGCCAAATGGTTGCTCAGGGTGTCGTTGAAGAGAAGTCGAGTCGCATTGTCGAAGTGTTGTTGGCAACGATCCGCCCGGGTGAATTGATGACAGGCAAGGTGCTCGGCATTGGCATCGCTGGTTTGTTGCAAGTCTTTTTGATCGGCGTAGCTGGCGTGGGTTCAGGTTTGATTACAGGCGCGCTCAGCATTTCCGTGTCGGCCGCGGGCGGCGCGCTCGTTTGGTTCATCGTGTGGTTCGTACTTGGGTTCTCACTGTTCTCGCTCGGCTTTGCAGCGTCGGCTGCACTCGTGTCGCGTCAAGAAGATGTGAACAGCGTCACCACGCCGATCATGAGTTTTCTAATCATTGGATACTTCGTGGGGATCGTTGTGCTTCCCAACGATCCGTCGAATCGGGTCGCCGAAGTTCTGTCACTAATCCCGGTGTTCGCACCGACGCTCATGCCGATGCGTCTCGCCATGGGTGGCGTTCCGGCATGGCAGGCCGCATTTTCTGCGCTGCTCGCACTTGCATGTATTCCAGCGCTCATGTGGTTGGCCGGTCGCATCTACCAACGGGCGATTGTCCGCACTGGTGGAAGGGTGAAACTCGCAGAAGTCTTGCGATAGTCAACCTGTGTTCATTCATTTATCGACTAGTATGAATACTTATGCACATCGGTCGAGGCGCTAAATGAAGGTGGGCGTCGTCGGCGCAAGCGGATATGTAGGCGGTGAGCTGCTGCGTTTGCTGTGCGACCATCCCGACGCCGAGATCGCCGCAGTGACGGCCGCCTCGAACGCGCACACATTGATTGGTGAGCACCATCCGCATCTCGTTCCGTTGCTAAACACCGAGATCCAAGAGACAACGGTCGACGCGTTGGCGCGCTGCGAAGTTGTGTTTCTGGCTCTTCCGCATGGCAACTCAGCAGCGCTGGCCGCAAGTTTGGGTGATGGTGTTGTTGTAATCGACTGTGGTGCTGACTTTCGTCTTGCTGAAGAGGCCGATTGGGTTACGTATTACGGGGGTGAACACGCCGGCACGTGGCCATACGGTTTGCCCGAGTTTCCAGGCGCGCGCGACAAGCTCAAAGGTGCGCAGCGCATCGCCGTGCCGGGCTGCTATCCGACGGCGGCCACACTTGCGATGTGGCCTGCATTTGCAGCTGGGCTTGCCGAGCCAGACGTAGTTGTCATTGCTGCGTCAGGAACATCAGGTGCCGGGCGTTCGCCAAAACTCAACTTGCTTGGCAGTGAAGTAATGGGCGCGATGAGTGCGTATGGGGTGGGTGGTCAACATCGCCACACACCAGAGATTCGACAAAACCTTTCGTCGGTGGCTGGGCAGCGCGTCACCGTGTCGTTCACGCCAATGCTTGCGCCGATGAGTCGTGGCATCTTGGCGACGGCAACGGCATCAGCGACCGCGAACGCAACTACTGCAGATGTAAGGCGCGCGTACGAAGACGCCTACGACACGGAAGCCTTCGTCACGCTGCTGCCCGAATCTCAATGGCCAACCACGGCCGCAGTTGCTGGTTCTAACTCGGCTCACGTTCAAGTTGCGTTCGATACTGGAGCTAACCGCATTGTGTCGGTGTGCGCGATCGACAACCTAACGAAAGGCACAGCCGGTGCCGCTGTGCAATCGATGAACCTCGCACTCGGTTTACCTGAAGGTCTTGGACTAACAACGATTGGAGTTGCTCCATGAGCATCACTACGCCCAAAGGATTTCGCGCCGGTGGCGTATCCGCCGGCCTAAAACCATCGGGCAATCCTGATGTTGCCCTCGTCATCAACGACGGCCCGGTATTCGCCGGCGCCGGAGTGTTCACAACGAATCGAGTGAAGGCAGCGCCGGTCACTTGGTCGCAAAATGCCGTGCTCGATGGTGTGGTGCGCGCTGTTGTATTGAACTCTGGTGGCGCAAACGCATGCACGGGCCCGAGTGGATACGACGACACGCAAACAACTGCAGGGCACGTCGCTCAGCTGTTGAACATTGAAGATGCCAACGACGTTGTTGTTTGCTCGACAGGTTTAATCGGTGAGCGCTTGCCAATGGCCAAACTGATTGCTGGCGTCAGTGCATGTGCCTCTCAGTTGTCGGCCGACGACGCCGGCGGAGCAGCGGCAGCGCAAGCGATCATGACAACCGACACGGTTCCAAAGGCAGCGATTGCTAACGGCACGGGTTACTCAGTTGCTGGCATGGCAAAAGGCGCGGGCATGCTCGCGCCTAGTCTCGCCACGATGCTGGTTGTGCTCACCACCGACGCTGATGTTGACGCAATCACGCTTGATGGCGCGTTGCGCAACGCAACGTCGCAGACTTTTGATCGCCTCGACTCTGACGGATGTATGTCAACGAACGACACTGTGTTGCTACTGGCGTCAGGTGCGTCACAAGTGAGTCCGCAGACGGCCGAGTTCTACGACGCAGTGCAGACAGTTTGCGCTGACCTTGCTCGACAACTGATGGCAGATGCTGAGGGAGCAAGTAAGAACATCGCAATTCGTGTGCTCCACGCAGCGTCAGAGTCAGATGCTGTCGAGGTAGGGCGAGCTGTTTCGCGTAGCAACCTGCTGAAGTGTGCGATCCACGGCGAAGACCCAAACTGGGGGAGGGTGCTGTCTGCGGTGGGCACCACCCAGGCATTGTTTGACCCCGACCGCATTGACGTTGCCATTAACGGCATCTGGGTGTGTCGCTCTGGTTCGGTGGGTGAAGACCGAACAAAAATCGACATGAGTGCTCGCGATGTCGAGATCATTGTCGACCTCGATTCAGGCGATCACGAAGCCACCATTCTCACTAATGACTTGACGGCTGCGTACGTCCACGAAAATTCGGCCTATTCGACATGAGCGACTCCACCGCTCCGTTGAATGCCCAAGCCCTCGAGGCTTATGTAGGCAAGATCGTTGTCGTGAAGCTTGGCGGCAATGCAATGACTGATCCCGAACTCGAACAGGCTTTTGCCGACGACATAGCGATGATGCACGCAGCGGGTGTTTTACCGATCGTTATGCACGGTGGAGGTCCGCAGATCAATCAACATCTGCAACTGCTGGGCATGCAGTCGGCATTCATTGCCGGTATGCGCATCACTACGCCAGAAGTGATGCATGTTGCGCGCATGGTGTTAACCGGAACCATCCAGCGCGACATCGTCAACAACATCAACCGACATGGCCCGATTGCGATTGGGCTATCGGGAGAAGACGCACATCTGCTCGTCGCTGAAGCGCGCAAAGTAATGATTGATGGCATCGGTGTCGATGTTGGTTTGGTGGGTGATGTCGTCGACGTCAATACCAACTTGCTCTACTCACTTCTGCAACAAGGTTTTGTGCCCGTCGTCACAGGTATTGGGCGAGGCAGTGACGGCACGGTTTACAACGTCAATGCCGATTCAGCGGCAGCCGCAGTTGCGATCGCGATGAACGCGCAACGACTGGTGATGCTCACTGATGTGCCTGGCCTCTATGCCGATTGGCCAGAGAGGAAGAAGTTGATCGCAACGCTGACTGCTGTGGAACTCGAAGAAATGTTGCCCGATATCAGCAGTGGGATGGCTCCAAAAATGGAGGCTTGCTTGCGCGCTGTCGATGGCAAGGTTGGGGCTGCGCACGTTCTCGACGGGCGCCTACCTCACGCGGCAGTGCTGTCGTTGACCGCTCCCGATTTTGGAACGACGGTAGTTCCATGACGGCCGAGAACGAACTGCAACAGCGTTGGCAAAAGGTGATGATGATGGGCGCCGTGCAGTCGCCGTCGTTGGCGTTGGTAAAAGGCGAGGGTTGCACGGTGTGGGATGCCCACGGCCGGCAATACATCGATCTCATGGCTGGCGTCGCCGTTAACGCTCTCGGTCACGGCCACCCAGCAATCATTGACGCGGTCACGCGACAGATGAAGACGATCGGTCACGTGTCGAATCTTTATGCGTCAGAACCGGCAGTCGCACTTGCAGAGAAGCTCACACAGCTATTGGCAAGTAACGGCACGGGTCGCGTGTTCTTCACAAACTCAGGCGCTGAGTCAAACGAAGCAGCTTTCAAGATTGCGCGTCGCACCGGTCGTAAAAAAATAGTCAGCGCAATGTGGTCGTTTCATGGTCGCACGATGGCGGCTCTTGCTCTTACTGGTCAGCCCGATAAACAAGCCGGTTTTGAGCCGTTGCCAGGGCCGGTTGAACACGTGCCCTACGGCGATGTAGACGCGTTGCAAGCGATGGTCGACGGCGATACCGCTGCTGTGTTTCTGGAAGTTGTTCAAGGCGAAGGCGGTGTTATTCCTGCCCCTGCAGGCTATTTAGAGGCAGCGCGCTCAATTTGCGACAGCGCAGGCGCGTTGTTGGTGTTTGACGAAGTACAAACGGGCATTGGGCGCACCGGCGAATGGTTTGCGCATCAGCGCGCAAACGTGCGACCCGATGTCATCACGTTGGCAAAAGGTCTGGGCGGCGGATTTCCGCTCGGCGCTTGCGTAGCTTTCAACGACACTGCGGAACTTCTCGGCAAAGGACAGCACGCAAGCACCTTTGGCGGAAACCCCGTTGCTGCGGCCGCCGCAAATGCCGTGATTGACACGATTGCCAAAGACGACTTGCTTACGAACGTGCAGGCGCAGGGCAAAGCACTGATGGCGGGCATCGAATCAATAGAGCATCCGCTCATTGATCACGTACGCGGGTTGGGGCTGATGTTGGGCATCGTTCTCACGACCGACAACGCAGTAGCGATCGAGCGTATTGCTCAACAGCAGGGTTTTCTCGTCAACCCGGTTAGGCCTGATGTCGTTCGTCTCGTGCCGCCGTTGATCATCAACGAGGGCGAGGTCGCACAGTTCGTCGACCAGCTGCCGGCAATTCTCGACGAGGCCCAAAAAGCGGTGACGACGTGACACGCCACTTCATCCGCGACGACGATCTGACGCCGACCGAACAGCTGGAAATCTTGGATCTGGCAGACGAACTCAAGCGAGATCGTCTTGCGCGTCAACCGTTGGCTGGCCCCAAGACCGTGGCGCTGTTGTTCGACAAACCCTCAACTCGTACGCGCGTTTCTTTCTCGGTCGGTGTTACTGAGCTCGGTGGTGTGCCGATGGTGCTTGATTCGCAGACGACACAAGCCGGACGCGGCGAGCCCGTTGAAGACACCACGCGTGTGCTTGATCGGCAAGTTGCACTGATTGCGTGGCGCACTTACGAGCAGTCGAACCTCGAACGCATGGCAGCCATCAGTCGTGTGCCGGTGATCAACACCTTGAGCAACGTGTTTCATCCGTGTCAGCTACTTGCCGACCTGCAAACGATTCGCGAGTCAAAGGCGAGGTTAAAGGGCTTGACGCTTTCGTACTTTGGCGACACCAGTAACAACATGGCTCAGTCATATGTGTTGGCGGGCGCGGCGGCGGGCTTGCACGTGCGCCTCGCAGGGCCCGAACAACGCCAACCCGACGACGATGTCATCAAACTCGCGCGTGTCGCAGCAGAAAAGAGTGGTGGGTCAGTCGAATTCGTCACTGATGCAAAGACAGCTGCCTACGGTGCCGATGTGTTGGCGACCGACACATGGGCGTCAATGGGATCGGCTGCACTCGACGGTCGTGAGTTGGCGGCGTTGCGTCCGTTCACGATTGACGCTGATCTGCTTGACGTTGCTGGTCCCGACGCAATCGTCTTGCACTGCTTGCCGGCGACGCGTGGCAAAGAGATCACCGGCGAGGTTCTCGACGGTCCGCAAAGCAGGGCCTGGGACCAAGCCGAAAACCGTCTTCATGCGCAGAAGGCGCTAATGACGTGGCTGTTGGAGAAAGCATGATCTTGGCGTTTGCAATGAACCACGTGACAGGATGCCCACGATGAGTAAATCAATCCCCAACACACCCGTTGCT
Organism: Acidimicrobiales bacterium; assembly: GCA_044220495.1. Classification (GTDB taxonomy): domain Bacteria; phylum Actinomycetota; class Acidimicrobiia; order Acidimicrobiales; family JBBSGY01; genus JBGAQY01. Next base: position 39,431 of record JBGAQY010000004.1, read on the forward strand.
CGGCGAAGACGCATCGTCGAGCTGTTGGCCAAAGAGCAGGTCAAGTCGCAAGGGCAGCTCGAAAGATTATTGAGTGACGACGGCCTCGAAGTCACGCAGGCAACACTCTCTCGCGACCTAGAAGAAGTTGGCGCAGTGAAAATTCGTGACGAGCAGGGCGCACTTATGTATGCAGTACCCGAAGGAGTCGTGGGTGTGGGTGGCCGGCCAAATGCAGCTGAAATCTTGCCCGAGAGCCGGCTGGCCCGGTTGTGCGAAGAGCTGCTGATTTCGGCCAATCCGTCGGCGAACCTCGTTGTGGTGCGCACGCCTCCTGGTGCCGCTCAATTCTTTGCTTCGGCTCTCGATCAAGCCGAGATCGAAGGCCTGATTGGCACGATCGCCGGCGACGACACCGTGCTCGTGATCAGTGCCGACCCCGTGGGCGGTCCTGGCCTCGCTCGCTACCTGACTGGTCTCGCGGAAGGCGCTTATCGCAGATCAAACGACGCTTGAGCCAAGCCGTCGACTGGTAAACGATCCGACCGGATCACCGGTTTGTCCGATTTTCTCTGCGAGCAGCCGGCAGACCGCCTAGGTTTTCGGGGCGCTCTTGCGTGTTTGCCTGATCGTCGGCGATGGATAGGTGCTTCTGGCGCCCTTCCGTAGTCGAGGTGGGTGAGCGAGAATAAACAGGGAAGGAGGGCTTTGCGATGCCACGACCACTATGGAATGGATCGATCAGCTTCGGTTTGGTGAATGTGCCGATCAAGCTGTTCAAGGCGCAGGCCCCAAAAGACGTTCGTTTCCACCAGCTGCATCAAAAAGACGGGGTTCGCATCCAGCAAAAGCGGGTGTGTCCAGCGGATGGTGAAGAGGTCGCTTACGACGAGATCGTCAAGGGATACGAAATCTCATCCGACCGATACGTCTTGATCGACCCTGAGGAACTTGCCTCGCTTGATCCCAAGGCAACCCACACGATTGAGATCCTCGACTTCGTTGACCTCGACGAGATCGACCCGGTGTATTTCGACAGCGGCTATTACGTCATCCCCGACACGCGCGCTGAAAAGCCCTACGCGTTGTTGGTTGCCGCGATGGATGCCACGCACAAAGTCGCCATTGCTCGCTTTGTGATGCGCACCAAAGAGTATTTGTGTGCCGTGCGTCCGAAAGATGGCGCTCTTGTGCTCGAAACGATGTTCTACGCCGACGAGATTGTTTCGACTAGCGAGTTCGAGCTGGGTTCTGGCGACCTCGAGCCGCCGGCCGAGCGCGAGCTCAAGATGGCTACTTCGCTAATCGAGTCTCTTTCAGGCGACTTCGAGCCCGAGAAGTATCGCGATGAATACCGCGACAAGGTCATGGCGATGGTCGAGGCCAAGGCCGAGGGCAACGAGATCGTTACGCAGTCTGATGTTGCTGAGCCGGCGCCGATCGTCGACCTGATGGCTGCACTCGAAGCAAGTTTGGCGGCTGCGAAAGAAAAGAAGGATGCCGAGCCCAAGGCTAAGCGGGCTCATGCATGAGCCGAGGTAGTCGCCACCGACGGGCACACACGCCTCAGCACGCGCGATTCACGTTGCGAGGCTTTTTCGGTCTTGCCAACTCGAGCGCGTTTAGCGAACGCACGTTGCACCCGAGCCTCGTCGCTACATACCGTTTGCGAACGGTCGCTGTTGGTGCGCTCATAACCGCAGCGGCGCTCGTCAATCTCGTGATCTACATGTTTTTCAGTGGATCAGACGGTATGTCGCAGAGTGGCTTCTTGACGGTAATGGTCTCGGGGATTGCCGCCCTCGCCGGCATCATTCTGACGCCGTGGAATCGCGTGCTCGTCACGAAATGGGCGTTGCGCGCGTTGTACGCGTGGTCTGTTTGCGGAATCTTGCTCATCAATTTGAGCATCTACTTCGACGGCGGTGGCGAGTCGGTTCTCTACGCAATGCTGCCAATACTCATTGTGTTCTTCGCGATTGCCTATCCGCAGCGAGCTCAGGCGCTGTTGTTTCTCGTTACGGTCGGCGCTTACTGCCTTGCTGTTGCACTGCGCGGTTGGGATCTCACCGCTGCTGAGGTCTACGTGCGCATGGCCAGTCTGGTGATGATGGCGTATGTCGCAAGTGTGTTGTCAGGTTGGTTGGCCACTGAGATGCGAGATCGCGCGCATTCATCCACGACTGCCGAACAGCGTGCTGGAATGCTCGACACCGTTGCCCGTGCTGCTCGACGCATCAGCTCGCTCGACGCCTCGCACGTGCTCGGGGGAGCGTTGTCGGGCGCAATGGAACTTGGTTGTTTCGAGGCTGAAGTGTGGTTGCTCGACGGTGATCCTCCGATCCTCACTCTGCAGCGCCGCATTGCGATGGAACTCTCGTCTCCCCACGAAGAACTTGCCTCCAAGCTGTTCGGCCAAGCGCGCCTTCTTGGCACAACGCAGATCACCGAAGTCGGAACCGACCGCGTTGTCGCTTGTTTGTTGCATCGCGAAGGCGAGCCGGCCGGCATCTTTTTGGTGCGCATGACTGAGAACGACAGCGAAGACCTATTGGTCATCGAGTGTGTGGAGTTGCTGTCGGCGCAAGTGAGTGCGGGTCTCGATGTTGCTCGTAACGTCGCTGAGCGCCGCGGCCTTGAAGAGCGACTTGCTCACTGGGCGTTTCACGACTCGCTTACCGATCTGCCAAATCGCGTTTTGTTTGCCGACCGTCTGGAGCTCGCACTGGCTCGAACAGCGCGCGATGGCACCAAGGTCGCCGTGCTCTTCCTCGATCTCGACAACTTCAAGACGATCAACGACACATTGGGACACAGCGCGGGCGATGAGTTACTGCACGCGGTGGCGCACCGTTTGCATGCATGTTTGCGACCCAATGACACCCTCGCTCGTTACGGCGGCGACGAGTTCGTCGTTTTGGTCGAACACGTCGAAAGTCCAGATGCCGCAGTGCTCGTCGCCCAACGCATCCTCGATTCGCTGAGCCGCCCGATATCTGTTGCCGGACACGACTTGTTGGTCAAAACGAGTATCGGAATTGCAATGACAGGAGCGCGTCCTGGTGCTGATTCAGACGTTCTGCGCAGAGCCGACATTGCGATGTATGACGCAAAAGCACGTGGCGGATCTTGCTATGTGCTTTCAAATACGCCTGCTTCAGACCTTCAATCCGTTAAAGATCCGCACCAAGAAGAGGCGAGTTAGCCAACTTCTCAGGTAGTCCTTAGGCCCTGAAAAACGCCGCTAAATCGAGCTGAATCGATCTTTTGTGCATCATCATGAAAATCGCTGTCACAAAGCGCGTTCTTTTCGAAAAAGCCTAAAAAAGATATAGACAAGCGCCACTTGGCTCATCAATACTGTGTGCCATTCCGGTTGGACAAGCGAGTGGTTCCAGCGCGTGCGCACGGGAACACATGGTGTTCTATCGGAATTGTTGCAGTTCTGAAATTGTTGAAGCGTTGTAATTCTTTTTTGTTATTCAACCGTGCTGAGGATGTGAGCTTGTAATGAAGAAGTTGTCATGGCAGAACCGTGCGGCCTGTCGCGGCATCGACACAGAAATCTTCTTCCCAATCTCTGATGAAGAGGCTGAGCCTGCGAAGGCTGTGTGTGGTGCTTGTCCCGTGCGTGAAGCGTGTCTCGAACACGCCCTTGCTGACCGCGAACGTGAAGGCGTTTGGGGTGGAGCGACCGAGCGCGAGCGTCGGCGCATTATCCGCCAGCGCAGGAAGTCCGCGTAGTCGAACTTGCCTGGGCTCGAGCCGTTCGGCGGATGGTCAGGTGTTCTTAGCCGCGTAATTGCGGGTGAGCGTCTCACCACCGCTGAGGCTTCAGGAGTTATGACCGATGTATTGCAAGGCAATGCAACGGCATCACAATTGGCGGCGCTTTTTTGCGTAATGCGTTCTCGTGGCGAAACCGTCGACGAGTTAAGCGGATTAGCGCAAGCACTATTAGAAGCGGCGGTTCCGCTCGACGGTCTCGCCGCTTCTACGCGTGAACGCCTGGTCGACACATGCGGCACCGGCGGCGATCGCAGCGGCACGATCAACGTGTCGACCATGGCGGCATTGGTTGTTGCTGCCGCGGGTGTGCCTGTGGCCAAACATGGCAATCGAGCGGCGTCGTCACAGACGGGTTCGGCCGATGTGCTCGAAGCTCTCGGCGTCGCCATCGATCTTGGTGCTGAGTCGGTCGTGCATTGCATCGAAGCAGCGAACATGGGCTTTTGCTTGGCGCCGCGATTCCATCCTGGCTTCCGTCACGTTGCCCCGATTCGTCGCGAGCTCGGCGTTGGCACTGCGTTCAATTTCTTGGGCCCGCTCATCAATCCGGCGCGAGTTGTGCGTCAAGTCATTGGCGTGAGTGATCCGTCTGTTGCTGAGCTCATGCTCGGCGTGTTGCGTGAAAACGGCGCTATGCACGCGATGGTGCTCTATGGCCACGACGGGCTCGACGAACTAACAACAACGACAACGTCAACCATTCATGAGTTGCGCGACGGCGCCGTAAATGTTTACGAGGTCGACCCCACGAAGCTGGGTATTTCGCCGGCCGACCCTGCGTCACTGAGAGGTGGTGCGCCCGCCGACAACGCTGAACGAGTGCGTCACATTTTGAGCGGCGAGCAAAGCCCGCAGTCAGAGATAGTGGCGTTGAATGCAGCGGCTGCCCTCGTCGTCGGCGGAGCGGCAAGCAATATCGAAGAAGGTTTCGCCAAGGCGAGCGAAGTCTTGGCCTCAGGCGAGGCGGCCACGGTGCTCGCTCGTCTCGCCGAGCAGTCGCAAGTAGAGCGTGAACGCGAAGACTTTCTGCGCAACGAAGCTCGCTAGCTCTTGGTTCGCATAGCGCAGGCCTCACTGGCCAGCCTCTTTCAACCACGCGATATAACCAAACACAGGCGTGTCCGTTGCTGTTTTTGGCCTTATCGCGTGGCTGAAAGGTGATGGCTGGTATCGCAGTCTGGGGCACTGTCACACCCCCTCGTCATGATGGTCGGTATGGCAGAAATGACGATTAGTTGCACCGACTGTGCGTTGGCTGACGACGAAGCGGCCAAGGCTGAACATTGCGCAGATTGCATTGTCACGTTTATTAGCGGCCGAGATCCCGACGACGCCCTCGTAATCGACGCCGCCGAGGCGAGGGCCATGCGGTTGCTGGCAAACGCAGGTTTGATTCCTCGGTTGCGCCACGAGCGACGAGCGGGCTGACAGACTCGCAGGTGTGAGGCACTTGCTCGTCACCAACGACTTTCCACCCAAGCTTGGCGGCATTCAGTCGTATCTGTGGGAGCTGTGGCGGCGACTTCCGCCCGACGATGTGACCGTTCTTACGAGTCGCTACGAGGGGGCCGCTGAATTCGACAATCAACAGGCGTTTCGTGTCGTGCGAGCCAAAGAGTGGTGGTTGTTGCCGACGCCAAGACTAATTAGGCAAATAAACGATTTGGCCGATGAAGTAGGCGCTCGATTTGTGGTGCTCGATCCGGCGTTGCCACTTGGCCTTGTCGGTCCGCACCTACGCAAGCCGTATGTCGTGATTGGGCACGGTGCTGAGTTCGTTATTCCGGCGCGCTTGCCGATTGCGCGCCAAGCACTGTTGAGAGTGGTGCGAAGTTCAGTGGCAGTCATTGCGAGTGGTGCGTACGTAGAGCGTGCTGCGCGCAGCCTTGGGCTTCCAGCCGGCATCGAATGCGTTTCGGTTCCGCCTGGGGTTGATCCGCAGCGATTTCATCCTTTGACAGGTCAGCAGCGAGCAGCGGCGCGCAGGCGTTACGGTGTCGGCGACGACGTGCCTCTTGTCGTTGGCGTGTCGCGATTGGTTCCGCGCAAAGGCTTCGACCGATTGATCCGCGCTAGCGCCCAGTTGCGCAGCGACGGTGTAAAGCTGCAAGTACTCATTGCCGGCAAGGGCCGCGAAGCAAAGCGTTTGCAGCAGCTAATCGACACACTCGAAGCGCCTGTGCGCATGCTCGGTCGCGTTGAAGACGACGATCTGCCTGAATTGCTGGGTGCGGCTGATGTGTTCTGCATGCCGTGTCACGACCGCTGGATGGGCCTCGAGCGCGAAGGCTTTGGCATCGTCTTCGTCGAGGCTGCAGCAGCGGGGGTGCCTTCGGTGGCGGGTGACAGCGGCGGCTCAGCCGAGGCAGTCGAGAACAACAAGACGGGTTTGCTCGCACGCGGAAAGGTGACGTCAGGCGACGTTGCCCAAGCAATCCGGCGACTTATCGAAAGCGACGAAGCTCGAATCGAGATGGGCAGGGCCGCTCGCCGGGGTGCTGAAAGCACCTTTTCTTACGACCACCTTGCCGAACGCCTCTTGAACTTCCTCGATCAAATCGGGAAAGGCGTCCAGAGTTAGGTCTCGAAAACGCGAAGTTGGTGCCAACTAACAATGTGGCGTCGATTAAGAGCCCATATCCAGCGTCGTTTGCCCAGAATCGGTGTAAAGCCGGCGAACGCTAAGCGCCCCTTGCTACGCTCGGGCCCAAATCTGGGTCCAGAAAGCAGATGCCAATGATGGAGCAAGCGACTGAACGCGTAATGGTCAAGGCACCACCGCAACGTTGCTATGACATCGCCACTGATTTCGAGGCTTACGCCGACTGGTCGAGCGCCATTCAAAAGGTTGAAATCGTTGAGCGCGACAACGAAGGTCGCGCCGAGTTGGTTCGTTTTCAGGCCGAGTCGATGGGTCGCAGCACACAGTTCACTCTTAGGTACGACTACTCCAATGCGCCGACGCGCCTCAGCTGGCAGCTCGATGAAGGAGACATTGAACGACGTGTTGACGGTGAATATTTTTTTGAGCCGGTTGACGATCAAACCGAGTTGACTTACCACCTGGTGATCGAGCTTCGCGTTCCTATGCCGGGGTTCTTGAAACGACGCGCTGAAGGTCAAATCCTCGGAGCCGCTCTTCGAGAACTCAAGGAGCGAGCAGAATCCTGAGCGTGCTTCAAAAGTTCTTTCAACAGTCGGTGCAACGCGAGTTCAGCGGCGGTAGATCAGCGTGATCCTCATTGAGTTGCAAGATGCTGTGCGTCGAAAGTTTCACCTTGAGTTTCATCCGCGACTCACCGTTATTCCAGGGCTCGCTGAAGATCAGCGCGGTGATCTCATTCGACACATCACGACAGCTTTTGATGGCAAGCAAGTCGAGATGGCATTCAATGTTGACGTTGGTGGACAGCCACAACCCTTGACGCCCGCGTTGATGATGGCGATTGGGCTCGCCAACAGCGGCATCGACAACGTGATGGGGCCGGCCGACCTGCCTGGTGCTCGCATTCCTGGTGTCGCTGGCGCGCCCAGTGAGCCGGTGGTTCCGGCGTCAGAGGCCACCGCGCGCGACGCGGAGATTTCCTCAGTGCGTACCGAGATCGCGCGCTTAGAACGTCAGCGCGATGAGCTGGCGGTTGAAATACAACGCACACGCGACTCAACCGATGATGACGACGTGCAAACACTCGATAACGCGCAGCGCGAGTTTGCTGCGGCTGATGTTCGCGTCGGTGAGCTGAAACGCGCGTTGGGTGAAGCGTCAGAACGTGAACCGAGTGAAGACAAACGCGAACGCCTGTTGCGTGTGCGCGAAGCAATCGAAAGCAAGCTCGAAGATCTAAAGGCTGAACTAGCGCAACCTGTTCCCGACACCGAACCGGTTTGGCTTGCTTGGAACGCGGCCAATGATGCGCGCGAGGGCGACGGGTTGGCAGCCCTTCCAATCGGTAGTGCTGCGATTGCTGAAGAATGGGCGGCGAAACAAAAGGCGGTTCGTCGACTGCAAGAAGATGTAGCGCCCCCCGCTTGGTTGCTGCAACAGGTGCAAGACGAATACGACGAAGCATTGGCTCGTCTCACGGCCATGCGTATTCAGAGCAGTGAAGACATCGACGTGGGTACGCAACTCGCCAAGGCAGAGACCCGTTTTGCCGACGCCGAGGCGGCACTGGTCGAGCTGAAGTCAAGTAATGACGACGAAGTTGCAAGCCTTCGGGCCGAGATAGCTCACCTGAAGCAGCAGGCGGTTGCGCTACTCGGTGATGATCCAGGCGATGATCAACTCGAAGCAGCGTTACTAGAACACGCGCGCACAACTCCGCCCGTGCTCACGCCTATGCAAGCCCTTCAGGCTGCTTTGGCCGAAGTGGGGCGAATGGTTGCCGAAGAAGACGCCCTTCAGAAGGGCGCCGCTTGGCTTGATGAAGTTCGCGTAGCAATCGAGCGCAAAGCCGTTGTTCAAGAAGAGTTTGCCGCTGCGACCCTTGACTACGGCGATGTGAAAGCGCAACTAGCCGCGCTCGACGAAGTGAGCACTTTGGGCTTGGATGTCGACGAGGCGGGGCTCCGCGACGCGCTTGTTCAAGCTGAAGCAGATCTTCAAGCGGCAGTCGAAAAGCGCACCCGTGCGCGTGACTCTATTGATCAAGGTCGGTCAGATGTGGCCGAGCGCATTGCCGAACTTCAACGAGAACATGAATCTACGTCGACAGAATTGGCGAGAGCGCTAGAAGAACTTGAAGATTTGATGTCGGCACAGGCATCAAATCTTGTTGCTCAACACGGTGCGTCGAGTGATCGTCAAGACCGTCCGTGGTGGGAGGGTGGCGGCGCAAAGTTCGAGCGCCGGCGTACACCCAAGAAGTATTCAGGTGTTGTTGACGTTTCTCACGTTTCTGTCGACGACGTCGGTCTTTACGTGTTGTCGCGAGCTGCGGGTCTGCGGCGAGCAGGGCGAAGTGAAAGTGTTCCCTTGATAATCGATGCCGCTTTTGACGGTTTAGGGGCGCACGCAGTGACCACTCTTCTCGATGCATTGCTGAGAGTGGCGCCGATTGTGCAGATCATCTACTTCTCCACAAGCCGAGTTGCAGAAGAGTGGGCAACGCGCCAAGACGAGATGATGGTGGCCGTTTGCCGGCCCGAACCGCTCTGAAGCTTGCAGGTGAAATTACCGATGGTGGAAGTGTTTTTTGGCGGTTAACCTCGGGTAATCAAACCCCCGGAGGTGGTCGAGTGACAGATCTCAGCGCCGAACTGGTACAGCGTCTCGCACGATATGGAGCAGGCGAAAATCCCGTTGTTTCGCTCTTCTTGAATATCGATGGAAGGCAAAAGGTTCGACCGGAGGATTACCGACTTCACCTCGAAGCGATGCTGAAGGATGCGTTAGAGAAGTCACCGGCAAAGTCGGCGCAAGCTGTGCTCACACGAATTTCTGATTTCGTTACCAACGAGTTCGAGCGTCAAAACATGCGCGGACTCGCAATCTTTGGTTGCGGCGACGAACTCTGGGAAGTGGTTGTGTTGCCAGTTCCCGTCGACGATCAACTTGTTGTCAACCGCACGCCTTACATTCGACCGCTCGAAACGATTCTCGACGAATACGAAAGCGTCGGTGTGTTGCTAACTGACAAACAGCGCGCGCGGGTGTTGGTGATCGAGCTTGGTCGCATTGTCGAGCGTTCTGAAATATTCGATCCGTTGCCGCGTCACGATGACGACAAAGGCGACTGGCGCAAAGATCACGTCAAGGCTCATTCGACCGTTGCTGCGCAACATCACTTCCGTAACGCGGCGCAGGCAATGTTTGACCTCTATCAACGTCGTCCGTTTCAACACGTTTTGTTGTGCGTGGCTGAAGAGTCGACGCCAGAACTCGAGCGTCAGCTGCATGCGTACCTTCGCAACCGTGTGATCGGTCGTTGCAACCTTGGTGTCAATGCAACTGACGACGATGTGATTGCTACTGCCTTTGAGTTCGCACAAAGGGCCGAGCGCAAGCAAGAGTCTGAGTTCGTCTCGAAGTTGCGCGCCGGCGTGGCATCAAACGCGGCAGCAGGGCGCACCAACGGCAATTCGATCGGCGCGGTGGCGGGGCTCGAACACACGTTAAATGCGGTCTTTGAAAAGCGGGTGGATACGTTGCTGGTCTCTGAGGGCTACGCCGCCGAAGGCTGGCGTTGTACTTCATGTTCGTACATCGCAACGATGGGCCGTAAGTGCCGTATGTGCGGGTCAGAGATGTCTTTGGTCGAAGATGTGGTCGAAGAAGCCGTCGAAGATGCGCTTGGCCAGAGCTGCCGTGTCGAATTTTGTTCAGAAAATGCTGACCTAGATGTCCTCGGTCGCATCGGAGCCTTGTTACGTTTCTGACGTGACCTCAAAATCGATCGATCTCGCGGTGGGTGTGGACTTCGGCGGCACCAAGGTCTTGGGCACCCTTGTCGACCCTCAGGGCAACATCGTGGCCGAGCAGCGGGTTCGCACCCCTTACGACGGCGACCAGCTGATCGAGGTAATGACCGAGCTAGTTGGCGCCTTTGAAGAGAAGGCTGGTGGTCCCGTTGCCGGCATTGGCGTCGGGGCTGCTGGCTTGGTCGATCGCAATGGCGTTCTGCACTACGGCCCTAATGTTGGTGGTGTTACCGACGTTGATCTCAAGAGCGGCATAGAAGCGCGGTTGCCGGGCAAAACAGTTGTGATCGACAACGATGCCAACGTTGCTACCTGGGCCGAACATCTTTTCGGCGCTGGTAAAGGCGCGCGAGAGATGGTCATGGTGACGCTCGGCACCGGTATCGGTGGCGGAATTGTCGTCGGTGGCCAACTGTTTCGTGGATACAACGGGTTCGCAGCCGAAGTCGGACACATGACTCTGGTTGCCGGCGGTGTGCAGTGCGCGTGTGGCAAGCAAGGTTGTTGGGAGGCTTATGCATCAGGGCGCGCCCTGGGCCGTCTCGGTCGTGATGCGGCTGAAGATGCAGCCTTCCCGCGTGCGATCGAACTAGCGGGAAGTATCGATGCCATTCGCGGCGAACACGTGACTGCTGCTGCGCGCGAAAAAGATCCCACCGCTCTCGCTGTGCTCGATGAGTTCTCACGTTGGTTGGCAATTGGCGTTACCAACCTCATCGCGTTGTTCGATCCGCAGACCGTTGTGATTGGTGGGGGATTGGCCGAAGAAAGCGAGCTCTTTCTCGACTCTGCCAAGCGGCACCTCGCCGATCTCACTTTTGGTTCTACCAACCGTCCCGAAGTGCCACTTGTCGTTGCCACGTTGGGCGAACGCGCCGGAGCGATTGGCGCCGCAATGACTGTGCACGGATACCAAATCTCAGAAGTGTGAAGCTCGGGGTTCTAGTCCCACAGTTGCGCGACAATCACCGCGCCGCGCTTGAGACTGCAAAACGAGCCGAAGATTGCGGCCTCGATGGTGTGTTCGTGTTCGATCACCTTTGGCCGCCCGGGTCGCCAAGCGGAAACGCTCTGTCAACGTTTCCGCTGTTAGGGGCCATCGCTGGCGCTACACGTTCTGTGACGGTCGGCACCCTTGTTGCGCGTGTTGGAATAGTTCACAACGACGCACTTACAAACGAGTTTCGCTCGGTCATCGACATTGCGGGGTCGCGACTGTTGGCCGGCCTTGGCACCGGCGACCGCATGAATCGTCCCGAGGATGATGAATACGGTGTGCCGCATCTCACTTTCGATCGACGCGTCGAGTTGCTAAACGAAGCTTGCGAGCAATTGGTGAGTGAAGGCGTGCGCGTCTGGTTGGCCGGATCGTCAGAAGCGGTGCGCACTGCGGCCGAACTGCACGGCGTGCCAGTTCACTTGTGGCAGCCGGGTGAAGAACGATTGGCTGTTGGTGGATTGCGTCCGTTTACGTGGGGCGGCTTTGTTGAAGGCTCGGCCGACGAGATCGCTGTTCAGTTGAACCATCCGCTGCGAGCGGGCGCAAGTTGGAGTGTTTGTGCAACAAAAGGCGGGACCGACACCCCGGGATTTATCGAGAAGTTGATGTTGGCAAAAGCCCGTCTCGGGTAGCGGCGCACTACATTGCCTTTATGCAATTCCGTCGAATTAACGACCTGCCGCCGTACGTTTTCACAATCATCAATCAGCTGAAAATCGACGAGCGTCGCGCCGGTGCCGATGTTGTCGATCTTGGATTCGGTAATCCCGACATTCCGTCGTCGCCCGTTGCCGTTGAGAAGTTGATTGAAGCGGCTCAAAACGGCCGCAACCATCGCTACTCGTTGAGTCGAGGCATTCCCAAACTGCGCGAGGCCGTTGCTGCGCGTTACTCACGACAATTCAACGTTGAGCTCGACCCAGAAACCGAAGTCATTGCGACCATCGGTGCCAAAGAAGGTTTGTCGCATTTGATGTGGGTGACATGCGAGCCGGGTGACGTAGCCATGGTGCCTACGCCGTCATATCCAATACACATCTACGCACCGCTGTTTGCTGGCGCGCAGGTGCGTCACGTTCGCATGGGCCCTGGCGTTGACTTTGTTGCAAACATGAAAGAGGCGTGGGAGACCAGCCACCCCAAGCCGCGCGTTGCCATCGTGTCGTTCCCGCACAATCCGACAACCTATTGCGTCGATCTTGCTGAGATGACCGCAATTGTTGACTTCGCTCGTGAGCACGACATGTTGTTGGTGCACGATTTTGCTTATTCCGACAATGGTTTCGACGGCTACCAACCGCCATCAATACTCCAAGTTCCCGGCGCAAAAGATGTTGCGGTAGAGCTTTGGACGACCACAAAGAGTTTTTCGATGGCCGGCTGGCGTATGGCGTTCATGGTGGGTAACGCAGAAGTTGTTGCTGCATTGGCCAAGTTGAAGAGCTACCTCGATTACGGAACGTTCCAACCAATCCAGATCGCAACAACAGTTGTGATGAATGAAGACCCTGACTATCCAAAAGAAGTGAACGCGATTTACCAGTCGCGTCGCGATGTTTTGTGCGACGGCCTGAAGCGCATCGGCTGGGACATTGAAAAGCCACGCGGGTCGATGTTTGTCTGGGCCCCAATTCCTGAGCCTTATCTCGAGCTCGGTTCGATTGAGTTCGCCAAGTTGCTCATTACTGAAGCCAAGGTCGCAACGTCGGTTGGCGTGGGCTTTGGTCCTGGGGGCGAAGGTGCCGTGCGCTTTGCCTTGATCGAAAACGAACAGCGCATTCATCAAGCACTTCGGGGCATGAAGAAGGCACTAACAAAACTGACATGAAGCGTTACGTGCTGCGGCTGTGGTTGCCCGATGTGCCTGGTGCGCTCGGTCGAGTTGCGGGTGCTTTGGGCTCCGTCGATGCGTCTCTCACAGGCATTGACATTCTCGATCGTGGTGCTGGCTGGGCCATTGACGAACTTGTTGTCGAGTTGGCAAATAACAGCGCGTCAGTTGATCAATTGGTTGACGCGATTTCACAAGTCGAGGGCGTCAAAATCGAAGACATTCGCGCCGCTCCGTCGGATCCCGTCGACCCGCGTGTTGATGCACTTGAATCTGCTGCACAACTGATCGAACAGCGAAGCGCGAGCTCTTTGCGCGAAATGTTGGTCGATCATGTCTTGCATGACCTTTCGGCTGACTGGGTTGCACTCAGTCGACTAGACGCTGAAGACACAGTTATTGCGCGCGGCGCTCCGCCGAGTGCAGCGTGGCTGAGTGCGTTCGTTGCTGGCAGTCGTTCGGCGGGAGCAAGTCAAAATCGTGAGCATGGGCCGTCAGATATTGCATGGGCCGAGCTCACCAACGATGCAGCCGCTTTGATCGTCGGGCGTGATGGCCGACCTTTCCATGCACGCGAGCGGCGGCAACTTGATGCTCTGGTTCGCATAGCCGATCAAAGGCTCAGTGACCTCTCAGCGTGATAGCTGCAGGCCAACGACTGCTGTGAGTGGAGCTTGTCTTCATCTGTTAACGATTTCGTTATTGCAACCGGCGAGCTGATCGGAAAGACTGGCGACAGCAAGAACAAGTACCCCAGTTTTGGGAGAGTGCATGAGATTGCAAAGCGCAAAAATGGCAACACCGGTCTTTCGAAGACATATCTTCGAGCACCTGAGGTCTCCTCCGCTTCGAGAATGAGGGCAGAGCGTCAGCTCTTACGTCTTGAGTGTTCGAATGTGCTGAGTCCCGAACATCTGGCTGTCTTTGGGCAACCTTCGGTGTCCGTATGAAGCCCCAAACCAAGTTCGGTTAACCGGTGCGAAGAACACTGACCCACTTGATGAATTATTCCCTTGACTCTGTGAAGGAGAATGTGTGAAAAGAGGGCGCCTTCGGGCGCCCTCTTTTTGTTTGTGGGATTACTCGGCCAGGTGGGTACTGTTCTTTCATTCACAGATGTCAATGACAGTTAAGGAGTCATTTTGCCCACTCATTTCACGCTCCCCGGGATGACGCAAGAGAACGGCGACAAGGTTGCAGAGATCTTGCAAGGCCGTTTGAGCGCATTGATCGATACTCAATTGACGCTCAAGCACATCCACTGGAATGTGGTCGGTGCCAACTTCATTGGTGTTCATGAAATGCTCGATCCGCAGTACGCCGCAGTGAGCGAAATGTCTGACGTGATCGCCGAACGCATTGCTGCACTTGGACATGAGCCGATGGGTACACCAGGTTTCGTCGCCAAGAACCGCACGTGGGATGACTATTCGCTTGGCCGCGCTCGCACCATGGAGCACCTGCACGCGCTCGACCAGGTCTACGCGGGGTTGATTGGCGACCATCGCAAAGCAATGAGCGAACTCGACGACCTCGACATGGTCTCGCAAGACGTGATCATTGGTCAGCTCGAGACACTCGAGAACTTCCACTGGTTCGTGCGCGCACACCTTGAAGACGACAAAGGCAACATCACCGCCGGCTGATATCTACTTGAGCATCGCAGTTCGGTAGTACTTCAGTTCTTCGATGCTCTCGCGTATGTCGTCGAGCGCCCTGTGAGTGGTCTGTTTCTCCGGGGCGCTCGCCAGCACATCTGGATACCAACGACGAGCTAGTTCTTTGAGCGTCGACACGTCTACTGATCGGTAGTGCAAAAACTCTTCGATTTCGTGCCAGTGTGTTGATAGGAATCTACGGTCGGTTCCAATCGAATTGCCCGCAAGCGGAACGGTGCGCGCTTCGGGTATGTACTTCTTGAGAAACGCCATCGTTTCGCGACGTGCGTCGCTCTCGCTGTTTGGTGATGCTTTGATCGCGTCGACTAGTCCACTGGTCGTGTGCATCTTGCGGACGAAGTCGTCCATGGTTGAGAGTTCTTCGTCGGTTCGTTTGATCACGATGTCGGGACCAAGTGCAACAACATTTAGATCGTCATCGGTGACGATGGTGGCAACCTCGACAATGCAGTGGTGCTGAGGGTCGAGGCCGGTCATTTCAAGGTCCATCCAGGCGAGCATGCACCGCAGCGTAGGCGTTCATCGCTGTATCGACGCGTACACGGTTAGCCGTTCAAAGCCGCTAGCCGTCTAGAATTCGTGCGTGATTACGATCTTTGTGAAACGTCTTGTTGATGATGACCTGGCTCTGCCGTCCTATGCCCGTTTAGGTGACGCCGGGGCCGACCTGATAGCAGCCGAGCCCGCCGAACTCGCACCAAATGGGGGTCGCGCGTTGATTCCCACTGGTGTTGCCATTGCGATTCCACACGGTTATGCAGGTTTCGTTCAGCCTCGAAGCGGCCTTGCCGCGAAACACGGCGTGACTGTTTTAAACAGTCCCGGCCTTATCGACGCTGGTTACAGGGGAGAGCTCAAGGTTGCCCTTATCAACACCGACCCAACGGCGGTGTTCAAGATCGAGCGCGGCGACCGCATTGCGCAGCTTGTTGTGCAGGCTGTCGAAGAAGCTGAGTTTTCGGTTGTAGACGAGTTGCCTCAAGATGAAGAGACGCCGGGTGGTCGCGCAATTCGTGGTGCCGGTGGGTTCGGTCACAGCGGCTAGTAAGCATGCCTGAGCTCCCCGAGGTCGAGTCGTTGCGCGTGTTTATGGCGCAACGCGTTGTGGGGCTCACCATCACGCGCGTCGAGCTAGCTGCGTTCTCTGCGCTCAAGACATTCGCCCCGCCGCTCGAGGGCTTGATTGGTCGACGCGTCAGTGATGCAGAGAGGCGCGGCAAACACGTCATCCTCAAAACAGAGTCTGACGACAGCGCTGCGGTGTATCTGGTTACGCACCTGGCGCGAGGCGGGTGGATGCAGTGGCGAGAAGAACTTACGAAAACGCGCGCAAAGCCCGGCAAAGGTCCACTTGCATTGCGCGTCGGCTTTTCTGACGGCTCGGGCGTCGACATCACCGAGGCGGGCACTGAGAAGCGACTCGCGGTCTGGGTCGTCAACTCGGTTGATGACATTGAAAACGTGAAGACCCTTGGCCCCGATCCTCTCGAACTGCGAGGAGACGTTGAGCACATCGCCCGCATCCTCAAGTCAAACAAAGGTCAGATCAAGAAAGTTCTCACTGACCAGCGAGTGTTGGCCGGTGTAGGGAACGCCTACTCAGATGAGGCGCTGCATGTCGCCCGACTTTCGCCGTTCAAGGCGGCTGACAAGCTCTCTGACGACGAGGCCCAAGCTCTCGCTGCGGCCCTTGTAGAGGTGCTCAGCGACGCTGTGAAGCGTTCTGAAGACGTGCCTGTATCGGGGCTGAAGTCTGAGAAGAAGTCGGGCATGCGGGTTCACGGGCGGGCTGGTCAGCAATGTCCGGTTTGCGGCGATACGGTGCGAGAGGTGTCGTTTGCCACGAAGTCACTCCAGTACTGCCCAACTTGTCAGACTGGTGGCAAGCCCTTGGCCGACCGAAGAATGTCGAGGCTATTGAAATGAATCTTCCCTTCAAAAAACCGAAGACAAACGCAACGCCGCTGCGCATGGGCCATCTTGATGCTGCACTGTTTGCGCTCGAGACAAGCACCAATCACATGAACTTGGGCTTGTTGGCGACGTTCGATGCCGCACCGGCCGATACCGACATCGCGCAGCTATTGCGTGAACGCTTGGGTGACGCCCGCTACACCAACCTTCGACTTTTAGTGCGTCCGTCGCGCGTTGGCTTGACAGCTCCGCGGTTGGTTGACGGCGGAGCGATCGACACGAGCTATCACGTTCAAGGCGTGCACCTCGGCGACCTGAGCGATCGCGCGGTCGACGAGTGGGTTGCCAGTGAGTTGTCTGTTCAGCTCGATCGCGCAAAGCCTCTGTGGCAGATGTTTGTGTTGACGAGTTCGGTTGATAGTCGCTTTGCTGTATTTCTCAAGAGTCAT
Organism: Acidimicrobiales bacterium; assembly: GCA_044220495.1. GTDB lineage: Bacteria > Actinomycetota > Acidimicrobiia > Acidimicrobiales > JBBSGY01 > JBGAQY01. The sequence continues at coordinate 56,492 of JBGAQY010000004.1, forward strand.
CACGGCGTGATGGATGGTGTTGCTGCGCTGCACACGGCCACACAAATCCTCGACGGCGCTGGTCGCACGAAGCCCGACAAATACAAGGTTGGGTTCTTGCAGGGTCGTGGCGGGCGTATTGGCTCTTATGTCGGCGGTCTGCTCGATTTCGTTCGTTGGCCGGCGCGCGTCGGGCGTCTTGTTGCCGATCCGTCGCGTCACGCTGTTCGTTTGGCTTCCTTGCCAACCCGCCCATTGATGTTCACCGCTCCTCGTACGGCCCTTAATTGCAGCATTAGTTCAGATCGGGTCATTGCGCGTGCCGAGCTGTCGCTCGATGAACTCAACAAAGTGCGACGCGATACCGGTGTCATTGGCACCGACGTCGTGATTGCAACAGTCTCATCAGCCGTGCGCCGTGTGTTGTCCAACAAAGGGCGCATCCCGCGTCGTCCATTGGTAGCCATAGTGCCGGCGGCACAGACGGGTAGTGATTGGCGCAAACGGTCGGGCAACCGCGTTGCCTTTGAGTTCGTGTCGATGGCAACGAACGTTGAGCGTCCGATTGATCGCTTGCTTACCATCGCGCAGTCAACGCGGGTGGCGCGCGAAGTTGCGCGTTTGCGTGGGGCTGATTTGTGGGAGCGCTACGCAGCCATTGTTCCGCCCGGCCCTTTGCACGCGATTGCGACGGTTGCTGAGCGACTAAAAGTGTCTAACCGCATCCGCCCACTGGGTTCGTTGATCGTCTCGTATCTCACGGGGCCGCGTGCGCAAATGACGCTCGGTGGCGCGCCGCTCACGGGCTTGTATCCCTTTGGCCCACCCAAAGACGGGGGAGCCATCAACGTCACCATGCTGAGCTATCAAGATCGACTTTTTGTCGGCGTCGTTGGCGATCAAGCCCTTGCCAGCGAGACGACTCAGTTGGCCGCTTCACTGCCGTTGTCGCTGCACGAGCTGGCTGGTAGCGACGTTTCCGCCAGCGTTCATACGTCGTCGGGCACCCGCTGACCTTGCTAAGGTAATGGCCGCTGCGGACGTGGCTCAGTGGTAGAGCACAACCTTGCCAAGGTTGGGGTCGCGGGTTCGAATCCCGTCGTCCGCTCCAATTTTTTGCCTTCTTGCGAACCCTCATCGAGGCACCTTCGCCTCAGGACGCGCTTGTCGCGTACTGGCCGCTGAAGCGGCCGTTTCCCGCCGTTGCAACGGGCTTTTACGCTCCATGCGTCGCGAGCAGGCCGATGCTTTGACGGAGGGCAGAATTTCCTTGTTAAGTCAGCGAACCCTTGGTTGCGACTTGCGGCCGTCGCGTCGTTGTTGTGAGGCCTGGTGTTCCGAGCCGCTCGGTCAGCGCAGGTCGCGCAGACGGGCCCAGCGCAGGCTTGCGAGTAGCAACACGATGGCGAAGCTGCATAACGCCAGCGAGTCGCGAGTTGAAATTGACTCTGCGACAAGCGCGTCGGCCGGTCGGTAGTAGTGAAATGGTGTGATCCATTGAGCGAATCGAGCCGGGTGCCATGCCACTGACACGAAGTTGATGGCATAGGCGAGCGCGGCTGATCCGCCCACGATGAAGAAGACGGTGCTTCGTTGGCGCGCTGCGCATCCGGCCGCGAACGCGATGCTAATGAACGCAAATAGCAGGCAGAAACACGCGACTGTCATCGTCACTACGCCGAGAAAATCAATGGCGATACGGATGTTGTGAACCGTGAGTGACGCAACTGCGATAGGCAGCACCGACGCGACTGTAAGTAGGAGTGTTGCGAATATCATTGCTGCGAATCGTTGCAAAGTGACGCGAGCAATCGATATAGGTCGTGTTGCGATCAGTTCGATAGTGCCGCGCTCAACATCAGCCGCAAGTACTGCCGCCCCGAGTGATGCAATCGCGCTGATCTGCATTGCAATCCAAAAAGGGTGCAACATTCCGGCGCCGATCAAGCCAGCAATAGAAGCAAGACTGACTTCGCCGCTCGACCCGCTAAACGCTTGAAAAGAATTGGGCATTGGCTTTGCTGCAAAGAGTTGATCGGTTGGAACGGCCGCAGTTATTGCAACGATGAGAGTCTCAAACGCAATCAACGCTCCACAGAGTGAAATCAACATGCGTTTGCGTTCGACAAGAGCAAGGCGAAACAGAGGCCACGTTCTAGTCATGTCGAGTTCCGTAGAGCTGAAGCAACGCGGATTCGAGCCCAGGCTCTTCGACGAGCACGTCGACAACTGGGTACTGAAGTAGTTGCCGTAGCACCGATGCAATTTCGCTTGCGGGAACACTGATCGTGAGTCGTGAGTCTTGCCAGTGTTCGTTGCTCGCTGACCCGATGACCAGATTGGTGTGGTCGAAGTTGGGCTCGAACAGCACCGTCACGTTTCTCGTGTGTCCGTTGCGCAGGCTCGAGACTGCTTCAACAGAAATCAGTTCACCCGACTTGATAATTGCCGCGCGGTCGCACGTTTGTTGAACCTCAGACATGATGTGACTCGATAGAAGGATCGACGTTCCCTTTGCTCGCTCGGCGGCGATCAGGTCGAAAAAGATTTGTTGGATCAGGGGGTCAAGGCCTTCAGTTGGCTCGTCAAGCAACACAACCTCGGGGTTGTGTTGAAAGGCTTGAACGATGCCAATCTTCTGCTTCATGCCACGCGAGTAACTGCGGATCGGCTTGTGCAAGTCGCGCTCGTTTAGTTGCAATTCGTCGCAGAGTGATTGTTGACGATCGCATGGCGCACCTTGCAAGTCAGCGAGCAATCGCAAGTGCTCAAGGCCGGTGAGATGATCGTAAAGGCGCAGTTCTCCCGGTAGATAGCCAAGCACTTTGAGCACTTCTTGCTCGGTCGCCGGATTGCGCCCGAGGATCGTGACGTGCCCCGAGGTTGGTCGCAGCAGACCGGCAATACATCGAAGGGTCGTCGATTTACCGGCTCCGTTGGCACCGAGAAACCCCATTACCTCGCCGCGCTCAATCGTCAGGTCGACTTGATTGATCGCCGTGAACGTTCCAAATGTTTTCGTTAGTCGAGAGACTTCGATAACAGGTGTCATGGGTTTATGAGGTTGTGATTCAACCGTCACCACTTGACGCTAGTCGAGCGGTCAGCCTTGAGTCAGCGAGAGAGCTTGTTGGGCCATCACAAGCTCTTCGTTGGCAGGCACGATCTCGACTGTGAATGGTCGCAGAATGCTGAGTGAATCGACGATGCGCGCGCGAACTTCGTGAGAGTTTTCACCGATGCCGCCTGTGAATACAAGTGTGTCGACGCCACCAAGTGTGGTCGCGTACGCACCGATGAACTGCACGACGCGATAACAGAACATTTCGACAGCAAGGCGAGCATCAGTGTCGGTGCGCTGGAGAAGATCTCGCATGTCTGGCGTGCCGGCAATCGCGGCGAGGCCAGCCTCGTGATTGATGGTGTTGGCGAGGTCGCGTGCGCCGTTGCCGTGCTCGATTAGGTACAACATCAAGCCGGGGTCGAGGTCGCCCGGTCGAGTTGCCATGACGAGTCCGCCAGCGGGAGTGAAGCCCATTGAATTGTCGACCGACTCGCCGTTGCGGACGGCCGTGACACTGCACCCGCTGCCCAAGTGAGCAATGACGCAGCGACGGGTGCTGTCTTCACCAAGGGTACGCACTACGTGCTCACAGGAAAGCCCGTGAAATCCGTAACGCCGAATTTCGGGACCAATCAAACTTCTAGGCAGGGCATAGGTGGCTGCAACATCGGGGATTGTGTGATGGAACGCAGTGTCGAAGCAAGCAACGTGAACTGCTTCAGGAAACATCTGTCTCGCTTCGTCGAGCGCATCTAAGGCTGGTGGCAGGTGCAGTGGAGCGAGCGGCGACAGCCGGTGCAGTTCTTTGATCAGTTCTTCGTCGATGACGACTGGCTTTGAGTGATTTGGCCCACCGTGAACGAGTCGATGCGCGACCACCGCTGGCGCGCGGCCAATGTGTTTCAACGCAGAAATGTCTGGATGCACGGCGCGCCCTAACTCGTTCAGGTTTGTGTCGAACAACGCTGTCTTCACAGTCGACGAGCCAACGTTGACGCACAAGATGTCGTTCATGACGACGACCACGTCCAGTCGCGAACTTCGGGCATATCTTCAAGGTGCTCGACAACAAAGCGACGGTGGTCATCGAGCTTCGCCTTGCATCGCTCAATAAACTGATCACCGTCGGCCATGGTGCGGCGCGAACGACGTACGGCTTCCATTGCCAGGTGATAGCGGCTGACTTCGTTGAGCACAACCATGTCGAACGGCGTCGTCGTAGTGCCTTGCTCACCAAAACCGCGTACATGAAAACGCCCCGGATGTGGACGGCGATGGATGACGTGGTGCATGGCCTGCGGATATCCATGAAAGGCAAACACAACATCAGTGTCGTGGGTGAACAGTTGGGCGAAGTCTGCATCGCTCAAACCGTGTGGATGTGCGTCAGGCGCGTATAGCTTCATCAAGTCGACGACATTCACAACACGTACCTTGAGATCAGGCAGCTGGTCGCGCAATAGTTCCGCTGCGGCGAGAGTCTCCATCGTCATGACATCGCCAGCGCAACCAAGAATGACGTCAGGCTCACCGTCGTCATTCGACGCCCACTGCCAGATGCCCGCTCCCGCTGCACAATGTGCAGTGGCAGAGTCGATATCGAGGTATTGGAGCTGTGATTGTTTGTCAATCACCATCAAGTTCACGTAATCAGTGCTCCGCAAGCAATGGTCAGCGACGCTGAGCAGGCAGTTGGCGTCAGGCGGAAAGTACACACGCGCAACCGAACTCCTCATCGACATCACTACATCAATGAGTCCGGGGCCTTGGTGGCTAAAGCCGTTGTGATCGTTACGCCAACAGGTTGATGTCAGCAGAACGTTTAGCGATGCAACTGGAGCGCGCCACGGCACGTTGCGCGCTTCTTCGAGCCATTTTGCGTGTTGCACGGTCATCGACGCCGACACCATTGCAAACGCTTCGTAGGTGGCGAATACGCCGTGGCGACCGGTGAGCAGATAACCCTCAAGCCATCCTTCGCAGAGGTGCTCGCTCAAGACTTCGAGCACGCGTCCGTCATTTGATTCAAAGTCGTCGGTGTCTAGTACTGGAAGCATGGTCATACGGTTCTCGGTCTCGAACACTGAGCCGAGCCTGTTTGACAGAGTTTCATCGGGGCAAAACAACCGAAAGTTCGCCTCGCGTGCGTTGTGCGCAAAAGTGTCGCGCAGCATCTCGCCAAATTGCCGCGTCGATTCACGGTGTACGGTGCCCGGCGATTCGACATCGATCGCATAGTTCTCATAGGGCGGCAACTTGATCGGCACGCGAACTCGCCCGCCGTTTGCTTGCGGCAACGCGCCCATTCTCTTGTCGCCAACCGGTGCAAGTATTTGTAGACGTTTAACAAGGGTGCCGTTGTCGTCGAAGAGTTCTTCAGGACGGTAACTGCGCATCCACGACTCGAGCATTTGCAGATGCTCGATGTTGTCTTTGACGCCCGAGAGCGGCACTTGATGTGCTCGAAATGTGTCTTCGACTTGTACGCCGTCTACCGTGTGTGGGCCTGTCCATCCCTTGGGGGTGCGCAGAATGATTGCCGGCCATGCAATATCGCGAGTGTCTCCATTGATGCGCGCTCGGTGTTGGATCGCTCGAATGTCTTGGTGACATGTGTTGAGCGTTTGCGAAAAGGCAGCGTGCACAGAGAGCACGTCCTTACCCTCGACGAAATGAGGGGCATATCCTTGTGCCTCGAAAAATTGCCGCAAACGGTTGTTAGACCAGCGACCCATCACCGTCGGGCCAGAGATCTTGTATCCGTTGAGATGCAAGATCGGTAGAACGGCGCCGTCGCGCGCGGGGTTCAAGAAGTCAACGCTCTTCCACGAAGCGGCGAGCGGACCAGTCTCGGCCTCCCCATCGCCGACGACACAGGCCACGAGTAGGTCGGGGTCGTCGAACGCAGCGCCGAAAGCATGAACGAGCGCGTAACCCAACTCGCCACCCTCATGGATTGAGCCGGGAGTGGGAACGCTGACATGACTCGGGATGCCGCCTGGTGCTGAGAAGCGACGTATTAAACGAACGAGCCCAGCATTGTCTTGACTGACAGTGGGGTAGACCTCTGAGTAGCTGCCTTCGAGGTAAGTGTTGGCGACGATGGCAGGGCCGCCGTGGCCGGGTCCGGTTACATATAAGACCTTGCTGTCAGTGTCGTTAATCAGCTTGTTGAGGTGAACATAGACAAGATTGAGGCCCGGCGACGTGCCCCAGTGGCCGAGCAGGCGGGGCTTGATGTGCTCGGCTCGCAGCGGTTGCCGTAGTAGCGGGTTGTCTTGCAAATAGATCTGGGCAACGGTCAAATAGTTGGCTGCGTTCCAATATTCGATGATCTCGTCGAGGCTGGTCTCTTGTTTCACGTCGCGATCATGTCGCGGATGAACCGGGCTTGCTGCGCAAGCGCCGCTACCGACTTAGAGGCCGAGAAATGGTTCTCGCGGACGCCGCCGAGCGTTGCGAGCTCTCGTTTCTTCAATCATGTCGATCATCTCGGCCGCCAAATCGATCGGGCCCTCCGTGGCTACTTCGAGGCTGGCGTCTGAGGAGCGGTGCTCGTCGGATCCGGTCGCCGCAATTTCGGGTTGTTCACTCAAGGGAGTCTCCACGGTCGTGTAGTCGAGGTGATGGCCAAAGGCCGGCTGGAACAACGGTATCGGCCGACCTGGCCCACGGCAACGGTTGCTCAAAGGCTCATTGCTGCCTCGTTGTGAGTGGATTCCGCGAGAGCGGCCATTTCGGCGTCGAGATCGTCGGTTGATTCGTGTGTTTGTTCAACGCCGCGACCGAGTCCGAGGATGTAGTTAGCTGCTTTTTGCCCAGCGGTTGCGGCGAGGGCAATTGCCTTGGGGTCGTTGCGCAACACCTGTAGCCAGTTCGCCAAATAGTCCGCATGATGCAGTGTTGGTTGATCTTCGATTCCCGTAGTCGCGCACAAGAATGCCGAACTGAGTTCAGCGATCAGTTCTTCTTCGGCGTAACTCGTGCTGCCAAAGCGTCCTCCTGTTGCACGACCCACGCGACGATCGTTCGACGTCGAATGCGAAAGTTCGTGAAACATTGTGCTGTAGAAGCGGTCAGCTGACGGGAACGCGTTCATTGGTGGCGTCACGATCATGTCGTCAGACGGCGAGTAAAACGCCCTGTCGATTTCTTGATGACGAATAGTCAGCCCGTCGTTACGCATGGCGGCGATGAGCCGCTCGGCGATGTCAAGTCGTTCGTGTTCGGGTCGGTTCGGCGGCGCCCACTTGTAACCATCGACGACGGCTGCATTGAAAACACAGAAGCCGGTGGGTACACGTTTGGTTCTCGGGGTGCTGTCGTCGCTCAGTGACGGCAACCTGCGTTCGCGTGATGGCGTCGAAGTTGTGCGACTGCGACGCGATGTCGAGCCTGTCGCTCCATCGCGAGGCTTGACATCAACCCACCGGATCAAATGGACCCCTGCACCTTTTGCTTCACCGTTGCTTTTGAGCTTGTAGCCAGCATCGTGCCACTGCTTGAACGTTGCCCAGACGGGAGCCTCATAGCCACGAGACCCAGCAACGAGTGACAGCAGCAGCTGGTTGAGCCCGTGGTACGGATTATCGGTTGTTGCGTTGAAATGTCCTTTGGTCATTACTGACCACGGCTTTCGCCAGCCGTCGGGATCGGCAATTCCTTGTTCGATCAGTTGCACTAGCTGACCAGTAACTGATGTGTAAATGTCGTCGGCTTTCATGGCGGGTCCTATCGAGTTGTCGCTTCGAGGCGGAACGTATGCCCGTCGTGTTTTCGGAAAAAAATTTCATGTTTACCGAGGTTCCACAGTGCGTCTCGACACGAGTGAGATGACACGTAAGACAATCCGTGTTCCGCAACGCGGTTGACGAATCGACATCCGCTAACAGGTTGCAATCAGCGCATATGTCATTTTCGGGCGTCACGCTGAGTCAGGTTTTCTCATACGTAACCGCTGCGGGTCGATAGAACTTGCGATGTTTTTGGCGCAAGGTTTTTCGACGTTCAAGCGAATCGCAGTCGTTGCGGTGGTCGCCGCGATCGTGAGTGTGATGTTGCCGTCGAGCATCGTGCGTGCGGCTGACAACTACGTCGGTTCGGCGATGCGCCCAAATGGTGATGGTTACTGGCTTACAACGGCTACTGGGTTTGTCACGGCGTCGCCCGGCGCGCCGTTCCATGGCGACCTGCGTCGAGCGTCTCTCAACCGTCCCGTAGTCGCGATGGCGGCGACAAAGACGGGCAACGGTTACTGGTTGGTCGCCAGTGATGGAGGAATCTTCAGTTTCGGGGATGCCGCTTTCTACGGATCTACTGGTGCAATTCAGCTGAACAAGCCAATAGTTGGGATGACGGCGACACCTTCGGGTCGCGGTTATTGGATGGTTGCTAGCGACGGAGGAATCTTCAGCTTCGGCGATGCCGCTTTCTACGGATCAACCGGTGCTATCCGTCTCAACAAACCCGTCGTTGGCATGTCGGCTGCGGCGGATGGCCTTGGCTATTGGCTCGTGGCCACTGATGGCGGAATTTTTAGTTTTGGATCATCGCGATTCTTCGGATCAACCGGTGCGCTCGACTTGAATCAACCAATTGTTGGCATGACGACTACAGCCAACGGTTCTGGCTACTGGTTGGCTGGCGCCGACGGAGGCGTGTTCAGTTTTGGCGACGCGCAGTTCCGCGGAGCGACGGCCGATGGTGATGCTGCACGCGCAATCGCAATCTTGCGCGACAGCAACGGCGGTTACTCGTTGATACGCGCCGATGGTTCGGTTGATCAACGCGCCGTTGGCGTGGCTGTTGGCACACCTGCTGTAACACCCGGCGCCGAGGCTGCCGCGCCGACAACAAGTGTGCCGCCCGTGATCGGCTCGCCAACGACGACCTCGCCTGTTGTCAGTTCTCCGCCAACCACAGTCCCATCGCCGATCTCGACAGCTCCGACCACCACTGCGCCGACGGGTCATCCGCTCGGTTGGGTGCTCAAAGCACAAGACGATTTCTACGGAACCGCTCTTGCCTCGCGCTGGGCTGTGTACGACGGGGCGGGAACTGCAGGCATTGGCATTCGTCGTCCCTATGTCGTGTCAGTGAGCGACGGTGCAATGCACATCAACGCGCGTGACTTGGTGACGGGCGGAATCTGCTGGTGTCTCGGAGGCGAAGGCAGTCAGACGTACGGCAAGTGGGAGATTCGAGCTCGCATGGATAACGGCAAGGGTTACGGTCCTGCGATCTTGCTGTGGCCCGACTCAGAACGCTGGCCCATTGATGGCGAGATCGACATTGCTGAAATGTCGGAGCCCTATCGCAATCAAACGCATTTCACATTGCACTGGGGCGCCAACAATTCGCAGATCCAACACACTGAGGTTGGTGACTTCACGCAGTGGCACACCTACGGCGTCGACTGGCAGCCGGGCTACATCAAGTACTACCTAGACGGCGTGTTGAAGTACACCAACGTCATGCCTGCAGCGATCCCCACAAACCCGATGCATCTTGCGCTACAAGTCGACGCCGGTGACGGTCGCTGGATGAACGCCCCCGACCCGGGTGTGACGTCGGGACTTCATGTCGACTGGGTGAAGATGTACCTGCCGTAATAGGGAATGTGCGCCGCAATGACGGCGTACGGCCCGAATGACGACCGATTTCTGGTTACACTCGCCGAGTCAGGGATTTCGCTGCGTGCGTCTTCCATTTATTTGGCGGCGTAGCCGAGTGGTTCAGGCAGGGGCCTGCAAAGCCTTGTACACGGGTTCGAATCCCGTCGCCGCCTCCATATTGTTTGGCTTGTACACGGGTTCCCGAGTTCCATGGCCGCCTCCATATTGTTTGGCCTTTACGTACTTCTCAGCGTTTGTCGCGAAAGGGACGTTAGGCCGGGGTGGCTTCGCCGCCCAACGGCTATTACGTTCCATTCGCAGTGAAGCCGTCACTGCTGAATTGTCCGTTGGTCTGATCCGAAGTCGCGTGGGTTTTGGTCGGGTTTGTGCCCTGGTCGTACCGTGCTTCGGTGCCTTCTCAAAACCCGGAACTCGATGCAATTCTGAACGGCGAATGCAGCGCTCGCGAAGGGGTCGCCGCTCTATTTGGCAGCGGATCAGTAAACCTCGTGTCTGCTGTCGACCAATTCTTGAGTTCGTCGCCGAGCGACCTCGACCACGCAACGTTGCGTGTTGTGGCTGCAGCAGCGCCGTACTTCCACCCAAATCAAGTTGCAGAGTTGATCAGGCGAATGCCGGTCACCGGCGTGCAAATGAAAGTGGCGCCAGTTCATATACCGGAGCTCTCGGCCGCCTTTGGTGAAATCATTGGGCGCTACAAACCTGACACTCGCTTCTCGCTTGTCAGTGATCTCATCCACACCCAAGTGGCCGAGACGATCGACTTGGTGCCAAGTGCCAGCATGACCGAACGAGGTCGCCTCGTGCTTGCTGAACTTCTTGCGTCTCGAGCAAAGCAGGGTGGCTGGACCGCCAAGCGCGACGTCGTGCGACACAAGTTTTCGACCCCGGCGATTTATGCAGACGTTGTGGGGGAGTTTTGTCGCCGAGGCCCACGGATCGATGCCGATACTTACGCGCGGACCTTCAAAGACCTTGCCAGCAGTCGCCATGCTGACGATCACGCGCGTACGCGATTGTTCGCGAGCGCACTAAAGGTCGCTAACACGCCGGAGCTGTTCTCCTTGCTCAACTCGATCACTCGTGGCGTGCCGACCGAGTTGCTCACCAAGGCCGTGCTGACAGCGCGCGCAAAAGGTTTCAAGTGTGACGGCGTGAACGACGAGCTTGCCTCCCGCGTCGACGCGCCATCACATGTTGTTCGCTACATAGCCACGGTTGGTCGCGTACCTGCGCTCATGAACATCTTGCGGCGCAACGACGTTTCGCAAGCAACAGTTCGCATTTCCTCCGAGCGCCTCGCCAACAAGGTTGGACTGACCGAGACCATGCGCAGGGCCTTGGTGCGCGAACGTCTTACGGCGATCGTGGAACCCGATGACAGTCGAATGCCCGAGTCGACAGCAGTGGCTCACATACCGCTGGCTTGGCGAGACTTTCTGATCAGAATTTCGAGCCCAACATTGCTCGCACAGTTTGCAACCCAGGAATCGTTGGGACGCCCGTACGCGCTGACGCACATCAACACGCCTCAAGCCGTACAAGTAGAAGCAATTTCCCAGGGTGGGGAGAAGCTAGCCAACTGGGTGTGTTCTGCTATCGACATAGACGCGACCCTGCTCGATAAGGCGATCGCAGCGGCGAGTCGCGAGGGTCTGGAGCGCGTGGCGAACCGAGTTGATGTAACCGATGCACAACTAAGTGTGGTGGCTAAAGCGTTGAGCCGCCGCAAAGAGCTCAACACTGAACGCAAGCGAGCCATTCTGTCGAACGCAAACGTGGGCCGCGATCTTGTTATGTCGCTCATCACGCCAGCGTTTGTGGCCCAAGCAGCTCGGCCTTCGAGTGTGTTGGCAGCTGAGTATTTTGAGCAGGTCCAAGCTGAGATGGCTGTGTCTCGCAACCGTGCTCACTATGCAGAAGAAGCGACACGACTGGTCGAAAACCTAAGTCTGAAATCGTACGGTGGTGCCTACGCAGTCACCGACGCTCAACGACTCTTTCGGTACTTCGACGAGGGCGATCGCGAGAGAGTTGGCGCTGCACTTCGTGGCAACCCTCGAGCTGTCGCCGAAGCGTTGGCGGCGGGAGATCACGAGGCAGCGTTGCGTAGTGCGCCTGAACGTTATGCATTTATTGCGGGCCTAGGTCTACTCGATAAGCGCGTTTGGCGCTTTGCCACGGCATCGCCTTTCCGTCGCTCGGCTGCCTGGCTTGCTTGTCAGCCAGATGCGCCTGCGAGCGAGTTTCAGCATCTTGCTGCTGAAGCAGTTGACACCACAATAGAGATGGGTCGCAAGTTAGCTGCGACCGTTCAGTACCCCAACGATGAAAGCAACATGCGATGGCAGCAATTGCCCAACAAGAGTGACCTTCCGTTCAAAGACACCGACGCGCGACGCTTGACTCGCTCGATGACCGCTGGTGGGTTGACAGGGACGTTGATCAGCTCGCCGCGGCAACTAAGGGCACTTGCCTTGCGCATGGGCAACTGCCTTGCTGTCTACGAGAGTTCGCTCAGTTACGGACATTCAATTGCTGTCGCGTTTGAAGACCCGACCCAAAGCGACGTGCACGTTGCCATGTGGGATACGCGGCATGTCCATGAGACTCAGCAACTCACACTCCGCCATCTTGAGTCGAAGTATGAGCAGCACACCTATCCACCTGAACTGAAGCGAGAATTGCGCAGATTGGTCACAGAGATCAATCGCAACCTTCGCGACGGAGTTGTTGAGCCAGTCGTGACTGCTGACAAGATTTCGCTGCCCACCAGTGCGCGCAGCGGTCAAGTCAACTTGAGCCTTGGCGCATGACACCAAAATCTGCGACCTCACGCTTTCGAGACACCGAGGCACTGCGTTCGTATTACCGCGATGGCGGCGACGAGTCGCTTCCCGAACGCCAGCGTTCGTACCTGCGCAAGCTCGCCGAAATGGACGTGACCTTGTCGGCTAATGGCGATTGGACACTTATCCAACATGGTCGCGGTAACTGGCAGGTCGTGCCCGCCGGCACCGCACTGATGCTACGGGCCGACCAGGTCGACGTTGGTTCAGTGGGTTCTAAGACTGCTGCTGTCAAGTTGGCAGCCTGGCTTAGCGACAACGTGCGGGTGGTCGATGGCACTGCTGTCGATTGGTCGAGTCCCTCGGTGTATCACGTCGTTGAGTCGCTGAGGGCGTTTGGCAATGAGCAAGAACTGGCGCTCATTGCTGCGCGCGCGAGATTTGACGAGCTCACGAACGAGAAGTTCAGTCACGCCGGTGATGTGTTCAAGCGCATCGGCAGACTGTCGTCACGCGAAGACCTTCCTGAAGGACAGAAGTATGCCGACGAACTGCGATCGGGCGACGCTTTGGTCACTCGTGGCAACAAGCTTGTACGCATTGCGCAAGTCGAAGAGCGCGCGGGGTATTACTTCGTGACAACGGGCGCTGGCGAGCGAACTCAGTTCAGTCGCAATGCGCCAGTTCCTGCAGTGAACGCCGCTGACTTAGTCGTTTGCGATAACGACGGGCAACGTATTGGCGAATGGGTGTCTGATAACGAACTCAAAGCAGGCGACGAGATCACGTTTGTGATTAGCGGAGAGCGTATTGATCCGATGAATCGCTATGGCTGGCGCAAGTATGCGCGTATCGATGTGCTCGATGTGTGGTTGCCAGAACGTGTCGTCAGGCTCGACTCTCTTGAACGACCAACAGCGAAACTCAAAGTAACGACAGAACGAGAAGTTCAGTCTGCGGTAACACCTGCGCAACGGCCTTCAGCGGCTCGAGAATCAGTTGGCGAGATTCAGCGCACGCTGTTCTAACAAGAGCTAAGCGACGTCGGCGTCGGGCTTGGGATTGTCGGCGGGCACCCGCGGTGACGACAGTCCGGCCTTCAATCCTGACGCAACGGTGGTGCGCGTTTCGCGGTCGTTGAGGCCAATGGCGATGCCGGTATCGATAAGTGCCATCTCGACTGCGTCGTAGTCAAGTGACCCGCCGCCGACAATTTGCCCAAGTTTGAATGCGCAACGGTTGAGCGTGAAGTTGCGGGCACCGACAGGCGCTCGATGCAACTCGTCGAGTTCGTCTTCGAGAGCACTCAACGCCCAGCGATTGCTCGCACGCACCGGACGACGAGGAACGATTGACGGGCGCGGCTGCTCTTGTTCTTTGAGCAGTTCGAGTAACCAACTGGGCAAGTCAGCAAGTGGCTCATCTGAAGTGATGTGGTAGCGGCGTCCGCTGGCATGCAGGCTTGGGGGCGCAATTACGTAACCACCGTCGCCGCGAATGTCGAGCCCGGGGCCAAGTCGACGTCCGGCGTCGTTGGGAATGCGCACGTTTGGGTGCGCGAAATAGAAGTGCAGTCCGTCTGAGCCCGTTGCAACCGTAAACGTATGAGGCAGCGCACCGTATTGCTCACGCAACTTCTGCAAAGAGTCGAGTCCACCGTGTGCCGGATCGACATCAACGACAACGAACCCACTCTCGGCTCCGCTTCTAATACCGACATTCGCGTGCGGCCAACGCTTCCACCATCGTTTGATCTGCTCGCGATCGGTAACCGCTGACTTGAGACCATGTGCGACGATCGGGTGCTTCGATGGCGAGGCGCAATCCGAAAATCCGCACGAACAATTGCTGGCGCCCTCTTTCACGACGTGACACGGAAAGACAGCCCAGCCGCGTGCGCCATAAGTAAGTGCTGCCTGCAGGGGGGTTTTAAAGTGCGGGGCCCTGGTTTGGCGGTCAGACATAACGAGGATCGATTGTCGCTGGCAGGCTCGACATAACCCAATTTCGTCACACCTCGACGTAGCCGACGCCGGAATATCTCGATGTCACCGCCTGCGGTCACGTTGGTTGGCTACGTTGTGAGGAATGAAAGTTTGGCCTGGTCAGGCGCTTCCGCTCGGCGCTCATTTTGATGGTGTCGGCACCAATTTCTCGTTGTTCTCAGAAGTTGCTGACCGTGTTGAGCTCTGCCTGTTCGACGACGCAGGCAATGAGACGCGAATTGACTTGCCTGAGGTCACGGCCTTTCAGTGGCATGGGTACGTGCCCAACGTTGGTGTTGGTCAGCGCTACGGATTCCGTGTGCATGGTCCGAGCGACACCTCGCAAGGTTTGCGTTGCAATCCAAACAAGCTGTTGCTCGATCCGTATGCAAAAGCGGTTGACGGCGAAGTGTCGTGGGACCCCGCCCTGTTTAGCTACGACTTCGGTGCGCCCGACGGCGCTCTCAACACAGACGATGACGCTGCGTTGATGCCGAAGTCGGTCGTTGCGAGCCCGTGGTTCGACTGGGACATGGATCGTCTGCCGCGCACGCCGTGGGCAAGCACCGTTCTCTACGAGGTGCACGTGAAGGGTTTCACGCAACTGCACCCGGGCATTCCAGAAGAGCTGCGTGGAACTTATGCGGGGCTTGGTTCGCCTGAAGCGATCGAACACTTCAAGTCGCTTGGTGTTACGGCAATTGAGCTGTTGCCTGTGCATCAGTTCATTCATGACGAGACCTTGTTTCGCCGTGGGTTGCGCAACTATTGGGGTTACAACTCGATCTGTTACTTAGCGCCGCACAATGCGTACAGCTCGGCAGGGCAACGCGGACAGCAAGTACAAGAGTTCAAGCAAATGGTGAAAGAACTTCATCGGGCGGGCATCGAAGTGATTCTCGACGTGGTTTACAACCACACGGCCGAGGGCAATCATCTCGGCCCGACGTTGTCTTACAAGGGCATTGACAATCCGTCGTATTACCGCTTGATGCCCGATCACCCGCAGTACTACATGGATTACACGGGCACTGGCAACAGCCTCAACATGCGTAGCCCGCACGTGTTGCAGATGATCATGGATTCACTGCGTTACTGGGTTACAGAAATGCACGTCGACGGTTTCAGGTTCGACTTGGCAGCAACGCTTGCCCGCGAACTTCACGATGTCGATCGGCTGTCAGCCTTCTTTGACCTGATTCAGCAAGACCCCGTGGTGAATCAAGTGAAGCTGATCGCCGAGCCTTGGGATGTTGGCGAAGGTGGTTATCAAGTCGGCAACTTCCCGCCGCTGTGGTCTGAGTGGAACGGTAAGTATCGCGATTGCGTACGCGACTTCTGGCGTGGTGAAGATCAGACACTGGCCGAGTTTGCGTATCGCTTCACGGGCTCGTCAGACCTTTACGAAAGCACGGGGCGTCGTCCATCGGCGTCGATCAACTTCATCACCGCTCACGACGGCTTCACGCTTGCTGACCTTGTGTCGTACGACCAAAAGCACAACGACGCGAATGGTGAACAGAACAAAGATGGCGAGTCGCACAACCGTTCGTGGAATGGTGGCGCTGAGGGGCCGACCGACGATCCCGAAATCAACGCCACGCGGCAACGTCAACAGCGCAATTTCTTGGCGACTCTGTTTTTGAGCCAGGGCATTCCGATGATCTTGGGTGGCGACGAGTTCTCGCGCACGCAACGCGGTAACAACAACGCGTACTGCCAAGACAACGAAATCTCGTGGTTCGACTGGACGTTGGTGGCCGACAACGAAGCACTCACGCAATTCGTTGCGTCGCTGGCGCGTCTGCGCGCGAAGCATCCAGTACTTCGGCGTCGCAACTTCTTTCAAGGCCAACCGGTGTTTGGTGAAAGCGTTAGCGACATCGCTTGGATGAAGCCCGACGGTTCATTGATGAAAGACGAAGACTGGACCAAAGGCTTCGCCAAATCCATCACCATCTTCCTGAACGGCGATCAGATAGAAGGTCTCGATGAGCGCGGCGATCGCGTGCTCGACGACAGCTTTCTCGTGATGTTCAACGCCCACTACGGATCACTGAGCTTTTCAATTCCCGACGACCGTTTCGGCATGCAGTGGGAAGTGATGTTTGATACGGCAGTCGGCGTATTTGAACGGCGCCAGGGCAGTGGCACCACGCTCAAGCCCGGTGACCAGATCGAGCTTGAAGACCGATCATTGGTGCTTTTGCGGCGGGTTGAACGCTCCAGCGACTAGACCACGCAGAGGGGGATTGCGATGACGTTTGAAGACTTCACCTCAGTGCCGCTTGTCGCGACTTATCGGGTTCAGTTTCGTGCGGAGTTTGGTTTCGCGTCGGCGGTAGAAATTGTTGACTATTTAGCCCAGCTCGGCGTCAGTCACCTGTATGCATCGCCATATTTGCAAGCGACGCCGGGCAGTACTCACGGATACGACATCGTTGATCACGGTCATGCAAACGATGAGCTTGGTGGTGAAGTCGGGCGCAAAGCAATGGTCGACGCATTGCGTGCGAATGATCTCGGTCAAGTGCTCGACATTGTGCCGAACCACATGGCGATTGGCGGACGCAACAACAAGTGGTGGTGGTCGATTTTGGCGAGTGGGCGCGAGAGCCCTTACTGCGACTACTTCGACATCGATTGGCGAGCCCCCGAAGAGCTTGGCCGTGATGTCGTGCTTATGCCTGTACTCGGCGACCACTATGGAAAAGAGCTTGACCGTCGGCGGCTTCAGCTCGGCAAGCATGACGACGAGGTTGTTGTTCGCTATTTCGAGAGTGAGTTTCCGATCAGCACACGCTCACTCCAAGAGATGAGTGTCGACGTGTCTGAGGGTGGGCTTGCCGCGCTGAACGATGATCCGACCGCGCTCGACGCTTTGTTGGAGCGCCAGCACTACCGGCTTTGTTACTGGCGGGTGGCTGACTCAGAACTCGACTACCGCCGCTTCTTTGACATCAACAGTCTGGTCGGTTTGCGAGCTGAGCGCGACGACGTTTTCGAAGACACTCACCGGCGTATTCTCGATTGGATTGACGAGGGGAGTGTCAGCGGACTTCGTATTGATCATGTTGACGGTCTCGCTGATCCGCTTGGATATTTGCGTCGACTGCGCAGCCGCGTCGGCGAGCGGCAGGCCTTGTTCGTCGAGAAGATTCTTGAGTCAGGCGAACGTCTGCCAGCCTCTTGGCCTGTAAGTGGCACGACGGGCTATGACGCGTTGAATCTCATTGATGGTTTGTTTATCGAGCCCACGGCGGCCAGTGGGCTCGCCGACTTCTATCGGACGTTTACCGGCAACGAGTTGTCGTGGCGTCAACACGTGCGCGATGGCAAGCGGTATGTGATCGAGCGCTTGCTTCGTAGCGACGTGGCGCGCGTGACCGACGTGCTGATGCGCTTTTCTAGGTCGCGCCGCCAATATCGCGATTACACGCGCGACCAGCTTCACGTTGCGCTTTGCGCGTTGCTGGTCGAGCTGCCTGTGTATCGCACTTACACCGCGCCGTCAGGCAATCAAGTCACCCGCATCGATCGCGAGATCGTGCGCCGCGCTGTCGAGCAAGCAAAACACGACAGCACAGTCGAACCCGATCTACTTGACCTGCTCGATGATTTGCTGGCGCTGGCATTTGACGACGCAGTTGCGACTGAGTTCGTTGTGCGCTTTCAGCAACTATCGGGCCCAGTGATGGCGAAAGGTGTTGAAGACACGGCGTATTACCGCTATCTGAGTTTCGTCGCCCTCAACGAGGTGGGCGGAGATCCGGGCGAGTTTGCCGTACGCCCCGACGACTTTCATGAGGCCTGCGCAGAGCGTCAACGTTCGTCACCGTCGGCAATGAATGCATCAACAACTCACGATACAAAGCGCAGCGAAGACGTTCGCTGGCGCCTTGCAGTACTCACCGAGATGGCTGACAAATGGACGACAGCGGTTGCGCGCTGGTCAGCAATGAATGAGCGCCATCGCCGCCTTCGTGATCCCGCTGATTCAGCTAGCGAGCGGTTTCCTGATCGCAACATGGAGTATCTGCTGTATCAAACGCTCGTGGGCGCATACCCAGTATCGGTTGAGCGTTTGACTGAATACGCGATCAAGGCGGCGCGTGAAGCGAAACAGTTCACGAGTTGGAACGCCCCCGATGCGTTATATGAAGACGCTTTGCGAGGGTTCGTCGACGCAATCTGCAACAACACAGCGTTTCAAGACGACGTGGCCGACTTCGTCGAACCAATCATTCATGTCGGACGTATCAACTCACTAGCGGCGACTCTGTTAAAGGTGACAATGCCCGGTGTTCCCGACTTGTACCAAGGCACAGAATTATGGAGCCTCGACCTAGTTGATCCTGACAACCGTCGTCTTGTCGACTACGGGCAGCGCCGCGAACTAATCAACGAACTCAACGAGCTGCCCATTGATGAGATTGCTAAACGCGCCGACGAGGGTTTGACCAAAATGCACGTGCTCACGAGGTCGCTTCATGCGCGCAAGCATCACCCTGATTGTTTCGATGAACGAGGCGCCTACGCGCCGCTCGTCGCTGTTGGCGCTGAGGCGCACAACGTTGTTGGTTTTCAACGAGGTAACGACGTGGTTGTAGTTGTTCCGCGACTTGTCGCCGGTATGGATGGGTGGACGAATACCACTGTCGAATTGCCCAAGGGTCAATGGCGCAACGTGTTTACCGACCATATTTACGACGGTGAAACGTTGCTCCGCGCTGCGCTGAACGAGTTTCCTGTCGCCCTACTTGAGCGCATCGGAGAAAGCTGACAATGACGACTTTTCGTGTGTGGGCTCCGCTTGCTGAGTCAGCGCAACTTCGTATCGAGGCCACGGCAGAACTCATTCCTATGGAGTTAGATCCGAAGGGCTGGTTTGTCGTCGATGTACCCGACGCGAAAGCTGGCGTGCAGTATCGATATGTGCTCGACAACAGTGAGCCAATGCCTGATCCAAGGTCGGCATATCAACCCAGCGGTGTGCACGGTCCGTCAGAGGTTGTTGACCATTCAACATTCCCTTGGACCGACAACAGCTGGAAAGGGCTGCCGCTGCAGTCGTCGATTATCTATGAATTGCACATCGGCACTTTCACAGAACATGGAACGTTTGACGCAGCCATCGACAGGCTCGATCACTTGGTCGAGTTGGGCGTGTCGCTAGTCGAACTGTTGCCTGTCGCTGAGTTTGCTGGTGGGCATGGGTGGGGGTACGACGGTGTCGATCTGTATGCACCGCACCACGCTTACGGTGGTCCTGATGGCATGAAGCGATTTGTTGATGCGTGCCACACGCGTGGATTGGGTGTCATCGTCGACGTCGTTTACAACCATCTCGGGCCCGACGGAAATTACTTGAGTGCGTTCGGTCCTTACTTCACTGACAAGTACGGAACGCCCTGGGGTCAGACGATGAATTTCGATGGGCCTTACAGCGACGAAGTTCGACAGTTTGTGATCGACAACGCGTTGATGTGGCTGCGCGATTACCACGCCGATGGTCTACGCCTTGATGCTGTGCACACGATCTTCGACTTTTCAGCGCTTCACATCCTTGAAGCAATTGATATCGAGATCGATCGGTTGACTGCTTTGTTAGGGCGCAATCTGTTTGTCGTGGCTGAGAGCGATGACAACAATCCTCGCCTTGTCTCGCGCCGACAAGCCGGCGGATACGGCATCGACGCGCAGTGGAGTGACGACTTCCACCATGCACTGCACGCTGTGTTGACAGGTGAATCAAGCGGCTACTACGGCGACTACGGCGGGCTCGAACCCGTGGCGAAGGCTCTGCGCGATCGCTTTGTTTATACCGGCCAGTATCAATCATCGCGCAATCGCAAGCACGGACGCGCTCCGCTTGACATTCCGGCGTGGCAGTTCATTGGTTATATGCAGAACCACGATCAGATCGGCAACCGCGCACGAGGCGAACGCAGCTCTGCGTTGATGAATGTAAAGCGCCTGAAGATCGCTGCCGCTCTTGTGTTGACCGCTCCGTTCATACCAATGCTGTTTCAAGGTGAAGAGTGGGCGGCGAGCACACCCTTCATGTATTTCACAGATCACGAGCCTGAGCTCGGAAAGCTAGTGAGCGCCGGACGTAAGCGCGAGTTCGCCAGTTTCGGGTGGAATGAATCTGACGTGCCCGATCCGCAAGCGTTGCCGACTTTTCTCGGGTCAAAGTTGAAGTGGGACGAACTGAACGACAGTCGAAACGACGAAATGCTCGCGTGGCACAAAGCGCTCATTCGCTTGCGTCGGTCAGAAGCCTCGCTGAATGACGGCGGCGCTGAGCTTGAAGCCCGTGTCGAGGGTGATGTTCTGTGGGTTTCTCGAGGTGGAATTGTGACAGTTATAAATCTTGGGACACAACCGTTCGCGACAGCACTAGGGTCAGAAGTGCTGCTTTCTTCGGGCATGTCAGCAGCGGTCGGCGACGATGGTTCGCAGAGCGAAACTTTGTTGCTCGAACCCGATGGTGTGGCGATTTTCAGGAAAGGGTAGGGCAGGTCGATGGAGAATCAAGGCCCCGACGTTTTCAGCTCACTTGACCAAGACGTCGCTGGTGATGTTGACGACGACAGTTGGTCGCCACCCGACGAACCAATGGGTTCGCATGCCTACGGCACGACGCTCGAAGAAGAGCGGGCGGGCGAACCATTTGAGATTCGCGATCGCCACACACTTCCAGAAGTTGGCGAGCACCCGTATTCATACACGGCGAGTCGAGTTGGTCGTCTGGTGCAACCCGGTGACGAAGACGTTGACGACATCGATGACGAGTCAAACGTAATTGCACGCGAACAAGACGACGGTGGCGACGACTCAGCTGAAGAGGCCGCTATGCACGCCACTGATTTGTAACCATCGCTAATCACTGTTGTTGGCACGAGTTGCACTGAAACTCACGCGTATTGATGCATCGGGTTTCACTGTGAGTCACAGGGGGAATGTGTGACAACACGATTCGCTAAGGAGGGCGGCGCGTGAACATGAATCCACTTCCTAACTCCGAAACACCCGACCCAAATCCACTGCCTGGGCCTGATCCGACGCCGCTCGATCCATCACCTGATTCGCCAATTCCCGACCCTGTACCCGGGCAACCAGTACCCGCGTAATTAACGGCGGCGCTCCGACGCTCCGTGTACGCTCTGGGTGGCAATTCCTCTCGGTTCTCCTGACAAGTAAGGACTCCATTGCGTCAAATCTTGGTCATCGACGGAGATTCGTCGATGCGTCGCTTGGCTCGACTGAGTCTTGAGATCGACGGGGCGTTCGTTCTCGAGGCGGGCTCACTTGCTCAAGCGCGCCACCAAGCATTTGCAAAAGGATTTTCGGCCGACGGTTTTGACGGCATTGTCATTGATCGTGAGCTTCCCGACGGTGACGGTCTCGACCTGATTCCAGAGATGCGCGCGCATTGGCCCGAGGCGCGCATGGTGGTGTTGACAGGCGAGGCCGCTAATGATGTTCCGGCCAGCCTTGCAAGTGTTCCAAAGGGCGACATCCCGTCGTTGATTGCCGCATTGGCAATCCCCGTCGATATCAAGGCGCCAAAGAATCTTGCTGTTGTCGAGTTGCTGCGTAACGAGCACGAAGCGTTGGCTTCTGACTGGCGCGAGTTGTGTCGGTGGGATCCGATGTTGCCGCCCGACAACCAACCGCCGATTGCATCGGCTTTCATTGCCGCGGTTGTTTCGGCGCTGAGTCGTCCACAACCACTTGGTTGGGGTGCCGATCCCGAGGTCGAAAAAGTCGCGGAAGTCTTCGCTGCCGCAGTCGGCGCGCTCGATGTCGCGATCGGCCAGTTGGTGTGTTTGCGTGAAGCGTTGAGACGCCGCATCGCTGGACGTCTGCCGGTGCACGAACTTGTTGAGACAACTGATCGCTTGCAGATGATCATCGACCGCGCAATTGGTGTTGCGGCGGCGCGCATGACCGAGCGGTTGCAACAACAGGCGTTCGTTGATGCATTGACTGGCTTGCTCAACCGCCGCGCGCTCGAACGCGACCTGCGCCGTGAAGCGGGCCGTGCCGCTCGTCACCACCGTCGCTTCAGTCTTATGGTCATCGACCTCGACGGCCTCAAGCGGGTTAACGACACCGAGGGCCACGCGGCCGGCGACGCTCATCTCAAAGGTCTCGCCCAGGCATTGCGCAATGCGCTTCGTATTGGCGACACCGCCTATCGCATGGGCGGCGACGAGTTTGTGGTGCTGCTGCCTGAAACCGACGAGGGGCGAGCCATGGCCGTCGCTCAACGTGTCATGGCCGAAGGCGGCCCCAATTTCTCCTGGGGCTCGGTGACCTATCCCGATGACGGTGAAGATCTCGACGAGCTCGTCGATCTGGCCGACAAGCGTCTCTTCGACCAGCGTCGCATCCGCCGAGGCGGCAATCCGGCTCGCCAGAGTTAGGCCAAGAGCACCCAGCTCAGCTGGTACGGTATGGCCCGTTAGAGGGGCCGTTGGCGCAGTCTGGTAGCGCACTTGCATGACACGCAAGGGGTCACAGGTTCAAGTCCTGTACGGCCCACACTGTGCTGTCCGGGCAATTCGTGGACAGACGAACCTATGCAGCGTAGCTGCTAGATCCGCTGGTAATCCCTCGTGGGGTCCAGCGTGAGTTGTCGGAGGAGTTCTCGCTTGGGTGTCAGCACCCGAATGTCGAGGTTGTTGACCAACACGATGATGCGCTTGCCTCTGTGGGCTCGACCAATGCCGATGTGGTGAATCCTGCCGTTGTGGCGCAAGGTGAAGACACCGGTTTTGTCAATGACGTCATGACGGACTCGAGTGTGCGGATCCAACTTGACTCCGTCGAGATTTGGCGTTGCCTTGTCAAGCGCCCGCCAAGCAACAAGGGGCGGCAGGTTGTCTCGTGCACTTTGCGGGCGCTCTTCGTTGTAACGAAAGACAAAGCGGTCGAGCTGTTGTTGGAGTTCGTCGAGATTCTGAGCGGGCCGCTGCTTTCTAAGGAACCGTTTCAAGGTGTCGTGGAATCGTTCGACTTTGCCTTGAGTTTGCGGATGGTAGGGCCTGCCGTGTTTGACAACGATGCCGAGTGAGTACATCTCGGTCTCCATGGCAGCTTTTCCATTGCGATATGACGCCGTGAAGATGGCACCGTTGTCTGTCAGTAGTGACTCCGGAAAGCCATATATTTCAGCTGCTTTGTGAAAGATGCGAACAACATCAGATGAGGTTGCGACATCGACGACAACACAAGCCATAACAGCGCGTGAGTAGTCGTCTATGAAGTTGATGATCTCAACACCGGTGCCATCAGCCAATGACCAGTGCGTCATGTCTGACTGCCAGGTTTCGTTTGGCAATGACGCTTCAAAACGTAACCACGACGATCGTGGTCGCTTCTGTGGCTGAGGCGTGACAAAGCCTCGTCGAACCAGCACGGCGTGAATTGTCGACACAGACGGTACGTAGCTGTGTGACTTGGCCAAGTAGTACCGAATCGTCCGCGCTCCTGCGTCAAAGCCCTCTTCCTCGAGACTCTTGCGCCACCACAAGATCTCGTCTTCAAGCGCTGAGGAGGTTTGATTGGGAAACGACCGAGCACCCTTTGCTTTAGGGGCAAGAGCCTCATAACCACCGGCTCGAAATGCTCGAACCTGGTTGTTAACCCAGCTTTTGGAACGACCTAGGCGACTAGCAACTGCCCGGCACGACACCCCCTCAATCACAACAGCATCAACGGCGTAGCGAGCGAGATCCATGCAAACCACCAAAACAGGTGTCCACAAATTGCCCAGACATGCAGTCCACTACTTGGCCAAACCAGAGACTGTACGGCCCACACTGTACGGCCCACACTTATTTACGAAGAGCCTGTTTCATCCCGACCTTTTTGTCGTGATCTCGGTCCAGAAGACCCAGTTAGCAACCAAAAAGTACGGATCAAATGCGAAGAGCCAGTACAGCCGGCGGGAAGTGTGCGTGGTCAACTGGCCAATAAAAAGTGCTTTAGGCCCAGCTCAGATGCGTCGATGCGCAGAAAGTGGAAGAAGCGAAGGGCACCCCCGCCACGGCTCCTGAGGTGATTAGCGATCGCATGAGGCGACGCCGTGATGAACGCGGCTTCGTTCTCGTTTGGGGCGCCATTTTGCTCACGGGACTCTTCGCCATCTCGGCGTTCGCGATTGACCTGGGCAACTGGTACATCCACATTCAACGAGCCCAAAGAGCTGCCGACTCAGCTGCACTCGCGGGCGACCCGTTCTTGCCCGGTGATGTTGCGCAAGCCATCGACACCGCTCGCATCACGCTCACAAAGAATGGTGTCTCGGCGGCAGATGCTGCGGCGGCTGACATCCATCAAGTTCCTACTTCGCCAAACGCGCTCTCGGTCACAGTCAGGACGACTGCCGTCAACGGTTTCATCACCATCGTTGGTGGATCCAAAACAACAACCTTTACGCGCACAGCAGTTGCCATTCACACACCTGGCTTGCAAATGGGTAACGGATCGAACCTGCTTGGTGGCCACGAACCGCTCGAAGTAGGCGCGAGTCCCTGGGGTGTTCCAACTAGTTGGGACGGTGATTACTGGATCGGCATTGAGGGGTCGGCGGCGCCCAAGGTCGATGGCGACCGGTATATGTCAAACCGTTGCAACGACACCCCCCTGTATGGCCCTGGATACGCTCCGAACGGTGTTGACTTCTGCAATGGGAACAACAATCAAGAATTCGACGCTCGCGGCTACGCCTTTCACGTGCACGTCCGACGCGTTCCAGGCGGAGGCACCCGCAATTTGATTATCGAGGGATTCGACCCCGGCTTTGCTGATGCTGGGGCCACCACTTGCACGGGTCCAAAGAGTGTGGGCGTAAACATGCCCGACCCTGGCTTTTGCGCAACCGACGCCGATGGCCACTACGCAACCATCCCTTCAGGCAATCAAGACACGTATTACAGCCTCTATGGGAGTGTGAATTCGACAACGCCAATTGCGACATGCAGCACCTATCCGGGTACCCAAGACGCGGCGTCAGCGGTTGCATCTGATCCGTTTGCAGCGAGTTGGATTCACCATTGGGTGCAGGTGTGTCCGGCGATCGCAGTCGATCTCTCTAAAGACAATGACTTCGTTCTCAGGATCCGCTCGCAGGGTGGTGCTGGTGTGAACGGTTTCTTGTTGAGGTCAGGATTGTCGACGACGCCAGATCGCAGTGGGCTCGACGTTAACCTCAGTCGCTCATACGTGGCGCTGACGGCCGACACAAGCATTGCTGTATACAACCAGTACGGCGCAGGCTCTACGCGATTTCCGGTGATGCAGGTCGACCGCCAATTTGCCGGCCAATCGATCGAGATCGAGTTCTTTGACATCGGTGATGCTCGAGACCCTGCAACGGGCAATTATGTAACCGCAACAATTTCCCTCGTAAGTTCTGACTCAGGTGCGATTGTTCCGGGCACTTGCGAATGGACACCTCCGCCCAGTTCTGGATTCATAAATGCGCCGGGCTGTGTAGCAACGACATCTCCAAATGGGCGAATGCAGGGCCAGCTCGCGATCTTCAAGTGGAACGTGCCGAGTAACTACAACTGTGTGCCGACTGGCTACACGCGTAACGATGGTTGCTGGGTGTCGGTGCGCATGGGCTTCCCGGCCGCTGACGTCCACGACTTCACAACTTGGTCGCTGCGTAAGCCGCCGTCGCCGTTGCATCTAAACCAGTAGTTGCACTAGTCGGTGATTGTCGACGTCACCCACTCGCTCACAAAACGGGCGAACCGTTCGGGCTCGTCTTGCATGAGCCAATGACCAGTGCCCGGAAAGTGGGTGCGGGCTTCACTGAGACCGTCGAGCACACGTCGCGTTGGTTCGGTGATGTCGTCACCGTGCACATAAACGGTCGGTATCGTGAGCGCGAGGTAGCGGTCTTTTATTGCGTCGTTGGCGCACGCAGCGACGGTGTCACGTGCGAGTCGCTGCAGAGCATGCGGATTTGAGCGATTGAGCGTTGATTGGTAACGCCCTTCGAATCGCCGACTGAAGTTTGATAGCCACGAGTAAATGTCGGATGCGTCAGCTGCGCGCGCTGAAAAGAAGCAGTCTGCTTCGGTGAGATTGCCTTCAACGTTTACGAAGCCAACAACGTTGACTGACTGTTCGGCGACCATGGTGCCGACAATTCCTCCAACTGAATGCCCGACAACCACTACAGGTTGTTTGAGTCGGTCGATGTATTGAGTGAACAACTCAGCTGCTTCGTTGAGGCCTTCGCCATTCCATCGGCGTCCTCCAAAACCCGGCAACGTCAAAACGTGGGTTTCGTGTTCGGACAACAGGTCGGAGTCGAGTGTTGAGCTCCACACCGAATGGTCGTCGCCGAGGCCGTGAATGAAGATCAGAACCATGTACTCCAATGGGGTCGTGATATTGGTTGTGACGTGCTGTTGCACAAACGCAAAACAGTCGATCGACTCTTGACTAGACGGATGTTATATCCGTCAACCCTCTACGTTTGATGCATTATCAAGCAACAGGCGGTTCGTTGACAGTGTCCAAATTGTCGCCTCATACTCGGGGATGTTGTTTGTTTTGAAGTCGTCTTTTCTTAAGGTGTCGCGCGGTTCGCGTCGGCGCCAGACTTTGTTAGTTGGGTTCGTTTCATCGCTTTTGATTGCATCGGTTGCCGTTGTCGGTACGACCAATGCAGCGAGCGCCAACGTCGTTTACCAATTCGAAAAACTTGCGCCAACTGCCAGCGCTGGCGACGACGTTGTTCAAGCGCAGACTTCCTGTCCGCAGGGCACCTGCATGATCTTCAACGCAAATGCCGTTGGTGACTCGCTCGTTTACTCGGTCAACGTTCCCGAAGCTCGCGCCTACGCCGTGAAGGTTGGCGTCAAGAAATCAAACAGTCGAGGAATCTTTCAAGTTGCCATCAAGGGTGCACCTAACGCGCAATACGACGGACGTTATGTAAACCACGGAGCAGCGCAAGACCTGTACTCGGCCGACGTTGCCTATCGTGAGTTGAGCATCGCCAACGTCACCTTTGGTTCAGCGGGCACCAAGCAGGTTCGTTTTTCAATTACTGGCAAGAACGCTTCAAGCATCGGCTACTCGCTTGGTCTCGACTACATCAAGTTCGTGCCGCTAGGTACGACCACAACCACTCCGCCGACAACGGCGAAGCCGACGACGACCACAACCAAACCGCCCACGACCACACCGCCCACGATGGTCAAGCCGACAACAACAACTACAACCAAGTCGACAACGACCACGGCCAAGCCGCCAGCACCAACGCCCTCAACCGGCAAGCCTGGTGCGAGTAACACAGGTGTTCCCGACGGTACGGCATTGACCGTTCACAACGGCGATATCACCGTGACGCAAGACGGTACGGTGATCGACTCTCTAGACGTGCGGGGCAAGATCCTGGTGAAGGCAGACAACGTCACGATAAGGCGGTCGTTGATTCGTGGCGGCGCAGCAAGCTCAGGCAACAACGTGCTGATCGCGTCGTGGTGGGGCAACACAAACCTGCGTGTTGAAGACTCGACCTTGCGAGCTGACTATCCGAGCATCTATGTCGATGGAATCTCGGGCTCGAACTTCACTGCTACTCGCTTAGACATCTCGCGGGTTGTCGACCCTGTGAAAGTTGTCGATGGCAACGTGACGGTCACTGGTTCGTGGTTGCACCAAAACGCTCACTTCGAGCCTGACCCAACGCATCCAGATGGCAAGACACACGACGACTCAATCCAGGTTGAGGGCGGCAAGAACACGCTGATTTCTGGCAATACGCTCGAAGACTCACACAACGCGGCGATCATGGTTACGCAGAATCACTCGCAGACCGCCAACCTCACGATTGCCAACAATTGGCTGCAAGATGGCGCGTGCACGATCAACGTGACGCAGCTCGGTCTCGGTTCGCCAATTCAGGGCATGGTCATCAAGAACAACCGCTTTGGTCCGGGTCAATACGGCACAACGTGCCCGATGCGACTGCCCTCGGCGTCGCCCATAACCCTTCAAGCCAACGTGTGGGATGCAACCAGCCAGGCAGCGCTTCCGGTCCGGTTCTGACTCACCCCTGAGATCTGTGTAAGCGCAGGTCAGAGGGTATAAAGCGCCCCGGATTATTGCTCAACCAAACCTGAAATTTGGCCGATATGACGGTTGAGAACAGGTTCGGATGAGTATGCGCTTTCCTATCAAGACAAACGAGGCGGGGTTTGTCATGGTGTGGGGCGCGCTCATGATTACGGTGCTGCTCGCCATGGCTGGTATGGCAATCGATTTGGCGAACTGGTATCTGCACATCGAGCGATCACAACGTGCCGCCGACTCAGCAGCGCTAGCTGGTGCGCCTTACTTGCCGACTGACGTGCCGTCGGCCAAGGCAGTTGGCAAAGAGGAGCTCGCTCACAACGGCGTGTCTGATGCCAGCGTGAATTACATCGGACCAGACCCAACGCGTCCGGCGTACATGAAAGTCACGTTGACCGACTCAGTCGACTCGTACTTCTTGCAGTTCTTGGGCATCAAGACATTCACTTACGAACGAAGTGGCATTGCGCACTTTCAAGCTCCCGTTGCGATGGGCAGTAATGACAACACGCTTGGCCGTCAACCACCACAGCTCGATCAGTGGAGCACTACTGGCACCAACGTGAATTTTGTACTTGCTCAAAACTCGTCGGCGATTGATAAGCGTTTCGCCGACCGATGGGACACCTATGTCTGCGCCGGAAATCCCGGTGAACCTGACTATTGCAGCAATGGCGTGAACGACGAGTACAGGCCGGGCGGACTCGAGTTTGTAATCGACGTTTCCAACGGCACGGTCGGGACCCTTGCTGTTGAGGTCTATGACCCGCTAGTTGGTCGTACCGAGGCGCAGTGCGACACGCCGTGGTACACAGGGCTGCAAGCAGCATGGCCTCCAGCGACGCCATTCCCGATCAACTATGCGTCGTATGCAGCGGCACCCGAGCTTTGTGTTGGAGATCAAGGCACCGGGCAAAATGCCACATTTTCTCTCTGGGCTCCAAATGCAACGAGCCCAATCAACACGGGCATCGCGTGTCAGCCGCGGGTGTATCCGCCGCTGCCATCGCAAGGCGCCGGCGCGACGGCTGCCAATTGGGCAAGCATTTTGTCGACCCCGCCGTCGTCGATCTACGACACGGCGCCTGCCAACACATTTCACAAGTGGACGCGCGTGTGCACGCTGCAAATTGACGGTTCGGTCTACAAGGGCGGCAAGTACATCCTCAAATCCGATATGGAGAACTCGCTGGCGTATCAAATCAGGAATCGGTACGGCATTCGTGCCGCAATTCTCACGGCCGGGGTGCCGGATCTTGTTGCGTCGAAGGCTGTCAAGGTCTACGGCCCAGGAAAAATCGTTACCGTTGTAAAAGACGCGGGCCTCGTTGTGTCGTTCCGGTTTGCTCGTGTGCCGCAGTCATACCAAGGCTCGGCCATTCACTTGCAGACTTACGACCTTGGTGAAGCGGGGCAGAACGAGATCAGCTTTGCCTGGTCTGATGGTTCGCCAGTGCAGTCATGTCGGTTGACGTGGCCAGGCGGTGGTGGTCCGAACATAAACTCGAGCCCGGGCTGTGTGCTCAAAAAGGCTCAAGTTGCGGCTAGCAAATACAACTCGCGCGTAGCTGACTTTGCGGTCGACATTCCTGCCGGCGCTGCGTGCCCCAATCCCGAGCCTGACGGCTGTTGGATTGTCATGACGATCAAGAACGACAATGTCGTTTCCGAAGACGGATCTAGTTGGTCGATCGATGGAGTGGGCACGCCGCTACGTCTCTACAACCAGTAGATAGGCAAACGCCCCGCAGCTGTTGAAGCTGCGGGGCGTTTGGATTCTTTAACGCTTCGTTACTTGAAGCCGAGCCTCATCTCGACGTGCGTCGAGTTTCCGTCAAGCCAGGCTTGGGTGCCGAGGACGTTGAGAGAGTCAAGCCACTCTTGGTCTTCTGCCGACGGCTTGTCACTGCTTTGTTTTTGCACGGCAGCGATCAGCGATTGCAGGTTCAAGAACGCTTGGCCGTTGAGCTCGACAGTCTTGTTCTCGCCAAAGGCTTGTTTCCATGGGTCGCTCGAGCCAATGCCTTCCGACGTTGCACCTGCCAGCTTCTCGGCGTAGGGGACGGTGTCGGCCAAGATCAAGCGATCGCCGCTAACGACTGCCGTGATGTTTAGGTACTTGTTGGCTGTAGCCGACCCTGACGAGTCTGCGGCTGACAAGTTGTAGGTGTAACCCTTGCCGCCGGCAACGGTCACCGCGTTGGCGTCAAGGCCTGCACCCGAAAGCTTGCCGGCGAGCGAGCTGAGCGCATCGGTTGCACTGGCGGGGTCTTTGAGGCTGGCCGTGAATCCGACGGGAATGGTGCTGGCAGTCAGGTCGCCCGAGCTGAACACACCTGGGCCTTGAATGGCAGCGACTAGTTGCTTCAACTCAGGCCCTGGACCTTGCGGATCACTGCCACCGATTGCTCCTGAAACCGAAGGAGCGTTGAGGGCGTTGGTGAGCAGCTTTGAAATGTCGGGAACATCGACCGCAATCGACGTGTCGCTCGGCAGTTGGCGCACGAGTTTGCTGTCTGATGTCGGTGCTTTGGTGTCGGTCTTTTCGGTGCTTGCCTCAACGACGACAGCGTCGCTCGCAACGTAGAGCTTGAAGCTGACGTAACCGACTTTGTCGGCCTGCTTCTTCAGCTCGGCTGAGTTGTCGCCGAGCAATCCCGCGTATTGATCGACGTCGCTCGTGACTTCAGATTCGAGGTCGTCGCCGTATGCGGCGCTGTTGGACGACGACGATTTGTTGGTCGACTGTGTTTCGTTGGGCAAGGCTGTGTTCGCGAGAGCGGGAAGGTCGATCCAACCGAGAACCAAGTGCTCACCGCCAATGCCATCGATTGCGTCTTTGTAACGCTTGGTTTTTTCAAGAGTGCTGTCACTCTTTGATGCTGCTTCGATCGAGTCGAGACCTTTTGCGCCTTGGTGATCATCGAGGTCGGGCTTATCGATGATGGCTACGTAGTCTTTGATGTAGCGGTAGGTCGCTGGGTCGACTTTCTTCTTGTCAAAAGTTGCAGTTGCCTTGGTCTTGTCTTTGACCTTGAGCAGCCCGACAACGAGTGGCTCACTTCCACCATCGGCGGGGGGCAGCATTGCCAACGCAGCTTCGCCGCCAATCCATGGCTTCACGTCGGCGTCGTAGGTGAGGCCGGTACCTTCGAGAGTCTGGTCGATGAGTTTGACCTTTACGTCGTCGGCATCGTTGGCCTGAACCTTTGCGGGCAAGCGACGAGAGAGCGCCAAAAGGTTCACCTTTTGACTCGTCGACGGATCGAGCGCAGCGGTCAAAAGACCTTGGGTTTCGGGTGGCAAGATCGTGGCGGCCGTTGATGGGTCGTCGTTGATCTCGCAAGCCGTAACGACGAGCGATGCGCCTAAGACGAAAGCGAGTGCAGCACCTGCGATTCGCCTAGAACGACGCACATTGTGGGAGTCATAAGAGGTTTTCACGGTGTTAGTCGTAGTCGATCAAACCGCTCGATGCGAATAGTTTTGCCGAGTTCGTTGTCGAACCACCGCACAGAGCGTTAAGCAGGTGCCTTGGCCGTAGTCGTGCGTGTGACTAGCGATGCTTCGAGCTTGACGTTGGTGTCGCCGGCGGCCTCTTGTTTCAGCAGCATGCGGGCCGCTGTAGTGCCCTTTTCAACGAGCGGCTGACGAACGGTCGTGAGGCCGGCTGCCTCTGAGCTCGGAGCGTCGTTGAATCCGACCACTGAAACGTCTTCGGGTACGTGGACGCCTTGTGATCTGGCAACGTCGAGAAAGCCAAGGGCGAGAGTGTCGCTCGTGCACAAGACCGCCGTTGGAGGGTTGGCCCCTTTGAGAATGATTTCGGCAGCGGATGACCCAGCCGCTTCGGTGTTTTGCTCGCAGACAAACTTCTGAACGTTGGCCCAGTGGACACCAGCAGCACCCAGCGCGTCGCGATAGCCCTCGAGTCGCAAGCGACTGACAGTCGGCGAAGAACTTTCGGTGTCTGCGTCGACCGTTTCGTCTTCGGCCAGACCATAAACGAGAACGGCGAAGTTGCGGTGACCGAGATCGAGCAGATGCTGTGCCGCGTCGCGCGCTGCGGTGCGATCGTCGATGCCCACCCAGGCAACACCGCCGATGCGCGTTTGATCAACGCACACAACAGGCAAGCGGCGGTTGAGAGCGGCCTGCACAAACGGGTGTGTTGGTGGAATCGAATAGAGAACGAAACCGTCGACGATTGCGTTGGTTACGACGCTTGCGCTCTTTTCTGACGGACGCGCAGGAATCAACAACATGCCCGAGTCGGCGTCTTCACCGGCGGCCGCGACGCCTTCGAGAAACTTCACCGACGCTGAATCAGCAAACGCGTTTTGCAGTGACTCGCTGAACAACACACCGATCGCACCGGCGCTGCCTTGGCGCAAGCGACGTGCAACGGGGTCGGGGCCGGTGTAGCCAAGCTCGCTTGCCTTTGCGAGAATGCGTTCGCGCAACTGCGGCGACAGTTGATCTGGATGGTTGTACGCGTTGGAAACAGTGCTACGTGAGACGCCGAGCTGTGCTGCAATCGTCGCCAGTGTTACTGGACCACTTGATCTGGGAGTGTTCATTTTTTGACCCGCCCGGCCCTTCGTTGTTCTAGGGGAATCGCCAGAGCGATCTGTTTCGATTCAGACTTCTTAGCTTGTCAGATTAGAGCCGTTTTAGTTGCCTGATTGTCAAAAGTCCGATTCATCGACGAAGCGACAAATCGGACTTTTGCACGAGCAACCAATCGGCGGCTGCTCCTTAGGCTGAAATTCCACTCACTGGGCTGGGAGTGCCGGTTGAGGCGAGCGAGCCCTGGAAGGGAACGTTGAAATTGAAGACGCCGCCGTCTGAGGCAACGAACTGGTAGCCATTGCCAGAACTGTCGGCAACCATGCCGATGATCGGGGCGTTGAGCTTGATGGCGCCGGTTGATCCGAAGAACGGAACGCCGAAGCTGAACACGCCACCGTCAGAGGCGACGAGCCAGTAGCCAGTTCCGCTTGGCGAGGCGGCCATGCCAACGACTGGTTGGTTGAGCTTGAGGTTGCCGGTCGAACCGCGGAAGACAGCGTCGCCATAACTGAAGACACCGCCGTCGCTTGCTACCGCCCAGTACCCCTTGCCAGACGCCGTTGACGTAATGCCAACGACGGGGGCGTTGAGCTTGAGGTTGCCAGTTGATCCATAGAACCGAGCGGCGCCGTAGCTGAAGACTCCGCCGTCACGCCCCAGCAACCAGTAGCCCGAACCATCAGGCAACGGAGCAATACCGACGATGGGTGCGTTGAGTGCAGCGCCGGTGAGATCGCCATAGAACACGGCGTTGCCGCGTGCGGTAACGCGACCGTCACTCGACACCGTCCAGTAGCCGCGGTCGTCGGGCGTGTTGGCAATTGCGACGACGTCGGGCGTTGATGAGTCACCAAAGGTTGCCGCTTGTTGACCGAAGCCCGTTACCTTGCCCGCCTTGCTGACGACGCGGTAGCCCGACAAGGGTCCGTTTGCGGGGATGTCGTTTGGCGTGTTGCCCGGCGTTGTTGTCGTTGTTGTTTGACCGGGGCGAGTCGTTGTCGTGGTTGCCGGTGTTCCTGGAGTTGTTGTTGTAGTCGTGCCAGGGTTCGTCGTTGGCGGCGCTGTCGTTGGCGGCGCCGTTGTGGTCGGGGGAGTAGTGGGTGGGATTGTCGGCGTGGTTGCGGTCGACGGCAGTGAGAGGAAGTACTGCTTTACGCCTGCGCCAAAAGTTGTTGTGGCACCTGTTGTTTCGTTGGTGAGCAGCGCCGCGCCGCCGTAGTAGTTGCCGTCGGTGCAACCGCCACCGAAAGTTCCAAAGAACCAAACCCCGTAACCGTCGCCACCGTTTGCATCCATCCATTTCATGAACTGAACAACGATGCCGTTGCTACTGCAGTCGTTTTGTCCTTGCCCAATTTCAGGAGCGACGAGAGGCATCACGTTGGCAACGGGAAGGAACTCTTGGTTCCAGCAGCTCACGCTCACACAACGTTTGAAGTTATAGAGGTGTTGACCAGCAGCGGTCTGGTTGGCCGAGTCGGTTGGCAAGTAGCTGAGGTACTGACGCATGTCGTGTCCCCAGTCGAGACCGTCAATGATCACAACGTTTGTCGAGCCGGTATCGCGCACGGCGTTAACGAGTTGTTGCATGCCGGCAATTTGAAAGCCGTTAGCGAAACAACCGTTGCGCCAACACGCCCAAGGGTCGGCGGCTGAGATGTCGTGGGGCTCGTTGTACAACTCGAACATGACTGCGCCGTTTGCCTTGAATGTGTTGGCGACTGATGTCCAGAAGGGGATGCTGTAGTTCGCGTTGGCCATTACTTGGTCTTGCGTTGCGTTGGCGCCGTAAGGCGAAGAGAAGTGCAAGTCGACAGCAACGTAGATGCCGTTGTTGGTCAGACGGTTCACGTAGTCGGCAATTGCTGCACGGTAACCCATCCCGCTGAGTGCGCCGTTTTCGCCGCTGGTGCCGAGCCAGCAGTGCTCGTTGAGCGGAACGCGAACAAAGTTGATGTTCCAGCTCTTCAAGAGATCGATTGACGCTTGGTCGGTTGGGCCAACGAAGGGGCCGTAACCCTGTTGGCACGCATATTCAGAGCCCGACTTGTTGACGCCTACGAGCGTCACAGGGGCGCCGCTTGCGTTTATGAGACTCGAACCACTGCGAGAAATCGAAAAGCCCGGCGTGGCCGCTGCGGGAGACATAAGCGAGGGGAGGGCAAGAACTGTCGTGAGCAATGAAAGTGCGACAGCAAAACGAACAAACAAAGACCGCGGGGGAAGCTGCATAGGGCCGATGTTACATTTGCGATGCAAATTCACTGATTGACTCAAAAGAGCACGTGGACTGTTACGAATTGATGACACAAGCCGTTCTTACCACGGCCGTTTGGGGGCGAACAATGCCATTCAGCAAAGTGCGAGGATGTCTTCATGACCACTGATGGTTCTTCCGTACACGTGACCGCTGACGTCGATTTGGTCGCGCGATTAAGAGAGTCGATACCGATCACAAATGGCATTGGTGACATGTGGCCCGTCTTCCGTGACGGCGAGCTGTTTCGTCGGATCATCGATGCGCTGGCTGCTCCATTTCTCGATAGTGGAGTGACCAAGGTCGCTGGCGTTGAGGCGCGAGGTTTTGTTCTCGGTTCAGCTGTTGCCAACAGGCTTGGAGCGGGTTTTGTGGGCATTCGTAAGCCCGGTGGCTTGTATCCCGGGCCGACATACGAACGACGTACGCCACCCGACTATCGAGGCAATGAGTTCGTGTTGCGCCTGCAGCGTGAAGCGCTTGGTCCGAGCGATCGCATGGTTGTCATCGACGACTGGTTCGAGACCGGCGGTCAGGCCTCTGCCGCTGTTGACCTCATCCAAGAAAGCGGCGCTGAATATCTGGGTGCGTCGATTGTCGTTGATTGGTTGACGACCGACATGCGCAAGCATCTGGGCCCGGTGTATTCGATCGTTGATCGCGAGACACTGCCGGGTTAACGCATTGTCATTAACGGCGTGTCATTGCGTGCTTGTTGCTGGGTAGAGGCCGGGGTGTAGCTCGGCGCCGGCGGCAACGGTTTCGATCAACACGTCTCTCACGGCACGCGCGGTGGCACTTGGTTGAGCGCGTCGCTGATAGGCAAGTCCAACGCGGCGTCGCGGAATGCCTTGTACGCGCACGAGTGTCCATTGTTCGTTCAGATACGACGGCAGGGCGGTTGCTGGCAGCAAGGCTGGGCCGAATCCGTCAAACGTGAGCGATGCAGTAAGCCGCACGCCGTCAACTTCCGCTTTTGCGTAAAGGCTTACGCCGACAGCGCGGGCGGCGGCGTCGATCTCAGCGCGCGCGGCTGTTTTCATCGGCGGAAGCAGCAGCCCAATGCCGGCGAGTTTTGTTAGATCGATCTCGTCGTATGCGGCCAGATGATGATCGCGCGGGACGACAAGCACCATGTCTTCTTCGAATAGCTCTTCGGTGATCAGATCGGGCGACGGTGATGGCAGCAAGATGACCGCAAGATCGAGCGCGCCCGAACTCAATCGAGGTTCAAGGGCAGTTGACGTTCCTTCACTGATGCGTAGATAGACGAGAGGGTGACGTTCGCTCATCAAGCGCATCACTTGCGGCACGATCCAACGGGCAGTGGTTCCGATCAAACCGATCTGCACACCACCGATGACTTCGTTGCGAAGTTCGGCGACATCAGACTTCGCCGCTTCGATCTCTGAAAGCACTCGTCGCGCCCGGCGCACGACGGCCTCGCCCTCGACGGTCAGGCGAGCAGTGGATCGATCGAAGAGCGACGCGCCCAATTCCTTCTCTAATCGAGCGACGTGGGCAGAGACATTGCTCTGTACGGTGTGCAGTGAGTCGGCCGCTGCTGAGAACGTCCCGTGCTCGGCCAAGGCAAGAAGCGCATTCATCTGTCTGAGGTCCATCTCTAATAGTGATACTGCATATCTGAATCTACTGTTGGACAGATTGTTAAGAGTCGAGGAAACTAAATGCCAGAGCGACAGAGACCGATGGTTCCCCCGCCAAAGGTTCTCGGTTCAACAAAGGGATCGGTATCCCCCCACCGGTCCCTTTGTTCGCGTCTGGGCTCAGGTTTGCGCAGCTCAGGCCGCTACTCGCCAGTTGTGACGAAGTCGATGAGACTCTCCACGGCGCCGACTAGATCGGGCTCAAGATCAGCGTAGGTAGAGACACTCGCCAGCAGCTGACGCCACAAACGGCCGGGCTCATCGACGCCGAAGTGGGCGCAAATGCCGGCCTTCCACGACTGGCCTTTGGGAATTTCTGGCCACGCAGAGATGCCGGCGACGTGCGGTCTGATGGATTGCCAGACATCCACATAGGGCGTGCCGGTGACTCGCACGAAAGGGTTGTCGACGCTGGCGGCCAGGCGCGATTCTTTGCTGCCGGCCACGAGATGATCAACAAGGACACCGAGGCGCGCGTCTTTATTGGGACGAAAGTCACGGACGACCGATGCCAGATCGTCGATTCCGTCAAGTCGCTCGACGACGATGCCAATGTCTCGCAGGTCGTCGCCCCAAACTTTTTCAACTAGCTCCGCGTCGTGGATGCCTTCGACGTAGATG
Source organism: Acidimicrobiales bacterium (assembly GCA_044220495.1). GTDB lineage: Bacteria > Actinomycetota > Acidimicrobiia > Acidimicrobiales > JBBSGY01 > JBGAQY01. The sequence continues at coordinate 94,173 of JBGAQY010000004.1, forward strand.
CGACTGGCTTGGGCGACTTTGGCGGTGCTGTCGCCACTGGCGACGGAGCCCGAGGCCGTTACTTTCGCTGCCGACGGCTTCGTCTTGGGGCGAACAAGAGTGGACGTTTCGCCGTCAACGGTGAAGGCGCCCGGACTCAGACGAAAGACACGCTCTGCGCTCGAGCTTGGTGAGCGCAGCACAACACCGTCCCCTTCAATGCGTACGACTGCGCCGCGAAAGCGCGAACCGCGATGCACGACCACAAGCCCGGCTGTTGCCTCGACTTCGGGGTAGAGAACTGAAACTCGCTGCGGACCATCGACGGGTCCACTGAGCACACCTTTGTTTTGCATGCGTCGAGACTATGACGCGCGCTCGGCTCTGATGACGTTGAGCGCACCGCCAGCTCGGAACCATCTGATGTGTTCGGGCGACATTGTGTGGCGACCCTCGAAGCGCGTTGTCGAGCCATCGGCGTGATTGATGACGCACGCCACGGGTTGATCGGGTGCGAGATCGGCAAGACCGGTGATCGAAATTGTGTCATCGGGCCCGATCAAGTCGTATGTGGCCGGATCGGCAAATGTAAGGGGCAGCACGCCTTGCTTCTTCAGGTTTGTTTCATGAATTCGAGCAAAGCTTCGACAAATGATGGCCTTGGCATTCATGAAGCGGGGCTCCATTGCTGCGTGCTCGCGTGAGGAACCTTCGCCGTAATTTTCATCGCCGATCGCCACCCATGCAACGTTGTGTTCGCGGTAACGCCGCGCAATGTCGGGCAGATTCTTGATTGCATTGCTGTCTGTCTTGTCGAGCCCCGTGCCTGGTTCGGTTGTGAACGCGTTGATGGCACCAAGAAATAAGTTCTGGCAAATGTTGTCGAGGTGCCCGCGGTATTTCAGCCATGGTCCGGCCGCAGAAATGTGATCGGTAGTGCACTTGCCGCTGGCTTTCAGCAACACAACAAGGCCTTCAAAGTCGTTGCCATCCCACGCGTCGAATGGTTGCAATAGTTGTAAGCGATCACTATTCGGGTCGACAACGACGTCGACGTTGCGTCCGTCGAGTGGGGGAGCAAGAAAGCCATCTTGCGCCTGTTCGAAACCCGCGCTTGGCAACTCATCGCCAGTAGGAGGTAACAAAACGACGGTGTTGCCTTCTTCGGTTGTCACCGGATCTTGCAGCGGATTGAAATCGAGCGTGCCCGTAAGTGAATACGCAACGACTGTTTCGGGCGACGCGATGAATGAGAGTGTCGCCGCATTTCCGTCGTTTCGTTTGGGGAAGTTGCGGTTGTATGAGCTGAGTATCGAATTTTGCTCACCGGGTTGAATGTCGGTGCGCTTCCACTGACCAATACACGGACCACACGCGTTAGCGAGCACGGTCGCGCCGATTGCTTCGAGGTCTTGCAACAGTCCGTCACGTTCGATTGTTGCGCGCACGCGCTCAGACCCTGGTGTCACATAAAGCGGCACTTTCGTGCGCAGCCCAAGAGCTTTTGCTTGCCGCGCCACGTGTGCAGCGCGGCTTATGTCTTCGTAACTCGAGTTGGTACATGAACCAACCAGCGTGTTGGTGAGCTCGACTGGCCATCCGTTGGCTTTGGCGTCGGCGCCGATTTGCGAAACGGGCCGCCCGAGGTCAGGCGTGTGCGGGCCAACAATGTGCGGTTCGAGAGTGTCGAGGTCGATCTCGATGACTTGATCGAAATATTGCGATGGATTGGTGAGTATTTCAGGGTCGGGTCGTAGGTCGGCTGCACTTGCGTCAGCCAAATCAGCAATCTCGTGACGACCGGTGCTGCGCAGATAGTCAGACGCGTGTTGGTCATAGGGAAAGAGGCTTGTGGTTGCACCGATCTCAGCACCCATGTTGCAGATTGTTCCCTTGCCAGTGGCGCTCAAGGCGTCGGCACCAGGGCCGAAGTATTCGACGATCGCGCCGGTGCCGCCTTTGACGGTGAGGATCTCGGCGACGCGCAAGATGACATCTTTTGGAGAAGTCCATCCTGACGGAGTGCCTATTAGGTGCACGCCGATGAGGCGCGGCCAACGTACGCCGAAAGTTCCGCCAACCATGACGTCGACGGCGTCGGCGCCGCCAACGCCGATGGCGACCATGCCAAGGCCCCCGGCGTTTGGCGTGTGACTGTCGGTGCCAATCATCATTCCGCCGGGAAACGCGTATTGCTCCAACACGACTTGGTGAATGATGCCCGAGCCCGGTTTCCAAAAGCCGATGCCGTATCGCGCCGAGACCGTGCGCAAGAAGTCGTAGACCTCGCGGTTGGTGTCTTTGGCGACGGCAAGGTCGTGCACGCCTTCGGTCTGCGCTTGGATGAGGTGGTCGCAGTGCACGGTTGTGGGTACGGCAACCTGGTCGAGACCCGCTGTCATGAATTGCAGCAACGCCATTTGCGCAGTCGCGTCTTGCATGGCAACGCGGTCGGGGTAGAACTCGGCGTAGCTTCCACCGCGTTCGAGCGGTTGGTTGGCTGGGTCAGCCAAGTGGTTGATGAGAATCTTCTCGGCGAGTGTGAGCGCACGCCCGAGGCGCTCGCGTCCGACAGCGACTCGTTCGGGTAGGCGCTTATAGACAGCAGCTACGAGTTCGATGGGTGTGCTTGCTGCGACCGCCATCCTGGCCCCCTGGTCTGTGGTGCTAGTGGTGTTTCACCTTAGAAACTAGTGGCCTTTGCCCGGTTATGAGGGGGTTTCAGCAGTCAGCTGTTTTGAGGATCAACTGATGGTGTCGAACGCCCATTGCACGAGTTGAACGATGAAGTAAGCAAGCGTGACGCAGACGACGATGTTTACCCATCCAACGATCTGGGCAGCCTTCGCGAGTCCATAGCCCTGGAGTTTGCCGTCGGAGTGACGGATGCGTCGTTTGGCGCCCGGGGCTATTGCGACAGCAACGATGGCGGGGATCAACGGCAGTAAGAAGAACGAGCAGATCGACAACACAAGCGCGATAACAGCGGTTGGGTCGACGCCGGTGTCGAGCCCGTTGACGGCGCGGTAGTGCGCGTAACCGTCATACGGCACACCGTCGACGATCTCTGGTCTGAGCGTCTCACGTTTCTGTTGCTGTTCGGGCACATGTTCGAGTTCACCGTGCAGCGGTTCGTGAGTGTGCTCATTGGTTTGCCCGTCGGTCAAGCTAACGACACCACCAAGGCTGCAATGAGGAAGGTAAGCACGAGCGATATTGCTGAAACTATCTGCGCGGCACTAGCCAAACCAGCGCCGCCGCGCAGGCCATTTGACGCTGCGATGTTGCGCTTTGCTTGCGGTGCCAAGCACAACGCAACGACGGCCGGAATGATCCACGCAAAGAAGCTCGACAATGCAAGACACAACGCGATGACTGCGGTGCTGTCGGCTTTGGGACGCGCTGGTTGCGAGTGCACCTGCGGCGCAAACTGCGGCATGGCTGTCGTTGGCGGCGCGCTGCCATAAGGGGAGTAGGGCGAGTAAGGCGAGTACGGCGGCGGCGGCGGTGGTGGCGGTGGTGCCATGCCCGGCTGAGGCATCGGGGGTGGGGGTGGCACTGGGGGTGCGGGTGGTGGCGCGGGCGGCGCCGGCGGCGGTGTTGGTGAAGGGTCTGGCTGCGGAGCCGGCTGAGGCGTCGGCGGCGTGGGGGGAACAGGCTGCTCGGGCGATGGCGGGCCTTCGTTCGTCATGGCCTCAACCGTAGTCAGTTCGACCAGCAACCGAGAGGCGTTGACGCTCAGCCGCCCCAGGTGCGTTCTGCGTACCAGAAGAATCCGCCGACCAAGCACACAGTAAACACCGACGTGATCTGCGCAAGCGTGGCAAGGCCTTCATTCATGCGGTCGCCGCCTGCCTTACGCAGTCGATGTTTGGCGCTCATGGCAATGACAAACGCAACGATTGACGGCACGACGGGTACGACAAAGCTTATGAAGGCGATATAAAGAGCGAGCTTTGTGCGCGGCTCGATCTCTTGTTTTGTGGCCGACCCATATGGGTTGTGTGCTCCGGCGTTATCGGACATTGGGCCATTGTCGCTCTTTGGGAGCGTTCCGGCGTGCACTCGCTGTCCATGATCGACGCCATCCTTCGAGGCCTGGTGGCGCGGTCAAGGCGGGTGTCTTGTCGTGAGCGTGTCGCTTCAGTGCTGACCACCAATCGGTGCTCGTTTCGTCGGCCGCCAACGCGACGGCCTTTTCGATACGAGCGTTGAACTCGCGCCCCTTCTCTTTTTCTGCTGCTTGAAGCGGACTGCCGAAAGTGACGACAGTTCGCCCAGGCGACACGCGACGCGCACCCTTGCCGAAGATTTGTCGTGTTCCTTCGATGTGTACGGGGACAACGGGAACGTCGCATTTGATACCCAGGTAGGCGGCGCCACCGCGAAACGCAGTTACGTACTCGTCATCGCCACGCGAGCCTTCGGGGAAAATCACCAAGTTCCATCCGTCGCCAATCAAACGTGATGCGAGGTCGGCAGAGCGGCGCCCGACTTTCTCGCGTTCGATCGGGATGATGTTGATCCACAAAGCCCAGAGGATTGACTTCCAGTACTTGTCGAAGAAGTAATCAGCACCAGCAGCGACCACCGAGCGATGACGAAAGCGAACAGGCAAGCAACTGAGCAACAAGCTCGTGTCGAGATGGCTGTTGTGATTGGCGGCAAAGATTACGGGGCCTTCGAGTTCGTCCAGCCGATCGATGCCTTTAATCGAAGGGCGAGCAATGACAGCAATTATCGGGCGCGTGATGCCCTCGATCGCCGCAGTGCGAATCGCCGTTGCAATGCTTCCTCGTGCCCAGTCGGTAGGGAAGTCAGCGCCGAGCTTGGGCTTCTTGGGCAGCAGGTTGCAAAGGCTGCCTCCAATTAGATGCGTTATTGATGGCATGTCAGTCGAGCACCGGAGTTACGGCGGGTGGCGTGTGCAGGTGGGCGATCGACGGTTGCGCTGTCTTGCAAACGTCACGCGCGATCTCGAGTGCGTCGGCGAAAGTAGATGCGGCTCTGAATCCAAGGCGATGAACGGTTTCTGTATTGGCGCCGATGAATACGACGGCGCCGACGTTCTCGAGTGCACGCGAAATACGCGACCAAGTCATGATCGGATGCGCACCGTGATACGCGTAGCCCGTTTTGTACAGGTGGCGATACCAATCGTCTGTTGCGAACGCCGAAGCGAACTTGTCGTTGATCTGTGCTGCGTCGACTGTTTGGGTGAGTACGTCTTGAAAAAAGTCGTTGTAGCTCGGGTGCTGTATGGGGTCGAACCTCGCGATCATCGGGTGATGCACGAGCACGGCACCGCCATCGCTCACGATCGACGCACCGTTTGGATTTGTGGCAGCGGTAAGGGCGAAGTCGGCGGCAAGAATGGGGTTCATAGCGGCTCCCGTGTTGTAAGGCCCCACTTGCGGAACGCCGATCGTAACGATGTCAGCCTGAGCCTCGGCGACGACAGCAGTCTGCAAGCGCACCAACGAGTTGGCCTCTGCTTGAGCTGCGTTACGTGAGCCGGCAAAGACCCCTGTAACTGACGGCTGGCGATGGCTGCGACGAAGGATCTCTTTGCGCAAAGCGCTCGGCGCGGCGGCGAGCAAAGCGGTCACGCCGGCGGCGGTCGCACGATCTTGAATGTTCCATTCCGGTTCGCGTTTCGTCGTGAACGACAAGAGCGGGCTGGTGGTCGCGTTGTCGAGCGCGATCGCGACTTGGAACACGTCGAGTTGTTCGAGACCGAGCTGGGCGTCAGTCGTGGACGACGTGTCGAGATCGAAGCCCACGAGACCAGTGCTGATGTCTTGGTGTCCGCCGCCGTTGGGTGAATGCACGCTGACGTAGACAACGAGATCGCTTTCGGCAATGCGCTTGTTGATGGTTGTCGAGGGTTTTAGCGACGAGTTGAGCGCAGTGAGGTTTGTGGCGTCTTCGCTGTCGTGCTGCTTCAACAATCGATAGAGCGTGAACGACTGAAATACGCGTTCACCAACAATCGATTTCAGCTCGGAGTCAGTCAGTCGCCGAGACGAGCCGCGCGCAATGATTATCTCGACGTCGTCGACCCTGGCTTCTGAAGCGTTGTCGAGGATTGCTTCGAGCACACGTTGACGGGGGTCGATTGATGTCGCCGGCAAAACCAGGTCGTCGACAGCGATTGTCAATCTCATGCCGGCACGTAGACGTGCTGTGAGCGGTGCACCGTCGAGAGGGTTCGCGAGAGCTGCATCGAGTGCCGCGGCGAAATTGCCGACCGACTCGATGGGCTCAGGTGGGTAGATGACGCGACTGCCGACAGGTAGTCGTTCGGTGGTTAGTTGTTCGTCGCGCCAGTACGTAATTGGTGGCGTCGACCGATCGACGTCGAGAACCAGGCCAGGTCTAGTCATTGAGAAACCTCAGTTAAAGGGGCAAAGGGAGAGATGGGTGCATCGTCGTTCTTCTTCCACGACTCGACGTGCCATCCGCGTCTACGGGCGATTGCGGCAAGGCGAGTTTCGGGATTGACGACTACGGGGTGTCCGACAGCTTCGAGCATGGGCAAGTCGCTCGACGAGTCGGCGTAAGCAACGCATTCGGCGAGGTCGATTGAGTGGCGTTCGGCGTACTCTTTCATGAGCAGCGCGCGAGCCTCACCGACAGGCGGAGGGTTGAGCAATTCACCAGTGAATCGTCCGTTGGCTGAGTCGATCTGTGCGCAGACAATGTCGTCGAAAAGTGGACGCAACGGTTCAACAACGATGTCGAGCGCTCCGGTGATCAACAACGTGCGGTGTCCGGCTTCGCGATGTTCGCGCAGGCGACGTAACGCGTCGGGATATGCCTTGCTGAGCGTGACGGTGTTGAACAGCGCTTGTCCGCTGGCGCGTAACTCGTCTACAGATGCGCCCGCGTAGAAGCGGTAGAACTCGCGCAGGAAGTCGCCGCGATCTTTGCGGTCGAGAGCGATCAGGCGTGGCAGTTTCGGTATCTGTCTCGCAAGCAGTCGCGCGCGATCTGCTCGACCAAGGTGATGGGTCGCGAGCCACGCGTAGTTCTCGACAACATTTGATCGAATGAGTGTGCTTTCGAAATCGAAGGCGGCCATCTGTCGACGAGGTGAGAGCAAGTTCTTGCGCACGCGGTCGGCCTTGTCGGTAACTGTCTTCTTGACCGGCTTGGTGCGCACTCGTCCTTGGCTGATGATCGACGGCATGTGAATGTCATGCAGATAGTGCCGCCAGTCGACGTCGATCGGGTCGAAGTTGAACTCTTTGCGATCTGCCTCTGGTAGCGAGTCGAACAACGCGAGTGTGCGATCGATTCGGTAGCGCGCCTCACTTTGTGTGTATGCCGCGTAGATCTCGACGTATCCGTGAGCTTGGTCGACTTCGTTGCGACGCGCTTCGAGCCGTGCCGTAAGTTCGGCGCCGGCACCACGCACGGGAATCTTCAACAACACCGACTCGGCGATGGTCATCGCGCGTACGGCTTGTTTGAGTTGGCGTTCGACCTTGCCGCGCTTTGGATAGTGCCAGTCACTCACAATGATCGGCTGACCGTTCGCGTCGTAGAGCGGATTTTCGCGGTACCACTCGGTTACCAAGTCAACGAGGCTGCGGTAGCGCAACGGCTGTCGCGTGCCCGAGGCAATCTGATAGACGGTCGGCCTTTCGTCAGGACCGTGCGCGGCAACGGCAACAATTGTCGCCACCACTTTGTCGACGGGTATGACGTCGAGAATGCCCTCAGGCAAACCTGGGAAGGTGCGTAGCAGGCCCTTGCCGACGCCAAGCAAAATGGGCTCAGCCATGCGAAAGCCCCGGATCCATCCCGGGAAAGGTTGTTCGAGCGCCGATTCAATGATCGAAGGGCGTACAAAAGTGACAGCAATATCGCCGCGCTGCTCCAACAAGGCGCGCTCGCCGAGAGCCTTTGTGTACGCGTAGACATCGGGCCAGCCAAGTGATTGCGCGCGTGCCTTACCTTGATCGACGAGACGCTGCTTTACCCAGTCGACACGCAAGCGTTCGGTGCGCTTGGCAATTAGGGGAGTACCCGCGGCGCCCAACTCTTTGGTTGCTGCTTTTTTGAACTCGGCGAGCCGTTCGAGTTGACGACTTTCATGTTCGGCGTCTTCAAGCGTACGTCGACCGGCGATTACTTCGGCTTTCCAATCAACATCGGGCGAGTACCAGGTTTCGGTAACAAGTTCTTCAAACGCTTCGCCGCGACGATTGCCCGCCACGTAAGCAGTGCTGACCGCGATCAGATGCGCGCGTGAGCCGCTTTCGCGAATGGCGTCAGCAACGCGTGTTGGTCCGAGCAGATTGACTTCGACTGCAAGATCGACTGGCGAGTCGAAACTGACTGTTGCCGCCGAATGGATGACGACGTCACAAGTGCGTAGCGCGGCGCGGCCTTCGTCGTCGAGACCAAGGCCGTCAGTGCCGACGTCGCCAGCAATTGCAGTGAGCCGACGCGCGATGTTGTCGTCGAAACTGCCGCCAAGCTCAGAGCGCATGCGGTCGAAACAATCGTTGCGCACGACCTCGCGCATGATGCGTTCAGTGGGGCTGAATTTACGAGTGGGGCGAACGATGCAGACGACTTCGCAATCAGGGACCGACCTCAGTAGACGTTCTACGATGGCGGTTCCTAAAAAGCCGGTAGCACCGGTAATGGCTATGCGTTTTCCGGCAAGGTTCTCGGCGATCACGCTTTCTGTCTACCATTTGGTAAGTGACTACTGGGAACGTCTCTGACGCCGCCAAGCGAAGTGATACCGCCGAGGCCATCCTCGATGCCGCTCTGCGCAGCTTTGGCACCCGCGGTTATGAGGCCACTTCTCTCGATCAAATAGCTGCTCAGCTGGGTGTTCGTAAGCAAACCATCCTCTACTGGTTTCCGAGCAAGGAAGCGCTGCTCGATGCGTTGGTAGATCGCAGCGCTGCCCAACTGACGGTTGCGTTCGAAGACGCTCTTTCTCGGGCGGGCACGGGGTGGGCGAGAGTCGAGGCTGTGGTGCGTTCGACTTTCAGGCTGGCTGCTCGTCAGCCAGAGCTGTTGGGTTTGGTACGTGAGGTGGGCCGCCTCGGACCTCCCTCGGCGGCTCGCCTAACCGATGCCCTGCAGCCGTTGGTTGCGCGGGCGACCGAGTTCTTGGAAGTCGAGATGGATTCGGGCGTGATGCGAAAACACGATGCGCGCTTTTTCTTGCTTTCCGCCTATTCAGTTGTCATCGGCGTAGCGACTGAAGTCGAGGTGTTGCGTGCACTGGGCCTCGATCCATCACTGCGTTCGCTGGTGTTGCGGCGAAACGAGTTGCTGCTGTTCTTGCGCAGTGCTCTGATGCCATCCACGCACTGACACACCCCATCCATAGGCTTACGGGTGATGTCTGAAGCGCCCACTCTCGTTCCCGTTGCCGAAGTTCCGTCTGCAGTAGCGCTCGCTATTGCGGCCGCCAAGCAAGCCGATGTGTTTGCCCCTGTCGCCGTTCTGACTTCGAGCGCGCGAGCGGCATTGACATTGCGCAACCAAATGGTGGTCGGCGGCGGCTTCGTGAATGTGCGGTTCGAAAAAGTTGGTCACTACGCCGACGAACTGCTTGCTGGTTCTGGTGCTGTTTCGGCGCGACGTTTGAGTGCTGATGTGCGGCGAGAGTTGACACGTGTTGTCGCGCCGTCGGCGCGTTCACCGTTGGCCGGCGGTGATGGTTCTACCGATGTCGGGTCGCCAGTGTTCGTTCAGGCTTTGGTCAAGGCGTTTTCCGAGCTGCGACGACGTTCGCTCATTGAGATCGAAGGGATTGCCGACCAAAGCCCGTTAGGGGCCGAGTTAGTGCGTCTGTTTGGGCAATACGAAGAGCTTGCTTCGGCCTACGTAGATTCGCGACGAGTGCTTGAGTTGGCGGCTGCGGTTGGTGGCGACTTACCTTCCGCCGTGATTGTTGTGGTGACATCGCCGCTGTCGATTGCTGAGGCCGACTTCATCGCTTCCCTCAGCGAGCGTGGCTCGGTCGATGTGCTCGTGCAACAGACTGGCGACGAGGCGCTCGATGAATACGCGTACGACAGTGTGCTTGGCTTGCGCGCTGGTGTGTCGCAGCTAGTGGATGTGCCGACGATCGATCAGATCGTGTTGGCCGCTGATGCCGACAGTGAGGTGCAATCTGCGATCTCAGAATTGCTGGCCCGTGCTGAGATGGCGACATCGTTTTCAAAGATGGCCTTGCTATACGCGGCGACATCTCCATACGCAGCGATTGCACGCGAACGACTCGACGAAGCTGACATTCCTCACGTTGGTCGTATTGCTGCACGTTTGTCGCAGACTGCAGTCGGGCGATTCATCATCACGGCACTCAACATGATTGACGACGACTTCTCGGTTGGTTCGGTCAATGAGTGGCTCGGCGTGGCACCGATTGTTGATCCGGCGACGAACACGCGTGTCGACGCACCGGCGTGGGCTGCGTTGGCTCGGCGTGCTCGTTTGCAATCTCGCGTGCATTGGTCAGACCGCCTCGTCGCCTATGAACAGTCGATGAGAACGGCGCGCAACTTGGTCGAGGCTGATGCAGCGGCGGAGTTAGCTCGCTTTGTCGAAGACCTTCGTCGGCACTCGCTGGTCGACGGTGATTCGTGGTCAGACTGGACAACTTGGTTGCGCTCATTCATGACGCGCTACTTGGGTGCCACGACTGAAAGCGACGAGTGGCCAACAGCCGAGAAGATCGCGGCGTTGGCAATTGGTTCGGTGCTCGATCGACTCAGTCGTCTCGACGGCCTTGCCGGCCATGTTGATCGACGAGCCTTCACAGCTGCGATGTTCGACGAGTTGGCGGCTCCTCAGTCGCGCTCGTCCAAGCACGGCGTATTTGTAGGCACGATTGATGAAGCAGCGGGTTCCTTCTTTGAGGTCGTCGTGATCTGTGGTGGTGCCGAAGGTCTGATGCCGCCGCCGGTCGATATCGGGTTTCTCAGTGCGTTGCGCGCGCCAGGGCAAGAGACCGACCAAGCGAGTGCTCGTCGGTCGTTTTTGTCGGCTGTTGGCGGCGCTCGGCATTGTGTGGTGACCGTTCCCCGAGTTGATCAGCGGTCGCAACGCGAATGTCGTCCGTCGCCATGGGTGGTTGAGCAAGCGTCGCTACTGGCCGGCCGGTCCGTCGGTTCGCTGGAATTGCTCGACTCTCATGAGGCAGACGAGTCGTGGTCGTGGCGAGTCGACGTGCCGTCGTTCTATGCATCACTGACGACTCCGCGCTTGTCGCCATCTCGTCATGCGCTTCAGTTGTCGACTCTCGTTGCCCACGCCGATACTGCCGTCGATACGTCAGATTCTGACGGGCTATCGCTTATCGCGGCGCGTCGGTCAACCGAAGCAACTGTCTTTGATGGTGTGATTGGCGCGCACGACGTATTGGCCGAGAGCTTGCAACGGCCCCAATCGGCAACTGCACTCGAAGAGTTGGCAACGTGTCCGTTCCGATACTTTCTTCGTACGCAGTTGCGTGTTGCGTCGGCTGATCGTGATGACGACCCGTTTGCACTTGCCGGTAGTGATCGCGGCTTGTTGATTCACGACCTACTCGAAGAGTTTGTTTCGACTTCGCCTCGCAGAACGCAACCCGACCAACCTTGGTCAGATTTAGAGCGTCAGCAGCTGCACGATCTCGCCGATGAGCGTTATCGACGCGCTTTTCAAGACGGCCGAGCCCCCGTTGGTCTGCTGGGTGAAGCGGGCTTAGCGCGACTGCACGAAGACATCGACGAGTTTCTCGAAGCGGACGTTGTGTATCGCACGCAGTCTGGCGTGGTTCCGTTTGCTACCGAGATGCCCTTTGGCGCTGAACATACGGTTGAGATCCAACAGCCGTCGGGTGTTCCCGTTCGATTCAGAGGACGCATTGATCGAGTTGATAGATCGCCCGATGGTCAGCGTGTTATCGCCGTTGATTACAAAACAGGCAAGCGGCGCGAGGGTTTCAAGAATCTCGATTCCGACCTGACGGCAGGCGGCAGCAAGTTGCAACTCGGTGTTTACGGCGCAGCACTAGCAAGAGCGTTCCCCGATGCAAAGGTCTCTGCGCAGTTTCGATTCATCACTGACGGTCAAGGGGCCTATCCGAACGAACCAGTTGAGTTTGACTCCGATGCCTCAGAGCGCGTGTCAGAGGTTGTTGGCTTGTTGGCGCAGACGATCAAGGACGGTGTGTTCCCGGCAATTCCTGGTAAAGACGACTCGTTTCACAATTCCTTCGAGAACTGTGCCTACTGCGACTACGACGCGGTGTGCCCGGCTGATCGCTCCGAGGCGTGGGCTCGCAAATCACACGACGAGAACGTGTCGACGATGGTTGAGTTGAGGAGCACGGCGAAATGACGTCACTACCTATTGACGTGAGCGTTCGTGAGCGCATCCGAAACGAGTATCGATCGTCGACGTTCGTTCAGGCCGGTGCAGGCACGGGCAAGACAACCGAAATGGTTCAACGGATCGTGCGTCTCATTGTCGCTGGTGAGGTTGAGATCACCTCGATTGTTGCCATCACGTTTACCGAGAAGGCTGCCGGTGAATTGCGCGAACGAATTCGCCGCGAGCTCGAACGAGTGGCGTCTGACAGCGACGCCCGAGACACCGAGCGCGAGCGCTGTCGTGCCGCCGTGGGTGCGATCGACGAAGCGCCCATCCAGACGATTCATGCGTTCAGCCAGCGCCTCTTGCAAGCGTTCCCGATCGAGGCGGGCCTGCCGCCAACGTTCACGGCGATCGACGGTGTTGGTGCGCGGTTGGCATTTCAGCGACGGTGGCAGCGGTTCATGGCGCGCACGGTTGCGTCTGACGTCGAACAACCTCATGACGAAGTGTTGCGAGTCGCGCTCGGTTTGGGAATGACCACTCGTCAGTTTCGTGGCCTGGCCGAGTTGTGTGAGAACGACAGCGATCGCGTTATCGCGTGGGCAAGTTCGTCGGCTTTGGTTCGTCCGCATGCGCCTCAGCTGAAGGCATTGTTCGACTTGTTCGATCTCATTGATGAACAGACGCGCCGTTGTCTCGATCAATCCGACAAGCTATATGTGCTGTTGTCGAGTCAATTGGGTGCTTGGCGCGATGTGCTTTCGTTGGCTGCTGACGACGAACTCGAAACACTGATTGCGTTGAACGACATGCCTGCGTTGAAAGTCGGCCGTCTAGGTCAGAAGGCAAACTGGCCAGGCGATTCAAAGACGCGGGCTAGTGAGCTGGTCGAGCAATTGAAGTCTGAGCGCTCGAATCTGCTGCAGCCGACGCAGCAGTGGGTGCTCGATGGCTTGTTGCGCGTGACTGTCGAGTTCGTTGCTGAAGGCGTGGCGCAACGTCGTCGAGAGGGGGTGTTGCAGTTTCACGACTTGCTCGTGTTTGCTCGTGACCTATTAGCGAGTTCGTCGCACGTCTTGCGAGAGGTTCGGAGGCGCTATCGGTTTGTGTTGGTTGACGAGTTTCAAGACACCGACCCGGTGCAGACCGAGATCATCTCGCTGCTTACGTCGCTCGATGGTTCGGTGCCTGGCTCGTTGTTCACTGTTGGTGATCCAAAGCAATCCATCTACCGTTTTCGCAATGCCGACCCCGCCGAATACGCGGCCATGCGTAACCGGGCGAGCGAGGTGCTCGACCTAACAGCCAACTTCAGAACGCTTCCGGCAGTGGTTGATTGGGTAAACCAGACGTTTGCTCGCCTGTTGGGCGAGGCTGAGCGCGAGTGGGTTTCGCTCGATGCGGCTAGAGAAGTATCTGAGTTGCTTGGCGACGGCAGCGTCGTGGTGTTCGGTGACGTTCAAGTGCGTCGCTCGATGACCAGTGCGGAGGTTCGTCAACTCGAAGCCACAGATATCGTCGATCGCATTGTGAGCGCGCTCGACAGCGGTTGGATGGTCGAAGATCGCGGATCGTATAGGCCTGTTCGTTTGAACGATATTGCTGTGCTCATGCCGACACGCGTCGCGCTGCCTTCGCTCGAGCGAGCCTTGCGCGCCCGTTCGGTGCCTTACCGTGTCGAGAGCCGTTCGTTGATTTGGGCCACACAAGAAGTGCGCGACGTGTTGAACATTGCCGCCGCTGTGCAAGATCCCTCCGATGAAGTTGCCCTAGTCGGAGCGCTACGTTCGCCGGCTTTTGGATGCAGCGATCGAGAGTTGTTGCAGTGGGTCGCTGAGGGCGGCAGGTGGGATTACCGACAAGACGTGCCCGCTGCCGTGGCTAGCTCACTCGTGGCGCAAGGCATGTCGGCGTTGCGCGCGCTGCACGATAAGCACTGGTGGAAGACGGCATCAGAGACGATCGGCGACATTATCCGTACGCGCCAGATGTTCGAACTGGCTTTCGGCTACGAACGTCAACGCGAGGTGTGGGCACGACTGAGATTCTTGATTGACCAAAGTCGGGCGTGGGGTGATGAGCACACGACTGGCCTGCGAGGCTTTGTGCAGTGGGCCAAGACTCAGGCCGACGAAAACGCTGATGCGTTGGAGTTTGTTGTTCCTGACGGTGACGACGACGCTGTTCGCGTGATGACGATTCACGCATCTAAGGGCCTGGAGTTTCCCGTTGTGTTCGTCACGGGTCTCAACTCGTCGCCGTCAAACGCCGACACGGTTCGCCTTCTTTGGGCCGATGACAATCAGCCGTGCATCCGCCTTGGCGCGGCAGCTTTGGGTTTTGAAACCGTTGGGTTTAGTGAGCTAGCTGAGCGTGATGGCGTCGAAGACATGCAAGAGCGGCTGCGCCTGCTTTACGTAGCAGCCACTCGCGCTCGCGACCACCTTCTAATAAGCGTTCATCGGGTTGAGAAGTCAGACCTGTTGTCATCGATGCTGACGAAAGTATTGCCCGATGACAGTTACTCCGTCGGCTCGCCCGTCGTTGCTGATAGCGCTGTACCTGATGAAACGGTCGTGGATGCTCCCGTGGTCGATTGGCCAGATCTGGCAGCGCGTCGAGCGTCGGCGTTGCGAAGAGGCGCCGCGCCTGGCGTGGTGTCGGCCACTGAAATGACGAGGTTGATGAATCAGTCGCCTCCGCTCGAATCTGTATTAGCGACTGATTCCGTCGAAGACCGCAACGAACTACTAGAGCGTTTGGCTTTCGGACGCGTGGTGCATCGGGTGCTCGAACTAGTGCAGCCAGATTCCGAAGCAAACATTGACGAACTAGCCGAGGCCATTGCTGGCGCTGAAGGTTTCTCACATCGCAGCGCCGAAGCTGCGGTGGTTGTGCGTCAGGCGCTGCAGTCGCGCCCGTTTCGCGAAGCAGTCGACAGTGGGCGTTGGTGGAAAGAGCTGTCTGTTGCCGCTGACATCGGGGGAGTCGTGGCGAATGGGTCGGTCGACCTGGTCTACGAGCGCGACGGCGAACTTGTTGTTGTCGATTACAAAACTGATCCGGTTACGTCGCAAGCCGAGGCAATGGAGCGTTTGCGGCACTACCAATGGCAGCTGTTGATATACGTCGGTGCGCTGCAAAGAGCGACAGGTAAACGAGTCGCAGAAGCGTCGTTGCTGTTTGTGTCAGCAGGCTTGAGTAAGCCCATCGTCGTGTCGCTCGAAGATTTGCCCGGCGCGGAACGTCAATTAGAGCTGCAACTGCATTCGATTGCGCACCCCATGTCATAGAAAAAGCCGGGCACATCAGGCCCGGCTTTTCTTGAATCAGGCGTTGGGGTCGTCGTCTTTGTGAGTGACCTTGTCGATACCGTCAGAGAGTTTTTCTTTGGCGTCATCGATAAGACCGCCGAGTTTGCCTTTGGCTTCATCGGCTCGGCCTTCGTCTTTTAATTGCTGGTCATCAGTAAGATCGCCCGCCGCTTGTTTGATCCGACCCTGTGCTTCGTTGAGTTTGTCATCAATTCCCATGTCAGCTACCTACCCTGTCTCGGTGGCGAAGAAAACGGCAATTTCCAACAACAATGAGAACGAGGCCGTAGGCTGCCGTTCATGACACTGGAGGCCGGCGGATCGTGGGCGCTGCTCGGCGAGGGCATTGTCGCCGTGGTTCGCCGCCGTAGCGTACGGCGAATGCCGTTGCCTAAGGGTCTGCACAGAATGCCGGGGCCCGTGTTGGTTGTTGGTGAGCGTTTCGTTGACTCACCCGTCGGGCCGTTTCTGTCACTGAGAGTTGGTGAGCCAGCACGCATGGGGTTGCGGTTGGGTTGGTATTTCGGAACGTCGGTCGTTAACAATGCCGACGCGCGCAAGCTTGGTCGGCAGTATTGGGGTTTTCCGCACGAGCTTGGAACGCTGCGTTGGAACAGTGAAGCAAACACGCGCAGCTTGACTTGGGAAGAGCGCGGCATCCAACTCGAAGCTGAAGTCGCTGGGCGTGGTCTTCCCATCTTGTGTTCGGTTCGTACGTTGCAACATCGCACCGACGGACCAGTTGTAATTCCATCTCGTTTGCGCGCGTTAGCGCGACGCAGCACGGTTGCGTTGAGCTTCGGTCCGGATGATCCTCTCGCTGGCCTTGGCGGGTCACACTTCGGGTTCACGTTGTCGGGCCTGCTCATCCGTCGCCATAGCGCGCGCGTTGGTTTCGGTCTGTTCTCGACTCTGAGAGCTCCACTGCGCGGTCCTGATCCAGGAGTTGTGGGCATGACCGGGGGAGCGTTGACCGCGCGAGACGCACGATCCGACCAACTACTGACCGGGGGAGCGTTGACCGCGCGAGACGCACGATCCGACCAACTACAGTGGACCTCGCCTCGGGCGTATAGCTCAGTCGGTTAGAGCGCTGCCTTCACACGGCAGAGGTCGGGGATTCGAGTTCCTCTACGCCCACCACCCACGTCTGTCTCCACATACGGCCCCGACCCCCGCCGAGTGAACCGGTCCTGTGGCGCGCCTCCGGCGCGACAAACAGAGGTCGGGGATTCGAGTTCCTCTACGCCCACTGATCCGAAACGTCGGCCCTGCCGGTTTGCAATAACGCGCTTGGTCGATGTGAGCGCCCGCTCCGCACATTCCCGTCAATTAAACGACTTTCATAGCAGTCGCTTGCGGAATTTCAACAGGTGATTGTTGTCAGGAGTGGTCACCATTCCAACCTTTTCAAAGTGACATCCCTCAGCGACGCGAAGGGATGGTGTGTTCTCTGGCTCGGCACGAATCACGGCCCACCTCTTTTCGGATGCGGCAGCAAGCCATTGACACATGAGGTCGACGCCTCGTTTGGCGTAGCCGTTTCCTCGGAAGGACGGAAACACTGAATAGGAAAGGTTTGCTTCGTCATCATTCAGCGACGCGAGCCCGAGGTGCGCTTCGGCCGTCCCAGCCAAGGTGCGTGACTTGCAGTCATAGATTCCCCACGCTCGTCGCAGTCCGCCACGCTGCCACACTTCTAAACTCGAAGTGATGTGGCGCGTCGCTGATGCTACGGTCCCGGGACCTCCTGTCAGCCATCGAACCGCATTGTCGTCCTCGCCGTCGAGTAGCAATTGCACGTCGCTCAATGTCATCGGCGACAATGCAATCACGCCGTCGATGAGATTGGCGTTGGCCGCCGATTGCATGTCGAGCAGCATGTCGATGTTTTTGTGTTGCGATTCCGGATCGTTGAAACGCCCAACTTCAACAAAGCCAAGGCGCTTGTAGAGATTGACCGCTGGTTCGTTGTCTTGGAGTACGCCTCCCCAGAGAATCATGCAGCTTCTTCCGAAGCGCCTGGCAATGTCGACAAGAAACGGCCAAGCTGCGGAGGCAATACCGGAGTGCTGAAAAGCGTCTCGAACGCACGGTCCGACTCGGCAATCTTTGCTTTCGTCGAGCGTGAGGCCATGCGAAGCGTATCGCTGATGGTCTCCTTGGGGAATGTCGAAGCTGAACTCGAATAGGGCAACCATTTCATCTGTGGGTGAGGACGCAATGAGTCGAAGTTTGTCGTAACGACCAATGGCATCGCAGAGCTCGATTGCCATGGCGCGGTCGTAAGTCGCAAGCGAAACGTATGTTGAGGCCATCCGGGGATTGCGCGCTACCCCGGCGATGGTGAGCGTCATTTTGTGAATAGGCTTGAATCAAGCTCTTTGTCGACGATCGTGCCGTCCTTGAGCGACACATGATGTGCGGTTGCAGTCTCGGTCAAGCGAATGACGCTTCGGAGTCCGTCTCCGTCAAAATGTAAAGCGGCGTCGTCGTCGACGCCATAGCCCGCTGGAAGTGAACCGCTGCTAATTGCGTTCTCGTAAGCGGTTCGCCGTTGGGGTGACGAGTAGTGCGGACAGTCGCTGCCCTTCAGAAAGCTGAGACCATCGTGAAGCGGGAGGAGTTCGTTCTGGCGTAACGAGTCGGTGATGCCCCCTTCAAACCAACAAAGTGACCCTGCGCTCCACCCGCCAAGGATGCCGCCGCCTCGCCATTTGCTGCGGAGGACTTCGTCGACGCCGTAGGCGCGCCAGATGGCGAGCTCTGCGACAGTGTTACCTCCGACTACGAGCACAGCATCAGCATCTTCAATGACTCTTGTGTCCGCTGGACCTTCTTCTTGGAACACCCGATAGAAGTTCAACGAACAGGGCAGTGAAAACAGGTCTGCTGTGAGTGGCTCGTAAGAGGGATTATCTGCGGAGGGTGTTGAGATCACACAGATCGTCGGTTTAGCCAAGCCGGTTGCTTTGGCGAGGTAGTCGCACAGCGTCCTGCCGGATTCACTTCGTCCGCCAACCCCACCCATTGCGATGATTTCCCCGGTCACGAACCTATTCTTGCAGGAAGCACGTCTCGTTGATTTGGTCGATCGTCAGAGCGCCGGGGCGTTTCGGAGGCACATGCGCCGCCGTCTGGGGTTGTGCGTCGTCGGTCGCAAACCGCCCTGAGTTGCCGTTTTCGTTCGCTGCCGTTCGCCCATCTCTGTAAGGTCCGTTTTCACAAGGCAGAGGTCGGGGATTCGAGTTCCTCTACGCCCACACAGCCTGCTTGTTCTCACGGCCGACCTCCGCCGTGATGAGCGATTGATGACTTCAAACGGGAGTCGTCGTCTCAATGAGTACGACACTTGCGCGTTCCCGTTGGAACGCCTCTTCGTTCACGAGCAGCGATCAGAATGCTTGAAAAAGCACGTCTGGGCGTTTCAATGGAAACGCCCTGACCGTCGATCGATGCAAACTCATCTCAGACCGCACGACCACAACGACCCGGCCGCGCCGACATGAATGTGAGTTATCCGTACGTCGCTGTGTAATGCAACGTCAGGAATTTGTGGCCGAAGATGTAGAAACGATGCTCGGCTCGTGCCGCGTCGCCAACGGGCCAGAACTCAACGCGTTCCTTGATCGGAATTGGCACCTGCAAGTGGCGCGTCAAGAACCAACAACCAGACCTTTGCCCGGGGCCGTCGGCAAATGAGGTCAGCGAGATTCCGCCGGGTCGATCGTGGAGCAATGTGAGTCGGAGCGCAATAGAAAGTGCGCCGCCACGCATTGGTAAACAGAAGTCCATGTAAGTTTCGCCGTCTTCAAGATGCGTTGCATGAATGGCCGAGTACATAACTTTCGACTCTGCCGATTCGTTCCAGCTGCGCGACCACGTCACAACATTCTGAAGCGTTCGTGCTCGGTCGTTGGGTAAAGCTCGCAGCTCTCCTTTGACGTGTAAGTCTTGTTGGTCGAGTGGAAAGTCGAGCTGAGCTTCAAGTCGTAAGACGAAGCGCACCACTCGATAAAGGCGATACCAGAATTTGACCCAATCGGCCGTCAGTCGTAGATCGAGTGCTTCGGTCTGCTCGTAGAAGTTCCGCACCGACTGCGCAACTTGATCTGTCGGAAGGTCTTCTCGGGCAAACGTGTCAAACGACTTGATCAGGCATGAGGCCCGCGACTGTCGAGCGCCACGCTTGGTTATCTCAGCAAGGTCAAGTAGCTCATGTCTGACAACAGCATTCACATCATGACGCTAGCGACTTTGCCTCCAACGGACTGCACGAAGCTGCGGCAGTCTTTAGCTTTCACCTACCCAAGAAGCCCAAAACACGCACATATAACAGCAGGAATTGGGCTTCTTGGGTAGGTGAAAGGCCCAGCCGTGCGCCCGGTGCGCGCCCGAGATCATCAGTTGTTTTGTTGTAGCGCGACAGAACCAGCGGTGTTTGCAAACACCGCTGGCTGTGTGCCGGTTGTCTACATCGATGAGATGACGTCGAGCATTTCGTCGGGGCCAAGGTCGCCGGCGACCGTATACACGAGCGTTTGCCCAAGACCCCAGACGTGATTTCCTTGCGGACGAGAGATGAGGTGCGCAGTAGTTCCGCTGAAAGTGCCACGGTCGATGAGGTTGTCGACCGAAGCCGGTGTGCTCTCAGTTTCGAGTGCTGCTTCGAGCGGATCTGTCCACTCATGCTTTGCCGTCTTCGTCCTCGTGGTCAAAGTGAATGATTCGAGGCCACGTCGGTAGGTCAATGTGACAACGTTTTGCATATACGGAGGGTTGCCACCGTCGAAGTAGTTGTTGTTGCCGACGCTCACTTCAGCGAGCGCAAAACCATCAGGAACATGCGACGGCACGAGGGCGTCGTATCCTGACGTTCGTTTCACATCACCAACGGCAACCCGTGTGTTTGCTGCAGAGCCACCGAGCGCCTTCACTTCTTTGCCGTAGCCGGCGTCGAAGTCGTGGGCCCCAAACGTCGGATTCACAACGAGATCCTTAACGGTGATCTCGGTGCTCAGCACTCCGCCGACCACAGTTTTGCCATAGAGCGGGAATGCCGTCTCTTTGTCGACAACGATCGTGAGTACGACAGGCTTGTCGGTGTTAGACACAGCAAACACTTGCTTCTCGCTTGTGGTTACCGAGAGCTCGTAGCCGGCGCGCCCATTGAATGTCGTTTCTTTCAGAGTCGTCTGCGGATCAGTGACCATGCTGCGCAGGCGACTTAGTAGAAGCATGTACGAAGCTTCGGGTGCGGATTGAGGATCGCCGGCGACGACGCCCTTCCATTGCATGCACGGTGGAAGGCTGATGCACTCAGTCGCCATGCCTTGAGCGGCGTCGTAAGAATGCACGTAGCCGGTGTCGACGGATTCCCAATAGTCGCCGTTTGCCTTGACGCGCAGTTTGAGTGTGCGTGTCGACGGCCCACCACCATCGGTTCCTGCGTAAGTGTCAACCATTGTGGCCGACAGCCCTTGCAAGTCGGCAAAGCTCTGTTGCGCCTTGGCAAGCACTTGCGAGACCAGCGATGTCTCGATCGAGGTAGGTGTGGTGGGGTTCGTCGGTGCGACTGTTGGGGGAGACGCAAGGTCGGGTTTGGTCGTGTCGTTACCAGTCTGCGTGTAGAGCAATACGCCCACGATGCTTGCGGCAACGGCGATTTGTGCGGCGACAGGCGCAACGCGGCGCGCAGACACGATTCGAACATTGCTCTTGTTGGGAATTGGTTCGGAGTCGATCGCCTCATCAACACGAGCGAAGAAGGCATCACTTGCCTCAGGCGCGGTGTGGGAGTTCAGAAACTCTTTGATGTCGTTGTTAGTTGGCATTGGAATGTCCTTCAGCTGACGAGTCGGTCAGCAAGTGGCGAAGCTGTTTGCGGGCAAGGTGAAGTTGGTATGCGACGGTGCCGACGGGGATCCTCAACACACGAGCAACTTCGTCGTAGGTGAAGTCGTGGCCGTCGATAAGTAATACGGCCGTGCGGTGTCGAACCGAGAGAGTTGACAGCGCGGCGGCGAGATCAAGATGTTGTGCAACAAGGGTGTCGGGCGACGTTGTCGTGGCCGCACGATCATGGTCAAGCTCGCCGGTGGAATGCCGTGAGTGCGAGCGAATCGCATCGAGCGCCGTTGTATACGCAATGCGGTGTAGCCACGCTTTGAACGACCGGCCCCGTTGATAAGAACCCAAACTACGAAACGCTTTTAGATAGGTGTCTTGCAAGATGTCATCGACCTTGTGTGCGTCGCGTGTCATGCAATAGACAAGCCGCCGCAAGGTTGGGTCGTGCCGTCTGACGAGCACTTTGAAAGCGTTACGGTCGCCAGCCAGGGTTCGCTCGACGAGAGCGCCGTCGTCGCTCGCCTCCGTCATGGGCGACATTCTGACGACTCTTGCCGCGTTGGTCAGTGATGGCACGGTTGCCTCACAAGTTGCGAAGCCGGCTTTAGTCGACTTTCGAGAATCTGCATTGTTGATCCTTGTTTAAAGGGCCGGTATGTCCGTCCCGCTTAGATCGACGTCGCAGCAGCCGAGATCCTTGGGAAAAAGCTCTGAAATTTTGATTGACCGAGGTCGACTCCTACGGTCGGTCTCCATGACGTCCCCCATGACCGAGTTCATTGCTGACTGGCGCCGTCGTTCGGGCGATCGAACGTTTCTCAACGCGTTGCATCGAGACATGCGACTAGGGATCGGATATGACCGCGACTCGGTCGATGCCGTCGCTGCCGAACTTGCTGAGGCCTGTGACGAGTTGGCCTACATAATGGGCATCAAGCCATCGTTTTATGGACGCGAAGACAACAAGTTTTTGCTTGCCGCCCTGGGTGACCTCGACAGTCAGGTCAACACGTCAATCGGGGGCACGACGAGAACGTACGAAAGCTTGCGCGACACGACACTTGCGCTGGTTGTTGGAGAACACGGTGAAGTCGGTGAGTACTTAAGGGTTGCGCTGCACGAGTATCGACGTGATCGCAAAATTGATGCGAGGCCGTATTTGCGTCGACAGCAAGCGATGCTGTCGGGTGTTGTCGATCGTCATTCAAGTCTTGCCGGATTGAACGGCAGCCTGGGTGGAGTCTCTGAGGCGCTGCGTGCGAATGGTGATGCAGCATTGCTCGGGGCGCCGACCCCTTACGAATTAGAGCAGCGGTTTGCTGATCTTCTGTCGGTTGTGGCACTGGGGCCTGTTGATCTCAGTCGCGGACCGGCATCACGTGAAGTCGTAGATGCGCTTGGCCTGCGGTCGACGCTGCGCATCGCGGTGTTGGGACCACACTCAGATGCTGCTGACATTGTGTGTTCGTCGTTTGTGAACTTGCCGACGACCAATGCGCAGTATGCCCAAATGATTGACGAGGTCGTTTATCGAACAGCCTCGCTCATCATTAGCCCGGGCGAGCTTCACGCTCGTGTTGCTGGCTACATCAAGTCGACGGGCGCCGACTTGGCTGATAAGTACGGCAAAGACACCAGCGAGCTCTCAGCGTTCGTGATCGGCGAAACGCTGAAGTGGGGCGACGAGATTGCCGTTCGAGATCGTCCCCAATTGGTCGATCAGGCGCTCTTCTAACCGCGCTTCGAATCGCCCGTCTGCTCGTCGCTTCGAGTGTTCATTAAGCTCCAATGGAAATGGCGACGATTGATGACATCCAACGACTGCAGTTCAGCGACCTTGCCGGCGCTGAGGCTCTGACACTGCAGTGGTTGCGCAACGAGTTGGGCGTTGACGCAACGACTGTCTCGCTGAAGCCCAAGGCGGTCTCGCTCAACTCTTTCAACGGTTTTGCAACTATCGACGGCGAAGAGCTGTTTTTTAAGTCGCACGTCGAACCCGACAGTGTGATTGCCGAGTACTACAACGCCGAGTCGTTGCACGACGCTGGTTACAACATCGTGCGTCCGATCAAGACGGTGCACGAGTCGGGCCAGCAGATTGCTTTCTATCCAAAGATCACGTCGCCAGTGGTGTTCGACATCATGCGTGAGATTGAGACGGCGACAGCGACGATGTCGGCTGACGTCGTCGTGACCGCCGAGCGAGACGAATGTGTTCGATTGAGGCAGGCCTACGTTGACGGTTCGTCGAGTGTTGATGCTGCGAAGAATTCGCTAGCACCGGTGCACCAACTGTTCTGGCACCGACTCACTGGGGCTCGCTACAAGAACTTTTACGCGGGCTCGCAGATCGTCTTGCCTGATGGGCATGACACGTGTGACTGGTCGATGTTGCTCGACGCGCATGTCACCGTCAACGGCGTCGAACAAGCGCGTACTCTGCAGCAACTGATTGACGAAGCCAAGACAGTGCTCGATCCGGCTCAAGACGAGATCGTCGCGCCGGGCCACGGCGACGCTCACTACGGCAACGTGTTTCTCGAAGATGGCGAACGATTCTTATACTTCGACCCAGCCTTCGGCGGTCGACACTCGCCCGTGCTCGACATGGTCAAGCCGTTGTTTCACAACGTGTTTGCGCAGTGGATGTACTTTCCTGCAGACAAGGCAACGCAGTTGAGCACCCGCGTCGCGGTGGGCCCTGACCGTATCGACATCGAGTACGGCTCGTATGTGCCGCTAGTGCGTCAAATGATTCTCGACATCAAGCATCGCGAGCTTGTTCAACCCAACCTTGATTGGGCCGCCGATCAAGGCGTAACGAATGCGACCCGCAAGTTTCACTTGGCTCTCATGTGCTGTCCGTTGCTCACAATGAATCTGACAGATGCGGCGCGCTTTGGTCCCGAAGTCCAATGGGCTGGAATTGCTCAAGCGTTGCAAATGGGCAATTGGGATAGCGAACAAAACTTTGCGTTTGACGAGGCGGGTTAGTCGTCCGTGGAGATCAAGCGTATTGAGTACGACGACCCAACAAGCAAGGTCGATGCTGAAGCCGCAGGCCGGCTGCTAGTTGAGGTTTACGAGCCCTTCATGCGCGCGCACGAGTGGTGGCCTCGCTATCAGCGCGAGCTGGCTGATGTACGCGTGCGCGCCGGCGAGACAACGGTGCTTATCGCCAAAGAGGGCGACGCAGTGCTGGGCACGATCACCGTCGACACGGCGTTCCGCTGGAAGGCCACCGAGGGCGCGTCGCGAACACCCGACTCGCCTGCAGATTTACGCATGCTTGCCGTTGCTCAAGCAAGTGCGGGCAAGGGTGTTGGCACGGCGTTGATGCAGGCGGCGATCGCGCACGCGCGGGTTGAGGGTTGGCAGAAAATCGAGCTGCACACCATGGCCGCCATGCAAACGGCCCAGCGTATGTATGACCGATTGGGCTTCGTTCGTGATCCTGCTCGCGATGATTACGACGAAGATGGCAACTTGCTGTTGTTGGGTTATCGACTTGAGTAGTCGCTACTGCGAGGCCGCGTGCACCGCTTGCGCCCACACGGCATAACCTTCGTCGTTCGGATGGAAGCCGTCGAGCGAGAAATACCTATCTGGGTCTGAGCGGAATGGTTTGCGCGTGGCACCCGCGATGTCGACATAGGTTGCGTGATGTTCGAAGGCGAGCGTACGCACCACGTGACCCAGCTGATCGCCTCGCCAGCCCGAGAGCGTTCGCAGCGGCTGTGGAATGCGAGTCGGCGAGCCCATGTCGGGAACGCCAAGCATCACGACCCGCGAGCTCTGGGGTAGTGCATCGAGAAGCGTTGCGTAGTCTGCTGCGAACGCATTTCTCGTTGTGAGGTGCGTGACATCGTTGCCGCCAACACTGATGTAGATGACGTCGGGAGCCTTCGGTTGTCTCGACAACTCAGGCAACTGTTTGTGCAGCACGTCTTCCACTCGTGCTCCAGACACTGCTAAGACCGTGATGTTTTGCGGCTTACCCCCGAGCTGCTGAACCTGTAGCGGAAGCGCTCCCTCGGGTGACGATGCACCGAGACCGGCGACGGCTGAATCGCCAAGCCATACAACCGACTCGGCTGTGGTCGCTGCTGAGCGATCGAGTGCGAATGGCGGAGCGTCAGGAAGTCGAGGTGCGCGCAGTGTGAGCCACACTTCAACGGCTATCGCCACTGATGCGATGAGGGGAATGGCAACAACCCCGACCAGCACACGGCCCACCGTTCGACGGTTACTCAAGGCTCTTTGTTGGCACCCTAAGTCGCGTATAGCGCGACTCAGGGTGCCAGCTTCGTAGGTGGAGGGCGGTCGTTGTCGACGGCCTCTGACTCTCTGGCATGCGAGAAACGTAGCGGCACGATGATCCTCTGGCCCGCATCGTCGACATGGATGCGAACTCGGGCGCCAAAGTGCTGTTCGATGTTGGAAGCAGTGAGCACGTCATGTGGCGAACCGCTGGCCACAACGGCTCCCTGGTTCATGAGCAGAACATTGTTTGCGTATTGCGCAGCTTGAGTTAGGTCGTGGAGCGTTGCGATGACAGTTAGCTGGCGTGAATGACGCAGCTCGTCGATCAGGTGCATCAGTTCTTGCTGATGACCGATGTCGAGTGACGTTGTTGGCTCATCTAGTAACAAGATTGGTGTGTCTTGAGCCAACACTTGCGCGAGCAGGGCCCGTTGACGTTCGCCACCCGACAGCGAGCCCATCTTTCTGTGGGCGAGCGTCTGCAACGAGAGTGACGCGAGCGCGTGTTCGATGGTTTGTGTATCGGTGTCGCTTGGCCGACCGAGGTATCCGTAGCGGGCAAGGCGGCCGAGTTCGACGAACTCACGCACGTGAAGGTCGTCAGGCACCGTTGGAATCTGTGGCAGGTAGGCAACGGTTGCTGCTCGTTCGGCGCGCGTCATCTCACCGAGCACTTGTTGGTCCACCATGATCGTGCCGCCGTGTTCGGCAACTCCAGCAAGCGCTCTAAGTAACGTTGATTTGCCGGCACCGTTTGGTCCGACGATTGCAGTGAGTTGGCCCGCAGGTGCTTGAAAAGACACGCCGTCAACAAGCGCTCGTTTGCGTATCGATACGTTGACATCTGTTGCAGCCAGCTCGGTCATGTTGCGTTGCGCCGTGCCAGTAAAAGCGCGCCGAAGAAGGGTGCACCTATGAATGCAGTCACTACTCCGATTGGCAGTTCGGCAGGTCGCACTGCCGTACGGGCCACTAGGTCAGCAAGGATCACGAAAGTGGCCCCACCGAGCAGAGCAACCGGCAACACAATTCGATAACTCGTGCCGACAAGTCGGCGAACGATGTGAGGAACGATGATGCCGACAAACCCGATCAATCCGCTTACGGCGACGACAGACGCGGTGCCAAGCGAGGCGGCGATTACGACAAGCAAGCGCACGCGCCTTGGTGACACTCCCATGCTTTTGGCCTTGTCGTCGCCGAGAGAGAGGATGTCAAGCGAACGGCGATGCACGAGAAGAATTACTGCGCTCACGGTGGCGTAGGGCAGCACGATCAAAACGTCGTGCCAGCCGTTGGTGCCGATACGCCCAAGGATCCATGAATAGACAGCGCGCAGCGAGTCTGAGTTCTGCTGTTGCACAAAGGTTTGCACGGCCGTGAAGAACGATGTGACGGCGACGCCAGCGAGAACAAGCGTTGCTGTTGTGTTCGTGCGATCGGCGAGTGAGCCGAGAGCGTATGAAAATCCAACCCCAACTATGGCTCCGACAAAAGCCGCCGCTGGTAGAAGTGCTGACGTTTGCGAGGCTTCGGATGAGCCGTAGGCGATCACGAGCGTGGCACCGAGCCCGGCTCCGGCGGCGGCGCCGAGCAAATAGGGGTCGACGAGTGGATTGCGAAAGACGCCTTGGTACGACGCGCCGCATAGCGACAGCATGGCGCCCACAATTCCAGCGAGCACAACGCGCGGCATCCGTAGCTGCCAGAGCACAGCGTGTTGTGTTGGTGTCAGCGAATCGTGTGCTGAAACGAACGGCAGTTGGGCGATTAGCGAGTGCATCACGCCGACGGGCGGCAACGCGATTGCGCCCACCAGCGCGGCCACAACGACCGCACAGGTGAGCGCAACCAGCGAAGCCCCGATGCCAAGGGCTTTAGAAATGCTCGGAGGAGTGTTGTTAGACAACAGCCTGTTGTTTAACAACAGCCTCGCCGACCTGCGTTGCGAAGTCGGCGACGCGTGGACCCCAGCGAGACGCAACGTCATCGTCGAGCGAGACAACCGACCCCGACTTGATCGCCGCGATGTTCGACCAACCCGGCCGCTCGGCGAGTGTCGTCAAAGACTGCGCGCAGCATTTCGTGTCGGCCAAGAAGATGATCTGAGGGTTCGACGTGATGATGTATTCAGCCGAGAGCTGCGGATAGCCACTGCCTGTTGTGTCAGCACCATCGGCGATGTTTTTTAAGCCGAAAAGACCGTAAACCTGACCAGCAAAAGTGGTTGATGTCGAGCTGTAGAAAGTGTTGTCGACCTCGTGGTAGATCTTCACGTCTTTCTTGACCGGTCCTGTCTTCTTCACGGCCGCGTCGATTTTCGCTTTCATGTCGGTGACGACTTCGGTCGCCTTTGCCGTGTTGCCAGTGATCGTGCCCAGCGTTTCAATCTGCCCGTAAGCATCGTTGAAGTCTTTGGCGGCAGGCATGATGACGGTTGGAACCTTGGCTGCCGTCAAACCGGCGACCATTGAGTTGGCATCGCCTGACGCAACGACGAGATCGGGTTGGTAACCAAGAATTGCTTCGACGTTGGGGGTGAAGCCCGAGAGCGTTGTCTTTGGTGCGTCAGCCGGATATGTCGATTGGTCGTCAACCGCAACGACCTGTGACTTGGCGTCGATCGCGAACAACGACTCAGTCGCAGTTGGCGACAGCGAGATGATTCGCTTCGGCTTAGCGGCGACAGTGACGTCTTGACCACCCGATGAAATCGTTACGGGGAATGCGCCTTTGCTTTTGCTTTCGGTCGTTGACGAGTCGTTGCCACAGCCCGACAGCAATGCAGTGGTGAGTGTCAGCGCGATGGCCGTGCGGCCAAAGATGCGTTTCAGATTTGCCATGTAGCTCTTTCGGTTATGTGGTGAAAGAGCGCGACCGTTCAACCTGAACTCGCCGCCCCTTGCACCGAGGGTCAGATCGTTGACATGGGGGCAGGCGACCTGACTCAGCCGTTCGCTTCATGCATCGACGGCTTCACAGTTGCGGGACAGTGCCGGGGTCGAACCGGACTTCGCTGCACACATGTCGTCAGCGTTGCCACTGACGACATCACGTTAGATGATCTGACGCGATGCTCAGGCACGTCGAGGTGGTTAATACTCGATGCCTTTCTTGGCCAGGATGCCGGCGTCGAAGGCGTGCTTCACTTTGCGCATTTCGGTCACGGTGTCAGCGACGTTGATCAACTCTTGCGCGGCGTCGCGGCCAGTCATAACGACACTTGTGCCCGAGGGTCGATCGCTGATTGCGTTGGCCACATCAGATGCTTCGATCCATCCCCATGTCACGGGATAGGTGATCTCATCGAAGATCAACAAGTCGTAGGCGCCACCGGCGAGCATTGCGCCTGCGGCATCCCATGCATCGACTGCCTTCGCGCGCGTCTCGTCGAGGTCGGTGGAGTCCCACGTGAAGCCGTCGCCCATCGTGTGCCAGTCGATGCCGAGTTGCTCAGCCAGCTTCTGCTCGCCGGTCTTCCAATCGCCGCCCTTGATGAACTGCACGACGCCGACCTTCCATCCGCGCGCCCAGCCGCGCGTCATCACGCCGAATGCAGATGACGACTTGCCCTTGCCGTCGCCGGTATTGAGGACTACGAGGGAAGGCGCGCTGTGGTGTGAAGAAAGGTCGGCTGTCATTACGCGCCGATGGCGTGAAACCCGCCGTCGACGTGAACGATTTCGCCCGTTGTCGAGGGGAACCAATCAGACAGCAATGCAATACATGCTTTTGCGACTGCGGATGAATCAGTAATGTCCCAACCCAGGGGAGCGCGCTCACCCCAAACGTCTTCGAACTTTGAGAAGCCGGGGATTGACTTTGCGGCCATTGTTCTAACTGGTCCGGCGGCAACGAGATTTACGCGGACCTTGTCGGCGCCAACGTCGCGCGCCAAGTAGCGCGAGGTTGATTCGAGTGCTGCCTTGGCAACACCCATCCAGTCGTAACCAGGGAACGCAACGGTTGCGTCGAAGTCGAGGCCCACGACTGATCCGCCACCCGATTGACGAAACAGCGGCAAGAGGGCAGTGGTCAACGACTTGAACGAATAAGCCGAGATGTTGACTGCAGTCGACACGTCATCCCACTCGGTGTTGAGAAAGTTGCCACCGAGTGCGGTGTTGGGTGCGAACGCAATTGCGTGCAGCGCGCCATCGAGCGCGCCCCATTTATTCTGCAAGGCAACGGTTAGGGCAGACAGATGTTCGGGGACCGTGACGTCGAGTTCGAGCACTTCGGGCTCAGTCTTGAGCTTGCGAGCAGTGCGCTTGGTGAGGGAAAGGCCTCGTCCGGCGCCCGACAGGATGATCTCAGCCCCCTCGGCCTCGGCTAGCTGCGCAACGCCAAAGGCGAGGGAGTCATCGGTGAGTACACCGGTGATGAGTAGTCGCTTTCCATCGAGAATTCCCATGGTGAGTGTTTGTCCGATCTGGTTCGTATCGCTTTCGACACAATTCTGACGAGAGTTTCGTCGCCGAAGTTACCCGCCCACGACTACGGTGATTCGAATGCGCTGGAGCAAAAGCGACACCGGTCAGACCAAGCGTGCCGGCGATACCGACAACGCAACGGCAACCGACTTCGCTGAGCTCTTCAGTCGGCTTGCGGCAGGCGACATCGACAAGACCATGCTCAAGCAGGTGGCGAAGTCTCTGCGACGCTCGCTGCGCTTTACGCGCAAAGGCGTCACAATCAGCGGTCAAGGGCTGGCCGACATCCTCATCAAGACGGCTCCGCTCATCCCGATTCGCAGTGCCGACGCGCTGAGTCAGCAATACGGCGGCATGAGTGGTCCCGCACTCGCTGGTCATGTGATTCGAAGTGCTGGCCGCAGCAGCGCAGCAATTGGTGGGCTTACCGGTGCGTTGGCAAGCGCCGGCGAGCTGGCGCCGCCGATGTGGGTGATGCTGCCTGCCGAGGTCATTGCCGAGACGATGATCATTGCTGCGATCGAGATGAAACTTGTCGCTGAATTGCACGAGATTTACGGGCAACCGATCACCGGCACGGCCAACAACCGTGGCATTGCGATTGTTGAAGCGTGGAGCGAGCGCCGCGGGGTGAGCATGGAAGATCTGGCTAAACGCGATGGAGTTTCGCGCGCTCTGAGTCGAGGCACTCGTTCGCAGATTGTGCAATTGGTTCGACGGAAGTTGATGGCACGCGCTGCGCGCAACGTGTCGAGTCTGGCTCCGCTGTTTATCGGGGCTGCTGCTGGCGCTGAACTAAACCGCCGCGCAACGCGCGATTTGGGTGACGCGTTAGTGCGCGATCTAGCCCGTCGATGATGCGCCTTTACGACACTCGACGGCGCTGTGTAGTTCCGTTCGAACCCAGCTTCGACTCTCCCGTAAAAATCTACACGTGCGGCATAACTCCTTACGACGCAGCGCATTTGGGTCATGTCACGACCTACTTGGTTTACGACGTTCTGCAGCGTCGACTGCGTGACCTTGGCCACGACACGCAATGCGTGCGCAATGTCACTGACATCGACGAGCCGCTTTTTGAACGGGCGCGTTCGTTAGACATTGGGTGGAAAGAGCTCGGCGATCGCGAGACCAAACGTTTTCAAGAAACGATGGATGC
>JBGAQY010000101.1:0-2448 GCA_044220495.1 Acidimicrobiales bacterium
ACGACGAGTTGCGGCCGCGTTTTTGTGATGACAAGTTGATGCCATGGAGTAAGGTCAGCGGACCTGCTTCACGGACAACCCGGAACCAACCGTTCCGCCGAGAAATGGATCACATGGGATTTTGGAATCGTCCGAACGGTCCCGTACGAAAACGACGTTCGCAACGGGGTCGGGTGTTCATGGGTGTGGTGGTCCCGGTCCTCCTCGTGGCGGGCTTTTTTGCGCTCTATCCCTACCCGCCGCTCCCGACACAAGCTGTCCTCAAGGCTCGAGCTGCGTTGGCCGAGGCCCGACGCGACGTCAAGGACTTTGGCCTGGATGAGTTGACCCAAGCCGAATCGCTTGGATATCAAATGGAGCGGTTCTACGCGATCGAGCGATCCAAGCTGTTGAGATTCACAGAGTCGAAGCTGTTGTTGAGTGTGATTCAAGAAACCGAGGCCGCAGCGACAAACGCGCTTCAGATCTCCAAGACACAACGAGTCGAGGCGCTCGCGACGGCCCAGCTGCGGCGCACCGAGCTGGAGAAGTTGCTGGAGCAGTTGGGCGGCGAGGTGCAGTTTTTTTCACGCGACAGGAGGTTGCGCAGTTCGTTCAGCAAGGCCGAATTGGCAATGATCGACGCCCGTCGCGCGCAGAAGAAGTCGGATGTCAAGCTGTTCAGTGCCGCACTCGATCGCGCCGAATCGGAGTTGAGCTTTACCGAGCAGATGCTGGGCAATCGCTACAAGCGACTTTCCGATCCAGGCTTGAGGCGTCAGTGGCAGCGCTGGGTGGAAGACACAATCGCATCGACGCGCGGTGGCGGCTCCGCCATTGTGGTCGAGAAGTTGGGCCGCCGGTTGGTGTTGTTGCGTAGCGGCAGAATTGTGAGCGAGTTCAATGCCGAGTTCGGGCGCAACGGCCTTGCTGACAAGCTGCACGCTGGCGATGGAGCCACTCCCGAGGGGCGCTACTTCGTCAAGGAGAAGCGCGACCACGGCAACACGCGCTGGTACCGGGCGCTGGTCATCAACTACCCCAACGCCGAGGATTGGCAGAAGTATCAGCAAGCAAGGCGAGCCGGCCGCATCCCAGGCCGTTACAGCATCGGCGGCTTGATCGAGATTCACGGCAATGGTGGCAAACAGAAAAACTGGACTGATGGCTGCGTCGCGCTGCGAAACCAGGACGTCGATCGGTTGTTCTCGCAGGTGCCGGTTGGAACACCGGTCACCATCGTAGGATCGGCCCGGTTGCCTGGCGATTTGGCCGAGCGCAGCATGCGCACGGGAGGTACGCGATGAGCGACGGGCCCAACGTCCCCGCCATTCCCGCCTCGGTGGCATCTGGCCTTCCAAAAGGCGTCGCGAATACCATCACTCGCAAGCAGTCACGCTGGAAGACGATTGTCAGCGGACTGGCGATTGGCGCTGCTATCCCAATCGCCTTGGCATGGCTCGCTTCGTTTATGGGTGGTTACAAGTACCAGTCGCTGGCCACGGTTCTGCCGCCCTCTCAGCTTCGACTCAGTCCCAAGCAAACAGTGGCCCAGCTCGAAAAGAAGTTGACTGCGGTGGCACCCAAGGGTGTCTACGTGGTGGTCGACACCGTCAACAATCTCCTGTTGCTGCGCAATGGAGATGACGTTGCTGCAAGCGACATAACCGGTACGGGCGGCGTGCTCACCGATCCTGGCAGCGGACGAAAGTGGGTATTCGAAACGCCGCTCGGTTTGCGCCGAATCCAAACCAAAGTGAAGAACCCCGTGTGGGTCAAGCCCGATTGGGCGTTTGTCGAAGAAGGCAAAAAGAAAGAAGACGCTCCTGCCAGCGAGCGCTACGACAAGGCGGCCTTGGGCGACTACAAGATGGATATCGGTAACGGCTACATGATTCACGGCACGCTCTACAAGCGCATGTTGGGAAAGAGTGTGACTCACGGTTGTATCCGGCTCGGTGACGACGATCTGGAGAAGGTATTCAATGCAGTCCAGGTCGGCACGCCGGTTTACCTGTTCTAATGCAAACCCGCCGCCTCGGCACAATCGCGGCCGCAGCGCTCGTCGCCGTTGCTACAACAATGTCGTGGGCGGCCACAGAGGCGCAGCGCAAAGCATTTCTTGCTGAAGAACTCGAACTCGCCAAAAAGGACGAGTTGTATCTGGTGCTCGATCCAGCTACCGGTTCGTTGCAGCTTCGCATCGACGGCATCGTCTTGAATCGGTTCGACGTGGTCGAGGCTCGCTATGGCCGGCCCCGCCTGGAGAGTTCGCCTCAGGCGCAGTGGGGTGGTGTGGCGTACGAATTGTCGACACAACTGGAAGAGCCCGATCGCCCTGAAGTCAAGATCATTCCCGAGGACGACACCACCACGCCGGGCGACTACATCATCAAAGAGCAGGAGCGGTTGGAAGCGTCGATCCCGACCACATACCGCCTGCAGTTTTCTCCCGACCTGTTGGTCGTG
>JBGAQY010000102.1:0-2374 GCA_044220495.1 Acidimicrobiales bacterium
CGGTTGACGGCATTTACGGTCCTAAAACCAAGGCCCAAGTGCGTGAGTTTCAGCGCGTTGTGTATCCAAAAGCTGGGCCCGTCGACGGCATCGTCGGCCCCCGCACGGCGAAGGCAATGCTCGAACTAGCCAACGGCTAATTAAGCGCCAAACACCGATTCGAAGTATTCGTCGAGACTCTCTGAGGCAAGGTCGGCCGAGCGCCTTTTGCCTGCTAGCAGGGCATGAGTTACCAAGCCGTCGACGAAAGCGAGCAACATCGATGCGTGCAGGTTGGTGTCGATTTCGACAGCAAGTTCGCCCTCACTCTGGGCCGCTCGCAACAGGCGGGCGAACTGCGCTCGAATGTCTTTGTCTACGCCGGCGTTGATTGACCTCAGCGATTCGTTGTTCATCGCCGCCGCAGAGAACGCCAACCACACACGTGCGTGACCAACTCGCTTAGCGTCGAGCGGAAGCCATTCGTCGATGAACGCGCGCAACCTCGAAAGCGAGCTGCCGTCGAGGTCAACTGTAAGTGTGCGGGCTTTCACCCGGCCCATTACGTGCAGAAACGCCGCTTCGATCAACTGGTCTTTCGTGCGGAAGTAGTACTGCACGAGCGCCAGCGAAACGTCGGCTTCGGCGGCAACCGAGCGAATAGTTGCTGCTGCTAACCCACCGTCAGCAACCACCTCCACAACAGCATCGAGCACTTGCTCACGACGCACGTCACCCATCGACGTCGGTCGACGACGGCGAGTTGCCGCGAGCGATCGCCACGAGCCCAACGCCCACTTCGATCACTCCCAGCACGGCAAGCACTACGCCGACTTTCGAGAGCGTGACCACTGGGGTATCAACCTCGCCGGTCGTCAGCGCAAGCAAGACACCAGCCAAAACCATCAATGCGCCGACCACAACATGCTGAACATTCGACATCGCTGCACTCCTTCGAAAGCTGTACATCTGTACTATACAGACGTACAGCATTCGTCAAGACAAGTTCGAGCAGGTTGCTCTAAACATTCCGCCGCCCTGGTGACTTGTAAGTTCATCGGCAATGGATCGGGTAATGGACTTCTCAGACTGGTATCGACACGAACATCCCGCGGTCGCCGGAGTACTACTTGCCCTCACCGGCAATCAGCAGATGGCAGAAGACATTGCCGACGAAGCGTTTGCAAAAGCATGGAAGCACTGGAGGCGTCTTGAGGAGATGGAGTCTCCCGGCGGTTGGGTGCACGCGACCGCCGTGAACGGTCTCCGTCGACAGCTGCGTCGTATGTCGATCGAGCAACGGCTGCTCAGGAGGCAAACTGTCGTCGCAACCGACGAAATTCCCGATCGCGGCCTTTGGGAACTTGTCAGAAGACTGCCAGAGCGACAGCGCCTCGCCGTTGCGTTGCGCTACGTGGGCGACCTCCCCGAACAGCAAGTTGCCGAGGTGATGGGCATTTCTCGCGGGACTGTCGCCGCAACACTGAGTTCTGCACGGAAAAATCTTGACCAACAGTTAAAGGACGAACGATGAGTGACCTCGAACAAGCCGGACGAAGGTTGCGTGAGAGTCAGTTGGTCGCGCCTGCGCCGATCGCACAACTTCGGGCGACTGGGCGAACCAGTTCGCGCCTTATTGTCGCCGGACTGGCCGCTGTCGTACTCCTCCTTGTAGCTGCGGCAATACCGCTGCGTGAATCGCTTAGGAGTCATGAAAACTTGGCGGCTGGCGGCGACTCATCAGCGATGCTTGATTACTCCTGGTTCACAAACTCCGTAAAACAGTTCTGCTTAAACCATGGAGACGCGGATCCGCATCTTCGTCTCGTGCTGCTCTACTCCACAGAGCTGGCAACACAACTCGTTGGCGAACAAGTTCAGACCGACTCTCCGGGCGACCTCATCTACGTCTACCAGGCCACCGGCGACTTCTCAACGTCGCCCATCACTGAGGTTGTTGCGTCGCCAACAAGGCATATTTGGGTCGGCGTCTATACGCCGAGTCTCGCGAACCCGACACCAGGCCCAGCAATAAGCCAATGGCGCGACACCCCATTGGACCTTTCGCTCGTGGCTACACGGCCAGCGAGCGAGGTCTCGGTTGTAGAAATTGGCAACGATCCATCGGAGGCGGAACCTGGAAAATGATGACGACGACTACTTAGAAGCCACCAGAGCTCGGAGCTCGTTCAACGTCGGCTGCTGATTTCCTCCAGAGAACGGGTTCTCGTCGAAATGCAACCGACCGTTACGTTCCACCACTGCGAAGCCGACCGGGTCGAGCACCACTGTGCCTGCCTCGTCTGGGTAATAACCTTCGTTCTTCGCAAGGAACGCCACCACCGTCTTCGGCAGTTTGTCGGCATCGAGAAACTTGCCGTCAGACTTTTGCACT
>JBGAQY010000005.1:0-122388 GCA_044220495.1 Acidimicrobiales bacterium
TTCCGACGACTCGGCCGCCAAGCTTCAGGTTGCTGGGGCTACCGATGAACCGCGCATCGCCATAAGCAAATACGCCACCGTCAGCAGCCACAAGGACGTACCCCTCGCCGCCGTAAGACTGCGTGATTCCGACGATTGGCTGCGCCAACTTCACTGAGGCGGCTGACCCGTAGAACTGTGCGTCACCGTAGGCAAACACTCCGCCGTCGGCGGCTACGAGGTAATAGCCGTGACCAGTCGGCGACATCTTCATGCCAACGATCGGGCTGCGCAGTTTGAGCGCACCGGCTGATCCGTAGAACTTCGCATCGCCGTAGGCAAAGACGCCACCATCAGCAGCTACGAGGTAGTAACCGTCGCCGTCGTAAGCAGTTGCAATACCGACAACTGGGCTCTTGAGTTTCAGCGATGCCGCGGAACCTTTGAATGTCGTTTCTCCGTATGCAAACACACCGCCGTCGGATGCAACTAGGCGGTAACCGCTGTCGTCACCATTGCCATCCATACCTACGATCGGCTTTGCGAGTTTGATTGCGCCGGCTGACCCATGGAATGGCGCGTCGCCGTAGCTGAACACACCGCCATCGGCAGATACCAGGTAGTAGCCGTCGTTTGCGTAAGCAGTGTGACCACCGACGATTGGCTTGGCCAACTTCACCGATGTCGCGGAACCGTGCGCCTTGTAGTAGCCGTAGTTGAACACACCTCCGTCAGAGCCAAACAAGCGATATGCACCGTCAGCCGAAGACGTTTGCGAACCCGATGAGCCCGATGCCTTCTCGATCGAATAGATGGGAGACGAGAAAGTGATGTCGTCGACAGCAACGACAACACCGCCAGCCACCGCAGAAATCACTGGCGCAGCGTCGCTAATCGATGAGCCTTCAGTACGACTCACTTCGAGCCCATCATTTGCTGCTTGTGTGGGAGTCAACGCAAACAGGTCGGCCAACACACTTGTCGGCAAGAACGCTTGCATGCTGCCGACATTCGGCGAACCGTCGTCAAGCAAGTGCGGAGCACCAAGCGTTGCCTTGATTGACTTTTCACCCGTTGTCGAATCTTGAGTCGGTTGAACAAAGCCGCTGATTGCACTGTCGAGGCCAAAGTACGCGCCAGTGAAAGCAGAGAACGAACCTGCTTGATCGAAGTCCATGTCAAGTGACGCGCCCGTGATGTCGAGATCAGACTGATTTGCCGTGCAGTTCGGCGGAGTTGCACTGCAGAACCCCGGGCTCGACAACAAGTTGATCGTCGCCGGCTTGAGCTTCACTGACAATGACGCGCTCGTCGTACCAAGGTTTGCGGTGGTCCATTGCTGGACGATGCCGTGCACCAACGAAAACGAGTAGTACTGGGCGTTGCCACCGAGATTCGTCAAAGTGATCTCGATGTCAGATGTTGCGGTAAGTGGACTTCCGTTTGGCAATAGGGCTCCGGCCAAATTCGAGTGCAACGACGAACCCGTGCGCTTGATAACTGTGAGGCCCGTCTTGCGCGCCAACGGAACGTTCGGACACACGATTGCGCCGAGCTTCCCATCGTCAGGGTTCGCCGGGTCAGGAATTGTTTGACCGTCGACCTTCATCGATGCAATTACTGGACGTGCAATGCCAAGGCCCGACCAGGTGTACGTAAGCGACGACCCGCCGCCACCATCGCAGTGCAGTTGCGACGGCGCGTCATCGGTCACGCCCACTGCGCTCGCTGGCGCCATGCTCACCGCTTGTTGAAACGATGCAACCAGAACAACTGCGACAGCAAAAGCCTTGATTCGACGGAGGTTCATGCGGGCAGCCTTGCAAAGTTTGCAATTTCTCGCTCGGAAAATTGCCACCAAGAGCAACCACCCGAGAGGAAGAGCAGGTCACGCGGCACATTTACGGGTGATGTGGCCTTCGACATAGCGCTGCGGAGTTAGCTTTGACGAGTGCCAAAGCCTGTCTACCTACCCCTGACGAGTCGCGAGAAGCGGTCGGTAGCCGCCCTTCTCGTGAGTACGTTCGCAGCGACGGTCGGCAGCACGGCAACAGTCACAGCCCTCGGCATCTTGATCTACGACTTGACCCACCGAGAGTTCGATCTCGGTCTCGTTGGTCTTCTCGAGTTTGCGCCAGCGTTCATTCTCGTTCTGCTCACTGGCTCAATTGCTGATCGGTTCGACCGTCGCCGCGTCGCTGCCATTGCGCTTGGCGGCGAAGCCCTTGTGCTTCTTGCGATGTGCTCTTACACAACTTCTCCATCCAAAGAGGTTGCGCCCATCTTTGGCTTGGTGCTGCTCTTCGGTGCTGCGCGCGCATTTGTCGCCCCCTCTGAACGTTCGCTACGCGCCGACATCGTGCCCGCCGCGCGCGTGCCTTGGGTAAGCGCGCGCTATTCAGCGGTGTGGCAAGGAGCGACAGTTGTCGGCCCAGTCATGGCTGGATACTCATACACCCACAACCCAGCTGCTCCCTTCGCTCTTGCATCAGGCTTGATGGCGATTGGCGCCCTCGCCGTCTGCACCGTTGCAAAACCGTTGGCACATGTGAGCGTCGTCGAAGACGAAACCCAGTTCGACGCAACCGAGTTAGTCGACGAAGACTCGACTCCATCAAACGATGGCGGGCGCCTGCATGAAGCACTCGAGGGCTTCCGTTTCGTTCGCCACTCGCCGATGCTTCTGGGCGCTATTTCGCTTGACCTTTTTGCCGTTCTGTTCGGTGGAGCCATCGCTTTGCTGCCAGCCATCGCTGAAGATCAGCTGCACGTGGGCGCGGCCGGCCTCGGGTGGTTGCGCGCGGCGAGCGGCATTGGGGCTGGGCTGATGGCACTGATATTGGTGGTTCGTCCGATCAAACAGAATGTCGGACGGCTGCTTTTTGTTGCCGTCACCGTTTTCGGATGCGGAACCATTGCTCTTGGGCTCGCTAACAACATCGTTGTCGCGTTCATCTGCGTGCTGATCTTGTCAGCTGCCGACGCAATCAGCGTGTTCATTCGCAGCACGCTGGTGCCGTTGGTAACTCCGCGCGACAAACGAGGGCGCGTGCTTGCGATCGAGAACGTGTTCATTGGCGCTTCTAACGAACTTGGCGCATTCGAATCTGGTGTTGCCGGACAAGCACTAGGTGCCAGCGGCGCGGTTGTTCTCGGTGGTTTCGGCACACTTGCCGTTGCCGGCATTTGGGCAACAAAGTTCCCAGCGTTGCGCAAGCTCGATCGCTTTCCAGGATCACCAACAACCACGTAGTCAATACTCCGCTGCTGTAAATAACATCTCGAAAGAAGGACAACGATGAGCGAAGGCCACAAGACCCTGCACCCCGCCGTGCTCGCAATGGAGGCTAAGCGCGCCGCCAATGTGCAAATGAGAATTGCTGATGCAATCACTGCGTTCGCCGG
This sequence comes from Acidimicrobiales bacterium, assembly GCA_044220495.1. Classification (GTDB taxonomy): domain Bacteria; phylum Actinomycetota; class Acidimicrobiia; order Acidimicrobiales; family JBBSGY01; genus JBGAQY01. The sequence goes on from JBGAQY010000005.1 coordinate 3,385, forward strand.
CTCGATGACCTTCGTCTACATCCACGCTATTGGATTTGCATCGTGGATGCTGCTCGTCGAGAAAGATCCGTGGCCCAAACTCACGCTTGTGGTGTCACTTGAAGCCATCTTTCTCTCGACGTTCGTGATGATTGGCCAGAATCGGCAAGCCGCATTCCAGCAAGCGAAAGCAAATCACGACTTCGTCGAACAAGAGCAAGAGCTCAAGACCAACACTGAGATCACACGCGCCGTCCATGAACTAACCCGCGCAATCCACGCGCAGGTGGTGCAAGATGCGGGGCGCGGCAATACTCGCTCATGACTCAGTTGAACTTCGGTCAGTCAACCGCCCGCCATGATGGCCCTCTGCCTCGAGAGCATTTCGAGGTTCGTCTTGCGTCGGGTCGTGAGATCGTTTGTCGGCGCTGGCAGTTTCCAGATGACGCACCGACTATCGAGGCCGGCCTCGCAAACTCTGAAACGTTGTTGTCGAAGTGGCTGGGTTGGCACGACCACAACGGCAGACGGCCGCCGGAAGTTCCGTGGGCGAATGTCGCGAAAGCAATCACCGACGAATATGTCGCAAGCCTTTGGTGGGAACGTCGAGCGTCGTTCAATTGGCTCGTGTTCGAGAAAGTGAGCCAAGAGTTTCTGGGCATCATCAATGTCGGTCCACACTCACGCGGCGATCATCAGCTTGGCTACTGGCGCACCGAGTCAGATGCCGCGCGCGGCGTGATGGGCCCCGTCGCCAAGGCACTTACTGAGATCGCTTTTGAAGACATGCACGTCGACCGGATCGTGCTCGACATCCGACCCGACAATGAAGCGTCGAACCGCATCGCCCGATCGCTGGGCGCTGAGCCGATAGGCGACGATCTCGACGACGCTGATGGGGCCAACGCCGAGCGCCAGTGGGTGGTGACGAGATCACCATCAGCTAATCGCAACGATTTGGGCCGCTGACGGGTGCCCTGAGCAGGCGTTTTGCCTCCGCCGCCAGTCTCTTGCGCCTCATGTCTGAAATGGGTTAATCGGCCGGGTTGTGGCTTTCCATTACTTCAGTATCATGATGCTCACTCGCAACGAGGAGGGTTCATGTACGTACGCAGGCCGAAGCTCGAGGTCCGCCCGAGAAAAATCGCCGCCGCTGGGCTGGCCGTTGCGATCGTCCTTTCGATTGCCGGTGTGGCATCGGCCGCATCGTCGCCTGCGAGAGGCCTCGTTGTTTCGACAAACGCCGACCGCTCAAACCCTGTCGGTCTTGCTGGCGTCACCCTCAAAGGCAACGCCTATGTGTTCGTGAAGCGAGCCAACGTGACGGGCGTGAAGTTCTACGTCGACGATCCATCACTTTCATCGCCGGTATCGGTTGAAGCGTTCACACCTTTTGATCTCGCACGCACCGCTGCCGATGGAACTGCTTACCCATTCGACACGACGAAGTTGAATGACGGAGCACACACCGTTACCGCTGTCGCAACTTTGACCGACAACCGCACACGCACTTTGCGCGCGCAGTTCAAAGTCGCCAACCAAGGTAAGACAACGACTACGACAGCTAAGCCAACGACGTCAACAACATCGCAGCCGACAACAACAATCGCACCAACGTCAACAACAACCGTGCCGACTACTGGCGCACCCACATCAACAACCCCTCCAACAACGCGCCCGACAACAACGTCGACAACTGCACCGACCACAACAACGACGGCTGTGCAGAATGGTTCATGTGTTGGCGCGAAGAATACGCCAGGTGGGCCTGACGGCATGGGCGGCTGCTGGCCCGGCCCTCACAACACCGGTTACCCCCACGGGTTGCAGGGTGACACGCGCACACCAGTAACGCTGACTACTTACACGGGGCCACAAGAGATCAAGACTTGTGGTGTCGTGATTGATTCGAAACGGGTTCCGTTTGACTTGTTGGTTACAGCGGGCAACGGAACGCACAGCCCCAATACTCCATGCGTGACTATCAAGAACTCATTGGTAGAAGGGACTATTCACACCGACAACACAAACCAAGGCCCTGTCGTGATCAGCGACACCGAGGTTGCTGTCGAGACATCGTGGTGGGCAAGCATCGGCTTCTACAACACCTTCACCTGGCGCGTTAACAGCCACGGCGGACAAGGCACCATTAAATGCGCCGACTACTGCGCTTCGTATGACTCGTGGGTACACGGGATGATCCTCGATCGCGAGTATCACTACAACGCTTTCGGCGGCAATGGCATGGAAGCTGCGAACGGCTACTTCATCATCGACCATGCATACGCAAGCTGTGGAGACTTCGCCGGTAAGACCGCAAGTGCAGTACCAGGCCCGGCCGGCTGCTCAGCCGACATTGGCTTCTACGGAGACTTTGCACCGATCCGCAACATCACGATCAACCGCACGTTCTTTGCGTCAACGGTTGCGTCGCAGATTACTGACACACAACCCGGTTACTGCCTGAACCCTGGCTACTACCCCGGCAAGCCATACCCGAACCCGTCGAACGTTGTGATCACTAACAACGTGTTCGCCAAAGGCCCGACCGGCAAGTGTGGCGTATTCGGCGCGATCAACACGTGGCTGAGCGGTAGTGGCAACGTCGCCACCAACAACAAGTATGACGACGGCACCAACGTTCCATTGATCTGATCAGTAGACGGTGCTCACGGTTTCGTAGTGCTCGACAACAGGAAACGGGTCATAGAAGTGGTGCAGTAGGGCGCGCCATTGCTCGTACTCAGAAGACTTGCGAAAGCCTTCGGTGTGATCTTCAAGGCGATCCCACTCGACGAGCAAAAGGTATCGATTGCGTGTTTCGACACAACGTTCGAGACGCAACGTGCGAAAACCAGTCATCGACGAGATCAACGATTTCGCCTCAGCGAAGGCAGACTCGAACTCGGCTTCGCGTCCGGCGATCACATCGAGCACAGCTTGTTCTAAAACCATGCGCACGATTATGCGCCTCTCGTGCGCAGGCGTTAGAACGTGTCAGCCGGTGTAACCGATGTCGAGAACGTTGCCCTCTGGATCTTCAAGCGTGATCCATTTGAGTCCTGGCATTTCGAATTCGCCCTTTTGCTGAGCACCTTTCGCAACGATCGCATCGACGGTGTCTTTGAGATCTGACTCGGTGTGAAAGTCGAGGTGCACGCGGTTCTTTCCCGCCGTGGGCTCTTCAACTTTCTGAAAGCCAAGGCGCGTGCCCGCAACATCAGCCATCACGAACATTCCCTCAACATCGCGAACTACTTCTCCACCGAGCGCATCGACATACCAATCCGCAAGAGACGATGGATTCTGACAATCAATAGTGACCATGACGAGTTCCATGAATCGCACTCTACGACCACGCCACACGTGGCGGTTAGCGCTCAGACGGCATAGCAATCAAGAGCTGCGTATCGCAGGTCGAAGCTTTCGCTGCTCGCATGTGTCGGCATACCTACACGCCACCGCAGACCGAGAAAGACGCATCGCGCCGCCACTGATCTGTCGTTAGTCACGCAAAGCGTGATCGCCCGCAGCAGGTGCACCACTTACTACCAAGAGACTTGAAAGAACATCTACCGGCGTTTCCATCGAAACGCGAGATACGTCTGGACATCTGGCGACATCAGCCTTCGTCAGTTTCAAGACTTCAGCAAGTTTGGTCGGATAGCAACCCAAAGTTGCGAAGTCTTCGCGATCTTTCTCAGTGAGTCGAGCCCAATGTCGACTCAAGTCGATGGTGTCGAGTAAGCGATCAATCGCCTCAGGCAGATCTTTCGTGAAATATGTCGCCGCCCGAAGATCGAGAATTAGCTTGCCTTTGTAGAAATGCGAACCGACTCATCAATACGAGGATGTACACGTAGCGCTTCAGCGACTTCCGCCTCGAGAAGCTTCGCCGCTCCCAGATCACGAGTTCTGTCTGCAGGCACCCTCATCCGACTCATGCCATCACCGTCCTCTACGCGTTGTGGCAGATCGTAGAGACTGGGTGTGACAGCTCCAACACGCAACGGAAGATCGCGAGTTCTTCGTGCACGTTGATGATGGCAGGACGACTCAACAATTCAGCCGGCAAGGGTCGGTGTAGCGGAAAAGCCCAAATTTGGCTGTTGACTTTATTGACTTTGTGGCCGATAGTACTTCCATGACCACGACGGTCGAGACAGAACTCCTTACGACTGGCGAGATAGCCAGGCTGCTCGGCGTGACGACCCAGCACGTCCGCAATCTTTGTGACCGTGGCCTGCTCCCCTACGTGCATGTCGGGTCTCACCGGCGCGTGCATCGCGCCGATTTCGAGGCCCTGCAGTCTCAGCACGAACGCGTACTGCTGCGGGATCAACTCCGCAACCTGTGGCTACATCAAGCCGTCGCCGGCAAGTTGGTTACCAATCCCGATCGCGTGTTGCATATCGGTCGGCGCAACTTGTCGAAACTGCGTGACACGCACCCGACCGGTTCAGTCGTGCGTCAGTTCAAAGAATGGGACCGTCTGTTGAACGGTTCGTTTCTCGATCTGCTCAACATGCTGACAAGCACTGCCCCGCACTCCATCGAATTGCGTCAGAACTCACCTTTCGCAGGAGTGCTCACCGAAAAAGAACGTAAACAAGTGCTCGACTCATTCCGCGCCTCATATCGACGAGCTGCATGAGACGCGATCAGCTTGAGCACTTGTTGCGCGCTGCGTCGACAATTGTGGAAGAACACGATGTCGTCGTATTCGGCAGTCAAGCCATCCTTGCGACGTATACCGAGGACGAACTCCCACCCGAGACAACGTTCTCAATTGAAGCTGACGTGACTTTCCTCAACGACCCGGGCGATGAAATGTCAGACCAAGTCGACGGCGCGATCGGTGAGCTCTCCTCATTTCATGAGCTGCACGGCATCTATGCGCAAGGCGTGTCAATCACGACGGCCGTGTTGCCGGTCGGCTGGCGTGAGCGCGTGGTCGTGCTGGAAAGCAGCAGCACCGAACCCGGTCGCGGCTTGTGTCTCGAACCGCACGACCTCGTGATCTCAAAACTCGTCGCCAATCGTGAGAAGGACTACGAGTTCGCGACTGCGCTACTGAAAACTGGACTCGTCGACAAGTCGAAGCTTCTCGAACGCGTCGCCCTGCTCGACGGACGCGACGCCGACAAGCGACGCATCACAAACTGGCTGACGCACCACTAGCAACGGCGCAACTCGCGGGCTGTCTGTCAGGCCCCGACTCCCGGCGCCGCAGTGTGCTTGCCCGAAACTGCAGGCTTCGATGCTGGCGGGGCAAGATTTGACTTGCGACCTTCGGGCCTATGAAGTTGATGCGGCTGTTTCGTAGATGTTGTCGATGAGGAAAGAGCTTTCAACGGCACTTTGGCCTTCGCTCCGTGGCGTCCGATCTGCTCCGATTCCACCCTGTTTCGCGTCATACGATGACAAATGTTTGACGCGAATCTCTCGGCAACCCGCGCACGCGCGGTTGCTACTACCGCCCAACAAGATGGCCTTCGGCGCGTGCGCTGCTTGGTCTCGATGCGACGCCAAGCCATAGTGCGCTCGCTAGCCCTAATTGTCGTCCCCCCTCGATACGCTCGGGTATAGGCCAAAGGAGTTCAATGTTTCGACCCGTACCCACATACCTGAACGCTGCACTCGCGCTGAAGTCTGCGCCCGGCAGCATGGCTTTGCTCTTGGGGGCTGGCATTTCCAAGCCGGCCGGAGTACCCGCCGCATGGCAGGTACTCGAAATTCTGATCGGCGATACCGCTGTTGCCCTCGGCGAACCTCGACCCAACGATCCGGAGACGTGGTGGTCGAAACGGCACGGGAGCAAGGCCACCTACGACTCGGTTCTTAGCCAAATCACTTCGTCGCAGGAAGAGCGGCGCGCTCTGCTCACCCCATTTTTTGAGGCGACCGATGAGGAGCGCAACCAAGGATTGAAGGAGCCGACACAAGCTCACGTTGCGATCGCGCGACTCGTGTCACTTGGTTTGATTCGCGTGATCTTGACGACAAACTTTGATCTCTTGCAGGAACGTGCGCTTCGCCAAATCGGAATTGAACCGGTGGTCGTATCATCTCCCGACGGAGTTCGAGGAATGGCGCCCTTGCACTCTCAAAAATGCGTGATTGTGCATTTACACGGTGACTATCTCACACCGGGCGTTCTGAATACTCAGGATGAACTCGGCTCGTATGACGCATCGGTCGACGACCTCTTGCATCAGGTATTCGACGAGTACGGAATTATTGCCGCAGGCTGGTCTGCAGAATTCGACCATGCACTACGCAACGGCTTGGAACGCTCAAGCAATAGACGATTTGCGACGTACTGGGTGGACCCTGTCGATCCGAAGGAACACGCTGCGCGATTGATCGCAGCACGTTCCGCAACTTACGCCCAACAAACGGCGGACGAGTTCTTTGGAAAGCTTACAGATGGCGTTGAATCGTTGCTTGCAGACACTCAACTACTCAGCCCTGAGATCAATGCCATGGTGACATCTGCAAAGCGTCAACTGAGTGGCAGTGGCGCTGCCATATCTCTGCATGATCAATTGCTTCGGGAGTTGGATCGCGTCGCCAAGTCAGAGGTAGTCACGACGAACAACTTCAACGAAAGCCGATCGGACGAGCATTCACTTCGGCTTTCGACATTGCTTTCAGAAATGGAGCCGGCGCTTTCGCTCATTGGAACCGCTGCTTTTTGGGGCAACGAGAGCACCGATGGGTGGTGGTTTGATTCAATTTCCCGGTTCGCCCACCGACGCCACGTTGGTGGATCGTCAGACCTCATTAATCTGACACGAACGCCTGCATTGCTAATTTCCTACACAGCCGGCGTAGCAGCAGTTGCGAGCGAGCGTCACGATCTGGTCACTCGCCTCTTTGTGGAACCCACTTGCGAGAATCAAACAGCGTCCAAACGGTTGCCCGTACTGGAAGAAATGACGCCGAAATACCTACACGTTCAGCACCCATCAAAATTCTTGTACGACTATCTGCACCGGGTGCTCGTCGAAAACGTCTACATCGGCGCTGGGCGATTCCAGGACGCTTGGGAACGATTCCAAATCATCCACGAGATGTTTAATGGGGGCGGCCGCATGCGATGGGAACCGTATGTTCGTGTAGCCGGCATCGGCCCAACGGAAGATCAGGCTTTTGCAAATGTGCTTCTACAAGAAGAGCTGACCCGCCTAGAAGATGATCATCCATTGATCAAGCACGGCTTGTTCGAGCCGAGCAGCCTTAAAGCATCACTCGCGACGTTCAACGCGAGTTTTGCACAATGGGCAGAAGATAAGGACTGGTCTCTGATTGAGCCCAATTCTGCAGGATTTCTACCAAGCAGTCGCCACTACCCAGGAACGTACGACGAGGCGTAATTTGTTGTCACATCCTTGCCATCAGCATCTGCGCTGTCTCGCAAATCCTCGGTGCATATGGTTCGGTCTATTGGTTGATGGCCAGCAATTGCGGTAGAGCATCTGACGGCCTAGTAACCAAGGTGGATGCCGCTTACTTCACAGTCGACACCTTCACGCCCGCAGGAACGGGAACGATCGCATCAACCTCGCAGGCAGCTCGCCCTTGTCGCGCTATCACAGATGGCGATCGGTTTGTTCATCCTCTCGGTTGTGGTCGCTACCGCTGTCACTCGGGCCATAAGCGAAACCGACACGACTCCGGACGGTGGCAAGTCCCGCCACCCGGACGACAGAGTGGCTCCGGCAGGTGAACGACATGACTCCGGACGGAAAAAGATAGAAAACCAACCCCAATTACAGCAAAGGCCGACCCTCTCGGATCGGCCTTTTACCTGCTTATTCGTTGGTGGCGGGGGCAAGATTTGAACTTGCGACCTTCGGGTTATGAGCCCGACGAGCTACCAGACTGCTCCACCCCGCATCGGTGAAGCCAGGATAACACGGCTTCTGAAGACCCCGTCCAGGCCGATCCACCCAATGACGACCGGTGGTTACTAGCGTTTGCCGCAATGAGCGTCTTTCGTCGACGGAGTTCAGAGGCGTCTAGCTCGGCAACTCCCCCCTCTTCATCTTCCCCAACTGATTCGACCCCGCCGCGCCAGCAGCAGCAGCAATCGGGTCAGCCGAATCAGGCCACCATTGCCGCACCGACTGCCGCAGCCAAGTTGCCGCCGCACGTCGAGCGCGCACTCATCACTCTCACCACCAAGGTGCAGAGTTGCATCGAACGGCTCGACGCAATTGAGCACAGACTCGATGAGCTTGCCGACGCGGTAATCAATGCGCCGTCACACAGTGATGTGCTCGAGGTGCGTTTGCACTCAGCCAAGCTCGCTGCCGAGCTTGCGCGTGCGACCGTTGAACTGCGCGGTGAGATTGGTATGGCGAATGACGAGGCACGTCGCGAGTCGCGTCTTGCTCGCAACGCGCTTGACGAAGAGACAGCCGTGCACATGCCCGTCGACATCGATCTCACGCCAGGCGGCAACACGACGATCGAGCTCGACAAGCCTGCATCAGACACCGACGCTGACGGTCAGCGCTCGGGCTGGTCAGCGTCGGCTTAACCCCTAAGCGTTAGCTCTGACCGCGCGCTTGCTTCACTAGGTCGGCACCCTTCTGCACGTTTGCTTGGTAACCGGCGAGGTCGCCGTTGCGCAATGCCGTGTCAGCAGCTGCGAATGCTTCGTTCGCTTGGTCGAGCAACTGCTGAACTGACTGACCCTGACCTGGTGTGGGCGTCGACGTAGTCGGCGTAGTGCCCGGCTCGCTCGGCGTCGTTGGGTTTTGGCCGGGGTTGGGTGCCTCTTCAAGCGTCGGAGGTGCGCTGCCAAACAAAGTCGACAACGCTTGTTGCAACGTGTCGCCCATTGCAATCTTCTGACCCTGCACGACGATTGCCTTCTTGAACTCAGGCACGTTTGTCGACTGGGCCTGCACATACAGCGGACGCACATACAAAAGGCTGTTGTTCACGGGGATGATGAGCATGTTGCCCAAGCCGACTGTCGAACCAGCGCGTGACAGCAGCGTTATGTAAGACGAGATGTCGGGGTTCTGCTGGATCTTCGCTTCGACCAACGCAGGGCCATCGACTTGCTGACCGCGCGGCATGACATACGCCTGCAGCTTGCCGTAATCAGCCGGATCACTCTTTGCCGTCAAGAACGCCGACAACTCTTTACGTTCGTCGCGCTGCGAGAACGGCACAAACGGTTGGAACATCAGGAACTGTTCGTCTTGTTCGTTAGGCAGACGCATCAACAAGTAATAGGGCTCGATGCGTTCTTCACCACTGACAGGCGCTGCTGCACCGGCAGCCACGGGCGTTGCATTTGGCGGACGCGTCGTTGTCGAAGTCACACTCGCGCCTGGCTTCTGCGCAATGTTCCAACGGTCTGCATTGCTGTAAAAGTCTTGCGCGTCAGTCAGGTGATACTGACCAAACATCGTTGACTGCACACGGAACAGATCTTCTGGATAGCGTTTGTGCTCTTGAATGTTCTGCGGCATCGTCGAACCGTCGACGAACAGCTTGGGGAACGCCTTCTGCCAAGCCTTGATGATTGGATCACTCTGGTCGGTGACATAGAACGTCATGGTGCCGTCGTACGCGTCGGTCACGATCTTCACTGAGTTGCGGATGTAATTCGACTCAATGTTCTTCAAACTTCCGCCCAACGAATTGCCGTCTACTTGCGACGTGTTGGCGCGCTGTCCATATGGGAAGTACTTCGTTGTTGTGTATGCGTCTTGCATCCACAAGATGCGTCCGTCAACGAGCACTGGGTAAGGGTCGTTGTCGTAAGTGAGGAACGGTGCTGCCTTTATTGCGCGCTCGCGAATGTTGGTCAGATACATCGCTCGCGACGAGGGAGTCACCAAGTCGGAAATCAACGGGCTCAGATCGCCGACGCGCGCAGCAAATGCAGCCTTCTTCACGATCGAATCGAGCTTCACACCGCCAGAGCCTTCATAGCGACTGGTTTGGTCGCGCCCGTCAGCAGCCGTGTAATCAACCTCACCTTGCTTGCTGCCAACAATCGAGTAGTCACTCGTGTGCTCACCAAAGTACACCTGTGGTCGCGTGATGCTCGGGCTACCAACGGGCGGCAGATCTTTGACGATGAAGTCAGGCTCGCCGTTGCTCGTAACTGCGTTGGATGGCGAAGCAACTGCGCCATAACCGTGGGTAAAGGCGAGGTGTTGGTTAACCCACGAACGACGCTCTTGCGGCAGGCCGGCAATGTTGAGTTCGCGCACAGCAAGCATGGTCTGCGTGACTTCGCCGTTCATCTTGTAGCGATCGATGTCAATGTCGGCGAGCTGGAAGAACGAACGCGACTCTTGCAAGCGCTTGTATGACGGCTTGAGGTATACGGGATCCCACAACCGCACGTTGCGAATCGTCTGTGCGTTCTCTTGCAGCGACTGCGCGTTGAGTTGATCGGTGTAGGCAAAGTCTTTCACTTCAACGTTCTTGAGCCCGATGGCCTCGCGCGTTGAATCAATGTTGCGCTGAATAAACGGGCGTTCTTTGGTTGATTCAGCAGGCTCGACTGACAGCTTCTGCACGCCAATCGGGATTACCGACACAACCAGCAACGAGATACCGGCCCACAAAGCAACAGTGGCGGTTGGCCATGTCCAGCTCTTTGAGCGTGCTCCCACAAAGAACAGAACAGCGACAAAAGCCGAGATGAGAATCAACAGCGCATAAGCCGGAAGCAAAAAGTTGACGTCGGTGTAGTTGGCGCCAGTAACGACACCACGACCAGAGAAGCTCAAGCGATAACGGTCGAGGTAGTACTGACCAGCACGAACGAGCGCTAGCAAGCCAAGCAAGATCGATACGTGCGCCTTGACCGCCGCAGTTACGCGTGCAGTCGCCGCTTGCGGACGGATCGCACCACGCAAGTAGTGCACAACTACCGAAACGATGAGAGCAAACAGCAGCGCATAGAAAATCCACTGCACGACGGCAGTTAGGAACGGCAGCTTGAAGACAAAGAAACTAACGTCTTTATTGAACTGCGGATCTTTCAGACCAAACGACCCACCGTTGCGAAACAAGATCCAGTCTTGCCAATGCGTGTAGAAGCCAAGCCCGCCGAATAGAGCAAGCACGCCAGCAGCGATAGCGCGAACGCGACCAACACGGGGCTTGATGAATCGCGAGAACTGCTTTGCGAGTTCATCTTCTTGTGTCCAGAGGATGTTGCGCGGCGCGAAACGCTCGACAACCCAAAGATTTATCCACAACACGAGAAAGAAGAACAGCGTCGCCAGCGCGCCAAGCGCAATCTTGGTGCCAAGCAGTGTCGCCCAAACGTGCTTGAGATCAACCGATCCAAACCACAGATAGTCGGTGTAGAACACGGCGGCACCCTTGAAGAGACTGACCGCCACAACCACGACGGCGACGATCAAGCTGATGCCGATGCGCCGCCCGTTGCCTCCGTCTTTGCGTGGAACTCGCGGGATGTCACTGGGTCTGCGCATGGCGCGACCTTAGGCCAGTGGACCGACGACTACAGACGAAATTCTCAGGTGGCGCCCAGGTCTCAGCCGATTCTCATCTATTGACCAACCACAACTATGCGTGGCAGCACGGCATCACCGAGTGAACGCTGCTCCCTGATCAAAAGCGCCGCCGATGCGGTCGTCGACCAGTTGGTTCAAGTAGTCGCCCTTGACCTCGCGATAGGGAGCCGACACCAACGAGGTGAGCGTGTTGGCGTCAGGCACCCCGTCGTCACCACCAAGCAACTCTTCGAGCACAGGCTCGAGTTGGTTGCGTAGATCTTGCACGAGCTCATTGGCCAACCCACGAGCGGCGTTGGTGCCGGTGCGATCAGCAACGCCCTTGTCGATGTCAGCACTGGGATCGGCCGCCACTGCTCCCGAGCGCACAACCTCGCGGAACAGACGAACAACGGCACGGTGATAGGTCGACGCCTGATCATCATGCGAACCCAACAGGCCTTGCACACTTGTCACTTCACCATTGCGCATGCGAGCAACGAGCGCCTCTTGCTCGTCTTGCAATGCACGCTTCAGTCGACGGATCGCCTGCGGACGGGCCTTGTTGATTGCCGCCTCGCGCCGACCTTCAAGCTCGTGATTGAACTCAGACCGAACTGCACCCGACTCACCCATGATCACCGACGACGAGCGAGACACGGGCTTTTGCGCTTCTTGTTCGTCTTCAATGACTTCGATTTCGTCGCGAATCTCAGGCGTCTGCTGGTCATCTTCGAGGATGATCGTCTCTTGAACAATCGTCTCGGTGCGCGTCATCGTTGCCGTTTGACCAGCACCACCCCCACCGGTGCCGCCGGCAGAACCACCACCATCAGCTTCACCGTCGGAAGAACTATCGGCAGCGGCGTCGTAGAACACGCCAGCAGTGACGGTCTCACCGCCTTCGCTCGAGCTTGCACCGCCTTCGGCATCGCCGTTTGGCATCGAACCGGCGTCGTCACCTTGCGAGATGAGGTCGATCACACTCTGCGAAACGTCGTCGTCGAGCGAGAACTCTTGCAGTTCGATGACCGACTCGAGCTCTTCAGGCGACAATTCGGAAGTCTGAGCAGCGCGCACACCAGCAAGGTCGGATGCGTTACGCGCCTCTTGTTCGACTCGTTCGAGCTCAACAGTGACTTCGTCGAGCGTGCCGCGCACCATCTTGTAAGCCGTGAGCAAACGTTGACGACCAGCGCGCAATTGCTCGACCTGTGCCAGCGCGATCTTGCGCTTGCGCACAAGCCCTTCGATCATCTCGGCCTGTGCCTCTTGAGTGCGCTCAACCAGCGCCGCACTTTCGGTGCGCGCCGTTTCGATGATCTGCGACGCCTCTTCACGAGCATTACGCATTTCGTCGGCGGTAGTGCGGTCGAAGTCTTCACGCATGCGAGCGATCTCTTCGGTCACCGATGACCGAATGCCAGCCGCTTCGTTTCTGGCTTCGTCGCGCATGGCATCAGCCGCCTCGCTTGCCTCGCTTCGCGCGCGGTCAGCTTCTTCGGCAGCTTGGGTACGTGTGGTTTCAGACCACTCTGATGCCTCGGTGCGAAGAGTCTCGGCTTCTTCAGCTGCCTGCGTGCGTGTGGCCTCTGCCCATTCAGACGCCTCGCTACGCACGATCTCAGCCATGCGCTCAGCCTCTTCACTGCGCTCGGCCAACAACGTTTCAGCCTCTTCACGCATCTTCGTAGTCACTTCGTGCGCCTCGCGTAGTGACTTCGACACCTCGGCCTCGGCCCGAGCACGGGTGTCGTTCGCCGCCTCACGAGCGCTGCGCAAGATCTGCGCCGTCTGCTCACCTAACAACTTGGTGACCATCTCTTCGTCGAGCTCGGGGTTCTTAACCTGCTCTTGAGTCTCGGCAAGCGCCTTTTGAATCTCGGCGATGCGATCAGAAAGTTCCGCCGATTGCTCAGACAACTGATTCAAAAAGGTACGAACCTCAGCCGGGTCGTAGCCCCTAAAAACCGTCGCGAACTCACGACGTGCAATCTCATCGGGCAAAAAGGCTGGTCGAGCCGAAAGTGGAAGACGAGGTGAAGACATGCGTCGGAGCCTATGCGCCGAACGAGGCTCTCGCTACGAACCTCAGGATGAATCGCTCATTTCATATCTGAACGTTGAGTAACACTGTTCAAATCAAGCAGCCCGATTGACCTGAGGAACGCCCGAGACGTCACCGCCATGCGCGGCGAGTGCCGCCAACGCCTCATCGACTGTGTTGACTTGAACGACCGTGAGGTCTTTGTCGGCGTGTGCTTTTGCGTCTTCATACTCATCACTGGGCACAAGGAACAGCGTCGCTTTTGTCTTGTTCACTGCGGCAGTCTTTTGCACGATGCCACCCACCGGGCCAACAGATGAGTCGGCTTCGATCGTGCCCGTTACTGCAACTTGTTGATCGCCGGTGAGATTGCCGGGGGTCAGTGCGTCAAGCAACCCAAGCGTGAACGCAAGACCGGCCGACGGACCACCAATGTCACGACTATCGACATTCACGGGAAAAGGCGTGTCTAATCCCGCTTTGTAAGTCGAAACGAGAACACCGACATACACACCAGGCTCGTTTTCGGGTCGGGGTGCGACGGTGATTTCAACCGAACGTGTAGCGCCGTCTCGAGCGCGCACGTCGAGCGTGACCTTGGCGCCCGGAGCCAGACCTTTGATAGCGGCCGTTACATCGCTCGCAAGTTTTACCGAGGCACCGTTGATCGAGGTGATCACATCACCGACATTTAGAACACCAGCGGCCGGCGCATTGTCCATCACCTTCTCGACAAGGGCACCTTCACCGGTTGGCGTCACCGAATAACCAGCGCGAACCATTGCTATTGAAATTGCAGTCTGTTTCGACGTGTCCATTGCTTGATCGTTGAGATCCAGAAACTCCTGCGGTGTGAAATCGCCTATGACGTCTTTCTCTTTCTCGATGCGATTGCCCGGCGTGAGTTTTGCTTCGACAATGTCTGACGGATGCGCGTGCGTGAGCAGCACCGTCGTCAAGAACACGTCACCGGTGTGTGGAAAGTTCTTCTCGGCGGGCACTTTGACGTATTGCGCGACGCCGACAGCATCGCCTGGACTGAAGACGTAATACGGCAGCTTGATGAAGTTGTCAGCGATGAACGTGATGATGATCAGCACTGAGAACATAACGATTCCGTAGCGGCGGATCACCCTGCGAACACCCATTCGGGCATCCTAGAACGCAGCGACCCATTACGGTCTTTGTTGATGGATGCAGATGCAAAATCGGAAGGCCCTACCGAGGCAGAGGTGCGCCGACGTAGTGCTGCGGCAGTCGCCGGACACACAGGTGACGCCCAGACTGCACATGATCTCGTTTCTGATTCATCAGCCAGCGTGCGAGCTACTGCCTTGGCAGCCCTCGCTCGGCTCGATCAGCTGACCGTCGAACACATTTCCGCAGGCCTCAGCGATGACGATGCAGCGGTACGTCGTCGCACGTGTGCGTTGGCAATCACTTTCTACGACGTTGATCTGGTGCGCATGCTCGACGACATCGACGACACTGTTGTCGAGCAAGCCGCATGGGCTCTCGGTGAGCGCGCCGAACGCGCAGGGCCAGCCGCCGTTGCTCGACTCATGCGCGTGACCACCGAGCACAGCGACGCGCTATGTCGCGAAGCTGCCGTTGCCGCTCTTGGTGCCATCGGTGACGAAGATGGCTTGCCCGCAATCCTCAAGGCAACAACTGACAAACCTGCTGTGAGGCGGCGCGCCGTTTTGGCGCTGGCCCCTTTTGAAGGGCCCGATGTCGATGCTGCGCTCGAACGCGCAAGGGGCGATCGCGATTGGCAGGTACGTCAGGCCGCCGAAGATATGAGCGAGTAAACCACCCTAAAGGTGATGTCCGGCTGACTCTGTTCTTGCTGGACGCGACGAACGCCACGCACTGACGTTTTTCAGGCGTTGAGAATCATCAGCAATGTCAATGTCGTTGGCAGCAATGAAGGCGTCGAGTGCATGTTCGTAAATTCGATGACTGACTTGGTCACGGCGGTCAGGAGCGCGTCCAAGACTGCGCAACAACGCTCCACGCGTTTCCGTCGGCGTTTCGGTCGACGTTTCCGTCGGCGGTTCAAATGAGCGCACATCACGACGAGCGTGAATCCACCACGACATCGACCACAACAAATCAGCAGCTAGCGGGTCAGCGTGTTTACCCAGCAACGGGCGCGCTGAACTCGCAACCTCGTCAGTAATCTCGACGAGCTCATCGGTGATGTCATCGAAGTCAGCCCAAATCGCCGCTTGACGTTCGGGTGATGCAACAACCGTTGGCGCGAAACGATCTGCGACCACAGAGTTTCTGTGAATGGCGGTGAGAAAGAACCGATAGACGAGCAGTTGCACACCTTCGTCGAGCGCGTCGTGAAGGCGCTGCATCTGCGCCTTCATCGCTGGTTCTGCTTGCATCAACTCGACCTCAGAAATGTCTGCAACGTCAACCGTTCGTCGCATGCGATTGAAATCGACCAACACAGATTTAGTTCGGTCTTCGCTGCGCAGCTGCGCGGCATTTGTAGCAAGCGCGCCGCTCAAGATCGTGATGTCAGGCCGCCTTGAACTGCCACCATCGTCAGGCAGTAAGTAGTCCATCTGCGTGCCCCCCGGTCAAACAGAAACGCAACCTTACGAAACCGTGAATCCGCCTGCCTCAAGTATCTGTGCTGATGGTGCGTAATAGCTATGAAAACTCGCAAGAAAGTGACGGATGATTCGCAAGGCCCGTCTGATAAGTCGGATTAGTCGCGTAAGTCAGAATTCAGACTTCGGCGCTTAACTATGCGACGTTGAACTAGCTGCCACTTAGAAACAGATCGCGCAATGTGTCGGGCGCCTCAAGGCACTTACCGGCTCCGCGCACTGCTGCGCGACTTGCGTCGGGCATCACGTGGACAGGCAAAACAAACTCTTCGCTGAGACGACGTGCCAGACCACCCAACATCGCTCCGCCGCCAGCGAGGTGAACACCGCGAAGGATGATGTCTTGGCCAAGCTCGGGCGGCGCTTGCACCAACGTTGCGCGCACTGCATCGATCGACGCGGCAACGTAATCGTCGAGAATGTTCTGCACCTCTTCTCGCTCAAGGATTGCTGTCACAGTCGCGCCATCGACAGTTGCATGTCCGCGCGCTTCGATCATCACCTGCTCTTCGCTTGGCACATCACTGATTGCAAGCTTGATTTCTTCAGCAGTATGCGCAGTGATCACAATCCCGTAGTCGCGGCGCAAAACGTTCTTGATTGCGATGTCTACATCGGCGCTTCCCGAGCGAACACCCGACGACGCAACAATCGACCCAAGCGACAGCAACGCTGCCTCAGTGATGCCGGCACCCACGTCAACGATCATTGTGCCCACGGGCTCATGAATTGGCAGATCAGTGCCAAGCGCAGCAGCCATTACGTGCTCGATCAAAAACACCTGCGCCCCACCGGCGCGCTTGCCGGCATCGCGCACCGATCGCCGTTCGATTGGCGAAGTCGACGACGCAACAGTGATGACCAGGCGCGTCTTCTCCCAAAAGTCGCCCTTGTAGGGACGGATCAAACGCGTCAGAAAGCGATTAGCGAGCCCGGCGTCAGCAACGGCACCGTTACGCATGGGCCAAGCAATTTCAATCGAATCAGGCAAACGTTCAGCAAGCTCTAATGCAGAACGTCCGACATCAACAACGTCGCCCGACTTGCGTTCGACAGCGGCGACAGTCGGTTCTTCTAAGACAATGCCCAACCCGCGCACCAACACGCGCGTGCACGAAGTACCAAGGTCAATAGCAATGTCTCGCGTCAGAACAATCTCCGACGGGGCACGCGACGCTGCCCCGGCAAAGGCGCATCGGTGGTGAGAGCGGCAAGACCGCGTGCAAACTCTTCAACGCCGCCCTCGAGTGACTGGGGCCGACGCTGGCGAAACCAAACCACCGCAGAACCAATGAGGCTTACCAACAAGGCCATTCCGAGGTAGACGAGTTCACTCACGACACAAAGACTAACGGCGTCGCAATGCTCGGTGGGTCCATACCGCTGCGGCCCCCAGGGCACCGGCCGTTGACGCACTAATGCCCCCGACAACGCCCGCCGTGATGATGCCTCTGCGTTGCGTGGGCTTCAGGTTTGCCCACCAAGTCGGCGTCGCCTCAGCCACCAAAGCCTCTTCACTCGTGTAGGACGGGATCCATCCCTTCGCTTGCAATCGGTCACTCGAGACGACCCACGGCTGTTCGAGGTAGGCCTGCGCGTGAGCGAAGTCACTTCGATACAAGAACCTCCACACGAAATGGTTGAGCAGATTTGCCCACCGTCTAGGCAACGCCGGTGTGGGCGGCGCGCCCGATATTTCACGCGCTGTTTGGTCACCTGTGAAGCCGTTGGGGGCAACGTTGTAAACGCCATCAAGTCGTTGCTCGACCGCAAAAACGATCGCAGTCACTGCATCGTCAATGTGCAGGAACTGCACCGGACGTGTGATGTCTTGCTGACGCACTGAATCAAACCCGCCCAGGGCCGACGCAAGTGCTTTCTCCAGACCACCGCCCAGCACCATCGCAAGTCGCAAAACCGCCACCGCTGTATCGGGATGCGCTTTACCCCAGTCGAGCACTAGCCGTTCCTGCTCGGCGAGGTCAACCGCGTAGGCAAACCCAGGGTTTGGACGCAATGCCGATTCTTCGGTCAACGGAACCGAATTAGTACGCCAGGCGCCGTAGACCGACGTGCTCGACACGATCACGAACGTCGACACTGCGTTCTTTTCGCACGCATCGAGCAACTTGCGAATTACTGGCGTGTTTGCCGGAGTTGCCAAGTGCACAACCGCATCAACGTCTTGCAATAGGGCGAGAAAGTCAGCGTGCTCCCATGAACCTTGAGTAAACGAGAGCTTTGGGGCCGACACACTCAAAGGACGATTGTCCATTCCCACGATTTCCTCAATGTCTTCACAAGCAGCCAAGTGCGGCAGCGCGTGAGAACCCAAGGCTCCAGAAACACCCGTGACAAAAAGCGTACGCATCCGCCCTACCATGCCTGTTATGAGTGGCTCAGGTCCAGCAGGTGGCGACCCAAACCCTTTTCAGGGCATCTTCGGTGAGCTCGCTCGCCTGTTGGGTTCGGGCGGCCAACCGCTTAATTGGGACATTGCTCGACAAGTCGCTCCTTTGATCGCTAGCGACGGTGCCGCCGAAACAAACGTTGACCCGTTAGATCGCATTCGCCTCGAAAGCCTCACGCGCGTTGCTGAGCTTCAGGTCAATCAAGTCAGTTCGCTTGACGTCAACATTGCCCACGTTGACACAATCACTCCGGTCGAATGGGCCCGCCGCACACTCGCTTCATGGACACAGTTGTTGGAACAGTTGGCAACGTCGTTAGCAAAAAAGCCCGACGACGAAACCCCAGCGGCCGACTTTGACCCGTCTACGAATCCATTCGGTGCGTCAACATCAGGCGATCCATTCGCGCAGTTCGCAAACATGGAGCAATGGATGAGCCCCGTGCTTCTCGGCATGCAAGCCGGCGGCATGGTCGGCCACCTTGCCAAACGTTCGCTTGGTCTCTATGACTTACCAATTCCACGAGCGGGTGTTAGCGGCCTGGTTTTCGTGCCCGAGAACATTGCACGTTTTGCCGATGAGTGGAGCTTGCCGCTCGACGAGTTGAGTCTCTATGTGTGCATCGAAGAGGCCACTCGCACGGCCGTCATCACACGTCCACACGTTGCACGCCGCTTAAACGAGTTGCTCGGCGAATACGTATCAGCCTTCGAGCCCGATTCAACTGATCTACAAGAACGCCTGGGCGACTTCGACCTCAGCGATCCCAATGCGTTGCCCAGCGCGCTGAGCGATCCACAAGCTTTGTTAGGTGCAATACAAACGCCAGCTCAGCTGCAGACACTCGCCCGACTGAGCGCAATTGTTGCTGCATTTGTTGGTTATGTAGACCACGTGGTCGACACCATCGCGTCGCGCACCGTAACGTCGG
The DNA here is from genome assembly GCA_044220495.1 of Acidimicrobiales bacterium. Classification (GTDB taxonomy): domain Bacteria; phylum Actinomycetota; class Acidimicrobiia; order Acidimicrobiales; family JBBSGY01; genus JBGAQY01. Next base: position 22,884 of record JBGAQY010000005.1, read on the forward strand.
CCGGGTCGATCGCCGAAGCCGTCAAGCGCCGCCGAGTCGAAGAGTCAGACGGGCAGCGTCTAGTCGAGAAACTCTTCGGTCTCGAACTTGCACAACCAACGTTCGACCGCGGAGACGCGTTTGTTGCCGGTGTTATCGAACGCGCTGGCGAAGACGGCCTCGCTCGTTTATGGAAGTCAGAACGCGAGCTACCGACGCCAGCCGAAATTGACGCCCCAGGGCTGTGGCTCGAGCGAATAGATTTGCCGCCCGTAGACGGCGAAACCGCTAGTTAACGCTAGGAATATCTGGCTCGAACTTGTAACCAAGTCCGCGCACGGTCTTGATGTGCACTGGGTCAGACGGATCGGCTTCGACCTTCGCACGCAAACGCTTGATGTGCACGTCGAGCGTTTTGGTGTCGCCGACATAGTCTTCGCCCCACACACGCTGGATCAACACGTCACGCGTAAGCACGCGACCTGCGTTGGCGAGCAAACAGCCAAGCAGTTCGAACTCTTTAAGCGGAAGTGGAACAACATCGCCGCGCACGGTCACGACGTGACGAGTCGGGTCAAAGTGCACTGGACCAACGCTCAAAACACCCTGCGGCGAAGGCGCATCAGTAGGAAGATCAGCGCGCCGCAACACGGCGCGAATCCGAGCAACCAACTCGCGCAACCGATAAGGCTTCGCTACGTAGTCGTCGGCTCCAACCTCGAGACCAACAACTGTGTCGATCTCAGCACCGCGGGCGGTGACCATGATGATCGGCACTTGCGATTCGCTACGGACCTGACGACAAACATCGATGCCCGAAATCTTCGGCAGCATCACGTCGAGCAAGATCACGTCGGGCGCCTTGTCGTGGAAAGCGTTCAACGCTTCTTCGCCATCGCGCGCCACATCGACAACGAAACCTTCGTGCTTCAAACCAACCGTGAGCGCGTCAACAAACGACTCTTCGTCTTCCACAACCAAAACTCGTGATTGTGACTCAACCATCTGCTCCACCTTCCACTACTGATTGTCCCGTTGCTAGAGAAAGCGTTGCTGCAAGTTTCAGCGTGAAGGTGGAACCTGAACCTTCTTCTGAAACGACTCGAACCTCGCCGCCGTGGTTGTGAACTACTCGACGGACGATAGAGAGCCCCAACCCAGTGCCGCCAGCAGTGCGCATCTGCGAACCGTCGACTCTGTAATACCGCTGGAAGATTCGATCGATATTTTCCGACGCGATGCCGGGGCCGTGATCAATGACTGAAATCTCGGTCCATTCGCCTTTCGACTCGACCGTGATCTCGACGCTTGAATTGTCGTCAGAGTAGCTGATGGCGTTTTCGATCAGATGATGGATAGCCGAAACCAGCTCGCGTGGCCCACCGCAGACAGGGGCGTTGACGTCGCCCCGGGTGATGATCGCTATCGAGTGATGTTCGGCGGCGTATCGCACCCGAGAGATAGCGGCTTCAATCAACGAACCAGCCGTCTGTAGCTGAATGTCGTTTCTGGTCACCGACTCGACGCGACTGAGATTCAACAAGTCGTCGATCACCTGCGCGGCGCGCATTGTTTCAACGTGCATGCGTTGCATCAAGCGAGCCGAGACCTCGGGATCTTTCTCGATCATCAACGTTTCGGCGAGCAAACCGAGAGCACCAATTGGAGTCTTCAATTCGTGACTCATGTTGGCGACAAAATCGCGATGGGCTGCGTCGAGACGCCGGTACTCAGTGGCATCTTCAGCAATGGCAACTGCACCACATGGCTCGCCGTTATCGGGCCCATCATCAATGCACATCGGGATGCCCGTCAACACGAGTGAACGTTGAGGCGGACCCAACAGTTCAAGCGTGCGCGCTTGTTGGCGGCCACTGATCGCCGCTGACAACACTTCGTGCAGCGCTACCGAGACAGGGTCTTCGTCAGTGCCGTCGGCGCCGACACGCGAATCAAAACCGACTGCGTAAAGGATGTTGCCATCGGCGTCAGCAACGAGAATCGCTTCGACAAGAACGCGCAGCGCTTCGATGAGCGACTTGACTTGACTGCGAGCCGATGCAAGTTGACGTAGCGTGCTGAGTGCTTGAGTCTCGACTTCGTTAGCAAGATCAGAGAGCGTTGCGGGCGTCGACGCTGGCGCATTGAGATCTACGTCGACAGCAGCACCTTTGAGCACGGCTACAGAGCGAGCAAGCTGATGCGCTAATTCGCTCGACTGCATGAGATCTGTCACCCGGCTGCCCGTCTCCAGCCTTCTACCAATCCGCCCGGCGGCGGACTAGCGATCCCCCGACGGGATCGTGATCAGCCTCGCAACACAGTTGCAGTTAGCGCCCATCACGAAAGCTCATCTTCTTCTGGAACGCCAAGATCCCACTCGAGGGTGAGATTTTCACGCTCGGCGTCACGCACAACGCGCTCACGATTGCGTCGAAACTGCGGATCGTGCGGCGGCAACAGCGCAAGGCGCGCAAGCACTCGTTGGCGAAACTCTTCGATCAGCGAGCGGTCGCCAAACTCAGACTGAACCTCCCAATGAGGTGCAACTGGGCCGAGGTAGACAACCCTGACATGGCCGCGTGGTTCTGATGGGGCTTCGGGCGCAATGTCAGACAAAGGAACCTCTCATGGCGGATCTGCTTACTGGCCTGCATCCTACAGCGGACAGGCCAGTCGAGCAGATCGATCTTGAAAAGGTGGTTTATTCGCCTGATTCTGCGGGACGAGCAGCGAGTGTGGCCGTCGACTCTTTCTCTGAGTCGCCTCGGTAGTACGTGATCTTCACTTCGTCGCCCGGCTTCTTTTTGCGCACGAGCGTGACCAATTCGTCATTGCTCTTCACATCTTGGCCGTCGAACTTGGTGATGACATCGAATCGACTGAGGCCAGCCTCATCGGCGGGTGAGTTTGCTTGCACCGAATCAACAACGGCTCCCGAGTCGGGGGTGAGGTCGAATCGAGCCTTGATGTCTTCGTCGAGAGTCACCGTGCTGACGCCGAGATACGCAATGGCGGAAGACTTGCCAGCACGCAGATCTTCAATGGCCGGTTTGATGGCATTGATCGCAAGCGAGAAACCAATGTTTTGGAACTCGCCACCCTGGCCGCGAATCACTGCGGTGTTCATGCCGACGACTTCACCGGCCATATTTGTCAATGGACCGCCTGAGTTGCCCGGGTTGATTGCTGCGTCAGTCTGAATCAAGTCGTCGAGACTTGCCGTGTTGTCACTAATACTGCGATCTTTGGCCGACACAATGCCTGAGGTAACCGACGGACCACCCGATAACGCAAGCGCGTTACCAATGGCCACGACTTCATCGCCTACTTGCAGCGCGTTTGAATCGCCGAACGTGACGGTTGGCAAGTCTTTTGCGTCGTCGATCTTGATGAGCGCAGAGTCAATCGTTGCATCGGTGCCCAACAAGCGCGCATTGCGCGGCTCTTTCTCTCCGTCGATCAACACCTTGATGGACCGCGCGCCGCTGACAACGTGATTGTTTGTCAGCACCTCGCCATCGGACGAAACAATCATGCCCGTGCCCGAGCCACCGCCGGTCGCTGATTGCGTCGAAATTGAAACGACAGCGGGCTGAACCTTTTCGAGCACACTGCGAATAGTTGCCGGCGTAGCAATCGCGGTCGATGCTGACTTGGGTGCAACCGTTGTGTCGGTTGAACGGGTCGGTGTCGAGTCTTCGTTGTCAGTTACGGCCGCACCCGTAGCCCCACCAGCAAGTGCGGCAACGACGACAACGGCCAACCATCCAACAACACCCTTGCCCTTGCCGCCCTTTTTCTCAGGAGCTGTAAACGCGGGCGCTGCATGGCCGCCGCTTGGGTCTGCGTACTGGGCTTGGCTCGAACCACCAATGTGATGTTCGGCTGTCGGCGGCGCCCACACATCGTGCGGAGCTTCATGGGGGGCCGAAGGGCCGGGCTCGTTGCGAGGCTCGCCGTCAGAAGGTGGAGGCTGCCAATTGTTGTTTTGGTCATTACTCACCCGGCAACCCTAGGTCGCGAGAAAGAGCTAAACGGCCACCGGCCGGGCAATCTTCATCAAGTTCTCAGCCCAACGACAGGCTGAGCCGACAGAACAGCACCGATGCCATCAGCCGCGAATTGCTCGAGCTGGTCAGGGGTTGGACGAACGCTAAACAGAGCGCGAGTCACACCACTTAGCGGATCTGACAAGTCGACATCACGCCCGAACACCCACAGCGGCGGGTGGGGTTTTTGCAACGGCCCCGGGTTGTAGGGACCAGCGAACGCATGGATGAGACTCAAGGCCTCACGGCGGCTTTCAACACCCACGATCAAACGGCCATCGGTCACGTGATCAAGTGTGACCAATTGTTTTGCGCGCAACACCGGAGGACGATCACGCAAACGCTCGGCCATTAGTCCGATGCGGATGTCGGGAACCGCCTGCGCAAGCGCGGCTGCATACGCGAGCGGATCGCGATCGTCATCGAACCAGGCGCAGTAATAACCTTCGCTCGCTGCGAGGCGAGCCACCTCGACTGTCTCTGCCCAGGGCATGACCTCGAGCACAACGCCTAACTCCATACCCGTCAGACTACGCGCACGGCGAGCAGGTGAATTACGCACGACGCACACGACCAAGCAATGCGTCACAATGCGGTGGTGCTCGAATGCGTTGTGAACGTTAGCGAAGGCAGTGACCAACAAATACTCAGTGAACTTTCAACGAGTTGTAACGAGTCGTTGCTCGACGTTCACTCAGACGCGCATCACAACCGTTCGGTTTTCACTCTTGCTGGCAACGACGTCACGCAATCGGTGCGCGCTCTTACGCGCGAGGCAGTTCGACTGCTCGACATCAATCAACACATCGGCGTTCACCCGCGCCTCGGCGTTGTCGACGTAGTTCCGTTCGTTCCACTTGTTGGTTCGACGCCCGAAGATGCCATCGCTGCTCGCAATTCGTTCGCCAAATGGCTAGCCAATGAATTGCACGTGCCGGCCTTTATTTACGGCGACGAACGTTCCCTGCCCGACGTTCGACGCCATGCATTCAAATCGCTTACACCCGACTGCGGGCCTCAAAAGCCCCATCCAACGGCGGGAGCTACTGCCGTCGGCGCGCGCCCGTTTCTGATTGCCTACAACCTCTGGCTACAAGACGACGATCTAGGTCACGCGAAAGAAATAGCCAGCGCCGTTCGCACACGCGGCTTACGCACGTTGGCGTTGCAAGTGGGCAACAACGTTCAGGTGTCATGCAATCTCATCGAACCTGATTACCTCGGCCCTGACGTTGCATGGGACGCCGTGGCCGCGCATACAGAGATTGCGCGCGCCGAACTTGTCGGACTCATCCCCGAAGCGTCGCTAAATCGCATTGATCACACGCGGTGGACGCAACTCGACATCGGCGTCGATCGCACTATTGAAGCGCGCCTCAGAAAAAACAAACCGTCGTAATCGATGAAACCCGCGCATTGCACGCGGGCTTCATCAAGGGGAACTTGTATCGAACAAGCGCGCTCGCAACCAACGAAGCGCGCTTGCCGATGACTACAACTGCTTAAGAAAAGTGACTAACCGGCGTTTGCCGAACGAGCAGCCATTGCCCGCGCACGACGCACACGTCGGCGCTCGCGCTCACTCATGCCGCCCCAAATACCAAACTTCTCGCTATTGCGAAGGGCAAATTCGAGGCACTCGTCTTTGACAACACAACCCCGGCAGACTTCTTTTGCCTCTTTGGTTGATGCGCCCCGCTCTGGAAAGAAAAGGTCTGGGTCAACGCCCATGCAGTTAGCTCGTGACTGCCAACTTCGGTCTTCGGTCAACATCTTGATTAAATCGTCCACCGCTTGGAACTCCCCCACTACATGGCCGTCCTGGCGCCGTGCCCTGAAGGCACTCCTACTTCTCGCATTTCGCATGAAGCGCAAAGAGCACTTCATGCCCGGCTGAGTCGTCACTGACTAGAGTGCAACTCGGCCTCATCGAGTGATTTACCTCGATGTAATTACAGCGGTGTGATTCTTGCGTGCTTTCCTGAATCACGCAAGTGGCTTCTGCAAAACTGGGCGCCATGAGCCCGATCGACCTCTCTGATTCATGGAGACGGTCAGAATCCCCAGCGAGCGAAGCCAGGGTTCACAGCGTCGAATTCGACGACGCCAACTGGGCTTTGAGCCCTCGTCTTGGCCCAGCCAACCCGCATGAAACCTCGATATTTCGGCGTTCTTTTGACGGAACCGGTCGAATCGCCCAGCGCTCATGGCTGCAATTCGAACGAGTAACTCGACCGTCGAGTTTGTGGATCGACGGGCAGTACGAAACTGACCTCGAACCAACATTCGCGCCGCGCTCGCTCGAGGTCACCAACCGACTGCAAGCACAGTCACAACACGTCGTCATTGTCGAAATGCAGCCCGAAGCGCAAGCGGCAAACGACCAAACGCCCGTCGGACGTGCTCAACATTGGGGTGATGTCGTCGTTCGCGAAACCGGGCCGGTCTGCATTACTCGCGCAAAACTCTTGTCGTCAGAGGCAAGCGCCGATCGCGCCGTGCTATCGGTACGTCTTGAACTCGACGCGCTATCAAGCACGCGCGTACGCGTCATCACGCGCGTCACCCCCGTCAATGGTGTTGTGCACGCCGGCACACAACACGAAATCACTCACGGCGTTTCGCGTGGCAAGAATCGACTGCGCTTCACCGCTCTTATCGAACAACCCGCTCTCTGGTGGCCGTGGGAACTTGGCGATCAACCACTTTTTGATATCGCGATAGAGGTATTCGATCTCGATGGCAATGGCGAAGCAAGTGACACCACGTCGGTTCGCATGGGTTTCAGACATGTTGTGCACGACTCTGGTCGGCTCATCATCAACGGTGAGTCGCTGTTCTTGCGAGGCATCGCGCCAATGCTCGACGCCATACCGAGCGAGCCAGAAGAAAAACTCTACGAGCGTGCGCTTCTCGACGTGAGGAATGCTGGCGCCAACCTGTTGTTCCAGGAGTTTGAAGTCGCAAGCCCTCACCTATACGACGCAGCTGATCGCCTCGGATTACTCATCTATCAAACGCTGCCGACGGCGCCCGAAGGCGACGAGCGCACCGTATCGCCGGCATTGGCGCGCCAAGCAGTTGAGATGCTCGGACATCATCCAAGTCTTGCTGTGTGGACTCGTCCTGCGAGCCGCAGTAAGTCGTTTGTTTCGCGACTTGCAACTCTCAAGCGAAAGAACATCTCGAAGATGACCGAGCGGTGGGATTCGAGTCGCCCATCGGTAAATGCGCCCGAACACTGGTTCTTCGACAACGATGGCGACCAATACGTTGCTGGAATCGTTGCCAAGTGGTCACGCCGATCAAAACTCGTGCTCTTCTCGGCACCCGACGACCCTGCGAGTTACATCGACGTGCTGAGGCAGGCGAAATACCAGCCAATCGAGGGTTTCATCGCGGCAGGCGCGACACTCGAGCTCCTGCGGGGCGCGTGCGATCCCGTCCGCCTACTGCTCGAACTACCCCGTTTCGTCGAGGCCGATGAACATATAAACGTGTTCGTCGCCAACGACACTCATCAGACACTCAACGACGTCTGTGTAACCGGTCGCGTTCACTGGCCTGGCAGCAATGTGCCGGCGTGGATCTGGACGGGCGAGATCCAACCCGACTCGCTGGCGCTGATCGGCACGATCGAACTCGACGCCCCGAGCGAAGTCGATTCGTGCACGATTGATCTGCACTTAGACAACGCGACGCTCACATCGGGCCGCCAATTCGACATTCGGTTTAAGCAGTAGCCGACGCCAGGCCCACCACCGGCGACTTCATCACACGTGTTGTCGGACGTGGAAAGATCACAACCGTGAACGTCTTCTTTCATCGCTATGACGCGGTAATCGTCGGGGCTGGCGGGGCCGGGCTGCGGGCCGCCATCGAAACCGTCGGCAAGTGCCGCACAGCCGTGCTCACCAAGCTCTACCCGACTCGTTCTCACACGGGTGCCGCCCAAGGCGGCATGTGTGCAGCACTTGCAAACGTCGAAGAAGATTCGGCCGAGTGGCACACCTTCGACACCGTCAAAGGTGGCGACTACTTGGTCGATCAAGACGCTGCCGAAATCATGTGTCGTGAAGCGATCGACGCGGTGATCGAACTCGAACACTTCGGCCTTCCTTTCAACCGCACGCCTGAAGGCAAGATCGACCAACGACGCTTTGGTGGCCACACTCGAAATCACGGCGAAGGGCCCGTGCGTCGCAGCTGTTTTGCTGCCGACCGCACCGGTCACATGATTTTGCAGACGCTCTACCAACAGTGCGTAGCGCGCGACGTGAACTTCTTCAACGAGTTCTATGTTCTCGACGTTCAATTCACCGACGACCCCTCAACAGCAGCGGGCCGTCGCGTCAGCGCCGTTGTTGCCTACGAACTTGCAACCGGCGACCTACACGTGTTTGCGACGAAAGCAGTTCTCTTCGCCAGTGGCGGCTTCGGCAAGGTCTTCAAAGTGAGCTCAAATGCACACACGCTCACGGGCGACGGGCCAAGCCTTCTCTACCGCCGAGGCATTCCGCTACAAGACATGGAGTTCTTCCAATTCCACCCGACCGGCATTTACAAGCTCGGCATCTTGCTCTCTGAAGCGGCTCGCGGCGAAGGCGGCATTCTTCGCAACAACACCAACGAACGCTTTATGGAGCGTTACGCGCCGACAGTCAAAGACTTGGCTCCGCGCGACATGGTGAGTCGCGCAATGCTCACCGAAGTTCGCGAAGGCCGCGGAATTGGTCCCAACAAAGACTACGTACATCTCGATCTCACGCACCTTCCGCCCGAACAGATCGACGCAAAGTTGCCTGATATCACCGACTTCGTGCGCACCTATCTCGGCATCGAACCCAAGACGGCCCCCATTCCGATTCAGCCGACCGCGCACTACGCAATGGGTGGCATTCCCACCAATGTCGAAGGTCAAGTTGTCATTGACGACAAAGGCACGGTGCTGCCTGGCCTTTATGCAGCTGGCGAATGCGCATGTGTGAGTGTGCACGGCGCCAACCGTCTGGGCACTAACTCCCTGCTCGACATAGTCGTGTTCGGTAAGCGCGGCGGCCGCGCAATGGCTGAGTTCGTACAAGACGTCGACTGGTCAGGAGATGGCAAAGGTGCCGACGCCGACACGCAAGCAAAGATCGAACGCGTCAAGACCTCAACCGGTCGCGAAAAGGTTCACGAGATTCGCACCGAACTGCAAGAAGAGATGATGGACAAAGCCTCGGTGTTTCGCACCGAAGACAGTTTGGCGTCGGTGCAAACGACGATCTCGCAACTGCAAGAGCGCTACGAGCACATCACAGTCGATGACAAAGGCGCAACGTTCAACTACGACGTTGTCGAAGCGCTCGAGCTGCGCAACCTTCTCGACCTGGCCGAAGCAACCGTGGTTGGCGCTCGGGCCCGCACTGAAAGTCGCGGTGCCCACTTCCGCGATGACTTCCCCAAGCGCAACGACGATGAGTGGATGAAGCACACACTCGTGACGAGAGGCGAAGACGGCTCGGTGGCTTTGTCTTACAAGCCGGTCACCGATGGTCCATATAAGCCAATGGAACGCAAATACTAGGGTTGAGCACCGTGACAGCCGTTGACATGACTGCCAAACCAATCGACTTCGACAAATTGCCCGCTGGCACGCTGGTTGACGTTCGCATCAAGATCAAGCGATACAACCCTGACGTGGAAACCAAGCCGCATTGGGAGACCTATACGGTCAAGTGCGAGCCAACCGATCGCGTGCTCGACGCATTACACAAAGTGAAGTGGGAGATCGACGGAACCTTGAGCTTCCGCCGTTCCTGTGCGCACGGCGTGTGCGGTTCTGACGCAATGGTTATCAATGGTGCAAACGGGCTTGCCTGTGTGCAATTGATTCAAGATGTTGGCAACAACATCACCGTTGAAGCCATCAGAGGCTTGCCGGTGATCAAAGATTTGGTCGTCGATATGGAGCCGTTCTGGGCTCAATACCGTTCGGTGCTTCCCTACTTAATAAGCACCACCGACCCGGGCTACAAAGAGCGCCACCAAAGCCAAGAGCAACGTGATCGTTTTGACGACACTACGAAGTGCATTATGTGCGCCGCGTGCACAACTTCGTGCCCCGTCTATTGGGCAAATGACACCTACGTCGGCCCAGCAGGAATCGTGCAAGCTCACCGATTCATTTTCGACAGCCGCGATCAGGCTGGAGAACAGCGCCTCGACATACTTTCCAAGCGTTCAGGCGTCTTCAAATGCCGCACCGCTTTCAACTGTTCTGAGGCTTGTCCGAGAGGAATAAAGGTCACAAAAGCGATAGGCGAGGTCAAAAGCGCCATCCTTTCCCAAAAAATCTGACCGCTCCTTGTGTCAGGTTTGTGGCTTTCTAATGACCGAATTGCGGCAATTTAAACGCCGTCTGGCGTTAAATAGCGACGCCAAGTACCCTCTACGTCCGTAGTCACGCTTATTGCTTGGCGACGGAATGTGAACCATCCAAGAATACGTTGGTAACGGTGTGCTGGAAGCTCGGCGATACAGGGATTTTGTCGAAATTCTCTTTGGTCCCCAGCTGGTATTGCCGAACCAAATCTCAAGGCACTATCTACCAATTTCGAGTCAACTGATGGTTCGCGACCTCCACATTTCTGCCCTCGCACGCCGCACTCGACTCGTACGTCCATACGTCGATCGCACCGAAAGGGGGTTGTCATGGGTCTGTTCAAGGCAATAGCCACCGTTCTCATGGCCATCCCCGAGATGCCCAAAAGCACCGGCCACGGCACTCGAGAGATCGCGTTGATGAGCAGCGAGTATCTGGCTCTCGCCAATGGCAAAAACGTCGTGACATTGGCTCTCTCGCGTGATGGCAAAACGACTATTGAAGAGTTTTCAACGCCTCCACACGCCGGCCGCCGCATTCATGTCACGGTTCCCCGCGAAGAGCTTCCAAAGATGCTCAATGATCTGGCACGCGGCGATCAACGCCTTACCCCGACGATGGAGCCCCTTCCGCCCGTCACCGCTTTGATGAATTTGGCGCCAATCGGCAGCCCCCGACTGATGGATCTTTGGGATGCCGCCGAGACCATTAGCGGCCAGGCACCCGCTCTCCGCATTGCCGTTGTCGCTGACTACAACGCTCACAATTTTCCCAACGGTGTAGGCCCCTCGATCGAAGACACCGACTCGCCAGTTCCCGCTCGACAAGACCAGATTCCCGATGAGTTCTTGGCTCCCCTTAAAGACCACGACGTCATCATTTCCGTGGCCTCTCGTCCGACTAGCGCGCGATCACGCGAAGCTGATTCACCGAGCCGGCATCTGGTCGAGCGCATTGCCACCCAACTCGTCGATGGCAATGTGTCACGTCGGCTGGCAACGTCGGCGGGGGTAAGTTTTCCGCTCGACGATGACGGTCCCGACACGCACGACAGCGTGGTTGCTGAAGCCAACCGTGTCGCCCGCGTTGATGTAGTGGCCAAAGCGTTGCGCCGCCGAGTGCTCGACGCCAACACGCCCAACACCGGCCTGGCCCTCGAAGCGTGGACCAACACGCCGCCATACGCACAACTCACTCGCGGTCTAGCCAACGAGCGCCGAGTGCAAGCCATCGAGGCCGAGCGACTTCTGAGCGATCCAGCGCCTATCGGGCCAAAGAATGCACCCCGCAGCTTTGACCCCGCCGCAACCGGCAAAGCGCAAAACGGCGGCAGCAACTTTGGCAGCCAACCCAGCGACAAGGCGCTCAATGAAGGCCCGCTAAACGACAGTTCTCGCAATTCTCACGAAGACCTGACGTCGATCGGTCACGCACTCAATGCAGCTAGTGGCCACTTCAGCTTCGACCGCGAAGTTGTGCTCGCCGAACCATCTCGCGATCTTGGTGGTCCATCACTGGCGTCACCGTTTGAGTCGGCTTTGCCGGGCGATTACAGCTCGGTGCCGACAACTAGCTCGTCTGACTTAACAATCGCCTGATCAATTCACGTTTAGTTCGGGCTGGCTCACGCCCACCGCGATAGCCGGTAGTTTCGTTGGCGATGACGCAGTACCTGAGCCCCGAGTGGTTTGCCGAGATGCACAGTGCCGCCGAGGCATTCATGCCCGACGACCCCACCGAAGGTCGCGTGTCACTTCGCGAAACAATCGATGCCACACCGTTCGGCACGGTGACTTACGTGATGATTATCGACAATGGCGTCATCGTGATCTCGACTGACAGCGACATCGTTGCCGACGTCACGTTTAGTCAAGACTACGAAACCGCGGCTGCTCTGCACCGAGGCGAGCTAACTACGCAAGATGCCTTTTTTTCAGGCCGTGTGCGCGTCGCCGGACATCTCAATACGCTGCTCGAAAACGCCGACGTTCTGCAGGGCATTGCGCCGGCGTTCGCTTCAGTTCGAGAACAAACGACTTACTGAATTACGACAGCAGCGACGACACGTCGTTGCGTTCGGCAATCAGTTCGTCAGTCGTGATCTTGATCTTTTCTTTGGCAAAGTCGTCGAGCTCGAATCCCTCAGCAACTGACCACGTCGAACCGTTGCTACGAACTGGAAACCCAAACTGCAAACCTTCGGGCACGCCGTATTCACCGTTACTCACGACAGCGAGCGAAGTGCAGTCGTCGGGTGCAGTGGCAGAGATGATGCCCTGCACCGATGTGAGCACGGCGTTGGCTGCTGATGCGGCTGACGACGACCCACGTGCCTCGATGATTGCGGCGCCGCGCTTTTGCACCGTCGAAATGAAGTCGCCCTTGAGCCAATCATGATCAGAAATCACTGATGGGGCTGGCTTTCCGCCGATTGTCGCGTTGGCAAAATCGGGGAACTGTGTTGCCGAGTGATTTCCCCAAATCGCCAAGTTTTTGACTTCCGCCACCGGAACGCCGGCTTTGGCAGCGAGCTGAGACTTGGCACGATTCTCATCAAGGCCGGTCATCGCGAACCAGCGGTCAGCGGGAACGTCAGGGGCGTTCGATCGCGCGATCAAACAGTTGGTGTTGCAAGGGTTGCCGACAACAACGACGCGAACGTCGTCGGCTGCATTGTCGTTGATGGCTTGGCCCTGCGGCTTGAAAATTCCACCATTTATATTCAACAAGTCACCGCGCTCCATGCCTGCTTTGCGCGGGATTGAGCCAACCAATAAGGCCCACGACGTACCGTTGAACGCCGTCTTCAAGTCAGATGTGAGTTCCATACTCGACAGCAAAGGGAAAGCGCAGTCGTCGAGCTCCATCGCTACGCCTTCAAGCGCCTTCATGGCCGGCTCAATTTCGAGCAAACGCAAAACAACAGGTTGGTCAGCGCCGAGCAGCTGGCCTGAGGCAATGCGGAACAGCAACGAGTAGCCGATCTGACCAGCGGCTCCGGTAACTGTTACGTGGACGGGCTGCTTGGTAGTCATGAGGTTCCCTTCGAAGATCAGTTTTCGACTGAGAACCTATCGCCTTAGAAGGGCGGCGCTGTCGGGATGACCCGTCGCCTCTTGCACTGGATCATCCCGCCTGCTCAACGCCCTCTCGCAAGCCAGCAGCGTCGCTCAGTGCTTGTTCGACCATCAAAGTGCAAAGGGCCGCCTGGCGCGGCAAAAGAGAAACGAAGAGGTGCTCGCGCTCGCTATGGCTGCCGTCGCCAGCGGCGCCTAGAGCTTCGAGCGCGTTCGCGTTTACAGGGGCTACCTGGTTTGCGTCGGACGCACCCCTCGCCTCGACGCCGCGCACCTCAAGACCAATTGCCGCACCCGCGGCTTTGGCGACCTGATAGGGATACCCATCGAAGTCTGCCTTGTGAACGGGAAACTCGAGCTCGATATCAACTTCGACGTCGAAACCTTCGTCGAGAGCAAAGCGCGAAAAGATCTTGTCGACGTCGTCGTAGTACGCAGCATCAGACACCCGCACGTCAAACGAAACCGATGCCGAGTCGGGAACGACATTTACTGACTCAGACGCTTCGAGGATCGTCGGCACGACAACGCGCCCGATCGACGGGTCGTGCGCGCGTCGCGCTTGCACGATGATGTCGGCGAGAGCCTCGACAGGGTTCTTGTTTATTTCGGGATACGCAGCGTGCCCACCCTTACCCGTAACGGTCACGCGATACGCGCGGCCACCGCGAGCGCCGATTTTTACGAGCCCCGATGGATCGGTGTATTCGAGGGCAATGATCAACGTTGCCGGGGGTGCAATGTCACGCAACAAAGGGCCCGAATCAAGTGAGCCTGACTCTTCATCGGAGTTGAAAAACAGCGTGATGTTGGGCTCATCGGTAACGCTCTGGAAGTACTGCACGAGCTCGGTCATGATCACGAGCCCAGCTTTCATATCGAGCACACCTGGCCCATAAGCGCGGTCGCCTTCAATCGAGAATGGAACGCGATCGATCGTTCCCAGTGGATGCACGGTATCGAAGTGTCCGACCAACAAGACGTCGGTGCGTTCGCCATAATCGAAGCGCAAATGCGGGCGTCCGTCATGACCGCCACGCAACCACGTAGGCGTCTTACCTGTCATTGCGGTGACGTAGGTTGCGAGAATCTGCGCGCACTGTTCGAGCGAGTCGATGTCGCTCGACGGAGATTCCACTTCGACCAAGCTTTGAATAGCCGACAGCATCGCCGGTGTTCGTTCCGCGAAATGCTCAAGTACCTCAGTGCGCATCTTCAACAAGACCTACAACCGATCGACAATCGCCGATGCGAACTCTGAGCACTTCACTTCGGTTGCGCCATCCATAAGCCGCGCAAAGTCGTAAGTGACGATCTTGTCGGCAATCGTTGCCTCAAGCGCGCGCACGATGTCGTCGGCAACGCCCTGCCATCCGAGGTGTTCAAACATCATGACGCCCGACAAGATCACTGAGCCTGGGTTGACTTTGTCGAGCCCGGCGTACTTGGGCGCCGTGCCGTGCGTAGCCTCAAAAACACCGTGGCCAGTGACGTAATTGATGTTTCCGCCTGGCGCGATACCAATACCGCCAACCTGAGCAGCCAATGCGTCAGAGAGGTAGTCACCGTTGAGGTTGGTAGTGGCAATCACGTCGAAGTCGTCGGGCCTCGTGAGCACTTGCTGCAGAGTGATATCGGCGATGGCGTCTTTCACCAAGACCTTGTCGCCCGGCTTGCCGTCGCAGTCATCCCAGCCAACAGCAACGTCAGCAAACTCTTCGCGCGTGAGTTCGTATCCCCACGAACGGAAGGCGCCCTCGGTGAACTTCTGAATGTTGCCCTTGTGCACCATCGTGACACTCTTACGCCCGTGATCGACCGCATACTTAATTGCTGCGCGCACAAGCCGCTTAGATCCGAACTCCGAAATCGGCTTAATTCCAAGGCCTGCATCGGGGCGTATCGACCAATTGAATTCGCTTTGCAAAAACTCGATGAGCTTCTTTGTCTCGGGCGAGCCCGATTGCACCTCGAGTCCCGAATAAACATCTTCGGTGTTCTCGCGAAAGATAACCATGTCGACTTTGTCAGGTCGCTTCACTGGTGATGGCACGCCGTTGAACCAACGCACCGGGCGCAGACATACATAAAGATCGAGCAACTGACGAAGCGCAACGTTGAGCGAACGGATGCCTCCACCAACTGGCGTCGTGAGCGGACCCTTAATGCCAATCAGGTTGGCGCGAAACGCCTCGACGGTCTCGTCAGGTAACCAGTTGCCTGTCTCGTCGAATGCTTTTTGTCCGGCGAGAACCTCGCGCCACGCGATCTTCTTGCCAGCCTTGGCAGCGGCAGCATCGAATACCGCCTGCGCCGCGGGCCAAATATCGACCCCGGTGCCGTCGCCTTCGATGAAAGGAATGATCGGCTCGTCAGAAACCTCTAGCGAGCCATCTTCTCGTTGCTTGATCGGGTCGGCCATGGTGCCTATACCCTATCCGACCTGGATTTTTTGCTGCTGGATCAGGCCAATCCGGTCAAAGGGAAGACGTCGGCGTCAGACCCAGGTTGGCGTAGATCTCTCTCGTCGCCGCTGACTTGTTCATTGTGTAGATGTGGATGCCTGGAGCGCCCCCGCCGAGCAGCTCTTCGGCGAGCTCAGTGGCGATCTGAACGCCAACGTGGCGCACGGCATCGGGGTCTTCGCCGGCAGCAGCGAGTCGAATGCCAACTTCTTCGGGGATCTCGGCACCCGACATCTGCGCCATCTTCGTCAGTTGCTTCACGTTTGATGGCGGCATGATGCCCGGGATGATCGGCTTGTCGACACCAAGGTCAGACATGTCGTTGACAAAGTTGAAGTAATCCTTCGGGCGGAAGAAGAATTGCGTCACAGCAAAGTCGGCGCTGGCAATCTTCGCCGCTTGACGCTTGCGATCGGTTTCATGGTCGGGCGATTGCGGATGTCCTTCAGGATGCGCAGCGACAGCAAGACAAAAGTTGCCAATGCTCCGCGCGAGTTCGACAAGCTCAGTTGCGCGCTTCAACTCGGAAGGCGGCAAGGGACCATCACTGTTGAGAGGAGGGTCACCGCGCAGCGCCAAAATGTTTTCGACGCCATCAGCCTTGTAGCGCTCGACGATCTCAGTGAGTTCAGCACGACTGTGTGCAGCACAAGTGAGATGAGCCATTGGATTGAGGCTGCGTTCGCGAAGCAAACTCACGACTAGTTCGTGTGTGCGGTGACGCGTCGACCCGCCGGCGCCGTAAGTGATTGAAACAAAAGATGGCCGCAACGTTTCGAGTTCGTTTAGCGCGACTTCTAATTGGCGCTCACGCTCTGGGGTGCGCGGTGGCATGAGTTCAAAACTGAACGTACGTCCGCCAGCCATCAACTCATTGATCTTGGTCATAGCCAGCAGAGACTAGCGAAGACACCACTAATTTCAGTGTCAAAAGCGCAAATAACTAGAGGCGCTAAAGCCCGAGCGTGCGTCCGAGCCCAGCGTCGTGATGGGCCAGCACCTGTTCAGCGCACGCCCACGCAACGGCGGTGTAAGCCATGTCGGGCTTCGTGATGACAATCTCTTGCGAGTAATGCTCCGAGTCGTTGCGCTTGCTGCTCAACGTCTGAAAGGCCAACACCTTCAGGTTGTAAGTGACATTACGCAAGTACGAATCGAGTTCGGGCGCTCGCTCTAGCGCACGCCCGAACTCTTCTTGATCGTTTGCAAATCGCGCGTTGAAATGATCGAACACCAAAACGCGATCGAGAGGTTCAACGAACTGATCGATGTGCCACAACTCAGACGGACGATGCAGATATTGCGATAGCAATTCGTTGGCATCAGCAACGCTCTGTCGCTGCACCTCGTCGATAACGCGCTTCTCTTGCGAGAGCGGACGTTCAATCGAACCACTCGCAACGATCGCCGCAGCGGCGCCTACTAGATGCAGCCATGCCGAGTTGAGCACTACCGCTGCCGCCTCGATGCTTGCTACCCCTGCGCCGCTGGCAACAGCCTCACGTGTCGCTCGACGGTTGGCAATCTTGCGATGGTTGTTGGCATGGAAGTCAGTGTCGTCGAGCAGCTCTGGGCGGTTGTAGTTCTGCAGTCTCGAACCGTCGGCCGTACGCAAGATTCGTTCATCGGCCAACATCCGCCGTGCGCAATCGATGACAGCTCGATCAGCCGGGCGCATTGAGTGCCGATAACCCTTTTCGATATAACGCATTAGCCCTACAACTCGTCTACTACTGCGACGTTAGTTAGCGCGTCGTTCGGCTGCGATAACCGTGTTGGTGAGCAGCATTGCGATGGTCATCGGGCCAACGCCACCGATTCGAGGCGTAATCCATCCAGCGACTTCGCCAACTTCGTCTTGCACGTCAGAGAGAATCTTCTTGCCTTGGCGCGTGACACCGGCACCAATGACTGCCGCGCCAGGTTTAACCATGTCGGGCGTGATCATTCCCGGTGAACCCGCAGCGGCCACCAAGATGTCGGCCTGCTGCGTGTAGGCAGCAATGTCAGGCACACCAGTGTGCACAACAGTGACTGCCGCATTTGCGTGTTCACGTTTGAGAGCAAGCAGCAATGCAAGTGGACGACCGATGGTCAATCCGCGTCCGACAATTACGACGTGCTTGCCAGCAACAGGCACGTCATAAGTAGCAAGCAAAGTCTGAATACCCGCCGGCGTGCACGGCAGCGGGCCTGGCGCGCCCATCACAAGGCGACCAAGATTTACGGGGTGCAATCCGTCAACGTCTTTATCGGGAAGCACGCGTAACAACGCTTGTTCTTCGTTGAGATGTTTAGGCAACGGCAACTGCACCAAGATCGTGTCGACGGCGGGGTTGGCGTTCATCTCATCGATCGCGTGATGCAACTCGTCTTGCGAAACAGTTGGGGCCAAGTGCTGATGAAACGATGCAATGCCGATCTCCGCGCATCGCTTGTGTTTGGCATTGACGTAGGTCGCGCTAGCGGGGTCGTCGCCAACCAAAATGCTGCCGAGGCCGGGTTGTACGCCCGCATTGACCAGCTCTTTGATCCGCTTCGCCAATGATTCTTGGATCTCAGCAGCAGTCGCTGCCCCGTCAATCAGAATTGCGCTCACGCCACCCAACGTAGCCGCCGTCAGTGGCCTTCTCGGAGGGCGTCTGAAGACCAAAAGGCGTAATCCACGGGGTCGGCACCCGTTGTGGATATTCAAATGCGCCCTTAGAAGGCTAGGCCGCCTGACCAGGCAAAACGGACATTTCGTACCGAGACCTAGCGGCTAAGCCTGTGTGAAACCTGTTTAATTCGCGATCGGCACGACCGGCTCAGTGACGAAAGTGGCGCTCGCCCGTGAACACCATGGCGATGCCGTGCTCGTCAGCCGCCTGGATGACCTCGTCGTCACGCAATGAGCCTCCGGGCTGAATGACGGCACTGACACCCGCCTCGGCAGCGGCATCGAGCCCGTCTCGGAACGGAAAGAAGGCATCGCTTGCACAAACACCACCCTTGGCCCGACCGTCAGCCTTGCGTGCAGCAATGGCGGCCGAGTCGAGTCGACTCTGCTGACCAGCACCGATGCCGACTGCTTGGCCATTGGCAACAAACACGATCGCGTTCGACACAACGGCCGCGCAGACCTTCCACGCAAGATCAATGTCACGCCATTGCTCGGCCGTCGGTTGTGCTTTGGTGACAACACGCCACGAGTCGTGATCCATGTTGAGCTTGTCAGGGCCTTGCACCAAGAATCCGCCGTCGATGCGGCGCAACTCGAATCGCTTCGCACTCGGCGGAGCTGCTTCGAGCACGCGCAGGTTCTTCTTCTTTTTTGCAAAGAGTTCCAACGCAGCCGGTTCGTACTCAGGTGCAATCAACACGTCGGCTTTGGGATTGGCTGTCATCTCTTCAGCAAGCGACGCGGTGATGAGTTGGTTGAGGGCAACGACTCCACCAAAAGCCGATGTCGGATCGCATTCAAAGGCACGACGATATGCATCAGCAATGTCTCCGTCGACAGCAGCGCCGCAAGGATTCGCGTGCTTGATGATTGCTGCAGCGGGCGACGGGCCGAGGTCGTGCACCAAACGCCATGCAGCGTCGGCATCGAACAGGTTGAGAAACGAAAGCGGAATACCAGAGTGCTGAGTAACGGAATCCCACCAGCCAATCTGGCCCGCCTCACGGTAACGAGCGCCACGCTGATGAGGGTTTTCGCCGTAGCGGAGTTCTTCTTCTTTGATCAACGAGATGTTGAGAGTCGCCGGCAACTCACCGCGGCCGATTTCGTCATCGTCGAACCAGTTGACAATCGCCGCGTCGTAGGCAGTGGTGTGATCAAACGCGTCTCGCGCCAAACGACGACGAGTGCCGTCGGACAACGCGCCCTCAACGCGGAGCTCGTCGAGTACTGCGCCGTAATCTTGCGGGTTCACGACGATACCGACGTGTGCGTGATTCTTTGCAGCAGCGCGCACCATGGTTGGCCCGCCCACGTCAATCATTTCAATCGACGGCTGCGAGGTAAACGGATAGAGATTGCACACCACGAGATCGAACAAGCCGACCTCTTGCTTTGCAATGTCGTCTAAGTGCTCAGGCTTGTCGCGGTCGGCGAGAATGCCGCCATGGATCTTGGGGTGCAGCGTCTTCACCCGACCACCAAGCATCTCGGGCGCACCCGTGACTTCTTCGACTTCGGTGTAGGCAATGCCCGCTTCATTGAGCGCACGCGAGGTGCCACCGCTCGCCACGATCGACCAACCAAGGTCAACCAAGCCCTGGGCGAAGGCCTCTAACCCCGTCTTGTCGTAGACCGAGATCAATGCCCGCACGTGAAACCTCCGAGTTGCTGAGTGGAGCCTTCAAACTATCAGTGAGTATCTAGGTGCCCCGCCGGCTCGTGTGGCTTGTATCGCTATGGCTCGCCGATCGCCCGATATACAGAGCGTACGCTTTTGCAGATGATTCGCATGAGGTACCTAGCAGCCGTGGTGCTTGCAGCTGCCGTCGTTCTCGCGTCATGCGGCGACAGTTCTCAGAGCGCTCCGGTCGACGACATCCAGCAGAAGCTTCCAAACGCCTCGATTCAAGTTGTCGAGTCGTCTCCGCTCGAGCTGTCAATCGGGCATCTCGCGTTTGCTGACTCTGCGACGAGCGACAAGAGAACGGGCGCTTGGGTGATTCACGATGTTCTGGTCAACAACACCAGCGATGCGCCAATTACTTACAGAAGTCGCGACACTTCAGTTTTCGCCGATGCCGACAAGTCGCTTGGTGTCGCGACGGGCTTCTGTGGGTTTGGTCAAGCGACCCCCGACTCTGACGCTGAGCCAGGTAATTGCGCGCAGCCGCTGGCCATCAAAGTCGTGCAAGCGCATGCCTCCGGCGTACTCACGACAGCCACGTTGGTGAAGGGTCTAAATGGCATGGCACAGCTGTCTCCCGGGTCTTACACCTACAGTGGTTCGTTCGTTTATTGGCCTGGAGACAACAGCCTCGAGCCCGCCGATGCGCGCACCGGGAAATACGAGATCAACTACGTGGTAGCGACCTAACGAACCCAGCAGGCTGATAGCAGTGACTGTCCAAAAGTCATCGAAGCCGATTGGATATCAGTGAGTATCTAGGTGCCCGGCCGGCTCGTGTGGTTTCGGTGGCCGTCGGTGCGGCGTTCTTCCTTCATCTCGGCCTCGTAGATGTGACGACGTCCGTCGACCAATCGCACACGCACGTTGTGTTCGACGTGGCGGAAGAAGGCCCAGTAGGTGTCGTCGAACTCGTCGACGATCTGAAAGGTCCACCGGCCTTCGAGCACGTTACGACCGCGCAAATCACGATCGACCATATCGGCCATCTCGCCGTGACCGGCTTTGCGCAACAACTCGATCGCGTCGTCGAGCTTTGAGTCGGCCGAGCCAATCAGTTGATGAAAGTCGTAGAGCGCGCCTCGGGCGCGCTCTACGGTTTCAAGTGCTTCAGTCAGTCGACCCACCGCGTGAACGGTGACATCGTCGACTGTGTCGGGACGTTTGTAAGGATCGTCGTCCGACATAACCATGTTGACTACAGGCTCTTGACGATCTTGACCATTGCTTGGCCTGCCTCAG
The DNA here is from genome assembly GCA_044220495.1 of Acidimicrobiales bacterium. GTDB lineage: Bacteria > Actinomycetota > Acidimicrobiia > Acidimicrobiales > JBBSGY01 > JBGAQY01. The sequence continues at coordinate 44,415 of JBGAQY010000005.1, forward strand.
TTGGGTTGCGAGTGACAGTCACGCCTGCATCAGCGAGCGCCGTCATTTTTCCTTGTGCAGTACCGGCGTTACCCGAAATGATCGCACCCGCGTGACCCATCTTCTTGCCTTCGGGCGCAGTCTGGCCGGCGATGTAAGAAACGACGGGCTTAGTCATCTTTGACTTGATGAACTCAGCAGCGCGCTCTTCTTCGGCGCCACCGATCTCACCAATCATGATGACGGCCTTGGTTTCAGGATCAGCTTCAAACGCTTCAAGGCAGTCAACGAAGTTGGTACCTGGCACTGGGTCGCCGCCGATGCCGACACAAGTAGTCACACCAATACCTTGTTGCGACAACTCGTAAAGCGCTTGATAAGTCAGCGTGCCTGAACGGCTCACGATGCCAACCGGGCCACCCGGCGTTGCAATCTCGCCCGGCGTAATACCGATGTTGCACTCGCCCGGAGTAATGACTCCCGGACAGTTGGGGCCGAGCAAGCGCGTGTTGGGAAAGTCACGCACGAGCTTGTTGTAGAAGTACGCCTCGTCTTGAGCAGGCACACCTTCGGTGATCACAACGATCAACTTGATACCCGCCTCAGCGGCTTCGAGCACGGCGCCCTTGACGCCTGGAGGCGGAACAAAAACGAGCGAAGTGTCAGCGCCGAACTGCTCGACTGCTTCTTTCACAGTGCCGAGAACAGGAATGCCTTCGACGTCAGTGCCGGCCTTCTTTGGATTTGTGCCAGCAACGATGTTGGTGCCGTAGGCCTTGTTGCGCAGACCGTGAAAACGTCCTTGCGAACCGGTAAGACCCTGAACGACAACTTTGGTGTCTTTGTTGACGAAGATCGACATCTACTTCTTGCCTCCGGCAAGTTCAACGGCCTTTGCTGCCGCGTCGAGCATGGTTGCTACGGAAATCAATGACTCTGACTCGTGCTCTTTGAGCATGGCGCGACCCTCTTCGGCATTGGTGCCGTCGAGGCGCACAACAATGGGCGACTTCACTTCGACACGACCGAGTGCAGCAATGATGCCTTCGGCAACAAGGTCACAACGCGTAATGCCACCAAAGATATTGATCAGGATGGCACCGACGTTTTCGTCAGTGTTCACAACCTCAATTGCGTTGGCCAACAAGTCGGCACCTGCGCCGCCACCAACGTCGAGGAAGTTGGCCGCCGAACCACCGGCCTGGTTCACAACATCGAGCGTGCTCATCACGAGACCAGCACCGTTGCCGATGATGCCAACCGTGCCGTCGAGGCCGATGTAATTGAGACCTTTTTCACGGGCAAGACGCTCACGGTCGTCGAGCACTTCGGTCGAACGGAACGCAGCCCAATCTTCGTGACGGTATTCAGCGTTGTCGTCGAGGCTGACCTTCGCGTCGAGCGCGTGCACCTTGTTGTCAGGCGTGAGGATAAGCGGATTTATCTCAGCAAGATCAGCGTCGCCTTTGACAAAGCACTCATAGAGCTTCACGAGAATGTCGGTTGCACCATCAATCGCAACTTCGGGAAGCCCAGCGTCAACAACGAGCTTGCGCGCTTGGTCGGCTGTCAAACCGTCAACCGGGTCAATGTGCAACTTGATGATCGCGTCAGGGTTGTCTTCTGCGACTTGCTCGATCTCAACGCCGCCCTCTTTTGAAACCATTGCGAGGTGCTTCTTGGCGACACGGTCGAGAGTGAACGACGCGTAGTACTCCTCAGAGATGTCAGACGCGTTCTCGATCCACACTCGCTCGACAACATGGCCCTTGATGTCCATGCCCAAGATGTTGCCGGCGTGAGTACGAACTTCGGCTTCGTCGTTGGCAATCTTGATGCCACCGGCTTTGCCTCGCCCACCGACCTGAACCTGCGCCTTCACGACAACGGGATAACCGGCCTTTGCGGCGACAGCCACGGCGGTTTCAACGTCGTCGGCAACATCGCCAGGGCTTACGGGGATACCGAACTTCGCGAAGTACTGCTTACCTTGATATTCGAAGAGATCCACGTAGCGGCAGCTTAGGCGGTGTTACCTCGGTTGTGGACACGTCTCGACGCAGATAACCGCTCGCCGAGCACTAGCCGTTGAGGGCGTTGCGCACCTGGCCTTGAGCCGACGTGGCCTTGGCACTGACACCGAGAACTCGCAGTAAGCCCTCGCTGTCGCTGTGGTCAAAACTGCCCACTGCGCTCATCGACGCGTTCTCTTCTATGTAGAGCGAATGCGGAACGTTCTCAGCGCCGACGAACAACACGTTGCCTTTGTAGAGCTCAAGAGTTATCGAACCTGAAACATAGGTCGCAACACCCGACGCAACATCGGTTGCAAGCTGCGAACCGAGATCGAGACCGTACGACTGGTAGATCTGCTTACCCAAGAACTGCGAACAGAAGTCGAACAGATCAAGCGTGCGACGGTCGAGCACGAGTTGCAGCAGGTACGCGTAGGCCTGACCAAGCACCTCCATGCCCGGTGCTTCATAAACACCGCGCGACTTGGTGCCGACGAAGCGGTTCTCAACCAAGTGAAGATTGATACCGACTGCGTTGCGTCCGCCGATTTCGTTGAGTGACGCGAACAAACTCGCGAGCGAAGCAACCGGCTCGCCATTCAGAGCAACCGGTTGGCCTTTCTCGAAGTTGATGACGATACGCTCAGCCTTGTCGGGGGCCTCGACCGCACGAACCCCCATGCCCGGTGTCACAAAGTTCGATGCCGTAGTGATCTTTTCGAGTTCACCGGCTTCGTGCGTAAGGCCCAACAAGTTGGCGTCGGTTGAGTAAAGCGCTTCTTTCTTCGACTGCAACGGCAAGTCGTGCTTGTCGCAGTACTCCAACATTTCTTCGCGACCGCGGAACATGTCGAGGAAGTTTGGGTCGCGCCACGGCGCGTACACCTCGAGCTCGGGCACCAACATGTTGCTGATGAGCTGAAAACGAACCTGGTCGTTGCCGCGACCCGTTGCACCGTGACTCAACACTTCAATGCCGCGCGCAACGATGTGAGGAATCAAACCCTGCACGGTTACGTAACGGCCAAGCGGAGTTGTGTTCCAGTAACGACCTTCGTATTGCGCTTGTGCTTGAACGGCGGCAAGACCAGCAGCGGCCATCTCTTCTTTGAGATCAACAATCACCGCATCGACTGCCCCGCACGCCTTCATGCGCAGAGCAACGTCGTTGAGATCTTTCTCGTCGGGTTGGCCAAGGTCAGCCGTGAAGCTCACGACCTTGATGCCTTGACTGGTCAGCCAGTGCGTTGTGACACAACTGTCGAGTCCGCCCGATGCGCAAAGAGCAACGGTCTTACCGGCGAGATCGTGGACGTTCATAAGAGGGCCCCTTCAAAAAGAAACAACGGTGCTTGGCAAAGCCACAGCCTATGACCAACCGTAGCAAATAGTTATGCAGACCTAAGCATGAGTATCAATCAGGCCATCGAACGAGGCGTTAGCCCAGCTCAACGCTCAAAACTTCAGGCAACCGCTCGATAGCCGCCATCGAACTCTGCATCAAACGCTCACCCCCGCGCACCTGGATCTCGATCTCGATCTCGAGCACGTCGTCAGCCTCACGTCGGTTGACCACGATTGCCTTGATGATCGTCTCTTCGAGCTCGCTCACGGCCGCAATCACCCTCGACGGATCAGAGTCGAGCGGGATCGAAATGACGATCGTCTCTTTGAGGCGAGCCACGCGGTGGCGTAGCCAACGGCTTGGCTTCTTGAGAAGCGCAAGAGCGAGCACCAGCGTGACAGTCGCAACTATCGACTCGGTGTACATGCCGAGGCCCACGGCCAAGCCAACGGCTGAACTCACCCACAGACCAGCGGCGGAAGTAAGACCGCGCACGCTGTTGCCCTGCTTGATGATGGCGCCACCACCAAGGAAACCAACGCCGACAACAACTTGCGAAGCAACGCGCGTGACGTCGACTTGGTAGTTGTTGTCAGCACGCAACGCAATGAACTCAGTAAACGCGTAGGCCGAAACAATGCCGAACGTCGCTGCTCCGATCGCAACGGCGATGTGCGTGCGCAGGCCGCTCGGATGATCGTTGATCTCGCGCTCAAGCCCCATCAACGCACCGAGCGCAGCGGCAAGCATGATGCGCATGCTGAGTTCGAGCGTGCTCGGAAGATCAGGCAGGTGCAGTGTGCCTTGGGTTATCTGGATGGTGTTGTTCATGCGCGTTTGATTGGAGCCAACGACAACAACAAGCGTTTCTCGCCCACCGACGGAAATCTGATTACAGCGTCGGCATCGTCGCCTTCGCCACTCACCTCGAGCACCACACCCTCACCCCATTTGCTGTGCACTACGTCGTCTCCTGCCTTGAGCCCCAGCGCAGCCGCACCCTGGGCACGGTTGGCAAAAGCACTCTTACCTCGTCGCATTGCCGATTCGACCATGTGCTCGCGAACGGCTTCGATACCGCTGCCGCGTGCGGGCGCTTGGCCGCCTGCACCGTACCCGCCCCGACGCCGACCGGTTGTGTTTTGCGCCTCGCGCATCAACTGCTCGGGGATCTCTTCGAGAAATCGGCTAGGCGGGTTGTATTGCGTGTTGCCCCACAGTGTTCGACACCACGCGTGCGTGAGATACAGCCGCTCACGCGCTCGCGTGATGCCCACGTAGGCCAAGCGCCGTTCTTCTTCGAGTTCATCAGGCTCACCCAACGCGCGAAGGTGCGGAAACACGCCGTCTTCCATCCCGACAAGAAAAACAACGGGAAATTCCAAACCCTTTGCTGTGTGCAACGTCATCAACACAACTTCTGAAGCGTCAGCATCGATCTGATCTGAATCAGACACAAGACTCACACCTTCGAGGAACGCGTCAATAGCTTCGAACTCGCGAGCGTTGCCAACGAGTTCGGCAATGTTCTCTAGACGTCCCGCCGCTTCAATCGTGCGCTCTGCTTCAAGCTCCGCACGATAACCACTGCGCTCAAGAACTGACTCGATGAGTTCGGCCGGCCCGGGCCTTTGCAGTTGTTCACCTTCTACCGATGGCTGTGGCCACACTGCATCGATCAGAGCCATGAGCTGACGGATGCCGGTAAGAGCACGTCCGGTGACGCCTGCTGCTTCTGCGTTGCGCAGTGCGTCGATAAAGGGTGCTTGATTGTCAACAGCCCAAGTCTCGACCTTGCCCAGACTCGTGTCGCCAACTCCACGCTTGGGGATATTGATGATGCGCCGCAACGACACTTCATCTAACGGATTCGTGATGGCGCGCACATACGCCAGCACGTCTTTGACCTCGCGACGGTCATAGAACCGGGTACCGCCAACGACTTTGTAAGGGATGCCCATCCGCGTCAGTTGTTCTTCAACTATGCGGCTTTGCGCGTTGGCTCTATAGAAGATCGCTATGTCAGACCAGCGGTAGTGCTCGTGCTCGTGCAGCCGATTCATCTCGTAGACAATCCAGCGCGCTTCGTCGTGTTCGTCTTCAGCGTGATAGCGCTCGATTAGCTCACCACCGACTTGCTCGGTGAATAGCGTCTTTGGTTTGCGCATCACGTTATTGGCGATCACCGAGTTGGCCGCATCGAGAATGGTCTGCGTCGAGCGGTAGTTCTGCTCTAACACGATGACCGTAGAATCTTCGAAGGCATCTTCGAATTGCAGAATGTTGCGGATGTCGGCACCACGGAATCTATAGACCGACTGATCGCTGTCACCAACGATGCAAACGTTGCGGTGCTTCTGCGCAAGCTGGATGACAAGCTCGTTTTGCGCTGCGTTGGTGTCTTGATACTCGTCTACGAGAATGTGCTGAAAACGCTCTTGATAACGCTGCAAAACATCGGGGCAGCGCCGCATCAATTCGACGGCTTGAAACAACAGATCGTCGAAGTCCATAGCGTTCGAGATGCGCAGCCGGTGTTGATACTCGCGATAGACGTCTCCGATCTTGCGCTCGAAGATGCCCTGCGCCCGAGCGATGTAGTCGTCGACTCCGATCAGGTCGTTTTTTGCAGCACTAATGGTTGCGTGCACCGTGCGGGGAGGAAACTTCTTGGGGTCAATGTTTAGATCCCTCAAGACGTAACCAGTGAGGCGTACGGCGTCGGCTTGGTCGTAAATGCTGAACCCGTTGCGATAACCGAGGCGGGTCGCGTCACGTCGAAGAATTCGCACACACGCCGAGTGGAACGTTGACACCCACATGTCATTGGCCACGGGCCCCACGAGCGATGCGACACGGTTCTTCATCTCATCTGCGGCCTTATTGGTGAATGTGATGGCGAGGATCGCAAAGGGCGAAACATGGCGCTCTCGAATCAAATAACCAATGCGGTGCGTGAGCACGCGGGTCTTGCCCGAACCGGCACCCGCGACCACCAAAAGCGGGCCCTCGGTGTGAAGGACGGCTTCTTTCTGAACGGGATTTAGAGAGTCGAGATCAAGGGACGCTGCTGCTTCAGACACGGTGGGAACAAACTATCGGTGAAAAGGGCCTTCTCTATTTCACACAGCGGCGTGATTGCGCAAGACTGTCCAGCGTGAGTGAAACACGCAGACCTCGAGGCCTCCCCGACGACAGCCGCCCACCGAGCAAACCCGACGCCTCGCGCTCTCGAGGGGCGTCAGCGCCGGTAACACCGGTTGAGAAAAGCGCCAAGGCCCTGATCGAAGATCTGCTTGCGCGCGAAAAACGAGGGCAGCTCACCGCCGTCAAGCTTGCCGACGATGTCAATCTTCTGCTCGACGTGCGGGCGCGGTTGCGTGGTCCTGAATACGCCCCTCCTCCATCCGATCCAGAAATCGCCAAGCAGATCGACGAGATCGAAGTCATCCTCGTAGAAATCGCCGAACGTTTCGGGCCATTGGCTTTCGACCCGCAGACGCAGACTTCACAGCGTGTTCGCGACGAAGAGGTTTTTGAGCAAAGTGCCGATGACTTGTTGGCACTTTCAGAAACCCAGCGGTCACGCACTTCGATCATGAATGCGCTTGGCTACCACGATGTCAACGAAGACCTCACGGCCGTTCCGGGCTTCAAAGAACGCCTCAGCCACAACGCTAAAGAGCTCGAGGCCGCCATGGCTCTGCATCCGCAAAACGGTCGCGAGCTTTCGACACCAGAGCAAGACCAAGGCACGCCGACCAGCGAGCCACACTTGCGTCTCGTTCGTCGTAACACTCCGGGCCGCTCGCTCTAACCACGTCGGCATTGCTGGCTGAGCCGTCGCGTGAGTGCGACACTTACGGCCGATGGCTGAAAGCGCTGAACAATCGACCGCTGAACAATCGACCAAAGAGCTGACCGTCGAAGCGGCACCCAAAGAAGAGCGCACTTTGATTGCCGGTTTGATGCAGAAGTATCTGGCCGAGATCCAACCCTTTACCGGCCAAGTTGCCCAAGGCAATGGGCGCTTCCGCTATCCCGAGCTCGATCTTTACTGGCTCGAAGAAGGTCGCTTTCCATTTCTCATACGCCTAGGCCGGCGCACGATCGGCTTTGCCTTGGCCAAGTCGGTGCCCGGCGGCACGACGATCACCGAGTTCTACATCGCCGCCGACTATCGCCATGCAGGTCATGGGTCGACCGCTGCTCAAGATATTTGCGCACGCTTTCCTGGTCGTTGGGCGATTCGCCAAAACATCAATCACACTGATGCCCAATCGTTTTGGCGGAGCGTCATCCGCAAGATCGATGGAAAATACGGTGAACGCATCGACACGTCACGCGACGGCCGTTCGTGGACCGTTCAACGCTTTACAGTTCCGATAGATCTTCGCAGTTAGCCAGAAGGTCTATTCCCACTCGATAGTGCCCGGAGGCTTCGACGTGATGTCGAGCGCCACTCGGTTAACGCCTGGCACTTCGTTGATGATGCGACTCGATATGCGCTCGAGCACGTCATAAGGAAGGCGAGCCCAATCGGCTGTCATCGCGTCTTCACTCGTCACCGCGCGAATCACGATCGGGTATGCGTATGTGCGCTCGTCGCCTTGCACTCCGACCGACTTCACGGCGGGCAACACAGCAAAGCTCTGCCATATCTCTCGATAGAGCCCGGCACGCTTGATTTCTTCGACCACGATTGCGTCAGCTTCTTGGAGAATGTGCACGCGTTCACGCGTGACATCACCAACAATGCGCACCGCTAAGCCAGGGCCAGGGAATGGTTGGCGCCAAACGATCTCGTCAGGCAAGCCAAGCTCGGTACCCAGCGCGCGCACTTCGTCTTTGAACAGCGCTCGCAAGGGCTCGATCAGTTCGAACTGCATGTCTTCAGGCAGACCACCGACGTTGTGGTGGCTCTTGATAGTCGATGACTTTTCGCTTCCACCCGACTCGATGACATCGGGGTACAGCGTGCCTTGCACCAAGAACGGCGCGTCTTGCATGGTTTCAGCTTGCTCTTCGAAGATGCGGATGAACGTCTCACCGATGATCTTGCGTTTGCGCTCAGGGTCTTGCACGTCGGCCAGCGAATCAATGAAGCGATCGGCCGCCTTGACGTGCACGAGCTCCATATCGAACTCGCCGGCAAAGGTGCGCTCAACTTGCTCGCCCTCGTTCTTCCGCATGAGTCCGGTGTCGACAAACACACACGTCAGTTGGTTGCCGATTGCTTTGTGCACCATGGCTGCCGCAACAGCAGAATCAACTCCACCCGAGAGTGCACACACAACGCGTTCGTTACCGACCTTTTCACGGATGGCCGCTACTTCTGTTTCGATCACTGAGGTCATCGTCCACGTCGGACGACAGTCGCACGCATCAAACAAGAAGCGCTTGAGTAAATCTTGTCCGCGTTCGGTGTGAATGACCTCAGGGTGAAACTGCACGCCGTAGATGCGGCGATCTTCGTTTTCTAAAGCAGCAACGGGAATTGAGTCGGTCATCGCGGTGGCAACAAAACCGTCGGGCAGATCGGCGATCGAATCGAAGTGACTCATCCAGACCGACGATGCAGTCGGCAAGTCTTTGAACAGCCCGCCCGTTTGCGTGACGTTGAGGTTGGTGCGCCCGTATTCGCCCTTGCCAGTGTTGGCAACTGAGCCACCGAGTTGTTGAGCGATTAATTGAGCGCCGTAACAAATGCCGAAGATAGGGACGCCCAGCTCGTAAAGGGCAAGGTCTGCAATCGGAGCACCGTCGACGTGAACCGAAGCGGGGCCACCGCTCAAGATGATGCCCTTGGGCTTCTTCTTCATCATGTCTTCAGCCGACATCGTGTGCGGCACGATCTCGCTGTAGACACGGGCCTCACGCACACGACGAGCAATTAGTTGCGCGTACTGCGCCCCGAAGTCGACGACCAACACCGTGTCGATGTCGTCGCCTACGCCGTGTTCTCTGTCAGCCATTAAGACCCCATCCCCACTCGTTGTGCGTGCTGTAGTTGCTTGCCCTCGGTTTGCAACGACGGCGCAATCATCACTTCGGCTTTTTGAAACTCCTTGAGCGTTTCGTAGCCGCAAGTCGCCATCGAAGTCTTCAACGCGCCGAACAGGTTGAGGCGCCCGTCGTTGTTGTGCGCTGGGCCAACCAAGATCTCTTGCAACGAACCGCGCACTGGCGTTTTTACGCGTGCACCGCGCGGCAGGGTTGGATGAAAAGTGGCCATGCCCCAGTGATATCCGCGACCTGGCGCCTCTTTGGCCGCGGCCAGGGGTGAAGCGATCATCACAGCGTCTGCACCGCAAACGATTGCTTTGGCAATGTCGCCACCGCGACTCATGCCACCATCGGCAATCACGTGCACATAAACGCCTGTTTCGTCGAGGTGGCGCATGCGCGCACCGCGTGCATCAGAAATTGCGGTCGCTTGCGGAACACCAAGCCCGAGAACTCCACGGGTTGTGCACGCTTCACCCGGACCAACACCTACGAGAATTCCGACTGCACCTGTGCGCATTAGGTGAAGTGCTGCTTGATAAGAAGCGCAACCACCAACGATCACGGGAGTTTCAAACTCGCGAATGAAGTGCTTCAAGTTGAGCGGCTCAGTCGTCTTCGACTTGTGCTCAGCCGATACAACCGTGCCTTGGATGACAAACAAGTCGAGCTCAGCAACCGAGATCGCTTTGGCAAACTCATTCACGCGTTGTGGAGTAAGTGACGCAGCGGCAATCACGCCAGCGTCTTTGATCTCACGGATGCGCTGAGTAATGAGTTCGGCCTTGATGGGCTCGGTATAGATCTCTTGCATTCGCGCAGTCGCTACGTCGTCGCTGAGTTCTGAGATCTCTTGCAGTAGCGGTTCGGGGTCGTCGTAGCGGGTCCACAAACCCTCGAGGTTGAGCACGCCAGCACCACCCAAACGACCAACCTCGATCGCAGTTGCCGGGCTGGTCACACCATCCATGGCCGAGGCGAGTACTGGTAGCTCGAATTTGTAGGCGTCGATTTCCCAACTGATGTCGACATCTTCGGGGTCACGCGTGCGGCGACTCGGCACGATCGCAATGTCATCGAGCCCGTAAGCGCGCCGACCAGACTTGCCGATCCCGATCTCTACTTCGGCCACCGTTCCTCCAGAGCGCCTAGCGAAGCTCAAGGATAACGCCCAGCGACCGAGCGACTCGACACGCACCGAATTTCCTTCATTCAGGGGTTTTCTGTCACCTTCTGTAGGTGGCTTTTCTCACTCGATCGACAAGCGACCCCAATCAAACGGCTGAATCCTGGCAAGCCCGCTGCCTCCGACTGCAGATCTCAACGCATGAACGTCCGCTGCAACGAGCGGCTCGAAGCCTGATCGCCGTCGACGCAAAACTCGCGAGAGTTCAGACCACCGTCGCCGAACTCAACCTTGCCGACCTCAAGAATGCCGTCAATGCCGAAGCGCCCCGCATTCCCGGAGCTTCAATCCACGCCTTCAACACCGACCTGCGCTCGCCGAGAGCCCAAGATCTCGTACTCGATCTGATTTTGGTCGACGCAGAATTGCGAATGCGATGCGCTCAACGCGAAACCTTGTTCGGCAGCATCACGTCAGCACGCAACTTTGCGGCCCGATCAGCCTGCACGGCTACCGGCATTGACTACGACAACCGCCAAAACGTGAAGGTCGGTGTCGAGACTTTCTCAACTGAGCTGCAACGGGTCTTGCAGCAAACCGAGCCACCAAAGTCACAACGCGCCGTGCCCACCATGGCGGCGATTCTGCAAGCCGACGGTCAGGCCTTAGCCGATGCGCAGCGGTTCTTCACGCAAGACGCCAACGTTCGCACCAGCCTTGCCGAGTTGTGTACTCAACAGATGCTCGACTCGATTGCGTCGACAGAGGGCATCTCGCATCAAGACCTCGACGCCGCCCAACGGTTCGGTGCACTCCATCAGCAAGTGAGATCGGCTTATCAAGTCGTGGCGGATAGCGCCGCTGAGACAACTCGCACGCATCTGGCGATCGCGTTCTTGCAGACGACCGAAGGATCCAATGCACTCAACGGGCTCAAAGACAAAGAGTTGGCTCGCTTTGTTTCGTCGTTCGGATCAACTCTGGCTCGTGAGTTAGACACCGTTGCCGACCTGAACGCTGAACAAGCAGCGTCGTGGGCGGCTCACGAAATCGACCTAGTGACGTCGATCGACCGCCGCTTGCTTGGCCGTTAGTCGTTGGCCGCTAGTCGCTAGTCGCTAGTCGCTAGTTTCCGCAGCTGCGGATTCGCTGTCGGCCGTTGCTTGCTTCTGCGCCTCGACCAACACTTCGAGCAGTTCTTTGAGGCCGCCAGTTTTGAGGTTGCTGATCACTCGGCCGGGAGGAGTCTCACCCTTCTCCCACTCCATCCAATACTCGAGCAGCTTGGTTGGTTCGGCAGGAGCACGTTCGATCACGCCCCTCACTCTACGACCCACACCCACCTCCACTGAACGAGCAGCCCCGCAACGCAAACGGCGCCGGACATAAAGCCCGACGCCGTCCGTATTTCCTAACGCTCGTCGCGTAATAGCCGCTACACCGGCCGTTTTCGCCGCCACAACGGCCATTACGTTCCATTCGCCACTCACGGAACCCCTGGTGATGGGATTCGCCTGTGGCAAGGCCGCAGGGAGCGCCGTTGGCTGTGCCAACAAGCGACCGAGAACGCCGCCACAGACGAATCCGGCGCCAGGAGAGTTACATCATGCCCATGCCTGGCATACCACCTGGCGCTGCCGGAGCTGCGCCTGCGGGCTCTGGCTTGTCGGCAACAACTGCTTCGGTGGTGAGCAAGAGAGCAGCGATCGAAGCTGCGTTCTGCAGTGCCGAACGGGTCACCTTGGCGGGGTCGATAACGCCAGCCTTGAGCAGGTCTTCGAACTGACCAGTTGCAGCGTTGAGACCAATGGAACCGGTCTCGCGCTCAACGGCCTGAACCTGCACGGCACCTTCGAGGCCTGCGTTGGTGGCAATCCACCAAAGCGGGGCTTCGAGAGCCTTGGCAACAATTCGAGCACCGGTGGCCTCGTCGCCCTCAAGGGTTTTGGCAACTTCGAGAACGGCGGCACGACTGCGGATCAACGCAGTGCCACCACCGGCAACAACACCCTCTTCGAGAGCGGCACGAGTTGCTGACAACGCGTCTTCGATGCGGTGCTTCTTCTCTTTGAGTTCAACTTCGGTGGCTGCACCAACACGCACGACAGCAATACCGCCAGCAAGCTTGGCAAGACGCTCTTGCAACTTCTCGCGGTCCCAGTCGGAGTCGGTGTTTTCGATCTCACGCTTGATCTGGCTAACGCGACCAGCAACACCGTCGGCTTCACCGGCACCATCGATGATGGTGGTGTCGTCTTTGGTAACAACAACGCGACGCGCACGGCCAAGAAGGTCGAGGGTTGCGGTGTCGAGCTTGAGGCCAACTTCTTCGCTGATGACTTGTCCGCCAGTGAGTACGGCGATGTCTTCGAGCATGGCCTTGCGACGCTCGCCGAAGCCTGGAGCCTTAACGCCACATGACACGAAGGTGCCACGGATCTTGTTGACAACCAGAGTGGCAAGAGCCTCACCCTCGATGTCTTCAGCAATGATCAACAATTGCTTGCCGGTTTGCATGACCTTCTCGAGAACGGGAACAAGGTCTTGCACTGAGCCGATCTTGCCGTTGTTGATCAAGATGAATGGGTCATCGAGAACAGTCTCTTGGCGGTCTTGGTCGGTAACGAAGTAAGGCGACAAGTAACCCTTGTCGAACTGCATGCCTTCGGTGAATTCAAGCTCGAGACCGAAAGTGTTCGACTCTTCAACCGTGACGGTTCCGTCTTTGCCGACCTTGTCGATCGCCTCGGCCAGGGTCTCGCCAATGCTTGCGTCGGCAGCTGAGATCGATGCGACCTGAGCAATTTCGCTGCGGTCATCGACACTCTTTGACTGCTCTTGGATTGACGCAACAGCCGCAGCAACGGCTTGCTCGATGCCTCGCTTCAGCGAGATGGGGCTTGCGCCAGCAGCAACGTTGCGAAGGCCTTCGTGAACGAGAGCCTGAGCAAGAACAGTTGCTGTGGTGGTTCCGTCACCGGCAACGTCGTTGGTCTTGGTTGCAACTTGCTTGACGAGCTCGGCACCAATGCGCTCAAAGGGGTCTTCGAGTTCGATTTCCTTTGCGATGGTGACACCGTCGTTGGTGATCGTTGGAGCACCGAACTTCTTGTCAATCACTACGTTGCGGCCGCGCGGACCAATGGTTACGCGAACTGCATTTGCGAGTTTGTCTACGCCGGCCTCGAGGCCGCGGCGCGCTTCTGAATCAAATTGGATTGTCTTGGCCATTACTTGGTCACCTTTGCAAGTACGTCACGTGAGCTGAGGATCAAAAGGTCTTCACCGTCGGAAGTAACCTCGGTGCCGCCATACTTCGAGTAGATGATGGTGTCGCCAACTTCGACGCCAACGGGGAAGAGTTCTGCGGTGGTCTCTGAACGACGACCGGGGCCAACAGCAAGCACTTCACCCTGCTGTGGCTTCTCTTTGGCGGTTTCAGGGATGTAGATGCCTGACGCAGTCTGAGTTTCACCCTCGCTGGGGCGAACAAGGATTCTGTCTTCGATGGGCTGGATTCCCACGCTTTGCCTCCTGGGCACTTGAGAAAGCCGGTAACCCGGCGGGTGTATCGCCTCGGGAGTGCTCGTTAGCACTCTCGGGTGTCGAGTGCTAACCCTACCAACCTCTCAACGATGTGCAAGCGGCTGATCGGCCGGAAATCGTGGACCCAGGCAGGGTGAATTAGCGAACGCGCAGACGCAGGCCAGGATCGGCCCCGATGTTCAAGGGGGTCGGCCCATCAGACTGCAGTCGATACCAGGCAGTTGCGCCGATCATCGCTGCGTTGTCGGTGCACATGGCCCGGCTCGGAAGGTAAACCCGCAAGCCCTCTTCGATACTCACATCGCACGCACGCTCGCGAAGCGCAGAGTTGGCGGCCACTCCTCCACCAAGACAGATGCCTTTTGCGCCCACTTCGCGCGCGGCCAAGCGAGTTTTGATCATCAAGATGTCGACAACCGCTTCTTGAAACGAAGCGGCGACATCAGCAAGGTCGGCGTCTGGATGTTTGCGCAAGTAGTTCACGACCGACGTCTTGATGCCGCTGAACGAAAAGTCGTAACCGCGACCCTTCATTGCGCGAGGAAATTCGATCGCATGCGGATTGCCCTTTTGAGCGAGCCGATCAATTTCAGGACCACCGGGATACGGCAAGCCCAAAGCTCGAGCCACTTTGTCGAAGGCTTCACCCGCAGCGTCGTCGATCGTTTCGCCCAATATCTCGTAGTCACCAGGCCCATGCATGACGACGAGCATTGTGTGTCCGCCTGAAACCAGGAGCACTACAAGCGGCATTTCAAGGTCGGGCTCTTCGAGCAACGACGTATATAGGTGGCCTTCTAAGTGGTTGACACCAATAAAAGGCACGTTCCAAACCAGCGCTAATGCTTTCGCAGCGCTCATGCCCACCAAAAGTGCACCGACGAGACCGGGGCCAACAGTCGCCGCAACCGCATCGGGACGATCGTCGGGACCAATGCCTGCTTCAACGAGAGCCTGAGCGACAACCGGGGTAAGCAACTCGACGTGCGCTCGGCTGGCAATCTCGGGAACCACACCGCCGTAGCGAGTTTGCAGATCGATCTGACTCGACACAACCGACGACAGAACGCGATGACCGCCACTGACCACGGAGGCTGCGGTCTCGTCGCACGAAGTTTCTATCGCCAGGATGCGTAAGTCGTCAGGGAGTTGCATGACAGATGAACAATAGAGGCTTTGGAAACTATTCGGTCAGCTCAGACACCGTGGCGCCAGGAATACCTGCCTCGATGGCGGAAAGCCGCACCGAGTAGTCGTCGCTATCGATGTCATTCGCCCACATCACCACAGCATCTTCGTTGACTTCGACGTAGTAGTTCTTGCGCACGCCAGCGTTCTCGAAACCGAACTTTCGGTACATGGCTTGAGCCGCTTCGTTTGACGCCCGCACTTCGAGCGTGAGATGACGAGCGTTGTTCTGTAAAGCAAGGCGCACGTTGTGCACCATCAAACGGCTAGCGATGCGATGACGTTGCCAAAGCGGATCAACAGCAATGGTGCTTACGTGCGCGTCGTCGCCTATGAACATAAGACCGGAATACCCAACTATTAGCGAGCCGACGCGGGCAATTGTGTAAGCACGATTGGTGCGTAGTGACAGCTCGCTCACGAACAAACTGGTCGTCCACGGGTGTGAATAGACCTGTTGTTCGATTCGCATCACCGAACGCACGTGCTTTCTGCGCATGGGCATCAGCTGCACAGTTAGCGGTGAGTTTTCGGGCGGTCTTAAGGGACCGTCATCAGATGCACGAATTGCCATCGATCAAGTGACTCGATCAGACCATGGCTCTTCGACAGCAGCCTCTTTGATGTCCCAATTCACTTCGGCATCTGACTTGCGCAGATACAGCGGGCTCAACTCGCTCACTGTTATGAACTCTTCGCGTAGTGCGCGCGGTTGTGCGAGTTCAACGAGCGATGCCGCTGATGGATAGGCGTTGCCAAACCCTGCGAATGCCAAGTTGTCGTTGCCTTCAAAAACCGAGGCGTAACGCAAAGCTCCGTCGCCCACCAACAATGCATCGGTGTTTTCTGCTTGCAGATCGGCCGCCAGGTCTTCGGCGCGACCAACGTTGTATTCGCCAAGACGTTGCACGCCGCCAGCGACTTGTCGGTAGTAAGACCAAAACACTTCGCCGCGTCGTCCGTCGATGACGGGAACAATCAGCCTGTTGGTCCAGCGCACAGGAAAGGCCAAGAGGTCGAGACTCGAAATGCCGATCATCGGAACGCGCAATGCCGTCGCCATTGCCTTGGCCGTGGCTATGCCGACACGCAGTCCGGTAAACAGACCAGGGCCGATATCGACAGCAATCGTGCTTACCTCGTTGAGGTCGATGCGAACTTGCTCGCAAGTGAACTCGATCGATGGTGTGAGAATCTCCGCGTGGTAGCGGCCTTTGGCGGCGTGAAAGCAGCCGAGCACGCCCTCTTGACCACCAATGGCGCAGCCGACCTGCATTGTCGATGTTTCAATGCCCAAGATGATCATGGTGTTTGGTCCTCCAATTCATCTGGTTGTTGCAATGTCCAAGCGCTCAGCGCGTTACGTAACGCTTCTGTTCTACCCATCCAACTTGGCCCAACGCATTTGAGCTCGATAAGGCGGGCTTCATCGTCTTCTGAATCTACGGAAAGGCGAAGTTCTAGAAAGTCGCGAGGCAACACCGGGGTCGCCAAATCACCCCACTCGACAAGGGCAACGCCGCCTTCGTCGAGAAGTTCCATCAGCCCGAGGTCGATGACTTCTTGCAAATGTTCAAGGCGATAGATGTCGACGTGATGCATTGCCATGCTGCCTTTGTAGGAACGCAAAAGCACAAACGTCGGGCTCGTGATTGGTTCTTCAATTCCGAGCGCCTTGCCAAAACCCTGCGTGAACGTCGTCTTGCCGGCGCCCATTTCACCAACGAGCAACACGAGGTCTCTGGTCTGCACAACGCTAGCGATAGCGGCCGCAAGTTCGTGAGTGTCGCTCGCCGCTTTGGTACGCGCGGCAATCACGCGGTTGCCTTATCGATGTCACCTTCGATGATCCACTTGGCGCGGATCAGGTCGCTACGCATCTTTGCAACGGTTTCCGCGCCCGAACGCAAAGCAGCAGCAGGGTGAAACGTCGGCACCAACCAACGGTCTTGGTACTTGTGAGCGCGTCCACGCAACTTGGTGATGCCTTCGGTTGTTTGCAGCAACGTCTTGGTTGCAAAGTTGCCAAGCGTGATGATGACGCTCGGGTTGATGATGGCCAGCTGCTGTTCGAGCCAGGGCCAGCACGCGGCAATCTCGTCAGGCTTCGGATCGCGATTCTCAGGCGGTCGACATTTCACAACGTTGGCGATGTAGAACTGCGAACGGTGCATCGAGAGCTCTTCGCCAACCAGGCGATCTAGCAGCTGCCCGCTGCGCCCGACAAATGGTTCGCCTTGCAGATCTTCATTGCGCCCTGGACCTTCGCCAATGAACAGCAGATCGGCCTTCGGGCTACCCACACCAAACACGACCTGCGTGCGGGTTTCTGAAAGTCGACAACGAACACAAACACTGGCTTCGTCTCTGACGACTTCCAAGCTGGGCACGGTCGCCATGCTACTGCTCGTGAACTCGGCACATCTCCGAGAAAGTCCAGCAAGCAGCCGTGGGGGTCACACCCGTTGGAGCTGCTGAAACGTCCTACAGAAAGTGGTGAATCTCGCCCAAATAGTGTCGGGGTAGTCGAGGGCCGATGCGGCACACGATCTCGTAACCAATTGTGTCGAGTCGTGCCGCCATCTCATTCGCCGTGATCTGTTCGTCATCTTGACGTCCGAGCACGATGACTTCATCGCCGACTTCAACGGGAGCGTCGCCGCAATCGACCATGAACTGATCCATGGTGACGTTGCCAGCAACCATCCGACGCATGCCACGAATAAGAACTTCACCGCCGACATCTGACCATCGGCGAGGCAATCCGTCGGCGTAGCCAAGGGGAACAGTCGCCACGTAACTGTCAGTCGCAAGTTCGTAGCGTTGTCCGTACGAGATGCGTTCGCCGGCTGCGAGCCGCTTGACGTAAGACACGTCTGACTTCACCGACATCACCGGACGCACTCCGTCAGGCAACACGACGTCGTCTGACGGTGGGATTCCGTAAAGGGCAATGCCGCAGCGCACCATCGAGAATCGCCACTGCCTATGCAGTAGCCCCGCCGCGGAGTTACAGCAGTGCACCATCGGAGGAAGCAACTCGGCTTCTTTCAGTTCTTCGATCACGTCGTTGAAACGCTCGGCCTGCACAACCGTGAATGCATTGCCAGGTTCATCAGCGACGGCAAAGTGCGTGAACAGTCCTTCAAGTCGTAGGCCGGCAACTTGGCCAACCAACTGTGCGAGAGCAACCGCATCTTCGGGCGCAGCGCCAACCCGATGCATTCCGGTATCGATCTTTAGATGCAGCGCTAGTTCGTGCTCACCTTGCTCGGCCACTGCATCTGCAGCTGCCTCAATGCCAGCCCGCGTGTAGACGGTTGGAGTAAGGCGAAAGGCGACCACCTCAGACATTGCTGACGGTTGTGGCTCTGACAACAGCAAGATCGGCACGTCAATGCCGGCATCTCTCAACTGACGACCCTCTTCGACCAGCGCAACGGCAAGCCAAGTTGCGCCGCCATCAATAGCTGCCTGCGCCACCTGCACAGCACCATGGCCATAACCATCGGCCTTCACCACGGCACACAACTCAGCCGGCGCAAACGTCTGGCTCAAAACTGCGGCGTTGTCGCGCAACACGGCGAGGTCGACCTCAGCCCACGCGTTGCGCACATACTCACTCATCGAATCGACCTCGTGTCATGAATCAACGTTGGCAGACAACCACTCGGCCGCCAATGCTGGCAAATCGCCAGCGATCAGTCCGTCGCCATAACCGAGCTTGGCCGCCTCGCCGTGAACGAACGCTGCGCACGCAGCGCCCTCGAACGGATCGGCACCTCGTGCGATGAATCCAGCAATGATTCCCGTCAGCACGTCGCCTGTGCCTGCGGTTGCCAGCCGGCTGCCCCCCGCTGCGCTCAGCAACACGCGTTGAGATGGCTCGGCAACAATCGTCGTCGAGCCCTTTAACAAGACAATCGACTTTGTCTTGGCCGCAAGAGCCTTGGCTGCGGCGATGCGATCGGCTCCGGGCTTCTCGCCGAACAGGCGCTCGAATTCTTGATCGTGAGGCGTGAGCACGGTAACTGCCTTGCGGCGGGCCAGCGCAGCGCGACCAGCGTCGTTAGACAATGCGTACAATCCGTCGGCGTCAATGACCATCGGTATCTCGACCGTCTCAAGAAGACGACTCACTGCGGCGGCTGTTTGATCAGAACGCCCAATGCCCGGCCCTATAGCGAGCACCTGGCCACGCTTCGACTCGTCGAGCACAACGTCATCCCATGTCTCATTTGAAAGATCAATCGCCACTGCCTCACTCGGGGCAATGTCTTCGGGCCGCAAACCCGGGCAACCAATGCGCACCATTCCTGCGCCAGCTCTTTGCGCGCTCTCAACGCATAGGTGTGCAGCGCCCATCATTCCGGCCGAGCCAGCTACAACGATCGCAGCCGACTTCCACTTATGCGACTCACGCGCGCGCGAAGGCAACGCGCGCGCGACATCGATTCGCTCAATCAAACTCAACGCAGTAGTGACTACGTCGAGTCTGATGTCGACAATCTCGATGCGGCCGCAGTGCGACGGACCATCGTTAAGCAGATGACCGGGCTTCAGTGCAGCAAAACACACGGTGACATCAGCACGCACGGCCGATTCACACGCGACACCCGTATCTCCGTCAACACCTGACGGAATGTCGACCGCCAGAACAGGCGTGTCATACACGCGCGGCGCAACATATTGACCGTGGAAACCTGTGCCGTAGGCAGCGTCAATGACTAGATCGAAACCGCGAACGTCGTCGAGTTCGCCGGGCAGCACAACGTGCACGCGTGCGCCGCGCTCACGCAACCAACGCGCCGCGACTTTTCCATCAGCACCGTTATTGCCTTTACCAGCAACGACAAGCACGCGACTGCCGTAGGTCTTGCCCAACATTTCTCGCGCGACGACGGCCGTTGCCCAACCGGCGCGCCCAATCAAAGTTGCTTCATCGTCGGCCGCTGCTGCGTCGATAGCGCGCATCTCATCAACGGTGACGACGGGCTTCATTCGGCAATCACCATCGCTGTCGCCGACGCGCACGTGTGAGTCAGTGACAGTCGCCAACTGGCAACCCCCAGCTCGTCAGAAAGTGCAGCCGCCTTGCCTGTCAGTTTCAACGTCGGCGCACCCGACTCGGCGCGCAACACTTCGACATCGTGAAATTCGAAAGCTCCAAGACCAACGCCCATTGCCTTCATCGTTGCTTCTTTGGCTGCGAATCGGGCCGCCATCGAAGGGGCCGGGTCGGCAAAGGTGGCTCCGTATTCGCGCTCGCCTTCAGTGAAGAGGCGTTCGATCAGAGCAGGGCGGCGCTCCATGATCTCACGAAAGCGCTCCACCTCGACGGTGTCGATGCCAATTCCAACCATGACTCAACGGTAGGCGACACGGCACGCCAGCGGTGTCGCAGAGGTCACTTAGCCCAGCTCTTTGGCGACAACGCCTATCAGATACTCGACAAGGGCATCAGCTTGCTCTTGCGTTGGAGCTTCGACCATCACCCTGACAAGCGGCTCAGTTCCACTTGGGCGCAACAACACTCGCCCGTCGCGTCCGAGTTCGGCCTCTGTCGCGGCCACGGCGCGCCAAACCTCATCGGCGCCCTCGAGATCGTCTCGGCGTTCAACTCTCACGTTGCGTAGAACTTGAGGAAGGCGCTTCATAGCCTCTTGAGCCAAAGACTCGAGTGGTCGCGTCGAACGTTTCATCAACGAGAGCACTTTTAGCGCGGTGAGCAAGCCGTCGCCTGTTGACGCCAGCGCCGGAAAGATGATGTGCCCCGATTGCTCGCCACCAAGTGACCAGCCGTGGGCCGTCAACGCTTCGAGCACATAACGATCGCCAACCGCGGTTTCATGAACCTTGACGCCATGGTTTTCCATCGACAATCGCAACCCAAGGTTCGACATGACGGTCAGCACGAGCGTGTCGTCGGCGAGTGTGTTTGAACGTTTCGCATCAAGAGCGAGCATGCCCATCAACTCGTCGCCATCGACAAGCGTGCCACTCGCATCAGACGCCAACACACGATCTGCATCTCCGTCGAAGGCAAAACCGACGTCAGCACCACGTTCGACAACAGTTCGTTGCATCGTCTGCGGATGCGTCGACCCGCAATCGGCGTTGATGTTGCGTCCGTCAGGGCTCGCATTGATTGCAACGACTTCAGCACCGAATGAACGCAAGACATCGGGGGCAACTTCACTTGCAGCACCGTTGGCGCAATCGACGACAACTTTTAGATTGGTCAACTCAAGCCCGTCGAACGAGTCAGACAAATGCTGCTTGTAGGCAGCGCTGGCCTCGCCGTCAAACGTTGATTCACCAGCAAGGCCAGACGGCACCTCGGGTTTGGTGTCGACGTAGAGAGTCAGCAAGTTCTCGAGTTCAGACTCGATGGCGTCAGACAGTTTCTTTCCGCCAGGTTGGAAGAACTTGATGCCGTTGTCGCCGTATTGGTTGTGCGAGGCCGAAATCATCGCCGCCGGAGCACTGTGCAAGTAGCTCAGATGTGCAACTGCCGGCGTGGGCAGCACGCCCGTGTCGTGCACGCGCACACCCATCGACATCAATCCGTCGGCGAGAGCACGCTGCAGATCGGGGCCCGACTCGCGCGTGTCACGCGCAATGAAGACACCGTGGGTCGTATCAAACAAAGAAGCTGCCGCCTGCCCGAGGGCAAACGACAGCTCAGTTGTTAGTTCTGTGTACGCCGCTCCGCGAATGCCATCGGTGCCAAACCTCAAGGTCATATTGAAAAGCGGAACAGTGGGAGGAAATTTAACGCTTCGAGTACTGAGGAGCTTTGCGGGCCTTCTTGAGGCCGTACTTCTTGCTCTCTTTTTCACGAGCGTCGCGAGTCAAGAAGCCAGCGCGCTTGAGAACCTGACGCTGCTCGGGGTCAACCTCGACGAGAGCACGAGCGATGCCGAGACGCAGAGCGCCAGCCTGACCAGTCGTGCCACCACCGTCGCAGGTTGCGAACACGTCATAGGTCTCTTCGGTGCCGGTGACACGCAGCGGCTCGGTCGCAACCATGCGCTGAACACCTGACGGAAAATAGTCTTCAAGGCTGCGGTTGTTGACGGTCACAACACCAGTACCGGGGACGAAACGAACGCGCGCAACGGCTTGCTTGCGGCGACCTGTTGATTGCACCAATGGCTTAGGCACTTAGAAACTCTTTCTTTCTCTTATCGTCTCAGCCCTGCGGAACACGCTTGGCCTGCGGGAGGTCGAGCGGCTTCGGAGCTTGCGCGTGGTGTGAGTGTGTAGGACCGGTGTAAACCTTGAGCTTATTGAGCATCTGACGACCGAGCGGACCCTTGGGCAGCATGCCCTTGATCGACGCACGAATGAGTTCGTCAGGCTTGGTGTCGAGGAGCTCGCGGTATGACGTCTTGGTAAGACCACCGGGGTAACCCGAGTGACGGTAAGCAAACGTCTTGTCGGGCTTGTTTGACGTCATGACAACTTTGTCGGCGTTCACAATGATGACGGGATCGCCCATGTCCATATGTGGCGCGTAGGTCGTTTTGTGCTTGCCGCGAAGAAGGCGAGCAACTTCGGTAGAAAGACGACCAAGAACCATGTCTTCAGCGTCGACGACCCACCACTGACGTTGCACATCAGCAAGTTTTGGAGAATAGGTGCGCAAGGCACTTGCCTTTCAGGAGAAATAGACCCGGACTCCATCGAGCACGTCGGGACGGCCTCAGAGCATAGCGCAGCCCGACACGAGGGCGTTTAGGCGTTTGAAGTGGGCAACATTGCCCTTTCGTGTCTCTTCGAACATGGCCTAAAACAGCACTTCCCAGAGGCAAAGGCCCTGCGGAGGGGCCGGCGTCGAGGCCAGGGCCCGGTCTTTAGCGGCAAGCACTCGGGCCATGTCGGCTACCGGCCGCTTGCCCTTTCCGATATCGACCATCGTGCCCACGAGTGAGCGCACCATCTGATGACAAAACGCCTTGGCTTCAACATCGAAGCGAACCAACTCGCCGGTGTTGTCGCTGTCGTCCACCACAAGCCACTGTGCGCTGTGCACCCGCCTGACTAGATGGCCGCGATGAAGGCCGGCCGCTGCCAATTCTTCCGCCACCCCCGAGTTCTCGCGCGAGAAATAGGGCTTCTTGCAGAACGAGCTGAAGTCGTGCTCACCGACGATCGTCGCTGCTGCTTCATTCATTGCCGCGATGTCTAGCTCCTCAGTGACATGCCACGCCGACGTCGCGAGAAACGGACTGGCAATCGGTGCGTTGTGAATTGAGTAGCGATAGCGCCGCGCTGTCGGACTCCGCCGAGCGTCGAAGTCGGAAGACGCACGTTCGACAGAACGGATAACGATCGACGGCTTCAACTGCTTATTGAGCGACTTCTGAATGCGCTCTAAGTCGTATCGCCGCAACACCGACTCGTTGACATCGAACGCGACCACTTGACCCCATGCGTGCACACCGGCGTCGGTGCGTCCGGCAACCGACAATTCAGGCTCGTACCCAACGAGATGGGACAACGCCACGCGTAAAGAGCGGGCCACAGTCGAGTCGTCGGCGCGCTGCTCGGCAAATCCACGAAAGGGTTGTCCGTCGTAGGCAATAAGCATGCGAACGCGAATCAGCGGCTCCCTTTCGGAAACCGCTGGTTCTTCGGAATCTTCTTGATTCATCTCACCAATAACGACAACAGCAAGGAGCCGTTGCTAGTCAGAGGATCAAACGAACTCGACGCGTGCCATAGGCGCCTTGTCGCCCGGGCGAGGCCCAAGCTTCAAGATGCGCAAGTAACCGCCATTGCGGTCGGCATAGCGAGGGCCAATCTCATCGAAGAGTTTGTTGGCCATGTCTTTGTCGCGCATGAAGGCAACCGTCAGCCGCTGGTTGTGCACGCCACCTTTTGCTGCCTTGGTGATGTACTTCTCAGCAACCGGACGAAGAAGCTTTGCCTTGGTGACGGTTGTTTCGATGGCACCGGCGGCGATGAGGCTGGCAAACAAGTTGCCGAGCATCGCCTTTTGGTGAGCTGCGTCGGCCCCGAGACGAGGGCCTTTCTTTGGTGTTGCTGGCATTGGTGCTTAGCCCTCTCGTGCGCGCAGCGTAAGACCGCGCTCGTCAAGCTTCTGAGTTACTTCATCAAGTGATTTCTGGCCGAAGTTGGTGATTGCGAGCAGTTCGTCGATGCTCTTTGCCATCAGCTCGCCAATCGTGTTGACCTGTGCGCGCTTGAGGCAGTTGCGAGGACGCTCGGATAGATCGAGCTCTTCGATCGGCAAGTCGTAATCAGGTGAACCACTAGCGGCCGTGCCAACTTCGCCGAGCTCAAGACCCTGTGGGTCTTCGCTCATATCAGCGACGAGACCAACGAGGCTGCGCAATGTGTCGCCTGCTGACGCGAGTGCTTCACGCGGCGAGATCGAACCATCAGTCTCGATGTCGAGAACCAAACGGTCGAAGTCGGTTGACTGCTCGACGCGAGTGGGCTCGATGTCGAAGGTGACACGGCGAACCGGTGAATACACCGAGTCGACCGGAATGACACCGATCGTCGAAGAAGTCTTGTTTGAGTCGGCCGAAACATAACCACGACCCTTTGACACGGTGATGTCAGCAGCAAGGCGGCCGTCACCGTTGAGAGTTGCAAGGTGCAGCTCTGGGTTGAGGATCTCGACGTCGGAAGTGACCTCAATGTTCGCGGCAGTCACGTCGCCGGGACCAGCCTTGTCGAGACGCAAAGTCACGGGCTCGTCGGAGTGAACGCGCAACACGATGTCTTTTAGATTCAAGATCACGTCAGTTACGTCTTCTTTGACACCCGCCAGAGTCGTGAACTCGTGGAGTGCTTCGTCAAAGCGCACTTGCGTGATGGCAGCACCCGGAATCGACGACAGCAGCGTGCGACGCAGGCTGTTGCCGAGAGTCGCGCCAAAACCCGGCTCAAGCGGGGTGACAGCAAAGCGCTGGCGGAAGTCGTCGTCGTCGTCAATGGCCTCGACGCTGGGACGCTGGATAATAAGCATGTAATTCCCTCGATGTGGTGGAAAAGTGCTGGTGAGGAGGCCTAGACCCCCGCCACCAGAAGGCAAACGTTACTTGGAGTAGAGCTCGACGATCTGCTGTTCGTTAACGGGAACGTCGATGTGGTCACGTAGAGGTTCGTTGAGGACGGTGACTTCAAACTTGTTGGCTGACCGCTCGAGCCATGGAACGACCGCTCGCTCGAGAACCTCAAGGTTGTGCTCGACGGCGACCATCTTGCGGCCCTTGGCACTGAGCGAAACGACCTGACCCTTACGAAGGCGGTAGCTCGGAATGTTGACGCGCTTGCCATCGACGAGCACATGACCGTGACGCACGAGCTGACGAGCCTGGTCACGGCTGTTGCCCCAACCGGCACGGAAGGCAACGTTGTCGAGGCGGAGCTCGAGCATCTTCAAGAGGTTTTCACCGGTAATACCGGTCATGCGGTTGGCCTCTTTGTAGATGTTCACGAACTGCTTCTCGAGAACACCGTAGATACGGCGAGCCTTTTGCTTCTCGCGCAATTGACCCAGGTATTCGGACCCATTGCGACGACCGCTGTTGCGACCTTGCTCACCTGGAGGGTAGGGACGCTTCTCAACTGGGCACTTTGCTGAATCGCACTTGGGACCCTTGAGGTAGAGCTTCATCTTTTCGCGACGGCACAAGCGGCAGTCGGCACCTGTATAACGAGCCATTCTCTAACCTCTCCTAGACCCGACGACGCTTGCGTGGACGGCAACCGTTGTGCGGAATGGGCGTGACATCTTTGATGCCAGAAACTTCAATGCCTGCGCTCATCAATGAACGGATGGCGGTCTCGCGACCCGAACCGGGACCCTTGACCATTACGTCAACTTTGCGAACGCCGTGTTCCATTGCCTTGCGCGCACACGCTTCGGCAGCGAGCTGCGCGGCGAAGGGCGTTGACTTACGTGAGCCTTTGAAACCGACATTGCCGGCCGAGGCCCACGACAGAACATTGCCGTCGAGGTCGCTGATCGACACGATCGTGTTGTTGAAGGAGCTCTTGATGTGAGCAACTCCGTGCGCAATGTTCTTGCGCTCTCTGCGACGAGGACGACGGCCTCCGGGCTTTGGCTTTGCCATTACTTGCGAACCTTCTTCTTACCGGCCACGGTCTTCTTTGGACCCTTACGTGTACGTGCGTTTGTGTGTGTGCGCTGACCGCGGACGGGAAGGCCGCGGCGATGGCGGATTCCTTGGTAGCTACCAATTTCCATCTTGCGACGGATGTCTTGCTGGATGTCGCGACGCAGGTCACCCTCAACCTTGAGGTTTGCGCCGACGTAGTTACGGAGCTGGGTGACTTCGTCGTCGGTCAGATCACGAACTCGCGTGTCGCGATTGATGCCGGTTGCTTCACAGATCTGGCGTGAACGGGTGCGGCCAATACCGAAAATGTAAGTAAGTGAGATTTCGAGGCGCTTCTCACGAGGGATATCAACACCGGAGATACGAGCCACTTAACCCTGCCTCTGCTTGTGGCGCGGGTTGGTGCAGATCACCAGCACATTGCCGTGGCGTCTCAACACCTGACACTTCTCACACATTTTTTTAACGCTTGCACGTACTTTCATAACTCTCTCTTCCATCCCAAATTGGGTCGGAACCGCCACTCGGCTAGTTCCGTGGAGGCCACTGAGGTGCCCTCGGGAATCACTTGTATCTATAGGTGATGCGACCTCGAGTGAGGTCATAAGGGGTTATCTCTACCTGGACACGATCTCCCGGCAGGATACGAATGCGGTGCATACGCATCTTTCCGGAACTGTGGGCGAGCACTTGATGACCGTTTTCGAGTTCGACTTTGAACATCGCGTTAGGCAGTGGTTCGACAACTGTCCCCTCAAGGACGATCGCATCTTCTTTGGGCTTTGGCAGGTGAAAACTCCTCGAATAAAAACTGCTGACCCTGAAGGCGGACGCTGAGCGCGACCCAAAAAGTTGAACCGCAATACCGTCAAAGCGACCAAAGCCGCGCGCCAACCAGGACGACCGAAGATGCTAGCGCAATTTCTGAACGTCAACTACGGAAGCGTCAACACTTCAGGACCGTTATCTGTTATAGCGATCGAGTGTTCGAAATGGGCAGAAAGTTGCTTATCAGCAGTCACGACAGACCATCCGTCTGACAACACTTTTGTGCCGGGTGAACCAACATTGATCATCGGCTCGACAGCGAACACCATGCCAGCGCGAAGCTTCGGACCTGTGCCCGGTTTGCCGTAATTCGGCACATTCGGCTCTTCGTGCATCGCCGTGCCAATTGCGTGGCCGACATATTCACGCACAACCGAAAATCCAGCAGCCTCAGCCACGGTTTGTACAGCATGACCAATGTCGCCGATGCGGTTGCCGTCGACCATTTGCTCGATGCCAGCCAGCAAGCTCTTCTCGGTCACATCGATGAGCTCGGCCGCAACCGTGCTGATCTCGCCAACACCCATCGTGAACGCAGCGTCGCCGTGCCACCCCTCGATGATGGCTCCGCAGTCGATCGAAATAATGTCGCCGTCTTTGAGCACGTAGTCGCCGGGGATTCCGTGAACGATCATGTCGTTGGGCGACGTGCAGATCACAGCCGGGAAGCCGTGGTAGCCGAGAAAGTTCGAACGCGCACCCCTGCGTTCGAGCACCTCACGCGCAACCTTGTCGAGCTGAAGCGTCGTAACGCCCGGCTTAACAGCCTCGCGAGTTTTCTCGTGCATCTCAGCGACGACCTTGCCCGCACGGCGCATCTTGGCAATTTCTTCAGGTTTACGTCGCATACTCACGCCATTCTTTCGCACTTTGCCGGCGTAGCCCGCAAACCGGAACGCTTTGCCCGTGCGCCGACCCGAGGGCTCAGGCCGTACCACCCGTTCGACGACGATCAATTGCACGCACCAAGCGCGAGGTCACGTCGTCTGCATCACCAGTGCCGTCGATCGTGACCAGGATGTCGCGCTCGAGGTACCAAGTAATGATCGGTTCGGTCTCTTCTTCGTAGAGGGCAAGACGCCGGCGGATTGCCGCCTCGGTGTCGTCATCACGCTGAACAACTTCGCCGCCGCAGTAATCGCAAATGCCATCCATACGGGTCGGTGCCGCTGGACCATAGATCGTCTGACAGTCACGACATACGCGCCGACCAGCGAGGCGTTCGACCGCCATCTCGGTCGGTATCTCAAGATCGATCGCGAGATCAACGTCATCAGGAGCCAACAGTTTCGACAGTTCGTCAGCCTGATGAATCGTGCGCGGGAATCCGTCGAGAATGAATCCGTGAGTCTTGGTGTCGTCTTGCTCAAGACGTTCGCGCACAACACCCACGACAACTTCGTCAGGTACAAGCTCGCCCGTCGCGAGAAACTGCTGCAACTTGCGACCCTCTTCGGTGTCACTTCTACGCGCAGCGCGGAAAATGTCGCCCGTCGAAATATGAGGGATCACGTAGTGACGCGCAAGGCGAACGCATTGCGTTCCTTTGCCTGCTCCCTGTTTGCCTAAAAGGACGAGCCGAGGTCCATGGTCCATCAGGATCCCCAACCCTGAGTTCGGTTGGACACTTACTTCAGGAAACCCTCGTAGTTCCTCATCGTCAGCTGACTATCGACCTGTTTCATGGTCTCGAGCGCCACACCGACGGCGATGAGGATGGTTGTACCGGCAAACGGGTAGTTGTTGATATTCCACACCGCGAGGAAGAACGACGGGACCAACGCAATAGCGGCAAGGAACAACGACCCGGGAAAAGTAATGCGGTTGAGAATACCAGTGAGGTGCTGCTCGGTCGGACGACCAGGTCTGATGCCTGGGATGTAACCACCCTGCTTGCGAACGGCATCGGCCTGCTTGATCGGATCAAAGGCAATGCGCGTATAAAAGTACGCAAACATGATGATGAGCACGCCATAGCTGGCGACGTATATGGGACTGCTCGGGGACGCGAGATTGTTACTCGTCCACGTCTGAACACTTTGTGGCAAGACCGTTGCAACCATGATCGGGAACGCAAGCACCGAACTCGCAAAGATGATTGGGATAACACCCGACGGGTTGACCTTGAGCGGGATGTATGTCGACTGACCGCCGTATTGACGCCGACCCACGACGCGCTTCGCGAACTGAACTGGAATGCGTCGCTGCCCTTGCTCGATGAACACAATCGCCACGAGCAACACAATGCTCACCGCAATGATGATGCCGAAGTCGATGTTGCCCTTAGACAAACGCACGGCATTGAAACTGCTTGGCATCGTGCTCACCACATTGGCGAACACAAGAATCGACATGCCCTGGCCGATGCCTCGCTGCGTAATCAACTCACCTAGCCACATGACAAGAGCAGTACCCGCTGTCATGGTCAGCACGATCAACAACACGTGCTTCAGATCGAAGTGCGAAATCAACGGTGTGTTGGTGTTGATGCCAAGCGAGGACGCGTTGTTGTTAAGCGTGACGGTGATACCGGTGGCTTGCATGACAGCAAGAACGAGTGTCAGATAACGCGTTGCTTGCGTGATCTTCTTCTGACCAGTGACACCTTCGGCACGCCATTGTTCGAGCTTCGGAATGACGACCGTCAGCAGCTGAATCATGATCGAGCTGGTGATGTAGGGAACGATGCCGAGCCCGAACACGGCAAAATTGGTGAGCGCGCCGCCTGAGAACAACTGCAGGAAGGGCAAGATGCCGCCACTTGCGTCGCGGGCTGCGGCCTTTAGTTCTTGGATAGCTGCAAAGTCGATGCCCGGGACCGGAATGCGAGTACCAACGCGATAAATGGCAATGACGAAGATGGTGAAGAGAATCTTCTTACGAAGGTCAGGAACCTTCGCGATGTTCTTCAGACTTCCAATCATTCGCACTCCTGGTTGATCGTCGACGGGACGCCGACAAACCCGACACCGGCCGGTATCAAGATCAGTAACCCTAGTGCGGCCTGGGACCCCAGGAAGTCCAAAACGGGTGCATCCGACCTAAAGGATTAATGAACAAAACGCCGGTCAAAGCCACTTTCAGACCGCACCGCCAGCCGACGAAGCCCGCCGAGTGTGACGAACGACCACCTCTCCCATTTCACCTACGCGACAAAGCCAAACTGCTGGGCGAGGCCTTGTGGCAACGGCCAACTCCTACGTTTCACCTACCCAAGAAGCCCAAAACAGGCCATGTTTTGCCTCAAATTTGGGCTTCTTGGGTAGGTGAAAGCGCGTCCTGGACCGGCCTGACTGGGTGCGAACGAATGACCGAACGTTCGAGGAAGTAGCTGGCGCAGCCAGCACGAACCTCGAGCCCACGTCTGCGTGAGTCGGGACTCCGAGCTGATTTGTTCGGTGGCAAGGCCGCAGGCGAGGACGCTGGCAACGGCCAGCGACGAGCCGAGAACCCTCGTCAGTGGTTGCCGGAAACTCCGAGCTGATTTGTTCGGTGGCAAGGCCGCAGGCGAGGACGCTGGCAACGGCCAGCGACGAGCCGAGAACGCCGCCACCGGGCAAATCAGCCGGAGGTTTAGCGGTTGGTGTGTTGGTTTCCGCTAGCCGGCGGCCGCGGGCCACCGAATGGCTTGGGCAGAACTTCGATGGTTCCACCGGCTGCGGTAATCGCAGCTTCGGCGGACTTCGAAAATGCGTGCGCCTTGACGTTGACCTTTTTCTTGATCTCGCCATTGCCGAGGACCTTGACCAGACCCTTCTTGGCAACAAGACCCTTGCTGCGGAGAGCATCGGGATCGACGATGTCGGCGCCGACTGACGAAATGGTGTCGAGGTTCACCACTGCATACTCAACGCGGAACGGGTTATTGAAACCGCGCAGCTTGGGGACGCGTTGCGACAACGGCAACTGTCCACCTTCAAAGCCTGCAGGAATGGTGTCGCGCGCGCCCTGGCCCTTGGTACCGCGACCGGCAGTCTTGCCACCCTTGCCGCCGATACCGCGACCAACGCGCTTCTTGTCGCGATTAGACCCTGGATTGGGCTTTAGATCATGGATTTTCATCAGACTTGCTCCTCAACCGAAACGAGGTGCGGAACGCGAGCAATCATGCCGCGGATCTCAGGACGATCAGGCAGTTCGTGAACCGCACCGATCTTGCCAAGACCCAAAGCGCGCAATGTTCCGCGATGCTTTGGCTTGCTGCCGATAGCCGACCTCGTTTGACGAACAGTCAGCGTCTTGGTCTTTTCAGCCATTACGAACCAGCCCCTTCAGTGCGCAACTGACGCTTGCGCTCGTTGTATGCATCGAGCATTCCCTTGGGGGCAACTTCTTCGGCCGACTTGCCGCGCAATGCAGCAACTTCATCAGGACGACGCAACGAACGAAGACCGTCAATAGTTGCGTGCGCGACGTTGATGCCGTTCGACGAACCCAGCGATTTCGCCAGGATGTCGTGAATGCCAGCCATCTCAAAAATCGAACGCGCAGCACCACCAGCTATTACACCGGTACCGGGAGCAGCAGGCTTGAGCATTACGCGCCCAGCACCACTCTCGCCGATGGTTGCGTGAGTGATCGTCGAACCGGCGAGCGGAACGTCAAACAAGTTCTTCTTGGCTTCTTCGATGCCTTTTTGCACGGCCAATCCAGCTTCTTTGGCCTTGCCGTAGCCAAGACCAACCTTGCCGTTGCCGTCACCGATCACCATGAGGGCAGTAAAGGAGAAACGACGTCCACCCTTAACAACCTTGGCGACGCGGTTCACCATGATGGTGCGTTCTTCGTACTGAGTCTCTGCCATCAATATCCCTTAGAACTTGAGCCCGGCGGTGCGAGCTGCGTCTGCAATGGCCGCTACCCGACCGTGGTACATAAAGCCACCGCGGTCGAAGACGACCTCTTCGATTCCAGCTGCCTTGGCGCGCTCAGCAACGAGACGACCAACTTCGCCGGCCGCCGTTGCCTTTGCACCCTTGAGTGAGTCTGCGATGGTCGAAGCTGACGCAAGTGTGCGGCCCGTTGAATCGTCGATGATCTGCGCGTAAATGTGCTTGTTCGAACGGAACACGGCGAGGCGAGGACGAGCCGTCGTGCCAGCAACCTTTTTGCGCACCCGAAGGTGACGGCGTGACCGCAGCTGGGCTGGTGTTCTGGTTGTGCTCACTTCGCTGCCTTTCCAGCCTTACGAACAACGTGTTCATTCGCATAGCGAACGCCCTTGCCTTTGTAAGGCTCGGGCTTGCGCAGTTTGCGAATGTTCGCGGCGACTTGTCCGACCAATTCGTTGTCGATGCCTTTAACAATCACGCGGTTCGGTGCAGGGACTTCAAAGCTAATGCCTTGAGGCGCCTCAACGTTCACCGGATGACTGAAGCCGAGGGCGAGCTCGATTGCCTGCGGACCCTTAGCGGCCGCACGGTAACCAACACCCACGATTTCGAGTTCTTTTGCGAAGCCATTCGTGACGCCAATGACCATGTTGTTGACCAACGACCGCGTAAGACCGTGCAACGCCCGGTTGTGACGCTCGTCGTTCGGACGTTCAACGATTACGTTGCCGTCTTCGTTCTTCACGGTCATGTCGCCCGGAATGTCGCGCGACAGAGTGCCCTGAGGGCCCTTGACCGACACGGTCGTCGACGTGATGTTGACTTCTACGCCGCTTGGCACGGCGATGGGTTTACGGCCAATGCGAGACATCAGCTATCTCCTCGTTGCGCGGCGTTCCCGCGCACGACTGCTACCAGACGTAACACAGGACTTCACCGCCCATTCTCTTCTTGTGTGCTTCGCGATCAGTCATGAGACCCTGGCTTGTCGACACAATGGCGACACCAAGACCACCCAACACGCGAGGCAAACGATCTTTCTTTGCGTACACGCGCAAGCCAGGCTTGCTAATGCGGCGGATGCCAGCAATCGTGCGCTTGCGCTCAGCTGAGTACTTCAGCGTGATTTCAAGTACACGACCTGGGCGCGAATCATCTGACTCAACAGTGAAGCCTTCGATGTAACCCTCTTGTTGGAGGATTGCAGCGATCGACTCTTTGAGTTTCGACGAAGGCATACGCACCTTGTCGTGCATTGCGTTGTTCGCGTTGCGGACGCGCGTGAGCATGTCGGCGATGGGATCAGTCATTGTCATTTTGAATCGCCTCCTACCAGCTCGTCTTCTTCACGCCGGGAATCTCGCCTGCGTGGGCCATCGTCCGCAAACAAATACGGCACAAACCAAACTTCCTAAATACCGACTTGGGACGACCACAGCGACGACAGCGCGAGTAGGCGCGCACCTTGAACTTTGGCTTTCTTTGCTGCTTTTCAATCAGCGCTTGCTTTGCCATGTGTTACTGCAGCCTCCAGTCGGAGTGAATTTTGCGGGTTGTCATCATTGCGCCTGTCCTTTGCGACGGAACGGGAAGTTGTACGCGTTGAGAAGCGCTTTGCCTTCGTCGTTCGTGCGGGCAGTCGTCACAACTGTGATGTCCATACCGCGAGGGCTATCGATCTTGTCGTAATTGATTTCGGGGAAGATCACTTGCTCAGTTACACCGAAGGTGTAGTTGCCATGTCCGTCCCACGAGTTGGCAGGAAGGCCACGGAAGTCACGAATACGTGGGATCGCAATGCTGATCAAGCGATCGAAGAACTCCCACATGCGGTCGCCGCGCAATGTGACCTTGCAACCAATGGCGTTGCCTTCACGAAGCTTGAAGCTTGCGATCGACTTCTTTGCCTTGGTGACGGCGGGCTTTTGGCCAGAGATTGCTGTTAGGTCGTTGATCGCACCTTCGAGCAAACTCGACTGCTGAGTTGCACGACCGACACCCATGTTGATGACGATCTTCTCGAAGCGCGGCACCTGCATGATGTTGTCGAGACCGAGCTCTTGCTGAAGGCGAGTGCGGATCTCTGCGTTGTAGCGCTCTTTGAGGCGAGGCGCTGATGTTGTCTTTGCGGCGCTCATAGGTCGCTCCCCGTGCGTCGACAAATGCGGTGCTTGTTGCCAGCGTCGTCGATGCGGTAACCGATGCGTGTTGGCTTGCCATCAGACGGGCTGATGATTGCAACGTTGGAAGCCGCAATTGGCATGTCGCGCTCGATGATGCCGCCTTGGCGAGCCTGCTGGGTTGCCTTTTGGTGCTTCTTTACGATGTTCACACCCTCGACAATCACTTTGTTCTTTTCTGGAATGACACGAATGATTGCGCCTTCTTTGCCACGGTCTTTGCCGGACAGCACCCTCACTCGGTCGCCCTTCTTGAGCTTCACTTACAAAACCTCCGGAGCCAGCGAAATGATTCGCATGAACTTCCTGTCACGCAGTTCGCGACCAACTGGTCCGAAGATGCGAGTACCCACTGGTGTCATGTCGGGCTTGATGACCACAGCCGCGTTCTCGTCGAAGCGGATGTAGCTACCGTCGGCCCGGCGCTTTTCTTTTGCAATACGCACGACGACTGCCTTGACGACATCGCCCTTCTTTACTGAACCGCCTGGAATGGCGTCTTTGACAGTTGCCACGATGATGTCGCCGATCGACGCATAGCGACGACCCGAACCACCGAGCACCTTGATGCAGAGCAAACTCTTTGCACCTGTGTTGTCTGCGACCTTGAGCCGCGACTCTTGTTGAATCACTTCGCACGCTCCAGCACTTCAGCAACACGCCAACGCTTCAGCTTCGACATCGGACGTGTCTCAACGAGACGAACACGATCGCCGTTCTTGAGGTCGTCGATCTCAGTGTGCGCGTGCAGCTTCTTCGAACGCTGAACTGTTTTTGCGTAACGACGGTGACGCACACGCTCGACGATCGAGACGACAACTGTCTTTTCCATAGCGGTCGAAATCACCAATCCTTCGCGAACCTTGCGATCGCGATAGGGGTCGGTAGCCGCCTCTTGTGCTTCTTTGGCCTCAGCCATCAGTTGTCTCCCTCAATGCTTGCCAACTCGCGTTCGCGCACCAATGTCGCGATACGAGCAACTTCTTTGCGTAGCGCGCCGAGTCGCGATGTGTTGTCGAGCTGTCCGGTTGCGTGCTGAAAACGCAGATTGAAAAGCTCTTGGCGCGTCTCGTCGAGGCGGGCAAGAAGGTCTTCGTCTTTGAGTTCTCGTAGATCGGCTGCTCTAGGCATCGACGTGCACCTCCTCGGTACGCATTACGAACTTCGCCTTGATAGGCAGTTTCTGAATCGCACGGTTCATGGCCTCACGAGCGAGCTCTGGGTTGACGCCAGAAAGTTCGAACATGACGCGACCGGGCTTGACGACGGCTACCCAGAACTCTGGGTTTCCTTTACCTGAACCCATGCGAGTTTCGGCGGGCTTAGCGGTAACAGGCTTGTCAGGAAAAACTCGAATCCACACCTTTCCGCCACGCTTGACGTGACGGGTCATTGCGATACGAGCGGCTTCGATCTGACGAGCTGTGATCCAGCCGGCTTCGACTGCCTGAATTGCGTATTCACCGAAGTTGATCTCGGTGCCGCCCTTGGCCATGCCGGTGCGACGGCCGCGGTGCTGCTTACGGTGCTTGACTCTGCGTGGCATCAACATGTCAGTCACTGTCCTTCGGGAAGTGAGGCGTCTCGTGGTGCGAACCAGTAGTGCGACGCTCGATGTCTTCTTCCTCAGCAAGCAAACGCTCTAGCTCTGGGTCAGCGGCGCCGACAATTGGCCGAGCGGTTTGGTCATCAGTAATCGCTGAAGGATCAACCGCTTCTGAATCAGCCGGACGACGACGGCCACCACCAGCTGAGATAACTCGCCGAGGACCCTCTTCTTTTGCCTGACCCGAAGTTTCGCCGACAGCCATGGCTGCCTCGCGCGTGATTTTGTCTTCAGCCGACACCTTGTAAGGCAGGATGTCACCTTTGTAGATCCAAACCTTCACGCCGATGCGGCCGTAGGTGGTCTTTGCTTCGCGGATGCCGTAGTCAATGTCGGCGCGCAGCGTGTGAAGAGGAACGCGACCTTCACGGTAAAACTCGCGGCGAGCCATTTCTGAACCACCAAGACGACCCGCACACTGAACACGAATGCCAAGTGCGCCAGCCTTTTGAACTGTCTGCACCGCACGCTTCATTGCACGACGGAAACTCACACGACCAGCGAGCTGATCGGCAATGCCTTGGGCAATCAATGCAGCGTCGAGTTCGGGTTGCTTGATCTCTTGAATGTTGAGCTGAATTTTCTGGTTGCCCGTCATCTCAGCCAACTTCGTGCGGAGACGATCGGCCTCGGCACCACGACGACCGATAACGATGCCCGGGCGGGCGGTGTGCACATCGACACGCAAGCGATCACGTGTGCGCTCGATTTCGACACGACTAACGGCGGCGCGCTCGAGTTGCGTCATCAAGTAGTTGCGGATCTCCCAGTCGGAGATCACGTAGTCCTGGTAGTCGCGGTCGGTGAACCAACGTGACTTCCAGTCAGTGGTGACACCCAAGCGGAACCCGTAAGGGTTTACCTTCTGACCCATGCCTAACTCTCTTCCTGCGCGTCGTCGGCGTCGGATTTCTTCGTCTTCTTGGCAGCCTTAGCTGGTGCTTCGTCGGCAGCCTCTGCCGCTGCGTCTTCAACCGGAGCCTCAGGTGCTTCGGCAGTTGCTTCAGCAGCCTCAGCCGTAGTTGCTTCGGTTGTTTCAGGAGCTTCGATCGGAGCCTCGGACACTTCAGTCTCTGCTGCCTCGTCAGTTGCCGGCTCTTGTGCAGCTGCACCCTTACGACCGGCGCGCACGCGCTCGGCGCGCGAGGTCGAGACACGGCGACGACGGCTGCCCTCTTGTTGGGCGCGTTCTGCACGCGCTCGCTCGAGGCGGTCTTCGGGCAAACGAGCAACGACGATGGTTACGTGACAGCTGCGCTTGCGAATACGACCAGCGCGACCACGAGCACGTGGACGCCAACGCTTTGCCGTTACACCTTCGTCAGCGAAACATGCAGCGACGAAAAGTTCATCTGGATCCATGCCGTCGTTCTCTTGTGCGTTAGCAATTGCGGAACGAAGCAACTTCTCAATCGGAACCGATGGTCCGCGGTCGGAGAAGCGCAGAATGTCAAGCGCTTCGTTTGCAGTCTTGCCACGGATGATGTTGAGAACAACGCGCACCTTGTAAGCCGAGAGCCCAAGGTTGCGCAAGATTGCTCGCGTACCGGGCACCTCGTTGGTGCGACGAAGAGTTTCTGCAGTGGTAGCCATTAGCGCTTGCCCTGCCGCTCTTGACCAGCGTGGTACTTGAACGTACGCGTCGGTGCGAACTCACCAAGCTTGTGACCAACCATCGACTCGGTGATGTAGACGGGCACGTGCTTGCGGCCGTCGTGCACGGCAATCGTGTGGCCGACCATGTCGGGGATGATCGTCGAACGACGCGACCAGGTCTTGATGACCTTTTTCTCGTTGTTGGCGTTTTGCGTGTCGACCTTCTTTAGAAGGTGGTCATCTACAAAGGGCCCTTTTTTAAGACTTCGAGACATATCTACTCTTCCCGTACCGGACTAACGACGACTGCCGCGAGTGCGACGACGACGGACAATCAACGAATCGGACTGCTTGCGGGTGCGCGTGCGGCCTTCTTTTTGACCCCATGGGCTCACCGGGTGACGACCACCAGAGCTCTTACCCTCACCACCACCGAGTGGGTGATCGACAGGGTTCATGGCAACACCACGAGTCTGCGGACGAACGCCCTTCCAGCGGTTGCGACCGGCCTTACCGATCTTGATCAGCTCGTGCTCTGAGTTACCAACCTCGCCGACCGTTGCACGGCAGTCGATAAGCACGCGACGCATTTCGGTTGAAGGCAAACGAAGCGTTGCGTAGTCGCCTTCTTTTGCAACGAGCTGCACACTCATGCCGGCGCCACGTGCGATTTTGCCACCGCCGCCTGGCTTGAGCTCGACGTTGTGAACGACCGTACCGAGGGGGATCGAACGCAGCGGCAATGCGTTGCCCGGACGAATGTCGGCACCATCGCCATTCTGCAGAACGTCGCCAACAGTCACGCCCTTGGGCGCAAGGATGTAGCTCTTCTCACCGTCGTAGTAGTGAAGCAGTGCAATACGCGCGGTGCGGTTGGGGTCGTACTCAATTGCAGCGACCTTGGCCGGAACGCCATCTTTGATGCGACGGAAGTCGACCAGACGGTATTGCCGCTTGTGACCGCCACCGCGGTGACGCGCCGTCTTGCGACCGTATGAGTTACGACCACCCGAGCGCGGCATGGGCGCAAGCAAGCTCTTCTCAGGCTTGTCTTTGGTGATTTCGGAAAAGTCAGAGACAACCTGGAAGCGGCGTCCGGGACTAGTTGGTTTGCGTTTACGTAGAGGCATTCAGACTTCTCCGCTCAGCTCTCGAAGAGATCAATGCGGTCATCGCCCTTGAGGGTGATGATTGCGCGCTTGGTGTTAGGGCGTTGGCCGAAAGTCATCTTTTTGCGGTTGCGCTTGCGCTTGCCTTGTCGGTTGAGTGTGTTAACTCGGTCGACTTGCACATTGAAGATGCTTTCGACGGCTTGACGAATTTGAATTTTGTTGGCGTCGGTGTGCACCTCGAAGGTGTAGACGCCTTGGTCGAGCAGTCCGTAAGACTTCTCAGACACAATCGGCTTGATAACGACTTGGCGGTGATCCATTACTCAGCAGCTCCTTCTTCGCCGCTCTCTGATGCCGCTTCGGCCGCCGGCTTCGCAGCAGCTTTCTTGCGGGTAGGAGCTGCAACTGCAGTGTCTTCAGGTGTTGCGCCTGGCAATGTCGACTTCGTGAAAACGACGTAGTCACTGCGAAGCACGTCGTAGGTGTTGAGCTCAGGTGCCGGAACAACGTGCACGTTCGGCAAGTTGCGGAACGACAAGTAGACGTTTTCGTCTTGCTCGCCGAGAACCATCAAAACCTTGCCCTCGACCTCAAACGCCTTCAGCGCAGCGACGGCACCCTTGGTTGAAGGGGTTTCGAAAGCAACATCATCGAGAACAACAATACGGTTCTCACTTGCACGGTCTGATAGCGCCGAACGCAGCGCGAGCTGAACCATTTTCTTTGGAGTGCTCTGCTTGTAGCTGCGGGGCTTGGGACCGTGGGCAATGCCACCGCCAACCCAGATCGGCGAGCGACTCGAACCAGCGCGAGCACGACCTGTGCCCTTCTGGCGCCACGGCTTTGCGCCACCACCGCTCACCTCTGCACGAGTCTTCGTGCTTTGCGTACCCGCACGGGCCGCCGCGAGCTGCGCGGTCACGACTTGGTGCATCACCGAAACGTGAGGTTCGATCGCAAAAACGTATGGGTCGAGCTTCACTTGACCCGACTTGGTGCCGTCAGCCTTGCGTACATCGACTACAGGCGCCGGACCCAACTTGCGTTCTTTCTTAATGGCCTCGCCCATTTACTTTCCCTTCACGGCGTTGCGGATGACGACCATGGCGCCACGGGGGCCGGGCACGGCACCCTTTACGAGCAACAGATCGCTATCGGCGTCGGCTCTGACAACTTGCAAACCGAGGGTTGTGACCTTCTCGCCACCGGTGCGGCCAGCCATCTTCAAACCCTTGAAGACACGACCTGGCGTTGCGCAGGCACCAATCGAGCCCGGTGCACGGTGCTTTGCATGGTTACCGTGTGCTGCGCCTTGGCCCTTGAAGTTGTGACGCTTGATAACACCAGCGTGTCCTTTACCCTTGCTCACCGCCGTCACGTCAACACGCTCGCCAGCTTCGAGGATGTCGACCTTTATTTCTTGGCCAACTTCAAAACTGCTTACGTCTTCAAGGCGAAGCTCGAGCAACTTCTTGCCTGGCTCAACACCAACCTTTGAAAACTGGCCGGCGTCAGGCTTGTTCAGCGAACTCGCCTTTTTGGTGCCATAGGTCACTTGCACGGCGGCGTAACCGTTTTGCTCGGGTGTCTTCACACTGACGACTCGCAGTGGAGTGACGCGCACCATCGTGACCGGAATGGCCCGATTGTTTTCGTCCCACAACTGGGTCATGCCGACTTTCTCGCCAACAATTGCTTTTCGAGGTATAGCCACAGTTCGTCTTCCGATTCTTTCGGCTCTGCTTTGGACCCGCACAAGAACGCTCCGCTCGGGCAGGCCCGGCGGAGCGATCGTCTCGATTGGGGCCGCCCAGTTCCTGATCACAGGCTTGGGTGAACGTCGTTTCGGACTCAGGCACACATTCGTGCGCCTTTGATCGCCGATGATCGTAGCGCGGATTTGAGGGGCTGTTCGCAGGCCCTTTCACCGCTCGATCTGGCGCACCCGTTCAACGACTACTTGCTGCCGTGAACCATAATCTTCGAACCATCAACGGAGGCCGGGTGCAGCGCACACAAACCAACTACGTGACCCGTTTGCGCGCGCACTGCGACACTTTGAGTGCAAGTTGGAGGAACTTGAGCGTCGTTGAGCGCGCCGCCCTCCTTGCGCTGCTGGGCTTCGGCATCGCCATGCGCGTGTGGATACTCGTCTCACCTTTCGGCGGCGCAGATTCCGACGAAGCCGTCGTAGGACTCATGGCACGAGGCTTCCTACACGGCGACATCAAGGTCTACTTCTGGGGTCAGTCATACGGCGGTAGCCAAGAAGCGCTTATTGCCGCCGTCGTCTTCTTGTTTGCAGGACCGAGCACGCTTGCGCTCAAGTCAGTTCCCCTCTTGCTATCGGTCGTCGCTACCGTTCTGATTCACCGCATCGGGCTCAAGACAGTAGGAGCCGCCGCCGCTCGCTGGGGCGCGATGTTCTTCTGGTCGGCGCCATTTGCTTTCGTGTGGCTCTCCACCAAAGAACGCGGTTTCTACGGATCAACCATGGTTTGCGGGCTGGTCATTGTGTTGTGCGCGCTGCACTTAGTTGAACGTGATGACAAGCGCTACGCGGTCTTGCTCGCCTTTGCCGCCGGCCTCGGAGTTTGGGCAAGCCCGCAAGTCGCGTACTTGATGTTGCCAACGCTTGCGTGGCTCATCGCCCGTCGCCCGCAGGTGCTGCGATTGCTGCCCATCGCGCTCCCAGCATTCGTGCTCGGCGCGTTTCCAGCGATTGTCTACAACGTCGGGACCGGTGTGAAATCGCTCGACGTACCAACCATTCCAATGTCGGGTTCATACCTCGACCGCGTGCAGAAGTTCTTCGACATAGGCCTTCCAATGTTCCTTGGCGTCAAGGTTCCTTATGTCAACAACTGGACAACGCCCGGTGCCGTCGCCGTCTACCTCGTTGTGCTCGGCGCGATAGGTGTCGGACTCAGCATCGTTGTTCGCAAACGCGTGCGTTCACCTGTTGCGCTTCTCGTTCTCATTGCCGCTGCGTATCCGTTCATCTTTGCGCTTTCGCCGTACTCCGCCTACATCAGAGAACCCCGCTATATCTACTTCTTTGCTGCTCCTGCGTCGTTGCTGTTGGCCTACGGGCTCCGTCGCAACTCGTTACGCATTGCATGGGGTGCGCTCAGCTGTGTGTTGTGTGTTGCGTCAATGAACACATTGCTCAACTGGCCCGAGAAGTACGGCAATAAAGATCTGGCAAGCGAAAACCTCGGTGCACTAATCAGCTCGCTCGACAATCACAATGAGCGCTACGTCTTTGGCGACTATTGGGTTGCCTATCGGTTGAGTCTCGTGACCGACGAACACGTCATTGCGGCGCCCACGATCGGAGACCGCGAGAACGAACTACTAGACAACATCGATCGTCAAAACGTCAACTCGGTGTATGTCGTATTCAGCGACACCCGCACTAATCGACTGCTTCCACAAACCCTCGACGCTCGACGCATCGCGTTCACTCGTGAAGACATCGGACGCTTGTCGGTTTACCGCCTCGATCGCGAGCAGCTGCCCGCTGCCTTCGACCGCGACATCTTTCTTCCCTAGCTATCGCTAGTTAGTTCTCACCACTNAGCGCGCTGCACTTAGTTGAACGTGACAACAAGCGCTACGCGGTCTTGCTCGCCTTTGCCGCCGGCCTTGGAGTTTGGGCAAGCCCGCAAGTCGCGTACTTGATGTTGCCAACGCTTGCGTGGCTCATCGCCCGTCGCCCGCAGGTGCTGCGATTGCTGCCCATCGCGCTCCCAGCATTCGTGCTCGGCGCGTTGCCAGCGATTGTGTACAACGTCGGAACCGGCGCGAAATCGCTCGACGTACCAACCATTCCGATGTCGGGTTCGTACCTCGACCGCGTGCAGAAGTTCTTCGACGTAGGCCTTCCAATGTTTCTTGGCGTGAAGGTTCCTTATGTCAACGACTGGACAACGCCCGGTGCCGTCGCCGTCTACCTCATTGTGCTCGGCGCGATAGGTGTCGGACTCAGCATCGTTGTTCGCAAACACGCGCGTTCACCAGTCGCGCTTCTAGTTCTCATCGCTGTGGCCTACCCGTTCATCTTTGCGATTTCGCCGTACTCCGCCTACATCAGAGAACCCCGCTATATCTACTTCTTTGCTGCTCCTGGCTCGCTGTTGTTGGCATATGGGCTGCGTCGCAACTTGTCACGCATTGCCTGGGGTGCGCTCAGCTGTGTGTTGTGTGTTGTGTCAATGAACACATTGCTCAACTGGCCCGAGAAGTACGGCAATAAAGATCTGGCAAGCGAAAACCTCGATGCACTAATCAGCTCTCTCAACAGTCACAACGAGCACTACGTGTTTGGTGACTACTGGGTTGCCTATCGATTGAGCCTCGTGACCGACGAGCACGTCATTGCGGCGCCCACGATCGGTGACCGCGAGAACGAACTACTAGACAACATCGATCGTCAAAACGTCAACTCGGTGTATGTCGTATTCAGCGACACCCGCACTAATCGACTGCTTCCACAAAACCTCGACGCTCGACGCATCGCGTTCACTCGTGAAGACATCGGACGCTTGTCGGTTTACCGCCTCGATCGCGAGCAGCTGCCCGCTGCCTTCGACCGCGACATCTTTCTTCCCTAGCTATCGCTAGTTAGTTCTCACCACTGCGATACCAAAACGACATCGGATGAACGTGCGCAGCGAGGTCGACATCAGTCACGTTTGTCTCGCTCAACGCCTTTGCAGTTTGTTCGGCTGTCGTGCGGATTCGTTGCGGATCCCCACCCACGCGATCCCACAAGAAAGGGGCCGTTGTCACGATCGGATGACGTTCGCGCGCACGCATTGCTTGAACATCGACAATGGTTCCTTTCGATTGCCATGGCCAAGCAGAGTGATCGCCGGTATGAACCATGAAGGGTTGACCGACACGCAAGTTCTCATCACCAACGTCGCGTGCACCGATCGTTTGGTGCCATGTATGAAGTCTCGTCTTGCCCTTGGCAGCGGCTTTGTTGACAGCTGCAATCGAGCGATCAACGTCGGTGAGAATCAGCGGCCCGCCGGGAGCGTGCGGCCCAAAATGGTAGAGGTGGAAACCCGGCGTGCGCCCGGTCTCGAGGGTGCGCACAAAGGCGCCTTCGTAGTGCGCAGGCCCAAATAGGTCGGCCTGCGAGAAGCCCGTACCGGCGTCTACGAAGTGATCGACGAATCTCAGCGTTTGAACGTCAGCAGCAAAGCGACTTTCAACGAGGTAGACGCTGCGCGCTCCGTTGGTCGGATGCCAATCGCGACACGACCAAACGGGGTTCTGCATGCTCGTGGCACGTGGGGTCAATAACACGGGCCTGAGAATAGCGATCTGCCCATAACGCGAAAAACGACCGGGGCTAAAGCCACCGGTCGTCTTTCAGCGAATGAACGCTTAGTTTTGCTGGATCTTGATTTCGATGTCGACGCCAGCAGGAAGGTCGAGACGCTGTAACGCGTCGACCGTCTTTGCCGAGTGATCAACGATGTCGATCAGACGCTTGTGGATGCGCATACCAAAATGTTCGCGACTGTCTTTGTATTTGTGCGGCGAGCGAATGACCGTGTAGCGGTGGTTCTCACTCGGCAGCGGGACAGGGCCGCGCACTTTTGCCTGAGTACGAACAACCGTCTCGACAATCTTCTTCGTCGATTGATCGATGATCTCGTGGTCGTAAGCCTTAAGGCGAATACGAATCTTTTGCTTGGCATCAACAGCCATCGTTAATTCTTTCTTGTTCTTCTACCTCAGCGGCAAGCCGCTGATTCTTCTCTAGTTCTCAAAGCCTCGGCGGAAGCTTCAGCAGCAAAGCCGCTGGGCGCCGCCGGGCGTTCGGCGAAGGAACAGTCTGAGTTGGATTTTCCGCTGCGAAGGCGCCGAGGACGACGTTGGCTCAGGCCAACGAGGACGACGGT
Organism: Acidimicrobiales bacterium; assembly: GCA_044220495.1. Classification (GTDB taxonomy): domain Bacteria; phylum Actinomycetota; class Acidimicrobiia; order Acidimicrobiales; family JBBSGY01; genus JBGAQY01. The sequence continues at coordinate 88,818 of JBGAQY010000005.1, forward strand.
AACGCCCGCAGCGGGAAATCCGGCCGGACTGCTACTTCGAGATCTTGACGACTCGGCCTGCGCCGACTGTGCGTCCACCTTCACGGATGGCAAAGCGGAGGCCTTCGTCCATAGCAATGGGCTTGCCCAGTTCAACTGCCATTTCGATGTTGTCACCAGGCATGACCATTTCGGTGCCTTCGTGCGGGTGATCATCTCCAGACGTCAGTGGTGTGGAAGCAGAACCGAGGGCGGTAGTTGCTGGAAATAGGCTGGCCAGGGACGGCCACCTTCTTTTTGGGTGAGCACGTAGACCTGAGCTTGAAGCAGAGGGGTGATGCTGCCTGGCTTGCAGAGCACCTGACCACGCTCGACTTTGCTCTTGGTTCCACGAAGAAGAACACCAACGTTTTCTCCAGCACCTTCACTGCCTTCGCGGAACATCTCAATACCTGAAAAGGTACGTCTTTTGAGTGGGACGAAGACCAACGATTTCGATTACCACCGACTTCGACAACACCGTTGATGAACGCCGACCACCCAATGACCCCCGATGGTGAAGACGTCTTCAATGGGCATGAGGTAAGGCTGGTCGGTCTCACGCTCAGGCTCAGGAATTGACTCCATCAACAGCAGCCATGAGTTCCATGATCTTTTCTGCCCAGGTGTCGTCGCCTTCGAGAGCCTTAAGCGGCACCTACGGACAATCGGGGTGTCATCGCCAGGAAACTCGTATTCGTTGAGAAGTTCACGAACTGAGTTCAACAAGGTCAAGAAGTTCTTCATCATCGACCATGTCGCTCTTGTTGAGAGCAACAACGATGTAAGGAACGCCAACTTGGCGAGCAAGAAGAACGTGTTCACGAGTCTGGAGGCATAGACCATCAGCAGCACTCACGACCAAGATGGCGCCATCTACTTGAGCAGCACCAGTGATCATGTTCTTCACGTAGTCAGCATGTCCAGGCATGTCGACGTGTGCATAGTGACGGTTCTCGGTCTGGTACTCAACGTGAGCAATAGAGATCGTGATACCGCGCTGACGCTCTTCAGGAGCTTTGTCAATGTTGGCAAAGTCAGTGAAGTCGTTGCCTGGCACCTTGTCGTGAAGGACCTTGGTGATGGCAGCAGTCAGAGTGGTCTTGCCGTGGTCGATGTGACCCATGGTGCCCACGTTGAGGTGGGGCTTCGTGCGCTCGAAAGCCTTCTTTGCCATTTGACGTCCTACTCCTGAGAGATTTGTTCTTGCTAACTCTGTTAGCGGTTTATTTGTCTTTGTTCTTGTGAAAACTAGTCCGTGAAATGCAGGACTTTATTCGCCCCGCACTCGAGCAACGATCTCGGTAGCGATCGATGCCGGCACTTCTTGATACGAATGGAACTGCATGCTGTACGTGGCGCGACCTTGAGTGCGCGAGCGCAGGTCGGTAGCGTAGCCGAACATGTCTGCCAGCGGGACCTGAGCCTTCACGACCTGAGAATTGCCTCGTTGTTCCATGCCCTCGACCTTGCCTCGACGTGAGGAAAGGTCGCCGATGACATCGCCCATGTATTCCTCGGGGGTTACGACCTCGACGGCCATGACCGGTTCGAGCAATACGGGCTTTGCCTGACGAGCGGCATCTTTGAAAACCTGCTGAGCGGCGATCTTGAATGCCATTTCTGACGAGTCGACGTCGTGGTAGCTACCGTCGGTAAGACGGAAGCGCATATCGACCATCTCGTAGCCGGCAAGAACACCGTTTGACATGGCGGCCTGCAAGCCATCGTCGATCGCTGGCACGTATTCCTTCGGAATCACGCCACCTTTGGTCTCGTCGATGAACTCGTAACCACCACCGGGACCCGAAGGCTCAAGCGTAACGGTGAGATCAGCGAATTGACCCGAACCACCGGTCTGCTTCTTGTGGATGTAGCGAACACCTGTGACTGTGTTGCGAATGGTCTCGCGGTAAGCAACTTGTGGCTTACCGACGTTTGCCTCGACCTTGAACTCACGAAGCATGCGGTCGACCAACACGTCGAGGTGAAGTTCACCCATGCCGCCGATGATCGTCTGACCAGTTTCTAGGTCAGTGCGAACTTGGAAGGTTGGGTCTTCTTCTGACAATGCTTGCAACGCGCGACCAAGTTTGTCTTGCGCGTCTTTGTTCTTGGGTTCGACAGCAACATGGATAACCGGCTCGGGGAATTCCAACGACTCAAGAACGATTGGTGCGTCGGTCGCGCAAAGGGTGTCGCCCGTTGTCGTCGACTTGAGACCAGCAGTCGCAACGATCTCACCGGCGAAAACGACGTCACGGTCTTCACGAGTGTTCGCGTGCATCTGCAGGATGCGTCCGATGCGCTCTTTCTTGTCTTTCGTCGAGTTGAGAACGGTTGCGCCCTTCTCGAGCTTGCCGGAGTAAACGCGGAAGTACGTGAGCTTTCCAACGTGCGGGTCGCTCATGATCTTGAACGCAAGCGCTGAGAAAGGTGCGTCGTCATCTGCGGGACGATCGAGTTCTTCGATGCCCTTCATGTCGAGACCAGGCGTGGGCGGAAGGTCAAGCGGGCTTGGCAAGAACGAAACAACGGCGTCAAGCATCGGCTGAACACCCTTGTTCTTGTAAGCAGATCCACAAAGGATCGGCACCAGCTGGCTCGACAACGTGCCTTTGCGCAGAACACGAACGATGTCTTCAGGCGTGATGGTCTCATCGCCCAAGAACTTCTCGGTCAGGTCGTCGTCGATCGAAGTCAGCACGTCGATGAGTTCGCCATGCCATGTCTCGGCGTCGTCGCGAAGAGCATCGGGGATCTCTTGAACTTCCCAGTGTTCGCCGTTGTTCTTTTGCTCGTCCCAAACAAGGGCCTTCATGCCGATCAAGTCGATCATTCCAATGAAGTCACCCTCGGAACCGATCGGAAGTTGGATGACAGCCGTGGTCGCGTCAAGACGGTCACGAATCATGTCAACGCAGCGGTAGAAGTCAGCACCCGTACGGTCCATCTTGTTGACGAAACACATGCGAGGCACGTGGTACTTGTCGGCCTGACGCCACACCGTTTCGGTCTGTGGCTCGACACCGGCGACTGCATCAAACACAGCAACGGCACCATCGAGAACGCGCAACGAACGCTCGACTTCAACCGTGAAGTCGACGTGACCCGGCGTGTCGATGATGTTGATGGTGTGACCGTCCCACGCGCAAGTGGTCGCAGCAGAAGTAATGGTGATGCCGCGCTCTTGTTCTTGGACCATCCAGTCCATCGTTGCGGCACCTTCGTGCACTTCACCGATCTTGTAGTTCTTGCCGGTGTAATAAAGGATGCGCTCAGTTGTCGTGGTCTTGCCCGCGTCGATGTGGGCCATGATCCCAATGTTGCGAACCTTCTCAAGTGGAGTAGTCCGCTTCGCTACGGCGTCAGCCATGTGTCACGTCTTTCTGTCTTTTTGATCAGGCGCCAGCATAGGACGCCGAAAATGAACCCGCCCCAGCCCGTAAAACGCCGTCAACCGACGCATTTACGAACCAGGGAGGTAAAGGGTGGGGCAAGGGCGAGCAAGAGCCTCGGCGAACCGGGCGACTCGCAAGCCCGAGTGTCCGGAGCAACTCCGAGATGATTTGCCGGAGAAAAGAGCCGGAGAGCTCCGAGGTGATTTTGTCTCTGGCAAGGCCGCAGGAAGCGCCGTTGGCAGAGGCCAACAAGCGCCCGAGAACGCCGCCAGAGGCAAAATCGGCCGGAGAGAGCTACCAGCGGTAGTGGGCGAAGGCCTTATTACTGTCAGCCATCTTGTGAACGTCGTCGCGGCGCTTAACGGCGAGACCCACGCCATTGGACGCGTCGAGGATCTCCATTGCCAAGCGTTGCGCCATCGTCTTTTCACGACGGGTGCGAGAAAAGCTCACCAACCAGCGGATTGCCAGCGTGGTTGCTCGGCGAGGACGAACCTCGACGGGCACCTGGTAAGTGGCACCACCGACGCGACGGCTCTTGACTTCAAGCTGCGGACGCACGTTTTCGATGGCACGCTTCAAAACGGCAAGTGCTTCGCCACCGGTCTTTTCAGCGACGGTGTCGAGAGCTTCGTAAACAATGCGTTCGGCAAGACCACGCTTGCCGCGCGTAAGAACCTTATTGATTACCTGAGTGACGAGAACTGATCGGTAAACCGGATCAGGCAACAGATCACGGCGTGGGGCGGGACCCTTGCGTGGCACTGACTATGACTCCTTCTTGGCGCCGTATTGACTACGGGCTTGCTTGCGGTCACGGACCCCAGAAGCGTCGAGTGCACCACGGACGATCTTGTAACGGAAACCAGGAAGGTCACGAACACGACCACCACGAACAAGCACGATCGAGTGCTCTTGCAGCGTGTGCCCCACACCGGGGATGTACGCGCCGACTTCGATGCCGGTGGTCAAACGCACACGGGCGACCTTGCGCAAAGCTGAGTTCGGCTTTTTAGGGGTGTGGGTGTAGACACGAACGCACACACCGCGACGCTGGGGAGCACCCTTGAGTGCAGGAGTGCTGACCTTGCCTTTCTTGGCTTTGCGGCCCTTACGGACCAACTGCTCGATGGTGGGCACGAAACCTCTCTGATTCAGGAACTATGTGCTCGCGCGGCGCACGCCACGGAGCTGGGAAACTAATTGCATCAGCCAAAGTCAGGGCACAAAACAACCCAAGTCGGCTGGCGACGAACGAGCATCCTAGCGCAGCAAAAAGGCTCGGCAAACGGGCCTCATCTTCGCTGCGCGACTTCACGCAGCGGCGCCCCTCATAACGACTAAGCGGACTAACTGCGCTAATCACGCCAAGGCGTCAATACGCTCCAATCGAAGGGTTGCGATCGAGGAAACTATTACAAGGCGAGTACGATCCGTAACGTGGCGAAAGTGAGTTCGTTCAGAGCGCACCCACTGCGGTCGACCGCAGCGATAGCAAACCCGTTGAATGCGTCAACTTTGCGCGCCCGCAGACGTCGACCTGCATCCGCAGCCGCTGCGTACTCACATGCATTGGCGATTACCGGAAACGCACAAGAAGCAGAGTCGATTGCCGCAACCGCTCTTCGCCGCGGAGCGCACTCGCGCATTGCAGTCATCGCCCACGCACGTCACCTAGCTCTCGAAGCAGCGCCGCCAGCCGACACAGCCGATGTACTCGCGCCAGCCGACCCACGAGCTCTCGCCGTTCTCCTTGCTGGCACCCGACCAGCGGTTGAACGAGCGATCGTCGATGCCGAACTTCGTTATGGGCTCGATAGTCCGTCGTTCGCCCGTGTGCTTGGCATCCCGTCACAACGCGCGACGTCTCGCGCCTCCGCTGTTGCCCAAACCTGGAGGAACTCACTCGACCCCGCGCTCATGGCATGGCTAGGCCCGGGCTCGTGTGAAGGTCTTGCAGCGACACTCGAAACGCAAGGTTTGGGCCCGAGCGGGCACGACACCATCACGCCAATCGCAACCACGCCCGTTGAAACGCTGGCCCCTACCGGTACCGATTTCGTTCAGCCCGCCGAAGCTCTGAGTGAGGCATCAACCCGCCTCGAAGGCGCGACCCATATAACGGTCGGCCAACTGCTCACCGCCGCACCTCACGTCACCGAACATGTCCGCACGTGTGAGGTCTGTTCCGAGCGCATGCGGATGATGACCCCGGTCAGAACACTCGTCGGCCAGCTACAGCCCGAGGTGGTCCCTGCCTCGGTGGCTCTCGCCGCTCGGGCTTCACGTCGGCGCCTGGCCGGTCCCCTGCCACCCTCGATTGAGCCCCGCCGCATTGATGTCGCTCGGGCCCGAACCCTGGTTGTGGGTGCTGGCGTACTGGCGGCTGTCGGTCTCGGCGTGTGGGGAATCGTCGACCTGATCAACAACTCGAGCGACAGTCAAGCCGAACGTGTTGCTCGTCTGGTCGACGCTCCAGCAGCGTCGCGATTGCTCGGTACACCGAGCGTCATCACACCCAAGACCGGCACGGCTGCATTGGCAAACAACGGCAACGAGCCAATCTTGTGGCACGCAACGACGAGCGCGCCATGGCTTTCTGTGTCGCCTGCCGATGGACGCTTGCTGCCGGCACAAACTGTCTCGCTCGCTGTGAAAGCCGACGCTTCCGACGAACGCCTCACCGACGCATCAATCACAATCACCGGCAGCGACGGCTCCACGCAAACCTTGAAGTTCTCGCCGACTAGCTAAACGGTCGAGTCGGCGATTCAGCACTTCAGATAACCCTCCCTTTCACCTACCCCAAAAGCCCAAAAAAGGGCCAAATTTGGGCCGCTTTTGGGCTTTTGGGGTCGGTGAAAGAGCGTTAGCGAGTCGCTGGCATCCAAGCGCCGGTGCATAAGGCACCTAAACAACAAAGGCCCCGAGACTCAAAGTCTCGGGGCCTTTGTTAGTTCTCGTTACGAGCTATGGCTGTGCTTCACCAGTGCTGGTGCCGCCGATCCATGTTTCGTCTGAACTGGTCGATGCATCGCTGCCGGTACCGATGTTGGCCAACCATGCAGCAAGGTCATCGGCATCAGCTTCATCGGTACCCCAGTAAGGCAGTTGTTCTGCGTCGGGAGCATCGATGTCGATGTTGCGGTATTGCGGCATACCCGTACCAGCCGGGATGAGCTTACCGATGATGATGTTCTCCTTGAGGCCGAGCAACGAATCAGACTTCGATTCGATCGCTGCCTCGGTGAGAACACGCGTTGTCTCTTGGAATGACGCAGCTGACAACCACGAGTCGGTGGCAAGCGAAGCCTTGGTGATACCCATCAACTCTGGGCGACCTTCGGCGGGACGCTTACCTTCTTGAACCAAGTCACGGTTGGTGTCTGCGTAGGTCTTCGAGTCAATGCGTTCACCCGGCAAGAAGATCGAGTCACCGGGTTCGGCAACCGAAACACGACGCAACATCTGACGAACGATGAGTTCGATGTGCTTGTCATGGATCGACACACCCTGGTCGCGATACACCTTCTGCACTTCCTCAACGAGGTAGCGCTGCGTCTCACGAATACCCTTGATGTCGAGCAGTTCTTTCGGATCTTTCGGACCCTCAACAACAGCGTCACCAGCGGTGACTTCTTGCCCGTCAACAACTTCGAGGTGCGCACGAGCCGAGACTGCGTAGACGTCTTCGTCACCGTCGTCACCAACCACGATCACCTGGCGCAAGTTGTCTTCGTCGACGATGCGAACGACACCTGAGATGCGAGACAAGATCGCCGCACCCTTTGGTGTACGTGCTTCGAAGAGCTCGACAACACGAGGCAGACCGTGAGTGATGTCTTCACCAGCCACACCACCGGTGTGGAAAGTACGCATGGTCAGCTGAGTACCAGGCTCACCAATTGATTGCGCAGCGATAACACCGACCGCTTCACCGAGCTCGATCGGACCACCAGTGGCGAGCGACTTGCCGTAGCAAGAGCCACAGATTCCGTAAGCGGCGTCACAAGTGAGAACGGTGCGGCAGCGAATGCGAGTGACATTCGGGTCGTCACGCAACTGCTCGATCTCGGGCTCGCCGAGAACCGTGCCGGCCGGCAACGAACCTGCACCATCAACCAGCACGCGACCCCAAATGCGAGTCTGCAAGTAGTAACGCTTGCCTGGTTGATCAGGAAGGATGTCGTCGAACCAAACACCACGAGTCGTTCCGCAGTCTTCTTCGCGGATGATGAGCTCTTGAGCAACGTCGACCAGACGACGGGTGAGGTAACCCGAGTCAGCAGTACGCAAAGCGGTGTCGGCAAGACCCTTACGAGCACCGTGGGTTGAGATGAAGTACTCGAGAACCGAAAGGCCTTCACGGAATGAAGACTTGATCGGACGAGGAATCATCTCACCACGAGGGTTCGAAACGAGGCCCTTCATACCGGCGATCTGACGGATCTGCTGTGGGTTACCACGGGCACCTGACTCGGCCATCATGCCAAGCGGGTTCATACCCGACTGCCCGAGCGTCTTTTCCATCGCACGACCAACTTCAGAGTTGGCCGAGGTCCAGATTTCAATTTCCTTTTGACGACGCTCGTCGTCGGTGATGATGCCTCGCTTGAACTGAGTCTCTGCCTTCTCAGCTTCTTGCTCGTACCGGTCGAGGATTTCGGCCTTGGTCGGCGGCGTCTTCACGTCGTCGATCGAGATCGTCACGCCCGATTGCGTTGCGTAACGGAAGCAGATGTCTTTCAAGTTGTCGAGCGACTCAGCAACTTGAATGCGCGGGTAGCTCATTGCGAGTTGCTCAACGACAGTGCCGATTGGCGTGTCGCGCTTACCGATGACTGTGTTGACGAACGGGAAGTCGCCAGGCAGCGCGTTGTTGAAGAAGATGCGTCCGACGGTCGTCTTTGCATACGTACCGTCTTCGTTCTTCAACTTCTCAACGCGGTACTCAATCTCGGCGTGCAAATGCAGATCGCCGTTGTCGTAAGCCCGCTCAACTTCAAAGAAGTGACGGAACGCACGACCCGAACCCTTTGCTTCTGGGTTCTTTAGCGTCAGGTAGTACGCACCAAACACTTGGTCAATCGTCGGGATCGTGATCGGGCGACCAGTTGCCGGCGACAAGATGTTGTTAGTGCTGAGCATCAAAATGCGCGCTTCAGCCTGAGCCTCAGCAGACAACGGCAAGTGAACAGCCATCTGGTCACCGTCGAAGTCAGCGTTGAACGCAGTACACACCAATGGGTGCAGCTGAATGGCCTTGCCTTCGATGAGGATCGGCTCGAACGCCTGAATACCAAGACGGTGCAAGGTAGGCGCACGGTTCAACAACACCGGGTGCTCTTTGATGACCTCTTCGAGAACGTCCCAAACTTGGGCACGACGACGCTCGACCATGCGCTTGGCCGACTTGATGTTCTGCGACATCTCGGTGTCGACAAGTCGCTTCATGACAAACGGCTTGAAGAGTTCGAGGGCCATCTGCTTGGGCAAACCACACTGATGCAGCTTGAGAGTTGGGCCTACGACAATTACCGAACGACCCGAGTAGTCGACGCGCTTACCGAGCAAGTTCTGACGGAAACGTCCTTGCTTACCCTTGAGCATGTCTGACAACGACTTGAGCGGACGGTTACCAGGACCAGTAACTGGACGACCACGACGACCGTTGTCGAACAACGCGTCGACAGCTTCTTGAAGCATGCGCTTTTCGTTGTTGACGATGATCTCGGGGGCACCGAGGTCGATAAGTCGCTTGAGTCGGTTGTTGCGGTTAATCACGCGACGGTAGAGATCGTTGAGGTCAGACGTTGCAAAACGTCCACCATCGAGCTGAACCATCGGACGAAGGTCGGGCGGAATAACCGGCACCGCGTCGAGGATCATGGCGCGCGGGTTATTGACGCGCTTGCCGTGCTCGTCACGACGGTTGAATGCCGAAACAATCTTCAGTCGCTTGATGGCCTTTTGCTTGCGCTGAGCCGAAAGCGGACGAGTGCCGTCTTCAGGGTCGATCTGCGCGCGCAGCTTGGTCTCTTCTTCATCGAGGTCGAGACGATCAATGAGGTTGGCAATGGCTTCTGCGCCCATGCCGCCCTCGAAAAACTCGCCGTAACGATCGGTGAGTTCACGCCACAGCAATTCGTCTTCGACGATCTTGCGGCTGTGAAGGTCACGGAACTCGTCGAATGCACGTTGCAGCAATTCGAGCTCGGCTTCTGCTCGCTCGCGAATGCCAGCAACTTCTTTTTCAGCAAGCTTTTGCTTGGCGCGGATCTCAGAATCTTTCGCCTTGCCCTTTTCGAGCTCAGCCAACTCATCTTCGAGAGCCTTGAAGCGCTTGTCGATTTCGACATCACGTTCCTTCTCGATAACGCCGCGCTCTTCGAGCATTTCGTTTTCGAGGTTCGGCAGTTCTTCGTGACGCTTTTCTTCGTCGACCCAAGTCACCAAGTTCGCGGCGAAGTAGACAACCTTTTCGAGTTGCTTGGCCTTGAGTTCTTCTTTTGCGGTCGTACCCATGAGCAGGTACGCAAGCCACGAGCGCGTACCGCGCAAGTACCAGATGTGACACACCGGAGCAGCAAGCTCGATGTGACCAACGCGCTCACGACGAACCTTTGAACGTGTGACCTCAACGCCACAACGCTCACAGATGATGCCGCGGAAACGTACACGCTTGTACTTGCCGCAGTAACACTCCCAGTCTTTTGTCGGACCGAAAATCTTTTCGCAGAACAACCCGTCTTTTTCAGGACGCAGTGTGCGGTAGTTGATCGTTTCCGGCTTCTTTACTTCGCCATTTGACCAACTGCGAATGGAATCTGCCGTAGCAAGACCAATCCGCAACTGATCGAAATCATTCACATCAAGCATGTGCTCTTCTTTCTAAAACCCAAGAACTATTTGAAACGTCGTTTATCTCGTGTCGATTCACTTCAGGCGGAGCCACGGTTCGGGGCTCGGAAGGCCGCAGGCGAGGACGCTGGCGAGGGCCAGCGACGAGCCGAGAACGCCCCGAGCGTCGAAGCTGGCCCGCCTGCCGGGATCACAGTTCGGCGCGGCGTCTGTCGTCGTCTTCGTCAGAGCCGCGTTCTGGACGGCTGATGTCGATACCCAATTCTTCTGCTGTACGGAAGATGTCTTCGTCGAGTTCGCGCATCTCGATTTCTTCACCAGTCTTTGCAAGTACCTCGACGTTGAGACAGAGAGACTGCATTTCTTTGATGAGAACCTTGAACGACTCGGGGATACCCGGCTCGGGAATGTTCTCGCCCTTGACGATGGCCTCGTAGACCTTCACGCGACCAAGAACGTCGTCGGACTTGATGGTGAGCAGCTCTTGCAATGCATAAGCAGCGCCGTATGCCTCGAGAGCCCACACCTCCATTTCACCGAAGCGCTGTCCACCGAACTGCGCCTTACCACCCAACGGTTGTTGAGTGATCATCGAGTAAGGACCAGTCGAACGAGCGTGGATCTTGTCGTCGACAAGGTGAGCCAGTTTCAAGATGTACATGTAACCGACTGAGACGTCGTTGTCGTACTTCTCACCGGTGCGACCGTTCCACAACGGCATCTTTCCGTCGACCTTTATCAGGCGTTCGCCGTTTGCACTCTCGGGGTTGAGCTTCGAGAAGATCTCTTGGATTGTCGGCTTGCCACCCGTGTGCTCATCGCCATCCCAGTGCGCGCCGTCGAACACCGGAGTGGAAATCCAAAGTGCGGGTTCGGTTGACGGACGTGTCTTGGTAGCAGTCGCCTTAACCGCGGGACGAGCACCTTCAGCACCCTCCCAACCCCAGCGGGCCGCGTAACCAAGGTGCGACTCAAGAACCTGACCAATGTTCATACGTGAAGGAACACCGTGCGGGTTCAAAATGATGTCGACCGGCGTACCGTCAGCAGTGAACGGCATGTCTTCAACCGGGAGAATCTTCGAGATAACACCCTTGTTGCCGTGGCGACCAGCGAGCTTGTCGCCCTCGCGAATCTTGCGTCGTTGGGCAACGTAGACACGGACCAACTGGTTGACACCCGGCGGAAGCTCGTGCGAGTCATCACGCGAGAACACCCGAACATCGATGACCTTGCCCGACTCACCGTGAGGAACCTTGAGCGAAGTGTCACGCACCTCACGCGCCTTCTCACCGAAGATCGCTCGGAGCAAACGCTCTTCTGGCGTCAGTTCGGTCTCACCCTTGGGTGTGACCTTGCCGACCAACACGTCACCGGCGCTTACTTCTGCACCAATGCGGATGATGCCTCGCTCGTCGAGATCACGCAAGATCTCTTCGGAGAGGTTGGGAATGTCACGCGTGATTTCTTCAGCACCAAGCTTGGTGTCGCGTGCATCGACTTCGTGCTCGTCGATGTGAATCGAAGTGAGCACGTCATCTTTGACGAGACGCTCGCTGAGAATCATGGCGTCTTCGAAGTTGTAACCCTCCCATGGCATAAGGGCCACGAGCAGGTTCTTGCCGAGTGCGAGTTCGCCACGGTCAGTCGAAGGACCATCAGCCAAAACCTGACCCTTGTGAACCTGCGCACCTTCGTCGACGACGACGCGCTGGTTGATGCATGAGTTCTGGTTTGAACGACGGAACTTGTTGAGACGAATCACCTTGCGACCAAGAGGCTGACCAATGCGGTCTTTCTGGCCCGGCTTGTATTCGATAGTGATCGAGTCACCCGAAACCGCAGTAACAAGGCCGTCGCCTTCGGCAACCGTTACGTCACCGGCATCGATGGCAACACGTGCCTCAACACCAGTGCCGACGTAAGGCGCTTCAGGGCGAACAAGCGGAACGGCTTGCTTCTGCATGTTGGCACCCATCAAGGCGCGGTTGGCGTCGTCGTGCTCAACAAACGGAATCAGAGCCGTCGAAACTGACAGCAGCTGCTTCGCAGAAACATCCATCAAATCGACCTCGGCCGGTGGCACGTAGTCGACCTCTGACGTTGCACCGTAAGAAGTCGATGCGGCACCAACGCGGACACCAGCGCCGATCGGGCCACGCCGAACGAGCACGCGCTCTTCGGTGAAGTTGCCCTTTGCATCAAGCGCTGCGTTGGCCTGCGAGATGACGTATTCCTCTTCTTCGTCAGCGGCGAGATACACAACCTCATCGGTGACGCGACCGTTAACAACCTTGCGGTAAGGGGTCTCGATGAAACCGAACGCGTTGATGCGACCATAAGTTGCGAGGTGGCCAATCAGACCAATGTTTGGACCTTCAGGAGTCTCGATCGGGCACATGCGGCCGTAGTGAGACGTGTGAACGTCACGCACTTCGAAGCCTGCACGCTCACGGCTCAGACCACCGGGACCCATGGCCGACAGACGACGCTTGTGTGCAATACCAGCAAGCGGGTTGTGCTGATCCATGAACTGCGAAAGCTGCGAGGTACCAAAGAACTCTTTGATCGAAGCAACAACGGGACGGATGTTGATCAACGTTTGCGGCGTGATTGCCTCGACATCTTGTGTCGTCATGCGCTCACGAACAACGCGCTCCATGCGGCTCAGACCAACGCGAACCTGGTTTTGAATGAGCTCGCCGACCGCACGAATACGACGGTTGGCGAAGTGGTCTTGGTCGTCGAGGCGGTAACCCGGCTCGCCATTGGCAAGGTGAAGCATGTAGCTCGCAGTTGCCAAAACTTCTGACGGGCTGAGAACGCCTTGACCCTCTTCAGGACGGTCGAGTTCGACGCCGAGAATCTTCTCGAGCTTCTCCATCTCGGGGCGAAGCTTGCGGTCGAGCTTGTAACGACCAACACGCGTGAGGTCGTAGCGCTTCGAGTTGAAGAACGCGTTCTCAAAGTAAACGCGCGCCGATTCAACGTTGGGCGGCTCACCCGGACGCGCACGCTTGTAGATCTCAACCAACGCTTCTTCGCGCGTGGGGGCGACGTCTTTGTCTTTCTCCCACTGGCCTTGAAGGAAGTCGAAGTGACGCACGAAACGCTCGAGGAACGCAGGGTCTTCGTAACCCAACGCACGCAGCATCGTGAAAATGCTGAGACGACGCTTGCGAGCGACACGCGCACCGGCGGTGATGTCTTTACCGGGCTTGGCTTCGACGTCGAACTCGACCCACTCACCACGGTAAGGGTGGATGGTGCCAGTGACGACTGTCTTGGCATCGCGACCGGGTTGGAAGATGACACCAGGCGAACGCACGAGCTGCGAAACGACAACGCGCTCGGTGCCGTTGACGATGAAGGTGCCTTTCTCGGTCATCATCGGGAAGTCACCCATGAAGACCGTCTGTTCCTTTATTTCACCCGTGGTGGCGTTCATGAACCGTGAGCGCACGAAGATCGGCGCTGCGTAGGTCATGTCTTTTTCTTTGCACTCCTCCATTGAGAACTTGGGAGGCGGGCGAAGGTCGGGATCGTCTGGGTCGAACTCGAGTTCAAGACGCAACTGACCCGTGAAGTCTTCGATTGGACTGATGTCGCGGAAAGCTTCCGCCAGTCCTTGTTCGAGGAACCACTGGAATGAATCGCGCTGGATCGAGATGAGGTCGGGCAGAGGCAGAACTTCTTCCAACGAGCTGAAAGAGAACCGCTCCCGCTCGGGAAGACGTTCCGATGTGGTGGAACGAGAAGACAAAGGCCTACTCCTGACAGGGCAAAGCTACGGGCAGAAAAAGGCCGTGAGGCGCGCTGAAAAAGGCGTGAACACGAAGGAGCACAGAGCGGGCAGGCACGGCAAACGTCGATACTAGGCACGTTTGCACAGCTACGCAAGCGGCCGAGCAGGATACGGTATCGGCCACCGAATTTCAAGATTCTAGCAATTTTCCTGCGATTTGGCCCAGAGGCCCCTTTGCCGTCACAGTGGACCGCTAAGCGCTCACATTCTGTGGTCTTTAGGCAAGGAAATCAATGACTCAAGCAAACGGCGGCCTCGTCCAGGCGGAAATCCCAATCTCGGCAATCGCTCCAGGCATGCAAATTTTTACAGCAGCAGCCCGAGGCAGCAGCAAAACGTGGCAGACAGTCGAGACGGTCGATCTGTCGGTTCCCACCAGCCCAGTTGTTCGTGTCGAGGGTTTTCCCTGGGTTGGCATCCACTTCGGCCGACTTCCCAAGACCACGGTCAAGGCAACGCCCGAGCAACTCGAGGTCGTTGCGGCCAATCGCCCGGCATGGATGGATAGGTCTTACGAACAGATCGGCGACCGTAAGCCCATGCGAGTTCCGGGTCGAGCGCTCGAAGCAGGCATGCTCGTCGAACTCGACCACCGCTCTGAATACGGATCGGCAATCGTCAAGATCGCTGACATTCACGGCCAACAGAGTCGGTGGGTGCAGATCGACCTCGATGGTGAGCCCGACCGCCGCCTCGAACTCGGCCCCAACGATCTGGTTGACGCCTTTCTCACCGAGCAGCAGATCGAACAGCTCGCCGCCGACCACCAACTCGCCGCCGAACGCAGCGGTCGCCACCCCTTCGAAGTTGCCGGCGAGCTCGTGTTGGAGCGCTCACTCCTCCAATAAGGATCCACTCGATTGGTTGTGCAAAGACATCGGCCCGCATGATGGGGCCGATGTCTTTTTATTTTTGCGTACGTCTTTCGAAAGTTGAACTCGTCAAATGAGCAGCGCCCTCTCACCCCAACCCTCGAGCCCGCTCGTAGAGACTCAGTACGACCGTCGCGGTCACAACTTTTACCCACCAGTCGACGACCGCAAAGCAATACCCGGGCTGGGTGAAACCGCCGGCACGCCTATTGAAGAGATTGTCGTTCACTACAAGATCTTCGGCGGCGCGACTGATTTCTGGGTAACCGAGCTCGACGAAGAAACAGGCGAAGCATTCGGCTTCATGTCTGTCGGCGGCCGAGCTTCGTGGACATACGCCTATCTGCCGGAGCTTGAGGCCGTCAACGTGCCACCCGGCGGAGCACGGCGAAGCGGGGCAATCACTTTCCTCCAACCTGGTCTCGTTCTCGAACGCGAGTGCCACACCAGTCCCGAAACGCTGCTCGAGTCAGACATTCCGCGCGTCGCACTGGAGCACATTGATCGCGACCGCGCCGACGAAATCTTGATGTGGGAACGCGAGCGGCGCGCCAAAGCCGCCGAAGTCAATACCGACGACGTTGTGATTAAGCACGTAAGAGGTCGACGCTTCGAAGTCAGAAACGCATCTGGTCGCGTCGGCGAGATTGCGATGGATCCACACGGTCGTTGGCACGGCGGCGGCGAACACGGAATGGGGCGTCCATGGTCGTACTCACGCGCGACGCTAACTGCCGAGGTACTCACCTCACAGACGATGAGTTCCGCAGACGACCCTCGCTCGCGACCGCCGCGCAAGCCGCTCGCCAAAGTTGCTTTCGGAGCCAGCGCCGAGCAAGGCATTGGTTTCATCGAGGTGTACTCCGCCAAACGAGGCGAGCCCTTCTACCCAACCGTCGCCGAGATCCGAGCGATCCCGAAGCTCTATGAGATGGACGGTCAGTGCAAAGACCGAATGGCGTATTTGAAGTTCGTTGGCCCAGCGCGCTCGTTGTGGGTCACCGAGTACGACCCCACGACGGGCGAAGCCTTCGGTCATATGGAAGTCGATACCGACAACCAATTTGGCTACTTCAATCTGTGGGATTTGGAACGAGCGTTCGTTCAGACCGACATGTACGGCTACGAACCCGGTCTCATGCGTCGCGATCACACCTTCACACCGCGCCCATTGTCAGAGTGCGGAATCAGCGGCACTGACCTTGAGTACTGGCAGCGTGTGCACAACACCTTTGTGGTCGCTGAGGCCAAGCTGGCCGCGAAGCTTGAGAAGAAGCCCGGAGCTAAGCCCTACACGAAGGCGACGCACTTCGGCGTGATCGTGCTCAACGCCCCCGGGCCGATGCCCGCATTCGTCGGCAAGAACGAACTGGGTAGTTGGAGCGCGGTTGACGGTTACGGACGCGAACTTCCTCCGCAAGCAACGCGCGACAAGGCAGCCGCGGCGACGATGGACGTACAAGAACCCGACATTTCCGAGGCTCTTGAACTCGCCGAAGCAGCCGCGCAAAAGGCACTCGCCGCAACTCCCGAACCGGCAACACCGCGTTCGTCATCAGACGTCTTGCCCGAGATCGTTTACATCCCCGTCAACCTCGACACGATCGAAGATCTCGAGCAGATGATCGCTGACGGCATCGATGAGGGCTCGGTGCTCATCATTGAGCCCGGCGAGTCATCCGAGATTGAACTGCCCAACACCGAAGTGGCCGCGCAACCGTCCGTTGTCGAACCAACGACGGCGTTGACGCTCGAAGACTCCGTTGCAAGTACACCGACCGTTGACACGCCTCCGCTCGTGGCACCGTCACCAACACCAACCGCTCCAGCACCAGCGCCGAAACCGCCAACACCAGTAGTTGCCGCACCAGCAGACACGCCGCCTTTCGACGTGCCGCCCGCATTCGACTTCGACGTCGACGTCGACGTCGACCACGAACCCGCAACCCCGGCGCCCGAAAAGCCAGCGCCTCGCGCAGCAAAGTCGGCCAAAGGGTCGCCTCCTGCCGATCAGGCACACGAATTTGAAGCGGTTGAGATCGTCATAGGTCGAGGCAAGAACAAGACCGTCGAACTCGGAATGTTCGACATATAGAAACAACAAAGGCCCGCCGGTAAACGGCGGGCCTTTGTCATACAGCTAGAGGCGTTGACGCCTCGGGAACTACTTGAGTTCGACGGTGGCGCCGGCACCCTCAAGGGCAGCCTTGGCCTTCTCAGCGTCGTCTTTCGAAACCTTCTCGAGAACGGGCTTAGGAGCACCGTCGACGAGGTCTTTGGCTTCTTTCAGGCCGAGGCTCGTGATGCCACGAACTTCTTTGATGACCTGAATCTTCTTGTCGCCAGCATCCTTAAGGATGACGTCGAACTCGTCTTGCTCTTCAGCAGCAGCCTCGCCGCCACCACCGCCGCCTGCAGGTGCAGCAGCAACTGCAGCAGGAGCGGCTGCGGTTACACCGAAGCGCTCTTCAAAGTCTTTGAGCAGTTCGCTGAGCTCAAGAACGGACATGCTCGAGATGGCCTCGAGGATTTCTTCTTTGGTGGACGTAGCCATTGTTCAATATCTCCTAGTTACTCAGATTCAGTTTCGGTCGTGGTTTCAGCAGCAGCGTCGGTTGCTGCTTCTTCGGAAGGTGCAGGCTCTTCAACCGCTGCTTCGGCAGGAGCCTCGGCTTCGGCTGCAGGGGCAGCGGGTGCAGGTGCGGCTTCGCCGTTTGCGACTTTTTGGTCGACGAGAGCCTTGAGCCCGTAGGCGAAGTTGCGTGGAAGCGCTTGCAGCGCACCAGCGAAGTTGCGCATCGGAGCCGCAAGCAAACCAGCCAACTGCGCAAGCACGACTTCGCGAGATGGGAGGTCAGCCAGTGCAGCTGCATCAGCAGCAGTCAGCGTCTTGTTGCCAAGCACACCGCCCTTGACGATGAGGTTGGGGTTGGCACGAGCGAAGTCACGCAGCGACTTGGCAACTGCAGCAGCGTCACCCTTGATGAAGGCAACTGCAGTGGGGCCAGTGAGTGATTGCTCAAGATCGTTGAGGTCGAGCTCACGCGCCGCAAAGCGAACCAAAGTGTTCTTGTACACCTTGTATTCGCCGCCATTGGGGCGCAGTGAGTTGCGCAGCTCGGCGATCTCTTTGACGGTAAGGCCGCGGTACTCGGTGAGAATGACGGCGTCGGAGTCAGCAATGCGACTCTTCACCTCGTCTACTACGGCGACTTTTTCTTGTCTTGGGTTTTCCATGAATCCTCGGTGTTAAGCCTTGCGTTCGAATTGCAACGCCGAGATAAGGAGAACACCGAAAGACACAGGCACCCATGCCTGTCGCCGTTCGAGCGATCACCTACACGGGTGGAATCTCTTCCATTAAGCCCAATGGGCACCTGTGGTCTACGGCGTCTAGAACTGGTGGGTAACGCTAACAGATCTCGAAACCATGCGATCTCGAGACGCGAAACCGTTAAGAAGCTGCGGAAACGTCTTCGTCGGTAATGCGAAGGTTGCCTGAGTCGATGCGGACGCCGGGGCTCATCGTCGATGCCACCGTTACCGAACGGACGTACTTACCCTTGGCAGCAGCTGGCTTTGCACGCTGCAACTCGTCGAGAAGCGCTCGAGCGTTCCTGAGAAGGTCGCTAGCCGTGAACGAAGCTTTGCCGATTGGCACGTGGACGTTTCCAACACGGTCAGTTCGGTACTCGACGCGCCCACCCTTGAAGGCATTGACAGCGTCGGCAACGTCATTGGTGACGGTGCCCGTCTTCGGGTTTGGCATGAGGCCACGAGGACCAAGCACGCGTCCGAGACGGCCGACTTGACCCATGAAGTCGGGGGTTGAAATGGCGATGTCGAAATCGAGGAAGCCGCCGCCGACCTTTTCGACAAGGTCTTCAGCGCCAACAACATCAGCGCCAGCTGCGCGTGCAGCGGCAGCAGCGTCGCCCGCCGCAAACACAGCGACACGAACGTCTTTACCAGTACCTGCGGGAAGGCCAACCGTGCCGCGCACAATCTGATCAGCCTTGCGAGGGTCAACGCCGAGACGCACGGCGAGCTCAATGGTTTCGTCGAACTTGGCCGTTGCCAATGTCTTGACGATCGAAATTGCTTCAGCGGGTGTGTGAAAGTTCTCGCGGTTGAAGCGCTTGTTTGCGTCGACGTACTTCTTGCCGTGCTTCGCCATGTTGGATCTCCTTACGATCTCCCTCAGCTAGCGCATCTAACGATCCGGGGCGAGGTGCTCCCCTGCCGATCAGCGCAATAACTCCGTGATATTAACCGCTTGCGGTCGAACCCGTTTCCGCCCCCACCATCCACGCGTCAACTGGACTCGCACCCGGTCAGCGAGACTTTCACCTACGCGATATTGCCAAAACGGGCCCCAGGAGAGCGGGTTTTTGGTCATATCGCGTAGGTGAAAGGATGCGGAACGCGTACCAGGCGGTACGCCGACGGCTGGTTTTCGGTGGCAAGACCGCAGGCGAGGACGTTGGCAACGGCCAACGACGAGCCGAGAACGCCCCTAGCGGAACGCGCTCTAGGCGGTACGCCGACGGCTGGTTTTCGGTGGCAAGGCCGCAGGCGAGGACGTTGGCAACGGCCAACGACGAGCCGAGAACGCCGCCACCGGAAAGCAGACTAGGCGTCTTCGACTTTGATGCCCATGGATCGGGCAGTCCCGGCCACCTGCAACTTGGCGGACTCGATGTCGAGTGCGTTGAGGTCAGGCATCTTGATTTGCGCAATCTCAGCAAGCTGAGCCTGGGTGATGGTGCCGGCAACGGCGCGACCGGGAGTGGTTGCACCTTTGTCGAGACCGGCGGCTTGACGAATCAACGCCGGTGTCGGTGGAGTCTTGAGAACGAACGTGAACGAACGGTCGTCGTAGATCGTGATCTCGGTAGGAACGATCTGTCCGCGCTGACCTTCGGTCGCTGCGTTGTACTGCTGACAGAAGGCCATGGTCTGCACACCGTGAGGACCAAGTGCGGTACCGACCGGCGGCGCAGGCGTTGCCGCGCCAGCAGGCAGCTGAATTTTGACGATCGCGATAACGCGCTTCTTAGCCATGAATAACTTTCCTCTTTAGGGGCGGTCGTAGAGCCTAGAGCACTGGCGAGAGGTCGTGTGAAGCGACAAATACCCGCCAGATGGGTGCTCTTAGAGCTTGGCGACCTGGCTGAACTCGAGCTCGACCGGAGTCTCGCGGCCGAAGATGTTGACGAGAACTTTGACCTTGAGCTGGTCTTCGTTGATCTCGGAGATCTCGCCCGAAAAGTCGGCAAACGGACCCTCTTTGACACGGACGGTCTCGCCAAGGTCGTACTCGAGGCGAGGACGGCTGCGCTTGGCTTCGGGCGTGCCCGTGGGCAGCTCGACCTTGACCTGCAAGATGTTTTCAACTTCTTTGCGCGAGAGCGGGGTGGGCTTGGCGCCGGTTCCGACGAACCCAGTCACCGCCGGCGTGTTGCGCACAACCGACCATGAGTCGTCGTCGAGAATCATGCGGACGAGCAAGTAACCGGGGAACACCTTTTTGGAAACGGTGACCTTCTTGCCGTTCTTGAACTCGACAACATCTTCCATCGGAATGACGCATTCAAAAATGCGATCTTCCATATTCATCGACGCAATGCGGTTGTCGAGGTTGCCCCGGACCTTTTGCTCGTAACCCGCGTAGGTGTGAACAACGAACCACTGACCCGGACGGTCATATGGGCTCTCGATGATCGGGCCCTCGTCGCTGCCTTCGTCATCGAGGTCGACGACTTCAACGTCACTCTCGGCGACATCACTGACTTCGTCTTCTGATGCAACAGGTGCGAGGTCTTGAGCCAGATCGTCTTCGGTTGACAAATCGGGCTCTTCGGCTTCGCCGATAGCGGTTTCTGGTTCTTCGGTGTTCTGGGACAAATCGCTCATGGTGAGATCGCTCATTTGAAGAGGAAGACTGCACCTTCAGAGAAGATGTAGTCGAGGACGAAGATAAGCGTAATCATCACAATCAAAGTGACGATCACGACGATTGAGTAGTTGCGCACCTCGGCTCGGGTCGGCCACGCAACCTTCTTGAGCTCAGCCCTGACATCACGCAGGTAGCTAAGCGGCGTGGTGCGAGGCCCACGAGGACGATTGGCCGCATTACGCGTTGGAGCCGGACGTTGGGTCGGCAAAGGCTCGCCGTCGGCCCCGATGTGGCCTTGGCGCTGCATTTGGCGCTTCATCTCACGATTCAACGATTTACCTCGCGCACGCGTACTTGGGAATGGGTCTGACAGAACCTAGAAGAAAGAGTGGCAGGGCAGGAGGGACTCGAACCCCCAACCGTTGGTGTTGGAGACCAGTGCTCTACCAATTGAGCTACTGCCCTATAGACCCTTTCAGGGTTGGTGCGGACCAAACCCTAGCACTGCAGTTAGGCGGCCTTCTTCGACGACCTGCGGCTTCGAGTACCCAACAAAATGGCTCCGGTTACGCCGGCCACCGCCGCCACGGCAATACCGCCCGTGTAAGCAGCCCGGCGGCCCGTGAGAATCGAGCGCACCGCTCGTCGCTCTCCATTCTCGCCGATGCGATCGAGAACTTGCGCCAATAATCCGGGGGCAGGGTGCACGACGTGCGTACGAAGGTCGTGCAGCGCGCGCAATAGCTTGCGATAGCGCACAAGCTCAGCCTGACAACGCAGGCATGACGAAACGTGCGTTTGCTCATCGGCGGAGAGTTTGAGTGAGCCGTCGACGACGCCGCTCAGTTGCGGAATCACCGTTGCACACAATCCCTGCAATCCGTCGAAGTCAGCCGGCTCGGACATCGGACTCCTCTCCATCACCTGTTCCTGGCAACAATTGATCACGAAGCTTTTTGCGCGCACGGTGTAGTCGCACTTTGGCAGTCACTTCAGTGATTCCAAGTTCTTTCGCAATGGCTTCGTGCGACAAGTCGTAGATGTCACGCAACACGACAACCACACGGAGATTCGCCGGCAGCAACGCGAGTGCAGCAGCAACATCACGGCGATCGAGAGCAGCATCGGCCTTGGCTTCGGGACCCGCAGCGATGTCGGATGGCACTGGCGTTTCGTCGGCTAGTTCGTCATGACGATGACGATTGCGCTTAACTAACTGCGTCGATGCACAGTTTGCGGTGATTCGGTAGAGCCAGGTTGTGAACTGAGCCTCGCCGCGGAAATTGTTGATGCTCTTGTAAGCGCGCATGTACGCCTCTTGCACAACGTCAGAAGCATCTTCTGGGTTATTGACGAGTCTCAAAGCCAACGTGTACGTCTCCGCGTATGTGAGTCGGACGAGTTCATCGAATGCCGCACGATCGCCCGATTGGGCAGCCGTGACAAGCTCGCCGACATCACTTGTCATCGTTGGTTTTGACCCTTCATACGCTGCGAAGGTTACTTGCTACTGGGCGTGAACTTTCCAGCTTTACTTTCACCCTTTCCGTGCTCTTCGTCGCGTTTTGGTCGACATGAGGGCACCCTCGGATAATCAAACGGTGACGCAAGCGATTCCCCGACCAATCACCGACTATTTCGCTGCGCAGGCCCAAACCACCGAAAAGCCAACTGTCATTGTGCGTCGAACAGTGGCTGCGAACTTGGTCGTGTCGGGTGATGTCGAGCGAGCTCGGCCGATTCTCGAGGCCGAAGGATTTCTGTATCACCCGTTTATCAATCCTGAGCAAACGCCGGGCCTGTATCTGCCTCGTTCGCTTTCACGCACCAACAGTGAGACTCGTTGGAACGAAGTCAACGCGCTCCTACAGCGAGAGGGTTTCGACGCACTCGAAGGAGTCGACGAACTCAACAAGAAACGCAAGACGCTCGCAACTCGACGCACGAACGACGCCGCACGCGCCAAGCAGGCCAGCGCGCAACACGACTGCGTTCCATCTCTTGTCGAGTCTTCGGTTGCACCAGGCAAAGCAGTCACAGGCAAGAAAGTTAAGGAGCCCGTGCGCGATGCGCGCGGCAAAGTGCTCGTGCAACCTGACATTGGTTGGTACGACTTGATTGTCGTCAACAGTTCCGCCGGCAAAGACTCGATCGCGACACTCGCGGCGGTTAAAGCAATGTGGGATGCAAGTGACGAGAAGCCCGAGATCGTCGTCGTACACGCAGATCTCGGACGCGTTGTCTCGCCAGGCACATCACAACTTGCACGAGCGCAGGCCGAACACTTTGGGGTTCCGTTTCACTACATTCCGCCGCGCGAAGAAGACCTTCTTGTTGACTTCGAGTTGAAGCACGGCACCTTCTCGACACCGCGCGAACGGTTCTGCACTTCTGACCACAAGACTTCGCCGATCTCTGCATACTTCGGATCGCGTCTTGATCAAGCGCGGCTGCGTCGTTCGTTCAGAGTGCTCAACTGTTTGGGCCTGCGTGGCGAAGAATCAGCAAATCGCGATCGAGAACTGCATCTCAGTGTCGAGGTTGAGAACAGCAAACGCACAGTGCATCGATTCCTTCCCATCCAGCACATGAAAGTCGACGACGTTTGGGACACTATCCACGAGTCAGGCGCTCCATGGCCGATCGAATACGACCAAGGCAACGAGCGACACTCGTGCGTGTTCTGCATTTTTGGGTCTGAGATCGACTGGATCAACGGCGTAATGCATCATCCTGACCTCGCAGCGCTTTATGCAGCGATCGAGAAGCGACGTAACCACACGCTCAAACCCAAAGACTCAGTGACGCGTATTGCACTTGCGGTGGGCATGTCACAAACGACAATCGACGCCGTTCCGCCATCGGTGATTCCACTGAGGCTGCAGCAGCCGCCGACGTGGAAGGCGGGCTACCCAATTTACGACCGTCCCGATAAACGAGAGCAGCGCGAAGAACGGGCCGCCGCCAAAACTGATGTGGTCAAGAGTGGCGTTGTTAAGCCCGCAGGCCCGACGACACCAGCCGACGAAGCGCTGATGCTTTTTTAGGGCTTGCTGCCGGCGCGATCGTGACGTCGAATGACTCGACGTGCCATTAACTGCGGAAGAACCAGAAACAAAAATCCCGCTGCGAGAAAGTACGGAAACGACGACCCAAAACTTGTTGAAGTTGCTGTCAACGTTGCAAACATCACAAGGCCCGCCAGCACCAACAACACCAGCGCGATCTTGAGCTTCGACGGCTCGCTGGGCAGACGGTCTGAATAAAGCGGATGCGGACGCTTTGCAGCCTCAGCGCGACCCGACCGATCAAGCACGTAAGCAGCGCCGGCAAGAATGCCCAAACAACCAAACACGGCACCCCAGTCGCTCGTTGCGCGCGACGAAGCAGCGAAGAGCAAGAAGGATGCGAGCGCGACAACGCCCGCAAACACTGGCCACGGGGCTGGTGCTAGCGGGCGTGAGTCAGAAGTTGTGTCAGTTCGCACGTGGTCGAACATCTGACGAATCTGCCTAGCGGGTTTCCTTGTGCATCGTGTGCGCACGGTCCCAACGGCAGTACTTCTTCATTTCGATGCGTTCGCGGTCATTCACCTTGTTTTTCTTGGTGATGTAGTTACGTCGCTTGCACTGCTCGCAAGCCAGCGTCACGTGAATCCGCTTCTCGTTCTTAGCCATAAATCGCAATCCTACTGGTATTTGAAGTTGTGGTTACCCGCTACCTCAGGGGCAAGCCGGCTGATTCTTCTCTAGTTCTCAAAGCCTCGGCGGAAGCTTCAGCAGCAAAGCTGCTGGGCGCCGCCGGGCGTTCGGCGAAGGAACAGTCTGAGTTGGATTTTCCGCTGCGAAGGCGCCGAGGACGACGTTGGCTAACGCCAACGAGGACGACGGTAACGCCCGCAGCGGGAAATCCGGCCGGACTGCTACTTGCTGATCTTGACGACTCGACCGGCGCCGACTGTGCGTCCACCTTCACGGATGGCAAAGCGGAGGCCTTCGTCCATAGCAATGGGCTTGCCCAGTTCAACTGCCATTTCGATGTTGTCACCAGGCATGACCATTTCGGTGCCTTCGGGAAGGGTGATCATTCCGGTGACGTCAGTGGTGCGGAAGTAGAACTGAGGGCGGTAGTTGTTGAAGAAGGGCTTGTGACGGCCACCTTCTTTTTGGGTGAGCACGTAGACCTGAGCTTGGAAGTTGGTGTGAGGGGTGATGCTGCCTGGCTTGCAGAGCACCTGACCACGCTCGACTTCGTCTTTTTTGGTTCCACGAAGAAGAACACCAACGTTTTCTCCAGCACGACCTTCATCAAGGCTCTTGCGGAACATCTCAACACCAGTACAGGTCGTCTTTTGAGTGGGACGAAGACCAACGATTTCGATTTCGTCGCCGACTTTGACAACACCGCGTTCGATGGCACCAGTAACAACGGTTCCACGACCCTGGATGGTGAAGACGTCTTCAATGGGCATGAGGTAAGGCTGGTCGGTCTCACGCTCAGGCTCAGGAATTGACTCATCAACAGCAGCCATGAGTTCCATGATCTTTTCTGCCCAGGTGTCGTCGCCTTCGAGAGCCTTAAGGGCACTCACGCGGACAATCGGGGTGTCATCGCCAGGAAACTCGTATTCGTTGAGAAGTTCACGAACTTCGAGTTCAACAAGGTCAAGAAGTTCTTCGTCATCGACCATGTCGCTCTTGTTGAGAGCAACAACGATGTAAGGAACGCCAACTTGGCGAGCAAGAAGAACGTGTTCACGAGTCTGAGGCATAGGACCATCAGCAGCACTCACGACCAAGATGGCGCCATCTACTTGAGCAGCACCAGTGATCATGTTCTTCACGTAGTCAGCATGTCCAGGCATGTCGACGTGTGCATAGTGACGGTTCTCGGTCTGGTACTCAACGTGAGCAATAGAGATCGTGATACCGCGCTGACGCTCTTCAGGAGCTTTGTCAATGTTGGCAAAGTCAGTGAAGTCGTTGCCTGGCACCTTGTCGTGAAGGACCTTGGTGATGGCAGCAGTCAGAGTGGTCTTGCCGTGGTCGATGTGACCCATGGTGCCCACGTTGAGGTGGGGCTTCGTGCGCTCGAAAGCCTTCTTTGCCATGTCTGTCCTTTCAAAATTTTCTTTTTGGTAGCGGCGGACAGACTCGAACTGTCGACCTCTCGATTATGAGCCGAGCGCTCTTACCGACTGAGCTACGCCGCCAAATGATTTCGGTATGGGTTATTTCTTGTTTGCTTAGCAAGCTGTCAACAAGCCGGTGTTACAAGCTTCGGCGAGGAAGCGGACGAAACCCCTTGTTAACTCACTTCGGTCTACAGGCTTCGGCGAGGAGGCGGACGACGGCGCCGCTGACAACGGTCAGCAAGCCGGCGCCCAACGTACTCGCCGGAGCCTGTAGAGCCCTCTCCGAGGATTGAACTCGGGACCCCCTCCTTACCATGGAGGTGCTCTACCACTGAGCTAAGAGGGCAATGCAGCGCAACAAACGCCGCAAGCTGGGAAAGCATATCCAAAGGAAAGCTGCTCGCCGGCCCGATCGCGCCGACGAGCAGCAATACTTCAATTACGTCGTGACGATTGCCTTGAGCACGTCAAGGCGACTGGCCCGACGAGCCGGCAAGATCGCCGCCACGATTCCGGCGGCGGCCGCGATTACTGCAATCAATGCGACGCTCCCCCACGGGATGACAAGTTCGGTGATGCCCTCTTCGTTCAACGCTTTAACCAACGAGGTGCCGAAGAAAACTCCGACGAGCAAGCCGAGCACCGTTCCGAAGAGAGCAATGATCACTGACTCCCATCGCACCATCGAGCGCAGTTGCCGTCGCGTCATACCAACGGCGCGCAGCAGACCCAGCTCGCGGGTGCGTTCGAAAATCGACAACGCCAGAGTGTTGGCGATGCCCAACAGAGCGATCAAAACCGCCAGCCCAAGCAGCACGTAGAAGATGGCCAACAACAAATTGACCTGATCTTTGAACATTTGTTTGAACTGCGTTTGATCAAGAACCTTCGCAGTTGGATACGCCGCTGCAGCCTTCTCTACAGCAGCACGTGCTACGTCAACCGAAACGTTATCTGCTTTGGCCACGAGCACTTCGTAGTCAAAAGCCGTGGTGACGTTTGCGTTGTATGCCGGCAATCCGATGGCGTAACCGTTGAGCACGTTGCTGTCTTTATAAATTGCAACGACCTTGAACTGTTGGGAGACGCCGTCCTGAAATTTCATCGGTACTTCGTCGCCGAGCTTCCAACCATGCGACTTGGCAACATCAGTCTGAACGGCAATCTGCTTCGTATCTAGAGCAGCGAGGTTTCCCTCGGTCACAACGGGATCGAAAATGCCTTCGAACGGCTTGGGATCAATTGCAACGATGAAATGTGGCTCGCCGTTGATCTCGGTCTGCAAACCGCGCAGCGGTGATGATGCTTTGACTTCAGGCAGTGCCGCGATCTCTTGGCCAAGCGCAGGGCTCAACCCACCGAGGAATGTCTGGGGACCCTGCACAACAAAGTCACCACCAAACGACTTGTCAATGGTCTTGTCGATCGACGCTTTGGCCGAGTCGACAAATACCGTGATGAACGTGACAAGCGCAACACCAATCATCAGCGCAGCGGCAGTAGCAGCAGTGCGTTTGGGATTACGCATCGCGTTCTCACGGGCAAGCGATCCGGTCATGCCCTTGATTCGCGGAAGCGGAAAGCCAATCACGCGACTTGCCGGTCGAGCAATGATGGGCCCCAACGCGGCTACACCAAACAGTGTTAGTAGCGCGCCGCCGCCGACCATATAGAGGCCCTTGCCGACATCTGAAAACAGGCCCAACAACAGCGTGCTGACACCCGCGCCGGCCAACAAGATGCCAATTGCGATACGCGAACGTGATCGATGTGATGTGTCAAAAGCCACGTCGCGCATGGCTGCGATCGGCGGAACTTTCGATGCTTTCCGCGCCGGTGCAGCGGCCGACACAACGCTAATAACCGTGCCCACCAACAGTGAGACGATCACAGTGTTTGGCGTGATGATCAGATTGCCTGGTGGAAGGTCGAGCCCGAACGCACCGAAAAGACTGCGCAGGCCGGCGGCAACCCCGACGCCCAAGACCAATCCAAGCAGTGATGCGACAAGTCCGACGATGAACGACTCGAGTAACAACGAACGCAACACCTGACGCCGGCTCGCGCCGATTGCCCGCAGCAAAGCCATCTCGCGCAAACGCTGCGCCACCAGAATCGAGAAGGTGTTGTTGATCACGAAGGCGCCAACGATCAATGCAATGCCCGAGAAAACGAGCAGCAAGATGTTGAAGAACTTCAAGTTCTCTTTGAGCGTGTCTTGCTGCTCTTTCGTAATGGTTGCGCCAGTGACAACTTCGTCGTTAGACGGCACAACTTTGGCGATGCGATCACGAATCTCTTGCTGCGTGACCCCAGAATCAGCGACGACTTCAATCTGGTTGATTTTGCCCGGCGCGCTCATCAATCGCTGCGCAGTGGCAAACGTATAGCTCACATAACCAGCGCCAGCCGGACTGTCAACTTGCCCAAAGCGAGCAATACCAACGATCTTCACCTTCTCGGGGGCAACCGCAGTCAAAACTGTCACTTCGTCGCCGACTGCAAGCTTGCCGTTTTTCGCCGTGCCTGCATCGACGACAACTTCGTTGTCGGCTTTCGGAGCACGTCCTTCAGAAAGCTGGAACGCGTTGAGTTCGCTGTTGCTCCAGATGCCACCAAAGGTCGGCGCACCACCACCAGGATTGCCAACGACCTTGCCCGACTTGTCGACCACCTGCGTGTAGCCCTGTATCGAGCCTTCAGCGAGTTTCACGCCGGGCACGTTTTGCACAACTGCAATCAGCGATTGGTCGATCAAAGGCCGCGGCGCTTCTTCACCCTCCGCCTCGTTTACCTCAAAGGGCGCTTGTCCGCGAACCACAGCATCGGTCGACTTATAGACACTGGCAAACAGATCGTTGAACGTCTTGCCGATGGTGTCGGTGAGCACCAACGATCCGGCCATGAATGCGACACCGAGCGCTATTGCAATCGACGTTGTTATCAAGCGCAGTTTGCGCGCCCGCAAATTTTTGAGCGTTAGTCGCCACATCTCAGTCGCCCAACTTCTTGATTCGGTCGAGCACCATCTCAGCCGTTGGGTCGCTCATCTCGTCGACGATGTGTCCGTCGCGCAAGAACACGACACGGTCCGCGTATGAGGCGGCGTTGGCGTCGTGCGTGACCATTACAACGGTTTGTTGGAATTCGGCCACTGCCTTCTTGAGGAACGACAACACTTCAGCCCCCGAATGGGAATCGAGATTGCCGGTGGGTTCGTCGGCAAAAATGATTTCTGGCTTTGATGCCAGTGCGCGGGCAACAGCAACACGCTGTTGTTGCCCGCCAGAGAGTTCTGCCGGACGATGATCGAGGCGATCACGCAGACCAACAATGCCGACAACATTGTCGACCCACTCTTGGTCTGGCTTGTCACCAGCAAGTGACAAAGGAAGCGTGATGTTTTCGTATGCAGTTAGCGTCGGCACCAGATTGAACGCTTGGAAAACGAAGCCGATCTTGTCGCGCCGCATAACAGTCATACGCTTCTCGCTGAGTCGGTTCACCTCAACATCGCCAATGAAGATCGAGCCACTGTCGATAGTGTCGAGACCAGCCATGACGTGCATAAGCGTCGACTTGCCAGAACCCGACGGGCCCATGATGGCGGTGAACTTACCGCTGTCGAATGCGACACTCACGCGATCTAGCGCCGTAACGGCGGCCTCGCCTTTTCCGTAGACCTTGCGCACATCTACTGCTCTTACTGCTGCGGTTGTGACGGGCGTGGACGATGTCTCGCTCATGGGTCTCCTTCGGCTGCGTCGTGCGTATTGCGTGCCCATCTTTGCATTTCATGAGCAGAGGCCGAACACGACGAACGGGCACCCACACGCAGTGAGTGCCCGTTCGTCGTTTGTAACCGTCGTGAGTGATTTCGCCTTGCAGCGCTTGTCGTAGCGCTTACTTGTAGACCTTCATCCAGTCGACATGCAGCGAAATCTCTGCGGGCGAGTTGGCGTCACGGCCTGGAATCCACCAACCGGCCTGGCCAGCGTCGAGCTGAATTGCCATGTGCATGGGCGTGGTGGGGATGGCGGCCTTGTTGGTTGTCGTCCACAACTTCTGACCGTCAATCCAGTACGTGATGTGGTCGGGCTGCCATTCCATTGCCCATGTGTGCCACTGACTGAAATCGCCCTGCAGTGAATGACCAATCTGCGAGTTGTCGTAGCCGTAGTGAAGCGTGAAGTTGGCGTGGTCACGCTCACCAAGTGCGCTCTCGAAGATGTCGATCTCACCGTCGATTGGCCAACGCTCTGAAGCAGGCCACAGCAAGATGGCAGGACCAAAACCGTTGCCCTTGTCCATCTTTGCTCGGAACTCCCAACGACCGTAGGTCTGGTCGCCACCCGAACCGCAGCGGCACATACCGCCACCAATGTTGTCGCGACCGGTGATGCGTACTTCACCGTTGCTCTGGCTGATTGCTGATGTACTACGCCACCCAATACCAGCGGTGCCAATACCGTCGTAAGTGGCCCACTTCGACGTGTTGAGGCCGTTGGTGTTGAAGTCGTCGGAGTCAACAAGTGTCCAACCCGCGCTGTAGTCGTAACCCGAACCTGACGACGGAGGTGTCGTTGTTGTGGGTGCTGCAGTCGTCGTTGTCGGCCGAACGGTAGTGGTTGTAGTTGCCGGCGCCGCAGTGGTTGTTGGCGACGGTGATGGTGCAGGTGCAGAAGCGCCGACGTTGAATTCGTAGGCAGCGTTGTTCCACAGCAGTGTCTGGGCCCAGTTGGGAGTGAATGCGCCCATAACGACGGTGTACTTGCCAGCAGGCAATTCTGTCTTGCCAATCACTCGCGTCAGAGTGATCAACTGTCCGGCGGTCATCGTCTTTGTCTCGAACCATTGCTTAACGCGCTTGCCTGACTGGTCTTTCACTTCGAGATCAAGCAAGTACTGACCGTTGGCAGTTGAAGGAGCAGTGAACGCACCCTTTACAACGGTTCCGTCAGTGGTGTTAGTTGCGCTAGCCCGAAGCACCCAAGTGGGAGCAGCGAGCACAACACGACCTGCGTCGTTGTTCCACGCCAACGTTCCACCCCAGTTGGGCAGAGCAAGACCAAGACGCAAGACGTATTCGCCATAGGCAAGCCCGGCAGTGTCCCAGTCATAAGTACGCACGATGCGTTGGCCTTTGCGGACCGACAAGGTTTCGACCCATTGGCCAACCTTCTCGCCCTTGATGTTGCGAACTTCGGTGTTGAACAGACGAGTTGCAGTAGTTGACTGCAAACCAAAGTCTGATGTGAGTTTCACGACCTTGCCAGGCACAACAGTGCCCGTAGTGACCGTGCCGTTCAACAAAGGCGCCGCCGAAGACGGAGCCGAATGTAGAACTGAGAAAGCCATCAATGTTGCGCCCACGGCAATGGTGACGCGCCGCAATAGACGTAGGGGTGTGGATCGCACCGATACTCCTTGAATGCTGCGCCGGTGACTGCGGCCCTCGCAGTAGTGGAAGGCCAACCGGACGGGAAGCTCCCGCGGAGTTTCAATCGACGGTGCTTGACCAAGCTTTACAAACCGACCATTGAGGATCCGTTGCGAAAAACCGGACAATGAGTCAAAACAATGACATCCGGAATAAGAAGAATTACTGCCTCAGCGATATGGGGCCTGATGACCGTTGATGGTCGCTAACGACAGTCGGCTTGGTCAGCCGTTCACGTTCAATTCTTTGATCCGCCTTGCCGGCACGCCTGCGTAGACGCCACCGGGTGCGCAATCTTTGGCAACAACAGCTCCAGCGGCGATCACACAATCGTCACCAATGGTGACACCGGGCAAGATCATGGCGCGTGCGCCAATCCAGCATCGATCGCCAACAACGATTGGCCGCGGATCGGGCGTCTTCGAAATGACCCCGCCAGCCGTTGAGTGATGCGAGGTGACAAACAGCACCTCCATGCCGACCTGACAATCATCGCCAATGATGATCGGAGCCACATCTTCGAAGTGCACGTTGGTGTTTACGAATGTGCCTTTGCCAAGTTGCACGACGTTGCGCGCAAATTGAACGCCCCAATAAATGTTGGCCGTCTGCAACTTCATACCCGCAAGGCGGTAGATGCAGAAACGCAAGACGCGAGGCATAAGTATCGACGCGGCAATTCGATTGATGAACAGTCCGTGGAATGCGATAGCGAAATCTTGACCCAGACTGATCAACAAAAGCTGGATCGGCCCGCGACGACGGCGTTGAGCCTTGTGTCGACTCGTTGTCGCTAGTGAACCCGCTGTGAGCTGCTTCGGTTCAGCCTCGGCAGCGGCTGGCTTACGGAACATCGCAATGAGTCGCGTAGAGAGCACAAGGGCAATGGTGCAGTGCGCAATCAGATAACCCCAGCCGATGCCTTTTAGGCCCAACGTGTACAAACCAACACAACAAGACCCAAGGATCATAACGCTGGCAAACACTTGAGTGACTGCCATTGCCCTTACTTGTCCGGCGAGACGAACTGCGGGCAGATAGAGACCCCACATAACGCGCGCAATCAAACCAAGCGCAAGCAATTGCAACATGTCGCTCGACGCATCTGCATAAGGGCGCCCAAAGGCAATCGACAGCAGCGGATGCGCAAACAGCACCAGCACGACGATGATCGGGCCAATCATTGTGATTTGCCGACGTAGTGCCGCTCGCAGAAGTGCCGGCACGTGTTGCGGCGTCGTTGCACCCTGCACGACTAACGAAACGCCAAAGTTTGCAGCAACAAGGTCGACCGTCGACGTGAGCATCCACGCCATATAGAAGTAACCGGTCGTCTCAGCACCAAGCTCGTCGAGCACCAAGATCGGCAGAATGTTGATAGTTACCAGAGTGGTTAGTCCACCGATGTAACTGCCTGCCGCAAAACGCGACACCGTGCGAAAGTCCCACATCGTCAGCGTGTCGCCACACCGCTTTACGTGCGCCGGAAACACTCTTACGACGATCACAACGCTGATGACGCTCAATAGAACGAGAACAGGGATGATCCACGTGGAAAACACGGCATACGCACCGCCACCAACAAACGCGATCAGCAAACCAACGCGCGCTAGTCCGTGAAGTGTGTTCTCTATGGGAACTAGCAACGATGAGCCCATGCCCATCAGCACCTGGTCTTGCAGATTGAACAGCGACCACGCGGCAACCGCACCAGCAAACCAAACTGCTTCCCAACCACGGTCGGGTCCAAAGATGTTGGCGCCAAAGATAAGAACGAAAAGCGAACCCAAAATGAGGCTGACAACAGCGACCGCTGCGTAACTGCCAAGAACCAAACGCTTTGCCGAACGGCCCGATCCTGGCAAGAACCTGTGGAGCGCGTTGGCGAGGTCGAGTTGCGAGGCGCCTGACAGCAGCAGCATCGCGGCGCTCATCGCGGCCGCCTGGCCAACTACCTCGCCAGGGAACAGCTGCGCTGAGATCACGTAGCTCGCAAATCCAGCCGCTGCGTTCGAAACAGTGCTGGCAGTCAGTGCGTACGCGTCGAAGAACAAACGTCGTTGGGCGTGTTTCGCCTGGTGGTGTTCTTCTTCTGGTTCACCGTTACCGTGAACGCGCGTCCGAGCGATGCTCACACTTTT
>JBGAQY010000103.1:0-2365 GCA_044220495.1 Acidimicrobiales bacterium
TGACCGGGGGAGCGTTGACCGCGCGAGACGCACGATCCGACCAACTACAGTGGACCTCGCCTCGGGCGTATAGCTCAGTCGGTTAGAGCGCTGCCTTCACACGGCAGAGGTCGGGGATTCGAGTTCCTCTACGCCCACCAAGCCTGCTTGTTCTCACGACCGACCTCCGCCGTGCGAACCGGTCCCGTAGCGCGCCTCCGGCGAGACGAACAGAGGTCGGGGATTCGAGTTCCTCGACGCCCACTTATTTCGGTCGCGAAGCCGCAGGTCAGCGCGGCGCAATTCGCGAGGCGTCTGAGACGCGTAGTCGAGCATGCAAAACAGGGCATATCGCGTTTCGTAGGTGACGCTGACGAGCGCCGACTCCTCTAGGTCGGCGTCAGAAGAGCGCTAACGGCAGCGGTCAGCGAATCGAAGATTTCCACCGTTGGAACCAGCTCGGCGAGTCGCTGGCGCGACATTTGCCCTCGTGTGACGAGCAATGGCCGTACTCCAATTTCCAACGCAGTTTCGGCATCGTCGTCGGTATCGCCAATGAGCACACCGCCGTTTCGTAACGCCGCCGCAGGCAAATCCAGCACCGCAAGATGCTTGATCATGTGCTCGCGTTTGCTGGTGCCACTATCGCGCTTGACCAAACCGTCGACGCGAAGAAAGTACTGATCGATCCCGAACTGCTCCGTACGTTCGACGAGTCGTTCGTGGTCGTGCATCGAGCAGACTGAGCAGGTAATCCCGGCGGCCTGAAGTCTGGAGACAGCGTCGATAGCGTCGTCCATGAGATGTGTTTTCGAGAGCAGGTCAATGAACGCACGATCCCACGCCACCAACAGCTCGGCTATCTCACCATCGCTGCAGTGAGGTAGGTCATTTAGGGCTCGCAAGTCGTCGAAGTACCGTCGCCAATTTCGGCCGATGGTGTTGCGAAAGTAAGCCAAGTCAACCCGATGCAGCCCGAATTGGTCAGCGATTGCCATACCAGCACCGTGGATGGCTGCGGTGTTGTCTTCAAGCGTTCCGTCCCAGTCGAACACGACATGAGACACCTTTTGATTATTTGGAGTTGTCAAGCAGGGTTACGTTACAGACATGAGCGACATCGGACGCAGATATACGGAATACGCAGATCGCTGGGCCGAACAGATGAAGCCCGGAGCGAATCCAGCGCACGCGTACATCGAGAAACCCGCAATGCAGGACCTAATTCCAGCGCTCGATGGTGCGTCCGTGTTGTCGATCGGTTGCGGTATTGGCGCTGAGTTCGACGAGATACTCGCACACAACCCTTCACGAGCTGTTGGCATCGATGTCTCGGAGGGGCTCATTGATCTAGCAAAGCGATACCACCCTGAGGTCGAGTTCTACGTCCAAGACATGGAGGATCTTCGTTTCGAGGGCAATTCGTTCGACTTCGCTTACTCAAGCTTGGCGTTACATTACGTGGCCGATTGGCGTCCGACTCTTCGCTCACTGCGTCGCGTGCTTAAGCCAAACGCACACTTTCTCTTCTCGGTACCTCATCCGCTGCTGTGGTCCGGGAGCATCACCCGTGAGGCTGAGCGGAAGTCGAAACTTTTGGGCTATACGGTCGATCGCCAGGCTGACCCTGAAGTCTCGATCTACGGAGACTATTTGAACGTTGCTGCTCACGACGAAACCTGGTTCGGTGATTTTGAGGTCACGTATTTCACGAAGCCATTTGGCGCGATTTTTGGTGAGTTATCCGAAGCTGGTTTTTCCGTCGTCGATCTGATTGAGCCGAAGGCCACAGACGACGCGCTTAGTGCTGTTGCTGATGGTTACATGGCGTCGTACGGGTCTCCGAAAGACTTTTATGAGATTCACCAACGATTGCCGTTGTTCTTGATCATTGACGCACTAAACAGCAATGCCGCAGTTGACCTTCTGACTGTCCCAGCCTTGGCAAGATAATTTCCCAGTCACCGCCACCGGGTATCTGTGAATGTGGCAGGTTGGTTGCCCGCTCAGCATGCCTCGATAGGGAAGCGCTTCTAACGTACTGAATAAGTCGTGGATCTCGTTGCCGTCGACCACTTCACAGAACTGCTTGCCAGCATTGCCACTCCCACGTTCACCGCTGTTCGCAAAGCGCGCACGCTGCCACTTGTGTTCACACACGTTCGCTGACGTTCGCCATGTCCGCGTTCACACGGCAGAGGTTGGGGATTCGAGTTCCTCTACGCCCACCAAGCCTGCTTGTTCTCACGACCGACCTCCGCCGTGTGAACCGGTCCCGTAGCGCGCCTCCGGCGAGACGAATAGAGGTCGGGGATTCGAGTTCCTCGACGCCCGGGAACTATCAGAATGCTTGAAAGAGCACGTGAGGGCGTTTCCATGGAAACGC
>JBGAQY010000038.1:0-20391 GCA_044220495.1 Acidimicrobiales bacterium
CTGCAGCGGCGATTTTGGTCGCCAAAGCAGAGGCCAGACTGCCCTCGATCCGCACCCAAGCTCTGGTTTATCGGCCGATCGGCCCGTCTTCTGAGGTGTCGTGACCGATTTCGGAGGAGTCTTAGCGGGGCTTTGTGCCGATTACAGCGATGAACGCTGCGTGCCGCGGATCAAAGTTCGCGATCTGTGTTGGCAATGGGTAGTAGCCGGCGCCGACGACTCGCACGTCTCGAAAGCCGTGCCCTTCGAAGAGTTCTTTCAAGCCTCGGTAAGAGAAAATGCGGATGTGTTGCCAACCCTTTTCGGGGTGCTGGGGTTCGTTGCGGGCGAGGCCGATCGGGTTTCCGATGCTCGGCTTAGTGAAGCTGATGTTGGTGAGCGAGAAGGCCTGCCACCCGAAGAGCAGTGCACTGATGTTGTGCCAGCTCGACATGTTCTCGGTGGAGACCACCGCTGTTCCGCCTGGCTTCAGCACACGGAAGGTTTCGCTTACGAACTCGTCTGTGTCTGCGACGTGTTCGATCACTTGGTTGGATGTGACCATGTCGAAGAAACCGTCTTCCCACGGAATCGGCTCATTGAGGTTTGCCTGCGCAATTTCGAACCCGGCCAACTTGGCCTTGAGGCCAGCCTCGGCCGACATTTCAGCACCAAACATTTGCACGCCGCTCGGAATGTATCTGAGGGCGTTAACACCATCCCAGCAGCCAAGGTCTAGGACCTTTGAGTTGGCACGACTTGACCGAGGGATTGCTTCAGAGGCGGCCTTGCGCATCTGGTCGATGTTGTGATCCATCGCCTTGTTGAAGAGCTGAACTGCGTATGACTTTGGCGCGCTCTTCAATCCCATTTACTGCCCCCAGGTGAGTGAATTGGTCTGCCAAGCCTAACCCTTGAAGGCAGCCGTGTAGATGTGTGTTGCTCTGCTACTTCCGACGCCGCGCAATGTAGGCAACATCGGGCGCCAGTCGAGGCACTCGCGGCGCAATGAGCTTGTCGATTGGCAGCGGCCAGACGCGCGAGCCGCGAGTGCGTACGACATCGAAATTGCAACGATCCATCAATTCGAGCATTGCCGTGTAGGTGAACACTCGAATATGACCCTCGGTGCCTTGGCCCTGCCCGAGGAATTTGAACCGACGACCGAGCTTCACTTCGGACGAGTTCTCCATGAGCATGGGAGTGATGCCGGCGAGCAACAAGAGGCGGTTGAGCCAGTACGCAAGGTTTGGCGTTGACAGAATCAGCACGCCACCCGGCTTCAATACGGAATGCAGGTCGCGCAACAGAGCATCGGGGCTGAATAGGTGCTCGATGATTTCAAGACAGAAGACGACATCGAACTGCTCGCCCGGGAATTTGCTTGCGAGGCTCTCGTTGTTGAGGTCAACCGACATGTAGCGAACTGGTTCGGCGACTCCTTCGAGAATGTCGCACGCGGTGTAGTTGTCACTGCTGTCGATCAGCTTCGACATGAAGACCTTCTCACCCGAGCCAACGTCGAGGACACTCAACTGCTGAGACTCACTCGTCGCTCGGTACTTGCGGTACTCGTCAAGAACGACATGCATCATCGGGCTTATCTCGGTGGCCGACGGGAATCCGCCCTGGCGATAGAACTCTGCTGGGTTTCTCAGTCCGTTCGTCACGCCTCGAAAGTTAGCCCAGCACCCGGGCGCAGCGTTGGTATGTGAGCTCTATCGGTGCAATGCCAGGTCGCGAACGTGTTCATCGCGCAGGTCGATGTCGTTTGCGTCGGTTGAAGTGGTGCCGTCGGCTCTGTCGGTGACCACATCACTTCGTCGACGGGTCCAGACCGTCATGCCGACGACGAAGATGAAGAAAGCGGCCGAGATAGCGCTGCCGGCGTTGGCCCACGGCTGGGCGCTGTAACCAACCGTTGCGCGCAGTCGCGTCACTCCATCGGGAACAGAGAATGTCCATGCATTGGTCTGGTCTGCGAGGGCGATCTGTTCGGACGGAATGTCGATCCAACTTCCATCCCCTCGCTGACCTTTGAAGTTTGCTTTCCACCCCTTGTCATATGTCATCGACATATGTAGAGCGCCAGTCTGTTCAGCAGACGTATTGAGATCGACACGATATTTCAGAAGACCAGTTTTGGTTTCGGTCGCGGCTGGCGCCTTCGCAAGTGCGTTGAAGTCGGTAGAGGGTGCGGACGAAAACAGAGGCCCATTGTCATTCAAGCGAAAAACCGCAATACCGTTGCCGGAAGGCAGTTGAGTGAATGCATTATTGAGGCGGAGCATGGCAATGATCCGCCTCATGTGAAAGGCGCGCGTTTCAAGCGTGAAGCCGGTGTTGTTCCACATCTCAGACTGGATGTCTTGATCGACTACGACGTACTTAACACCGTTCAATCGCAGCACGTCAGGCAATCGTTCGAGGTTCATGATGTCGGGCATGACATTCGAGTTGTCGTATGTCGCTATTGACGCGTCGGGTTGCAGCGTCAAGGCCGTTGTTCTTATATCGGCTGGAGTTACCCCGGGATGGATGTCGGTAGCGTTTCCAAACCTCGACACGTATGGCAACCAAAACACACGCCCGAACTCTTTGTCGGCAGCCAAAGAACTGATGAACTGATCGTATTGAGGCGGTGTGTTCACTCTTGTGAGAGTGCCTTCCATGTTGCCCATTACCGATGAGCGCGCGCCGTAGAGTCCGGCGACGACGAAGCTCATGGCTGCAACAACAGCAAGGACCCGAGTCGAGTTTGCCGTCCACGTGTCTTCCAGTGTCGCTCGCGTGTCGGGCCACAAGCGCAATTGCCGTGTGCCTAGACCAAATTCGCGACCGTCGTCATCAGTGCGATTCCACCAGTTGTATGCGCGATTTAGACATACAGCGATTAGCACTGCATATCCGGCAGCGATCAATACGGCGAACTTCGAGGCGTCGCGAAACAACTGCAGGCCAGGTACTCGAGTAAAGGCCCAGTTGTAGACCTCTCCAAAAGGATCGTTCTGGCCCTTCACCAAAATCACACCGAGGCAGGCGGTGATGGCAAAAACCGTGATACGAAAGTCGACCTTCTTTCGACTGACGATTAACCCACCTAACGCAAGCGCGGGAAAAGCGAACAACGGCAGCATGACTGGCGACTGAGTAAACCATACGGGCGCACCACCGTTGTAGAACGGCATGCTTAGTGCAAGGGCGTGTGGCAAGAGAAAGAAGTTGGAAAAAGGCGTTGGGGGAAGTGCGTCACCGAAGTTTGTGCCGGAACCGCCGAACACCGTGGGAAGAACCCAGTACAGCTGCAACAGCGTAAATGTTGCGAACCCGCCAGCAGCAAAGGCGATTTTTGGTCGTCGACGTTGTGGCTCGCGCAAGCTGAACGCGATTAGAAGAGCGGAGGGCAACATCGCAAGCACAAAAATGCGCGCGTCGAACATCAGAACTATCGAAAGAAAGAGACCAAAAAGCATCGCCTTGCGAACGATGGTGCTCTTGGCAACAGCGCTCTGACGCGCAAGCTCTAAACCGTCGATCAAATAGCCCCACGCAAACGGCATGAACGCACCGGCCAAAATAATGAATGGGTGTTGCAGGCTGATTGTGGCTGAGTAACTGTTAGCGCCGAACAGAAACGCGCCCGCCGTTCGTGCTGCCGGTCGCAACCCGAAGCGCCCGAGCATCCAGTACATCGAGAGAAACGGCACGATCGATACGGGCCAAAACACGGCAATACGCTCGGCCCAACCGGCCGACAAACCGATTGCATTGAGGGCACCAAGCACGGTGTAGACGGGTGCAATGCTTATCTGAATGTTTGGACGCCCGAGCCCCCAAAACGAGTCCCATGCGAGTGGCGGATGAAAGTGTGCGCCGAGGGTGTACGACGTTTGGTATATCCAATCGCCGTAGTTGGGAGTGCCGCCGTCAAAGAAATATGAGCGATGCAAAAAGATGCCGCCGAACAAGACGAGGAATGAAATCCAAAAGCTTTGCGAGTGAAGATTGGGTCGCCAAGTCGCTACTTCACGCTCGCCGCCGCCCGTTGAGGCCGATTCACGAGTCACGCGGCCAACTTAGTCGAGGCCCTGATTGATCAGGTGTTTCGCTATGACTCGCGCTTTCAAGTCGACGTAAGAATCTGTTCGCAGGTTCTTGCTCGATCAGCAATCAGTTCAGCGAGACGGGCTGGCAGCTCGCTGTTGAGTGTTGCGACGGATGGGCGCTCACAGACTTGGGCAATTGCTGTGGGTGTCAATCCGACAAGTTCGACAGCGCGCCTGCGTAGTTGGTCGGAGTCCACATCGAGGCTCGACGCAAGTCGATCGAAGTGGCGGCTGCGAATTATTGGCAACCGATACTCGCCCCCAAACTTCATTGCGAGTTTCAACCGCTGCGTCGGCAAAGATTTGTATGCAAGAGCACTTGCGATGTCGTACAGGGGCGCCAATACCACCGCACTCCCATTGAGTAAGAGTGAATAGTTCTTCGCATGTGCGTCTGTTCCGGCAATTATCCAGTTGTAAATGAGGGCATCGATAAAGCGCCACACAGACTCTTCAGCGACCTGGGGCGACTGAGCGCGACGCAGCAACATCACGATGTCGTCGGGGCTCGGCCCGCCTTCGCTCTGGTATTTCGTTACCGGAGGCACACCGAGGGCTTGACATAGGTCTTCTTGATGGACCCGCACCCAGTTGCCGTTTGGCATTTTCAGTCGGTCGTATCGCTCGACGCTAACGACGCGCTCATCTCCGAAACTGAGGATCTCGCTACGCGCCGCAGTCAAGTGAAGTTCTTTCGCTGCTTCGAGACAAATGTGTTCGTTGAGATCGTGCTCGTCGAACCCGACTACAGCGGGCTTCAAGATGTGCGTTGTGGGCATTTGTCCGGTCGGGCGTCCCCACCGTTTGCCATCGAAGTGCAGCGCGACCTTAGATTGCGCTCCGGCGAGGCTGAACTGGCCTGTATTTCCGCCGAACTGCCAGTCGGTTGGGTTGGTGCGTAATGCGCGGAGATGTTTTTCGACCTCAGACTCGCTGAGCCACTGGATGTCGTTCTCGGGTGTGTCGGTTGACCATCGTTCTTCTGTAACAAACTGCACGGCGCCTGCGCAGTCTTCACCCACATGACCGAGCAGGGCAAAGGGGTTGTTTGCTGACACGTGAAATTTTCGGCCCCACCGTTCCAGTACATCGTTGTTGTCAGGAAGCAGACCCCACAAGAATGCGCTGACGCGGTCGTGGTTGTGATCGGTTGAAGTAAGTGGCATTGATAGCGACAGCGGTGTCGCCCCTGGCCTGAATCGCCAGTCATCGTCGTACGAGATGGTGAGGCTCCCGTCAGCTGCTTGACGAAGCCAACCGAGTAGTTCGTTGTTCATCACGATGCAGAGTTCTTTTGTTGGCACCACTATCGAAGCCTTCGAACACGGCGTAGAACTTCATCGATCTCATTTGCGGGCGTGCTGGCAGAAGTTCCGGGTCGGGTGATCTCAAGATCGAGTCCGATAGCCCGAAGCACCCTAAGGACGACGTCAAGATCAGGCTTGGCTTTGCCCGACTCTAAGTTGTTGACCCACTGGCGGCTTACGCCAGTGATTTGTTCTGCTAGCTGCGCTTGGCTCAGACCGAGAGACTGGCGAACATCGCGAACAAGCAATCCAAATTCGGCAATTGACGAGATTCGCATGTCGAAATCACCCCGATTCGAGTTCGGACTGCAGCGACGTCCTTTGGTGTGAATGTCAGCTTAGCCTGACATCAGCCTGCGGTGTCAGGCCCACCTGACATTCACGTCAGATGTCAGGCAAGGCTGACAGCCGCGAATGGCGATGGTAATTTCGGCACTCATGGGGTGGAAGGCGTAATGGCCACGTTAGACAAGTCGAAAGCAACCGAGCCGACGACTGAGCCACAAATTGTCAGTGACCAGACCGACCTTTCCAAGGTCAAGGCACGCGTCGCAGCGGCGTCTACCCGTCGCAGCGGTCTGTTGGCTCTGACCTATTACTGGGTCTCAACGGTGATCGACCCTATTCGGCTCATCGCATTTCCAAAGAACTTCTATCGCTACGTTCGTGATTGGCGTGCCTACAAGCGGTTGCCTGGTGCTGAGCCACTGCGCTTTCGTGACTCGCAACCGTGTCTGAGCGACCGCACCGACCTCACGCCCTTTGACGCTCACTACTTCTACCAAGATGCATGGGCGATCCGTTCAGTACTTGCGTTTAATGCCGACAAACACGTTGACGTCGGTTCACACCTTCCTTATGTAGCCATGCTGTCAGCGTCGCTGCCTGTCGAGTTTCTCGACATCCGGCCGATCGATGTCGACGTCGACGGACTCACATCGATTGCCGGTTCGGGTCTCGACATGCCCTACGATACCAATTCGGTTCGTTCGCTTTCGTGTCTACATGTCGCTGAGCATGTTGGCCTAGGTCGATATGGCGACCCTCTTGATCCCCTGGGCACGAAACGTATGTGCGCCGAACTGCAGCGCGTGTTGGCTCCTGGCGGTCAACTCTTGTTTTCGTTGCCGACAGGTCGCACGCGAGTTGCCTTTAATGGTCATCGCATTCACGCCCCGAGCGTGATCCGCAATTACTTCGAAGAGCTTGAACTTGTTGAGTTTTCGGCGGTTAGCGACGAGCGAAAGTTCGTGCGTAACGCCAACCCCGACGACTTCGAGTTCTCTGATTACGCGTGTGGGCTCTACCGCTTTCAGAAACCCGTGCAGCTTTAAGGTTTAGAGACCGCCGTATGACTCAGGTGTTACGCGCCGGCTGATAATCCGCTGCAATGCCGGAAACCCGTTGAGTTTGCGATATGTCTTGCGGCCTGCTGCTTGATAGGCAGTCTTGAGTCGACCTTGTTTGGTCTCGACGCCGGTGAAACCCCACGGCCCAACCTGTGTGAAGTGATGTTTGCCGGCGAAATCTGAATAGACAACGGGAACGGCCGAGCCATCAAAAACTTCGTCTAGTTCACGCGCGGCAAGGTTGGTGGTCGCAACCAGGTCGTTGCGGATGAAGATCAAGTTTGCGCGTGTCAAAGCGACGAGCGAGTAGCCCTTGTTGAGTCCAAGGTCGTAGATAGCGCGTGCACTTGAGCCGCAGTAGTCGCCCGGCTCTTGCACAAAAGACAACGATGCTGGAAATGACTCGTTGTACTCGATCACTACAACTTTGGGCGAATATTCGTTGAGCCCTTCCCAAATCCAG
Source organism: Acidimicrobiales bacterium (assembly GCA_044220495.1). Taxonomy (GTDB): domain Bacteria; phylum Actinomycetota; class Acidimicrobiia; order Acidimicrobiales; family JBBSGY01; genus JBGAQY01. Next base: position 7,205 of record JBGAQY010000038.1, read on the forward strand.
TAATCGTCGCCGTCGATGTCGATTGAAAGGACGTCGAAGTCGGCCGGAATCTCACTTGATTTCAGCAGCGAGTCAAGACTGTTGGGCCCAGCATTAGCGACGTAAGCAAGAATTGTTTCAACAGTGGGCATCTCTGCCGTTGAACGTGCAAGCGCGTCGAGTCGTGATTTCTCACCCTCAATCAATACTGCGTGCCATCCAAGTTGGTTCCACAAGCTCCAACTGTTCGACAAGTGTTTGCCGTCCCACGCGCCGAACTCAACGCACCAACGAGCGCTGTCGTCGCCCGGCAATCTGCGAAAGATTTCGTGAATCATCCCGTCTTCGCCGTACTGCGAGGTAACGCTCTTTGCGTAATCGTTGAGTTGATCCACCGCTGGGTCACTCTCCATGGTTTGCATGGTCTGAACGTAGCCGACCGTCGATGAAGTTCGGCGGTCTGGCGTGGCTAGCGCTGGACTTCTTTTTCGATCCAACGATAGGTGTGCGCGATGCCTTCGCGGAGGTCGATCTGCGGTTCCCAGCCAAGAACCTTTCGCAGGCGCGTGTTGTCTGAGTTTCGACCGCGAACTCCCTGCGGTCCCTCGATGTGATTGATGCCGACGTCAGGCTTACCTGAGACATCGATAACGATCTCGGCCAGTTCGTTGATCGTGACCATCTCTTCGCGGCCAAGGTTGAGCGGCTGCCCGTAGTCGGATTGCATCAACCGATAAACGCCTTCAACGCAGTCATCGATGTAGCAGAACGAACGCGTTTGCTCACCGTCGCCCCACATCTCAATTGACTGGCCGGGAGATACTTCGGCGACCTTTCGACACAGCGCGGCTGGTGCCTTTTCGCGTCCACCTGCATAGGTGCCTTGTGGGCCGTAAATGTTGTGGAACCGAACGATCCGCGTCGTCATGCCGAATTCTTCCGCAAAGTATTCGCATAGGCGCTCGGTCATGAGCTTCTCCCATCCATATGCGTCTTGTGGAAACGCGGGATAGGCATCTTCTTCTTTCAGCCCAGCAATGTCTGATTCGAGCTGAAGGTGTTCGGGATAAATGCACGCAGAAGATGTGTAGAGATAACGAGAGACACCATTTTGTCGAGCCGCCTCGAGTGTGTGGGTGCTGATGAGGGAGTTGTTGCGGAGGATCGTGCCGTGGTTCGACGAGATGAATCCCATGCCGCCCATGTCGGCCGCTAATGCGTATACGTGGTCAATCTCGCTCGTTGCCGCAAGACACTCTTCCCATTTGCGTAGATCACGAATCTCGAACTCGTCGGCCGTTGTTTCGGCGTATTCAGGACGTTTGATGTCGACTCCACGTACCCAGAAACCTTTGTCTTTTAGGTAGTTGACGAGATGGTGACCAATGAACCCGCCGGCACCAGTAACAAGAACGCGCGTTTCTGACGGTACAAAAGCAGAACTTTGATTGCGTGTTGAATCGGTTGTCACAGTCGGTTACCTCTCGTTGTTGACGAATGTTGTCTGCTGAAACGCCTGGTCGAAAATGTTGTGCCAAGTAAATGGTTGCGACATACGCAGTGCATTTGCCGATGCGCGAGCGAACGATTCATCACTCGACAAGAATGATTCAACGGCGTCGGCGATTGCCGCGCCGTTGGGAGCGACTACGAGCGCGCAGCCCTCGTCGCGCAGTTGTGTCGCGTTGATGGGCACGTCGCTCATGACGATCGGTAGTGCCGCTGCCATGTAAACCTTGAGCTTGCCGGGGTCGGCAAAGCGCGTAAAGGATTCGGGGTCTTGCGTGTAGGGGGCGAGCGCAATGCCGCCTTTGGCCACGATACGAAATGCTTCTGTGTGGTCTTCGACGTAACCGAGAAAGTCGACAGCATTCTCGACGCCAAGGCCTCTTGTCAGTTGTTCGAGCTCTGCTCGGTAGGCACCTGTGCCAACTACAACAAGGCGCAAACCGGGTCGCGCTTCTAGAAGTTGGGGGAGTGCTGCGATCGCAAACTGCAGGCCCTGTTTTTCTAGTAAGTGACCGATGAACACCAAGCGTTCGTGGCGCTGGGTTTGCGCTGCTTCGACCACGTGTTCGACGCCGACTGGAACCACTAGATGAGGTGCCCAACTTGCGTTCTGCGCTATCGATTGACGGCCTTCATGAATTCCGCTCGATACGTTCCAGACAACGTCAGCCTTCGACGCACAGTAGGTATCGATCGCGTGATACACCCGATTCACAAACGGATTGGCGAACCGAGTTGGTGAAAAATCAATCGTGTAGAGCACGACCTTTGACTTAGTGAGGCGCAGCTTGCGTGCGAGTAATCCAATTGCGGCGTTGAACGGGTCGACGCCGACGAAGAGGTCAACTCTGCGACCTTTCATCAACAAAAGCCGACCGAGCACAATTGTGTCGCGGAGCAACTTGACGAATTCGTTGTCGACGCGGCTCATGAACTGCATTCGCTTCGACGTGACTTGCCTGCCGCTGTCGTAACTGCGAAGTCCAATGCGCTTCTCTGGCGCTTCGCCAAAGGGTTCGAGCAAGATCGTTAGTTCTTTGGTTCTTGTCGAAAGGTATTCCTCGAGAGCATGTGCCGTTCCGCCCTCGAAACCCTCATGCGAAGCAATGAGAACGCGAGCGTTGGAAAGATCTTGACGCGCAAGATTCGAGCGTCGACTTTTCACGCGGCCAAAGATGAGGCCGGTGCCAATGCCGGCGGCTTCAACGGCTTTCAAAACGAATAGTGCTGTAGTGGCAAGCGGTTCTTTGAAAATGCGCGGGGCGATTCGGCGCATAGCGGATGTTCTAACCACCCGCTCGCTCACTGTGTCTTTGTGTGCGTTAACGAATTGCGACATCTGCTTGCCGTAATAGAACTTCTTTGAGAACGCGTCGCGAAGCGTGAGCCCAGATTCGTCGTGAAATACCCGACTCTCGATGCGGTCGATTTTGCCGCCGTCTCTTGCGACGCGATCGGGCAAATCCCAGTCTTCGCCGCCGGTCATGGTTTCGTCGTAGCCGCCGAGTTCGACAAAGGTTGAGTGTCTGAAGGCGCGTGCAGCTTCAACGGTTGGGTCGTTTAGGTACGCGCGTTTCTCGATGGAACGCGCACGTTCCAGCAGGCCTGAACCTTCGACATATTCAGGAATCACGAGACCTTCGAGTTTTCCGTCTGACTGAAAGCAGTTGGCGATGTCGCGGGCAGCCGTCGGCTCAAGTGTCATGTCGCTGTCGATGAACACAACAAACTCACCTTGTGCCAAACGTGCACCAGCGTTGCGTTGGGCAGAACGCTCGGGTCCGCGAGTCTCGAATTGATCAGATAGCTGCTGGCCAATCAGTGGGGTTGCATCATCCGAATGATTGTCGATGACGATGATCTCGCTAGGCACACCCGATTGCGACTTCAACGAAGTCAAGCAGGCGTGCAAAGTTCGCGCCGAGTTGCGCGTGGGAACAACGAAAGAAACCAGTGGTTTGCGCGCAGTGTCTGACCTACTCAAAAGGTGCTGCTTTCATTGGCTCGCGCACGTTAACAACGTTAGTGCTAGTGCGGACATCGATGACTTCGGGCTCGGTAGTTAGGGCAGCGTCAAGTACTTCAGCCGCAACGTCATCCCATTCGACAACGCCAGATGTCGAGGGGGGCACGTCGTAACCGTTGTCGCACCAATCAGGCAACCTGTCGATGAGGGCGCTAGCAAGCGAAGTTGGATCGGGAGAAACGAGTGTGCCGCCGGCGGCAGCAACTGAATCGCGCAATCCGGCTACGTCGTAGGCGATGGTTCTTGTTCCGCTCGCGGCCGCCTCGGTAACAACGAGACCCCAACCTTCGCGAACGGACGTCGCTACCAGTACATGCGCCTTTGACATGATCTCGTACTTCTCGGCATGGCTAACGTGACCGAAGAACGACACGCCTTCGGGTGCCTGCTTCTTGAGTTCGGCCTCTTGTGGTCCGGTACCAACAATCCATAGTTGCGCGTCTGGAAGTTCACTCTTGACGATTCGAAAAGCTTCGATTGCATCGCTCGGCCGCTTGTTCGACGCAAGGCGTCCGCAGAACACGATCGTTGGTGAGCTTTCCTTCTTTACTTCTGTTGACTGGTGTGTCGGCGACGAGAATCCAACCGGAACCACATGAACGTCACTCAGGCCGTACTCTTCAAGTGAATCTTTGCTTGATCGAGAGATAGTCAGCACGCGCGCGGTGCGGTAGCGGTGTAGCCACAGCGGCTCGAGAATGTATCGGCCGATCGCTGCTGTGGGGATCGACATTTCGTGTGCCCAAACCTCGCGCGCAACTTGAAAGATCAGCGCAGCGACGGGCGTGTTGTCAACAAATCGCGGACACATGAAGGGGCGCGTGTTGACGACCTCAATGACAAGGTCGAACGTTTGCGAGCGATTCTGCTTGTAGAACTTTCTTGCTTCGCGATAAACGCCAAATCGTGAACCTCGGCGCACGATCTGCACTCCATCAATGATTTCGCTAGCGGGTGCGCCGGACACTGCGGCGCAGAAGAGAGTTACTTCGTGGCCTTGCGCTACCCAATTCTCGGCGATTTGGTGGACATAGAACTCGGCACCGCCGCGACGGGCATGTGCCCAGTCTCGCCAGTTGTAAATCAATATCCGCAAGCGAATCCCCCAACAAGCGCCATAGCCCTCGGCGGGCTGGTTCCGCCGTTGACGCCGCTCAGGCTAGTCGACCGACCGCCTCGTGGGTCTGACTAAATCAACGGTTTTTAGTCAAGGCGGCTGCTCAGGGCAGCGTGGTCGGAATCTGTGACACAGAGGCCGCATCCGGTGGAATTGGCATCTGGGGCGGTGCCGCGTGTCGGGCCTCGTCGTAGTAGTGAAGAATATGTAAGCGATAGAAGATCGCCAGCGTGTCGGTGAGGGTCCCTTTCACAGCGTGGTGTGAAATCGTGCTTGTGAACTGATGGTTGATCGTGATTGGCGCTTCGAAGAAGCTGCGGAAGCCGACATGGCGAGCGACAACAAACAGTTCTAGATCGAAAGCAAAACGCTTTTCGACCATGCGGGGGAGAATCTGCGCGAGCACGTCTCTGCGAATGACCTTCAGACCAGTTTGTGTGTCGCGAATGTTCAGTCGAAACAGTACGCGGATGAGTTGTTGATAGCCCCAGCTGTAAAGGCGACGGATAGGCGGGTAAGTCACCTTAGACATCGGGTGTCGCTTGCTTCCGAGGATGATGTCGGGCTCGTACGACCCAATTATCGATATGAATGGTTGCAAGTGGCTAGCTTCGACGTCGCCGTCGGCATCGATAAATCCGACGTAGTTGCCACGGCTCATTGCAAAGCCTGTTCGCAAAGCTTGGCCCTTGCCGCTGTTTACGGGCAACACGACCGAACGGACTTTTTCTGGGTCGAGGTCGGTCAAGGTTTGTTCGCTGCCATCGGTTGCGCCGTCTGAAACGGCGATCACTTCGTATGTCACGCCCGATGTCGACAGCACTTCCAGCATCCGCTCAATGTGTTGTCGAAGAAGCGGCCCTGGGTTGTAGTACGGCACGACCATTGTGAGGTCAAGTTCAGCCTTGGGTACTTCCCAGAGGTGGCCATGACTCGACTGTTCGAGGTCAGGAGTTGGGTTGCGTGCAAAAGCAACACTGAACATGCCGACAAAGACCAAGAGCGCGACACCGAGTTTGATGTACGCCAGATCGTGCAGCGTGTCGTGGAAGATAGCGACACCTATGAATGCAGTAACGATGCCAATCCAACTAAGTGACGCCGAAAAGATGAGTTCGCGCGACAGGTGATACTGCATAGTCACCATCACCAGGCCCATGATTGCGGCAGAGAATGCAAGAACTCCGAGCACCCCTCCTGAGCCTTCGTAGCTGCTGCCGAAAAGTGTGTGGGTAACGAAGCCCGGTAAGACGGCGAGGAAAAGCGCGGCCAAACCGCCCAGCAAGCCAGTGATGGCAAGTGCTCGCGCCAGACTGGCACGGGCTGCTGGCCCAAAGCCTTTCGCAGCGGCGAAGCGCGGCAACGCTATGGCTGCTACCGCGCCGGGTACGAACAGCGCTGACGAAGCAGCGGTAGCGGCAGCAACGTAAAGGCCGCTCTCATTCGCTGACAAAAAGTGGCGCCCGAGAAGTACGTCGATTGAGTTGAGGATCCAGAACCCAAACAGCGCGGCGAATGCGGCTGATGCAGCGCGCCACGTGACGCGAATTGGTTCGACGGCGCGGTTGAGTCCAACAAACGGTCGCACCCAGAGAAGCAGGAGCCCTGCCGTGACAATGGCGCCAAGCACGCTTGCTGCCATCGCGCCACTAACTCCGCGAGAGGGCATCAATACGACTGCGCTCAAGAGCCGCACCGCCGCGCCGGCGATCAGAGCTATGGAGACCTTTACAAACCGCAACTCACCAAGCAGAACAGCGCGCGGTACGAGGTCGATGAGCGTTGGCAATACATATACGGCTAGTAAGACCGCCGGCAGCAGCGACGACAGATTGAGCATTCCGGTGATCGCTGGCGAGCCGATCGCTAGTAGCACTGTTAGGCCGACTGCCCAGAGAACTGCCTGTCCCAAAAGCGGACTGATCTCTAACGGCACAGGCTTTCCGTCTGCGTCACGAAGCCGGCCGGCGACGCGTGCCGTGATGACGACTTGGAGCGCAGCAGAAGGAACACTAAAGACGGCAAGCACACCAGTAAGCGCGCCCAGCTCTCCGTAAGCCTCGGGGCCGAGTTCGCGACCTGCGTACAACTGAAACAAGAAGTTGATGATGTTTGCGAAAGTCATCGCGCCGAACAGCGCTAATCCGCCCGTCAGAATTGGGGGCAGTTTGAAGTCAAGGCGTCGCGTCATCGGAAAGTGAGTTGCATCTGCGCGTCTGGGCTCGCAATCAAAAGGTTTGTTCGTCGCAGAGTAGCCAGGCCAAACAACGAAAGTCTGACCATTCGATCAGTCTGACAAAGTTGTCCTCTTATACTCCGGCGATGCGCTTGCCTACCGTGAGCTTTCCACCAAGCGCGAGCGGAGAACGCAAAACTGCTTATTGGCCGCCGCTGCTGGTTGGACTTGCACTTGCCGTCGTTGTGCTCGCACCCGCATTAAACGGTGGCTGGCTGATGATCCTCGACACGGTTAGCGGTCCCAACCCCGACTTCCCTCGAACGTTCTTCGGCCTCGACGGCGGAGTCACTCAGTTGTTGCCCTTGCTCATTCATGGTCTTGGCAACTTGATCGGACCAAAGGCTGCTGCGGTCGTGCCTTTCGTTCTGTTCTTTCCTGTCGCGAACGTGACCATGTGGAACTTGCTGCGTTCTTCGAGCCGGTTGGGTTGTTTTGGCGCCGGGCTTTTCTACTCGCTGACACCAATAATTTTCGACCGACTGTGGGTAGGGCACTCTGGCTACCTGCTTGGTTACGCCTTGTTGCCGCTTGTGTTGGCGACTACATGGTCGGCTTTAGAGCGGGGCGGCGTTGCCTGGGCGCGTGTTGCTGGCGCGATAGCGCTTGCGACGGCGTGTTCGCCGCACTTCATCTGGATCAGCTTGATTCTGCTTTTCGGCGCTCTCGTTGTGCGACGACCGCACATAGATCTGTACGCGGGGGCTGCCCTTTCGGTGATGCTGGCCGGGCTGTGCACTGGGTATCTGCTTGCGAATTCGGGGACTGGCGGCGTCGCATTCACCGTCGACAATCGTGACATCGCTGCCTATGCAAGTCGGCCCATCGAGGGTTGGTCGCTTTTGCCCACACTCCTCTCGCTACGAGGATTCTGGCGGATCGATCCAGACCTGCCGCTCAACACCTTTGCTGGCCGTCCATTCCTTCTCGCGATTGGGCTGCTGATGCTTTTGGCGGGGGTTTACTCGCGTCTGCGCGGCGGCTCAATGTCAGATGGCCGGCGAAACGTTGTCGGCCTTGGTTTATCCGTCTTGGTCGCCCTTGCGGTGGCGTGTGGGAATCAGGGCCCGACGGCGTCCTTATATATGTGGGCGTTTGACCATGTCCCTGGGTTTGCGATCATGCGTGAGCCGCAGAAGTGCTTAGCCGTGTTGGCGCTGGTCGGCGCCGTTCTCTTTGGTTTTGGCATCGACCTCTTGCGTGAGAGATCGACTGGCCACGGCGGGCGAGTGATGGTGCTCTTGGTTGCCATCGTGGTTCCCGCTTCTTTGAGTCCGGGAATCTTTTGGGGTTATGGCAACCGACTCCACGGAGTCGACTATCCAGCATCGTGGTCGGCTGCCGACCGCCTCATTGCCGATCGTACGGCGGATGGCGGTGGCAAAACGTTGGCGCTTCCGTGGCATCAGTACCTCAGTTTCGATTTCACCGAGTCGCGCACCGTTGCCAATCCCTCTCCCACGTTCTTTCGTTCGCCAGTGATCAGCGGAGACAACGCTGAGCTTCCGGGCCTGGCGACATCATCGACCTTGCGCTCATCAGCGTATTTGTCCTTTCTGTTTAGCAACGGCCGATCACTGACCCGCTTTGGTTCTCTGGTCTCTCCGCTCGATGTTCGGTTTGTCGTTCTTGAGCGAAGTTCCGATTGGCGTACCTATGCATGGTTGCGGCAGCAAAGCGACATGACCGTCGTCAGCGACACGCCAGAGATTGTGGTTTTCGAGAACATGAGTTGGAAGCGTGATCTGCAGGCGAGCAAATCACCAGTTGTCGTATCGAATTGGGGAGCCTTGGCTGCCTACGCAAACGCGGGCGGCGATGTGTCCACAGCTGAAGTTACAGACGCAGCCGCTGGACAGATATCCACAGAGGTGACGTCGGTGGCGCAAGTGCCGTCGTCGGCGGCAATAAGAAGTGACAACTCAGCGACATCGTTCACCGTTTCGGGCTCGGCGGGTGATCGTGTGACCACCGATGAGGTTTTCGACCAACGCTGGTCGACAAATAACGGAAAAATTTTTCAAACACCGCAAGGAACCGTCGGAGTGGTGCTAAGTGACCGAAGTGCCACGCTTAGTTTCAAAGCGTGGCCGCGTTACGTAGCGGCGTACGTGATCGCGCTGTGTGCGTCAGCATTCACGCTCTGGTTGTGTTGTTTTCGTTTTGTCACGCTACGTCGTCGCGTTTCGCATGCGTCTATCGGTTCAGAGATCGCTTGACGTCAGATCGGCAGCAGCTAGTGTCGCGCCCTGCAGATCTGTGACAACTATCAGACGCAGAAGGGGAGCTTGGATGCCCGGAGTTGCGGCAGTAAAACGAAACCCACTTCAGTCGGCGATCGGCGCGCTTCTTGCCGTTGGACTGATTGTTAGTGCTTCCATGTTGGGCGGCAGCAGTACTCCGTTCCAGACAGCAGGTTACGACCCGAACTGTGGTTACGGGTATGACACCGACGGCGGAAGTGGCTACGCATACGGATACGGCACGAGTGCCGGCTACGCGTACCCAGGTGGTGTCTGTAACAACGACTTCGGTCCACAACAGGGTGACCTCGGTTACCGCTTCGTTGCGTCCGATGGTGGTGTGTTCAACTTCGGTGACCGCACTTACTACGGCTCGGCGGCAACCATCAAGCTGAACCAGCCGATCGTCGGCGGTGCACAAACCGCTTCAGGCAAGGGCTACTGGCTCGTTGCCTCAGATGGTGGTGTGTTCAGCTACGGCGATGCTCAGTTCTACGGCTCGACCGGCAACATCAAGTTGAACAAGCCAGTTGTTGGCATTCAGCCGACTCCGTCAGGCAAGGGCTACTGGCTCGTCGCTTCAGATGGTGGTGTGTTCAGCTACGGTGACGCCGTCTTCCACGGCTCGGCCGGTGCGATCAAGTTGAATCCAGCCAATCGTTGGTCTCGCTGTTGGTCCTAGTGGCAACGGCTACTGGCTCGTTGCTTCCGACGGTGGTGTCTTCAGCTACGGCGTGAGCTTCCACGGCTCGGCTGGCAACATCAAGCTCAACAAGCCGGTCGTCGGTATCACCGCAGACCCGCAGGGCTCGGGCTACTGGATTGTCGCCTCTGACGGTGGTGTCTTCAGCTACGGTCTCGCCTTCCATGGCTCGACCGGAAACATCAAGCTCAACCAGCCGGTTGTGGGTATCCGCTCGACCAAGGATGGTCTCGGTTACTGGCTCGTCGCTGCTGACGGTGGAGTGTTCTCCTTCAACCAAGACGCAACCACTGGTGCCAGCTTCTTCGGCTCGACCGGAAACATCAAGCTGAACAAGCCGATCGTCGGCATCCTTCAGTAATCGATAACCAAGTACTGCTAACGAAAAAGCCCCCGCTTCGGCGGGGGCTTTTTCTATGCGTGTGCGTTGACGTTTACTTAGTTATTGCTCGGTGAGTTAGCGCTTCAGGTTGAGCAGTTCCTGCAGCAACTCGTCTGATGTTGTGATCACCTTCGACGCTGCCTGGAAGCCGCGCTGGGCAATGATCAAGTTGGTGAACTCTTGCGAGAGGTCGACGTTTGACATTTCCAAACTTCCTGACGCAAGCGAACCGCGACCAGCAGTACCGGGCTCACCGATTTGAGCAACACCCGAGTTAGGTGTGACACGGAAGAGTGAACCACCGGCCTTCTCCAAACCACCAGGGTTGTTGAACGAAGCAAGAGCGAGCTTGCCGACAGCCTGAGTCGTACCGTTCGAGAACACGCCCGTAATGGTTCCGTCAGTCGCGATCTTGAAAGACTGAAGAGTTCCCGGAGGCGTTCCGTCTTGGCTGAGTGCAGCAGCGGTGCTCTGACCACCAAATTCTTTGAGTGCGCTGGCGTCTTTAGTCGGGTCACCGAAGCTAACGGTGATCGGCGTTGGCCAGTTGGCAGCTGGGTTGGGTTGCACTGTGAACGGGTCGGGCGTTTGCGTTGCAATCAAACCGGTCGCGGGGTCGAACGTTAGATCGACGGTGCCGATGTTGGCGGCGGTGTCGTCAACGGCGTCGAGTACCAGCGCATGCGTTGGTACCAGTCTTTGGAACGTGAAGTTCGCTGCTGGCACAATTCTGGTGTCGTAAGCCGCATACCCGTCTGCAGCGTGTCGCCAACGGCGGCGTCAGCAGAGAGCATGTTGCCGATCATCAAGTTGCTGGTCTTGACTGGTCTTTCAACTGACCAGGAGGCAGCGAAATGCCCGTGACGGGGTTGGTGGTGATGATGTCACCCGTGGTCTTGTCGGCCATCCAGCCTTGAACGCGGCCACCGTCGGTTGTTACCAAGTTACCGGAGGCATCGAATTCGAGAGCACCGGCGCGGCTGTACATTTCAGCGCCGTTGGCGTTCACGATGAAGAAGCCATCACCCTGAATGGCGACATCAGACGATTTACCCGTGACCTGCAGTGGGCCCTGAGCAAAGTTTGTGCTGATTGCCGACACGCGCGAACCGAGACCGACTTGCGCTGGGTTGGTACCACCGACTTGACCGGTAGGTGCGTTTGCACCACCGAGGATCTGGCTCAGCAAGTCTTGGAAAACGACGTTGCTGCCTTTAAAGCCGGTTGTGTTGACGTTAGCGATGTTGTTACCGACGACATCCATCATCTGCTGGTGAGCCCGCAGACCAGAGACGCCCGAGAATAGAGAGCGAAGCATTTGTTGTGTTGGTCCTTCTGTTTGAAAAGGGAAGTGACGTTCGTGATCACGCGATCACGAGTTGTTTTGGAAGTCCTAGTGAGCGCGCCTGCCCAAGCTTTTGCCTACTCAGGTGGCGTGGTTCACCTCCGTAACTGAGCTCAAGGGGACTTCCGTGTCTCCCAACTTCAAAACCGGGCCGTTCGTGCCGAGCTTGATGCCCGTCACTACACCGACAATGTCCGCGCCACCATTTGGATTTGTCGCAATGATCTTTCCGCCGATCATGCTGGTGGCCATAGTTGATTGTTCGGCAACTAAGAGCTGAGCCTGACTCTTTTGCAACGCTTGAAGTGTTTCTGTTTGAGTCAGCTGTGCGGTTTGTTGCATGAACTGTGTTGTGTCCATCGGGCTGTCAGCGCTCTGATACTTCAGTTGAGCCACGAGCAGCTTCATGAACGCGTCATTGTCTAAGCCGCCGGCTGTTGAGTCAGACGCCTTTTTCGTTGTGCCGTCGTTGTTAATGATCGTTCCGACTGCGTACTTACTTGGATCGATGGTGCTCATGGTGTTCCTTAGACGCGAACGTCGAGAGGGCCATCCGTGGCGCTGGTTTCGGTGACTGGGGCGGCAATGCGAACGAAGTACTGCTCGGTGCTGTTGTCGATCGGCTCTCCGTAAGACGAACGTGAGCCTGACTGCGAGCCTTGTTGGCTGCCTTGGTTTGAATCGCGCGTGCCGACATCGAGCGAACCGGTTTGTAGACCCGACGATTCAAGCGAACTACGCAGATCGCCCATAGCGTCCCGAAGCATTTGGCGAGCTGCTGAGTTGTCAGACGACATCTGCATGTTGATCTGACCGTTTGTGAGAGTCACGGCGATCTCGACGCGTCCGAGGTGTTCGGGGTGCAAGCGCAGAGTCATCTGGTAATCGCCGTCGGCCATGTGGCGGAGCGGTGCAACGACGTTGACGACTTGTTTGTAGGGCTCAGTTGTCGGGGTAGCGACGGCGGCCTTCATGGTGTTGGCTTGCTGCACCGGCTCGGCGCTCGCCTTTTGAGACGTCGCCGCAAGCAGGTCCATGGCGTGCTTGTTGCTCACTTCGCTGATCGAAGCCGTCACTGCTGCCTTGGTTTCCTTGCCATCGGTTGTCGTTGTGGTCAACAGACCCGCGTCGGCAATAGCATCACGAAGTGTTGCCGTTGGGTCGTCGACTGTTGTTTGTACGACCTGCGTGGTGTTGTCGCCGGTCTGGCTAGTCGTCGGTGTGTTTGTTGCGTTCGTGTCTTCTGGCGCTGTTGCGACTGCGTTGGGGTCGATCAACTTGGGTGCAGCGGCCGATGGGTCGTCAGTAGTGACGTCGATAACGGTGCCAGCAGTGGGAGCCAAAACGAGTTTGCCGTCAGCAGCAACTGTCGTGATCTCAACTTTGGCTGTCGGTGCAACCTTCGGTGCCACGGTCGGAACTTCTGTTGGGGTCTGAGGGTTTGTAGCCACAGTCTGTTGCGCTGCATCAGCCGCGGCAGTATCTGTAGTCGGTGTCGTCACGGGCACGACAACGCCTTCGGGGTCGACAATCATGGTCAGGTTCTCGGTGAGTGAACCCTCGCCGTCATTGGTTGGGGCATCGTCGGTAGCTGTCGATGTGTTGTCAGCATTGCCTTTTGACTGCGTAGCAGCTGGTTTGTCAGTG
>JBGAQY010000104.1:0-2317 GCA_044220495.1 Acidimicrobiales bacterium
GATACTCACCTCGATACCGAAGCGGTGTGTCAACGCGTCCACCTGATGCAGTGACGTTGCCGTATGCGTCATAAGTGAACGTTGCACTCATGTTTGCTGCAGCGTCTACAAGTAGTCGCGTGTCACCAAGGGTGTCGTGTCCGTACCACTGAGTTGCATCATCAGTGACGTTGATCTGCATACGCGACAGGCCATCTGGTTCGAAGACGTAGTAGGAGCTTCCGTCACTCAACAACAGCGCGTTGTCTGCGGTGTGATCCCACACAAACGACGCTGTTGCACCACCTAAGGTCTTTGAAGCACGAAGCCCATCACCGTCGTAGACCTACGTCGTCATGTCAGTCGCCGAGCTATGAGCCTCAGTCGGTACTCTCATCATCGTCGACCCAACGCATCAGCGGTTGGTCTGGGCCGCGCCGCCGGATAACGAACGGGCGCAACAAAGCGTCTGCTGCAAGTTCAGCAGCGGTTTCTATTGATGTTGAGTCGTTGGCATGGATGTCACCGAGTTCAGCACGAACTTCGAGTTCTTCTTGGATGATGGAGCGCATCAGTTCGAGGCAGTCGATCGAGTCGGTGTCCAGCCACTCAATGCGTGGGTGTTCGTCTGCCATGCCGCTCCCCACTCAAAGTGAATCTTGATGAAGCTAACACCCGCAATATTTACGACGTCGATCGCCGGTCTCTGACTTGGGGGAAGTAGGACAAGAACCAATCATGCCGCGCTCGGCGTCGTTACGGCTTGACCGGCAGGTCTCGGCCTTACACTTGTTTGTTACCCGTCGCGCCCGGGTCTTTGTCGCTTTCCACCTAACGCATCAGGGGTTGGTCTGCTGTGCGGCGTCTAATCACAAATGGATTCAACAGCGCATCGGCAATGAGTTCAGAGAGCAGAACTGTTGAGTCAAAGTCAGCTGGCGTGAAGTCGCCAGCGGCAGCTCGTGCGTCAAGCTCTTCCTGGATAACCGCTTTCATGAGATCTAGGCAATCGAGCGACTGAGTGTCGACCCACTCAATTTCTTTCTCTTGATCCGGCACATCAGACTCCTACTGTTACTCGCAAGCGCGTCATTCGGATAGTTAGCACGCTACGGAGTCGAAAACTTCCTTGTTCGGTCATGCGCCACGCTCTTTGACGTCACTGACGCACTTCAACCAGTCGTGCCAAGCGGCCGGATCGTCTCGTCCACCACGGAGATGTCAGCCAAAAGCGTAGGCAAAGCATCGCCGGCGCGTTCAGTGGAGCAAGATGAACAGTTCAGCGACACCAGCGGCAACGCAGCACGCCGCTGTTGCGATAGAGCTCCACTTGTCGATTTGGCGTTTCCAACGTCTGCGTTCTTCAGTCGGGCCGAGACTCCACCACATCCACCAGCCGCCGACATAGACGGAGGCGAATATGACGGCGCCGAACAGGAAGAAGTTGCGGTTGTCGCTATTTAACAGGGGGGTAAGGTCCATACGGCAATCCTGTTGTCGGCGGTGTCGGGCATGGAGACTGCGTGTTGGGATGTTTGCCGTTCCTTATTTGGTTCAGCTGGTAGTCGATTACCCAATTGGCGAAATCGCCAGCTAACCCTATTACGGCTTTCGCGCCGTGGTCGAGTGCATCAACCGAAGCCTTTTTCGCCAAGCCCCCAGTTGCGAAGTTGACAGCGCCGTTAACAACGCACTTCTGTCCGAGTCCATATCCGATACAAGTGGCAGCTGTATTGACTACTGCTGCCACTCGCGAGACGGTTAATGCAGCCGACGCAAGTCCCGTGCCGGCAGCGACCAGCGCAGGATCTGCTGTCGCTGCTCCGACTGCCGCAGCTCCCACCCCTGCGACAGCAACGAGATCAGCGCCAATTTGAATCACGTTCGAAATGTCAGCAAGTCCCTTCGCAACATTCTGTATCGGTCGGCATTTGTCTTTCACTTTGCCGGTGATGCAGAACAACCCACTTGGATCCACGTTGTTCAGTGGGTCTCCGCCTGTGTATCCGTATGCGTCACGTGTTGCAGCAACGATCGGATCACGAGTTAGGAACTGTGCTGTTTGTGCGTCGTAATAACGCGCGCGCAGGTATGTGAAGCCAGTCTCTTTGTCTTGATACTCACCTCTATACCGAAGCGGTGTGTCAACGCGTCCACCTGATGAAGTGACGTTGCCATATGCGTCATAGGAGAACGTTGCACTCATGTTTGCTGCTGCATCTACAAGTAGTCGTGTGTCGCCAAGGGTGTCGTGTCCGTACCACTGAGTTGCATCATCAGTGACGTTGATCTGCATAAGTGGCAGGCCATCTGGTCCGTAGACGTAGTAGAAGCTTCC
>JBGAQY010000105.1:0-2247 GCA_044220495.1 Acidimicrobiales bacterium
GGTAAACAGCTTGAGTGGACTGGCGCTGTGCCTGCCTGTGCAGACCGAATCGAGCGTGATCTGCCGAAGGGCTACACGCTTCGTGGAATCCTGTCGGGTCAACAGGTTTACCTATGATCCTGCTCGGCGCACTTGCCTTTGGCGTATTCATCTTTTTCATCGTCGGCCTCGTCACCGGCAATGCCCCACGCGTTGAGTTCGGTTTTAAATCGTCGAAACCTAAATCTGACGTTTCCAAGCGACAAATTTGGTTGAACCAAGCCGGACTGGAACTTTCCCCCGCGCAGTACTACGGCGGTCTTGCTGCTGTTGCTCTGGTCACCTTGGCGCTGGTGGCCGCTATCACCGGCGTCCCCGTAGTAGCCCTGGCCCCAGCAGCAGGAGCAGTTGCTGTACCGCACGCGTATTTTTCCCAGCGGCGAATCAAGAACATGGCGAAGACGCAGCAGGCTTGGCCCGACGCAATCATGGAAATCATTGCGTCGATCGAATCGAACGCGTCTCTCCACGGTGCGCTGGTTGCGCTGGCATACCGGGGGCCCGAAGCGCTGCGCTCCGCGTTTGGCAGATTTCCATCAATGGCCTCGACGCTTGGTGTCGTTCCGGCCTTGGAAGTGATCCGCGAACGACTTTCCGACCCGACCTCCGATCGTGTTATCGAGGTGTTGATTCTTGCCCACGAGCGCGGCGGAGGCATTGTCACCGATATTCTTCGAGACCTCTCCCATGCCACAACCGAAGATCTGCAGCTGCAGGAGGAGATTGTTTCGGCGCAGCTCGAGCAGAAAATCAATGGGCGCGCGGTATTCATTATCCCGTGGGCCGTACTCATCATGATTGTGTTCACAAGCCCCGATTTCGCGACTTTCTATAAGTCGCGTTCGGGTATCGCCGTAGTCGTCGTCGGTGCGATCTTGAGCTTGCTGGGCATGCTCACGCTGGCGAAACTCGGCAAAGACAAGGACGAACCTCGAGTCTTTGGAGGGTCAGCGGTTTCCGCTGACGCATCATCGTGAGTGACTTGATCGGTCTCCGGCTGCTCGGCGCTTTGTGCGCTGGTGTGTTTGTCGCGTCGCTTCTGCGCCTGTTCGTAAAACCAACGACAAAGTTGTCCGGTCGCGTTCGTCCATATACGGCGGCGGCCCGCTCGCTGCTAGGCAAGACGCCAGACCGTGCCGCACTCAACGCCAAGGACGTCGTGACTATCGGTGGCGTCATTCCACGTTTGTACAGGCCGCTCGTCGAATCACTCACCGACACAATCACTCGTTTGTTCGGCGCAACCTTCGACGACCAGGCCGTGCTCCTTAAGCTCCGCCAAGCCCGCATCATGGGCGAGGTGCCTGAGGCGGTGCGCGTACAGGAGTACCGCGTGCGTCAAGTTGGTAGCGGCCTTGGATGGGGGCTCGGTTTTGGTCTCGTGGGCGCAATCCTCGTCAAGTCGCCGGCAGCTGCAATCGCTCTGTTTCTGTTGGGCACGTTCATCGGTGTTAGTCGCAAGACGGCCTTCGTCGGCAAAGAGATCGAGGGCCGACGCGAGCGAATGCGAATCGAGCTCTACACAATCAACCAACTGCTAGCCATTTACCTTCGGACCAGCGGCTCGCCGGTACTTGCGGCTCAGCGGCTCGTCAGACGCGGTCGCGGCGCAGTCATCGACGAACTGAGCGAAGCGCTACGGCTGCATGCTCGAGGCATGTCGGCAAACCGCGCCTTCATGCGCCTCGCTGAGCAAACACCGGAACCATTCGCAGCGCGAACCTACAAACTATTGGCAAGCGGAGCTGAACGCGGTGCCGATATCGCAGCGGCGCTGCTTTCATTATCCGAAGACGTGCGAGACAACCGCAGGACAGAAATAAGGAGGCGGGCAACGAAGCGCCAAGGAGCGATGCTCATTCCGATTATCTTCTTCCTTGCCCCAGTGATGTTGCTATTTATCGCCGGACCGATCCCATCACTTCTGAATGGCACATTGTGAGCCGAAAGGCCTGCTCAACTCGGATTTTCTTGTTGACTAGCGGGCAATAGCTCGACAGAATGGATTTACGAAAGGAGTATCATGATTAACTTTACCGAGCGTGTTGAGCTTGCCCGAGGTGACGAATCTGGTTTTACGACTGCCGAGCTTCTCGGTAATGCGGCTTTAGGAGTAGTGGCCGTTGTCGTTATTTGGGGGCTCCTCAAAGCAGTTGGTATCAACATCATTGACAAGTTTGACAACTTGCTGGTCAAAGACAACAACCC
>JBGAQY010000039.1:0-19501 GCA_044220495.1 Acidimicrobiales bacterium
GCACGCTTTGTCAGCATGCGGTGAGAACTGTCATAGGTGAAAACGCTGTGCCCGCCACCGACATCGATGACATCGGTGAGGTTTCCCGCTCCGTCGTAGGTGTAGCTTGACGATAAACCACCGGGACCGGATGCCGCTGTCACGCGAGATGACGACAACGTGAGGCTAAGTGTGCGACCGGCTGAGTCGGTGATAACCGTCGAAGTCGAAGACGGACGAGTAACGGTCGTCGTGTAGTCGTTTAGATCTTTGATCGAAGTCAAGCGGCCTGCAGAGTCAAAGGTGAACGTCGTCGTCAGTTTCCGCACAAATGTGTAGGTGCCGTCGCCGTTGAGTACAAGACTCGCAAGCGTTCTCGGGGCCTCGGGAGTGAATGTCGAACCAGCCTGCACGAAGCGGGTCTGGCTACCATTTTCCTGCGTGACCGTCGCAATGCCCGATGCAATGGAGATGTTCATCCCATAGTTGAACGTCCATCCATAGCCGAACGCTCCGTTGGTTGATGCGCCGAGAGCGTTGTAAGTGCGACTGAGATTGAGCGCCGGTCCGCGGCCAGGAACGGTAACATCTGTGAAGGTTTCCCAGAAATTGCCGGTGGCCGTGTTAATTGGGTCGTCAGTGCACTGCTGGACTTTGTCGCATTGGAGCGCAGGATTAGACGCACCAAAAGTCTCGGCGGGCGTAAGTGCTGGCTGCATGTACGCAATAGAAACCGGTGCGGTGGCTTGGACCTGACGTACTCGATAGTTGCCAGGGTCGGCAATCACAAGGTTGCCGGAACTCTGCGTGATACTGACGCCTGCTATATCGCGAAGTTGAGCAGACGTTGCCGGACCACCGTCGCCGGAGTATCCGTTGGTGCTTCCTGCAACGGTTGTCATGTTAGTTAACGCTGCGTTTAGCCTCCAGACCTTGTAGTTGGAAGGGATATAGACATTTCCAAAACTGTCTAGCGCCAAACGACCCAGGGTGCCCAGAGAGAACAGCGTCGGGCCAGATGTGAACACGTCATCAAATGGCGACGCGCCCGCGACAAGGTTCATTGTTCCCGTCGACGCTGAAACCTTGTAGACAAGACTGTCAATGTTGCTGAAGTAAAAGTCGCCGTTAGGCGCAGCGACTACGGACAGCACGACACTGATCGACGCCGAAGTAGCAGGACCGCCATTTCCGGAAAGTGCAGCGCTGCCGTTGCCAGCAACCGTAGTGATAATCCCTGACGTGCTCACTTTACGAATACGTCGGTTGCTGTAGTCGGCGATGTAGGCATTGCCTGCTGCGTCGAAGGACACATCGTTCGGCGCGTTCAGATTCGCCGAAGTAGCAGCACCGCCGTCACCTGCGAAACCACCCGTGCCGGTACCAGCAAACGTCGTCAGAACGGGCGCAAACGGCGTATAGCCGGGTTGGCCTAGCGATTCCAAGCTAATCCGCGACACTTTGTGGGCGAGGCGATCGGTGAAATACAAATCACCATTGGGGGCGACTGCCATGCCTTTTGGAGTTGCGGATGTAATTATTTGTGCACCGCTGCCCGTCGGCCCGAGCAACGTCGTGATGACACCACTTCTGTCGATCTTGCGAATTCGGTTCGATGCCGACACGTAGACATTGCCAACACGATCAGTCGCGACGTCGTCCGCACCAACAAGCACCGCAGAGGTAGCAGGACCACCATCACCGGAGATCGGAGTGCTCGAACCGTTGCCGGCGATAGTTGTGATGTCGCCAGTCGCAGCTGCAGCGGGAGCGCTGTTAATTGCCGCCTCAAGAGTTAGCGGTATTAGTGAGAGAACTAGCGACGCTGTCACAAAGATCGCAATCGAACGGACATTCAAACGCGACTCTGCAACTCTCTGCGGCATTCATCCTCCGGGGGCCGCAGTCAAACCTTTCAACCGGGGCTCGATGGGCATCGACAGAAGATTCGGAAAGCTTTAGGACGTTCCCATTGACTGCCTAACCGAGTGTTCGCCACCAGGGGATTGACTTTCGAATCGGGGACCCATCCACCGCATCACCGTGGCAGAACGGAAAAGCAGAGAGCTACAACGGCATCTTTCGCGACGAACTTCTCAACATGGAGTTGTTCGAATCGGTCGAACACGCCCAGTGGCTCACGAGCAATTGGAAGCACATCTACAATCACTTCCGACCACACGGCTCACTTCGAGGAGCCACACCCGCAGCGTTTGCTGCAAAGCACATCAACCAACCAAGTCTCCGATTTCGGTCGGTTCAGCTAACGGGTCCCAGCCAGCCCAACCCGGTGAGCTGCGGGTTTGTATGGTTGGGGGCAACGTTTGATATTGGCTAAGTCCAGACATCTCTATGGCCGACGGTCGGTCGCCGTCCATTTCGACTGCTGCTGAATGGTTCGCCCTCGGGGAGCACGTCTCTCATTGAGCCTCCCTGATCGCCACTCTTTCACGAGGCGTTCTTCGGGCTCACTGTTAAATTTCGAGCCGATTTCTCTATAGACGCTGGTCGTCCGTTAAACGGGTTTAATGGTCATTCCACTTGCCATTTTTTTTGACGTCGATCGCCTAACGCGAGTCGCTTTAGCTAGCCGGCATACGATCGATGGGTGACAAATTTCTGGCTGGTGCGGCTCGGTAAAGCTAACGCATACGCGGCCGATGCATACGGCAGCAACTATGTCGGCGTCGGGTGGTTTCCAGACATCGACCTCGCCGACATGCTGACCGACGATTTTCGTTCGTTTAACGACGTCATGATCCCCGAGTACCAGAAGCGCGAACCGGAGAAGACCAAGGTCGCAGCTGGTCTCGCATGTGGAAACCTTTGGGTCGTCGCAAAGGGCATGCGTCGAGGAGACATGGTGGTGATGCCGTTAGGCAACGGCGAATTCGCTGTCGGCGAAGTCAAAGGCGGATATTCGTATCACCTCGAAACCTCCGTACCGCATCGTCGACCTGTCCAATGGCAGGGAACGATCACCAAGGAAGCAATGAGCGACGGTTTGCGAAACTCCGCTGGGTCGATAATGACGGCGTTCAGTCTGAGCAAACATTCGGCGGAGCTTCAATCGCTCATCTCCGCCTCATCGGTTGCGTCAATCACCGTGTCCGAACCTACCGTAGAGGACCCTTCCGTCTTTGCACTTGAAAAGCACCTTGAAGACTTCCTGGTAGCGAATTGGAACAACACGCCGCTCGCAAAGGAATACGACATTTTCAGCGACGAAGGCGCAATCCTGGGACAGCAATATCTTACGGACACGGGACCAATTGACATCCTCGCGGTCAGCAAAGACAAGAGCACATTGCTAGTTGTCGAACTAAAGAAGGGGCGAGCGAGCGATTCGGTTGTTGGCCAAGTTCAGCGTTACATGGGATACGTGACAGACGAGCTTGCGGAGCATTCGCAGCAAGTCAAGGGCTTGATTATCGCCCTCGAAGATGACCTGCGCGTCCGCCGCGCGCTTTCAGTCGCGAACAACATCGACTTCATGACCTACTCGGTCAGTTTCGCATTGCATCCCATAACCGGGATCTAGTGCCTCCAAATAGCGATTAGGCAGCTGCTGCGTTCCTCAACCGCTCAACAACATCCAATATCCGGTTGAAGTCTCCTGGCACGAAAATGTCGTCGGGCCCTTGCGGTGCGACGCCGTCGTACGGCGCTTCGTACATTCGTTTCGGCGCTACGACACCTTGGTCTGTTAATTCGTCGATGATGAAGTTGATGAACTGGACCTGATTCTTGCTGTAACGAGTCTCATCAAGAAAGTCCGCAAAGGCTCGCTTTGCGGCGGCACGGTCCATTCCAACAATCGAGCGAACAAACAAACCAAAGCCGCCGGACTGCCCGCTCGCAACGGCGAACGTTTCCGCGTCGCCGATTCCGTTGCTCGACAGAATTTGTTGCAAGTCCTCGACATCTACGGGCAAAAGCGGATCGCCATTTCGCACCTTCACGATTGACGGCTCCGCGAGGTGCTGCTTCAAAAAGTGCGCTGCCTTTTTGCGGAACTGGGCGAACTCGTTGCTGCTGAGTGAGCCACCAGTGCCTGGTAAGTCAACCTCGACACCGTCGCCAATTTCATCGATGAAGTCCGAATAGATGGGCTTCTTGCGCGAACGCTCAATCAGCGGAACGAGTGACCGCAGTTTTCTCCGCGCCTCTTCGAGCATCGGATAACTGACGTTCACCCACCACTCATCGCTTTGGATGTCGATGATGAGTTCGATTTGCTCTTTGATCACCGGAATCGCTTGTTGGTCTTCGAGGGCGCCCGCAATTTGAATGACTTGCTTGCGCTGTCGCTCAAACGGTTGGCCGCGCAATACGCCGAGTTGGGCATTTAGCAACAGCACGTCAAAACGCTTGGCCTCTTCTTTATCCGGCTCCAGTTGATCCGGAAGTGAAGCGACGCGTTCGGCGAGCGCGGCAAGGTCACCCACCGACAACGATTCCCATGGTTGGCTCTTTCGGTACTTCTCGACAAGTTCGAGATGAGGGCGAACAAGGAAGTTCTGCTCGTTCATCGACGCGATGGCGTCTCGTAGAACGCTCGCAACTTCCGCCCGTTCGTCACCAAAAGCGCTGATGCTGTCAAACGCGTGGATGAGTTCAAGGCGCGCCTTGAATATCTGCTCGCTAAGCGGTACTCCGCCGGAGTGCTCGGCCGGGAGCATCTCTTGACTGAAGTATTCGAGGTTTTGGCAAAAGTCGAAGACGTAGAAGCCGACCTTGTCGTCGCCCGGCCCAAACAAGTCGGGACAAAGTCGAGTGCCCCGTCCAATCATCTGCCAGAACTTGGTCTTTGATCGCACTCGCTTGAAAAACACGAGATTCACGCACTCGGGCACGTCGATGCCAGTGTCGAGCATGTCTACGGATATGGCGATGTGCGGCGACTTTTCCTTGTTGGAAAAGTCGTCGATCAAGCTCTGAGCGTACTTGGTGCCGTGCGTGATGACTTTCGCGAAATTGCCGTTGTCGAGGTGTGGGTAGTTTGCGCAGAACCTGTCATAGATGAAGTTGGCATGGTCTTGGTTCTTCGCAAAGATGATCGACTTTCCAATGCGATCACCGCCGGCAACCTTGATGCCGTCACGCATCAGTGTCTCAAGCACCTTGTCGACAGTGTCTTCGTTGAACAGCCACTTATTCAGTTTTGGGGCGTCGACTTCTTTCGGAGGGTCGAGTGGGATTCCATCTTCGTCTTCGCCCCAATCAAATTCATCCCAATTCGTCTTTTCGTCTTCAGACAGTTCGTCGTAACGAACACCCTCGCGAAGGAACTTGATCGGAACTGAGACGGCGCGCGGTGGCACAAGGAATTCGTCTGCTATCGCCTCGTCGAGCGAATACGCATCAGTAGGAACGCCGATTTCGAGATCGAACAAGTCGTACGTGTTCTTATCTACGTCACCTTTCGGAGTTGCAGTTAGACCGACGAGATACGAGTCGAAATACTCGAAGATGCCTTTGTACTTGCGATACACGGAACGATGAGCTTCGTCGATGACGACGAGGTCGAAGTGCCCAGCGCCAAAGCGACGAGTACCGTCAGCTTTGTATTCGTCAATCTTGCCGACCATTGTTTGATAGGTCGAGACACATACCCTCCCGTCCAATTGGCCCTCAGTTACGAGGTTTACGGGAGAAGAGTCAGGCAAATGAGCCTTGAATGCGTTCACGCCTTGAGTAACCAGGGCTGTGCGATCAGCGAGAAACAGTACGCGCTTCACATGCTTAGCCCGCATCAACAAGTCGCACAGAGCGATGACGGTTCGCGTCTTACCTGACCCCGTTGCCATAACGAGGAGGGCTTTGCGCTGCTTCTCGACATCGAATCGCTCGCCAACAGAACGGATCGCTCGGTGCTGGTAGTAACGCTCGACAATCTTGGCGTTCACTTCCAGAGCGGCGAGTGGGGCGCGCGATGTTCTGCGTTGAATCGCCAGCTGCAACTCGCTCTTCGTGAGGAAGCCTTGCACCTGACGAGGGATGTGCTGGACGTCATCCCAGAGCCAGTGTTCGTATCCGTTCGAATAGAAGATGATTGGCCGCCGCCCAGTTTCGTTTTCCAGCGAATCGGCGTAGAGCTTGGCTTGCTGCTGTCCCGTTCGAGGTGAAACTTTCGTCTTCTTGGCTTCGACTATTGCAAGTGGCTTGCCGTCGTCATCCCAAAGCACGTAGTCGACGTACCCAATGCCCGAGTCACTCGGCATGTCGTGCACTTTGAACTCGCGACTGTTTTCACCAGTGAGTTTCCAACCGGCTTCTTTGAGCAGCAGGTCGATCTTGTAATCACGAGTCTCTTGCTCTGACCAATCGTGGGCTTCGATCGGTATTGCCTCGGCTTGCTTCTTGGCTTGTGCGACCTCTGCAACAAGTGCAGCATGTTTCTCTTCGAGTTGTTCGACCGTTTGAGAGAGGAGCGCCGTGCGTTCTTTCGCTGCTTCGGCTTCTTCTGCCTCCTTCGCCAAGCGCTCTTCAAGTTCTTGGCGCTCTTCGAGATTCGGCGCTGCTTTCGGCGTAGGAGACTTGGGAAGCGCGTTCGGATCAAACCAGGCTTTGACATCGGGCTTTTCCGCACGCCCGTAGGTGAATGCCAACCAGAAACAGAACTGGAAAAGTGCGGAAATGATTTCGACTGCCTCAAGCTGCGTCGGTGGTTTGGATTCGTGTACCGCCTTGTTTCCGGCAACTTGAATCTTCTTCGCGACACGGAACACTCGACCATCAGCAAGCGCTTTGAAAGCCGGTTCATTGACGTAAGCGTTAAGGGAGTCTTCGTATGGTTCCGGCAATGCACGGTCATGCTTGAATGCCCATTTGACGCCTGATTCGAGTGTCTTTCGGGCGTAGATGACGGCCACGCCCGCTTCCGAAAGTGCAAATCGTTCGGCCAGTTCGGCCATCGCGAATTCGTCTTTGAATTCTTGTTGGAGGAATGCGAACTGCGAGGTACTCATAGCTCACCTCGAAAAGCTCGTTGTTGCAGGGCCGCAAAGAGCGTGTCGCAAGAACGAAGCGCGATTTGAGATACAGCCCGCTTCTCGACAATTGAACGGACCCGCTCTTCAAACCGGAGTTGATCTGAAAGTGCAGGAAGTTGAATCGGCACGCTCGATAACCCAACCGTATTGAGATTGAATTGCCCAGCTGAAGTCTTTGCCTTACTCTTCAAAGCTGCTCGGCCCGTATGACTACTGAAGTAGGACGACGCAAATAATGGCGTGATCGACTGCGTATTTAGCCGTGCTCGTATTAGATAGGACGCGAACGCGACAGGCTCATCGAAGCCAGCCTTGTTTGTCGTCTCGCGCGAAAAAGGTGCGCACCTACCTACGTAATCGGGATTGCCGTTGCTTCGAACGAATAGGACGTCCCTATCGCAAAGCTCGATACGGGCAAGCTCGTCACTTGAAAGCGGAACACGCTTAATTTCATCGAAGTCGACATTTCCACCAACAACGTTGGGAATCCGAAGTGTTGGCACACCGTTCGGACCAGATTTATTGGATGTCCCGTATCGAAATTCCTGCACCACATCCCCAAATGGAACGTTCAAGCTCGTCCCGCTATTGAACATGTCGATAAATATCGACTGCACAAGTGTGTCGAGTTTGGCGAGGGCTTGGCGGCGTTTTGCTCGCAACGCGTCGGCCGCATCCAAGATCGCTGCGATTCGCCGCTGTTCTTCGATAGGCGGTAACGAAACCTGAAGCTCTGCCACGTCCGACTTCGTGACTTGCAGAAATGTTGCTCCGCGGCCTTTTGCCGCGAGTTGGGGAGCTGCGAATCCCAACCAGTGCCAAAGAAATCGTGAATCGATCGATTCTTTGGCACGAATTCCAGCAACGCCACGTCCGAGGCAATACCGCGCGTCCGCTTCGACGCGCTCGCCAATGCTGGCTCGAATTCCGATCAGAATGTCACCGGGCTCACACAAGCGGGCGTTTGGAGCGCTCGTGAATTTCTTCGGTTTGACTCGGCCTTCGTCAAAGTTCCCCGCTCCAGCAATGAGTGGCCAACCATGTCCTGCATCGTTGTATGTGTCACCGCTCGGCGCCTGACCCATGGTGATCTCGCACACCTCGGCCAACGGACGCACTGTCGTTGCCGTCATCCCAACATTGCTTTCAGTTCGTCGATGCCTTTTTGGATTCCTTCTTCCAGTGCTACGAGTTCGTCAAGAATCACCTCCGGCTTTTCGTGCTCGACTTCGTCCAGCACGATTTCTTTGTAGCGATTGATGCTTAGGTCGTAATCATTTGCGGTGATGTCGGCCTTTGGAACACAGAAAGACTGATCCGTGCGCGCGCGTTTCAGCTCGGAGCTTTCGCGGACGTTCCACCGCTTCAACACATCAGGCAAGTTGTTCTTGCTGTGTTCTTCCTCGGTCAGTTCAGCGAGCACGCCACTCTTCTCTTCCGACAGCAGCAACGTGCGCTTATCATCGAGGCTCCTGCCATCGGCCTGCACGTCGTAAAACCAGACGTTGTCGGTGCCGCCTGAGTTTGTCTTTGTTAACAGAAGTATCGCTGTCGACACGCCTGCGTATGGTTTGAACACACCTGAAGGAAGCGAGACGATGCCATCGAGCTTCTGTTCATCGACAATCATCCGACGCACCGCTTTGTGTGCAGCAGTGGAGCCAAACAACACACCATCGGGAACGATTACGGCCGCACGGCCACCGGGCTTAAGCATCCGTATGAAGAGCGCTAAAAACAGCAGCTCGGTCTTCTTCGTTTTTACGATCTGCAAAAGGTCTTTGGCGGTTGACTCATAGTCAAGTGAACCGGCGAATGGCGGATTGGCGAGGACGAGCGTGTAGGCCTCGGTGTCGTCACCGTGTTCCTCAGAAAGCGAATCGCGATACGTGATGTTTGGGTTCTGAACGCCATGAAGCTGCATGTTCATCGAGCCGATTCGCAACATGGTGCCGTCGAAGTCGTAGCCGTGGAACATGTCGTTCGAGAAATGCTTGGCGACTTTGGGATCGGTCAAGTCGCGTGAGTGATTGTGGCGGATGTACTCGCTTGCTGCGACCAAGAAGCCGCATGTGCCACTTGCTGGATCACAAATAATGTCGTTTGACTTGGGCGCCGTCATTTCGACCATCAATTGGACGATGTGGCGTGGAGTGCGGAACTGCCCGTTTTGCCCCGCACTCGCGATCTTCGAGAGCATGTACTCGTAGACGTCGCCTTTGGTATCGCGATGCTGCATCGGAATTTCGTCCAAGGCGTCAACGATCTTTGACAGCAAGTTGGGAGTGGGAATTGTGAAACGCGCACCCTTCATGTGCGTTGCATGTGTGCTGTCGGCTGCGCGTTGCTGAATGAAAGGGAACACATACTTGTCGACTAGGTCGTACAATTCGCGAGGCGGAAGACTCTTGAAATTCTTCCAACGCAAGTCGCCGTATGGACGACCTAGCGCCAAGCCATCGGGAGTGAACTCGCCATCGAGGAAGATCGGATTCTCGATGGCGGACTTGGTGGTGTTGGCTTTGTTGTCCTCGCGGGTCTGTGCCTCGTCGAGCCCCTTGATGAACAGTAAGTAAGTGAGCTGTTCCATCACCTCAAGGGGATTGGCGATGCCCCCGGACCAGAAGTCGTTCCAAATCGCATCGATCTTCGACTTCAACTCACCGGTAATCAAGATTCGCTTCTCCCCGGCGACCCCTTCGGTCGCGATCAATGCTCTCCAAGTGGCTAGAACGCTCCACCTGGGCGTCAAGATAGTCGGTAAAGGTCCTGTTCAGACGGCTTGATCGCCTACTTCTTGACACGAAACGGCGTCGGCTCACCCGCTGTTGCAGCGATCGCGTGCATTGACGAGCTTTCGCCGCATCGACAACGGCAACACGAGCACAGCGTCAAGTTGGGCCCAGCGTGGCAAGAGAACGATCTCGTGTTCCCGAGTCCACTCGGCAAATTCATCGATCCTCGCAATTTCAACCGATTCATGAACGCGGCGTGCAAGAAAGCTGGACTGCCGAGCGTCGGACCGCATGCGCTCAGACACACCGCAGCGACGGTCGCTCGAGCGTTGGGCATCGACTGGAAAGAGATTCAAGAGATGCTCGGTCACTCGTCGGATCAGGTCACCAAGCAGATCTACGTCGACATGATTCCGGAGCGTCATCACGAAGCAGCGAGTCTCATCGATCGTGCCTACAGAGAGGGCGATTAATGAACACGGAAAGTGTGTCAAGTCCCGCCACCCGGACGACAAAGTGGCTCCGGTAGGTGAACGACATGACTCCGGCTCCTAGGCGACGGTGTTCTTGCGTGGTCTGCCCCTGGGTGTGGCAAAGGCTCCGTGTTCTTTTGTTCGATCGTGGTGGGCTTGATGAGCTCTGACGACTTGGCCGTTGACTGCGAGTTGGACGATGTCACCAACGAGTGCGACCTCAATAGTCTTGCGTGCGTGCTTCTTGCCAGCGTGATAATTGGTGCCGGCAAAGCTGACAGTACCGTTGTTGTCAGCGCGACGAAGAACTGGTTCGCCGATGGTTGCTGGTCTTGGTCGGCGGTTTCCCATCCGCCGCACGTGATGATCAACCGGATGCTGTTGAACATGAGTGGCGACAATGACTCCTCGATGGGAGATATCAATAAGACCGTCGTGGGGCGAAATGAACACGGTCTCGCCAGCCAACCAGCGCCCGACGTTGTATCTGAACTTTGCAATGCTGATTGTTCCGTGTTGGGTCACTTGTCTTGTGAACACCCCAACACCCATCGGCTCAACATCGCCTGGTTCGTCATCACCTGGCAAGGTGACTTCAATGCGAACTGGTTGAGCGAGTTCGAACCTCTCGATCGGCGCAACGTCACCAATCCCTTGGTGGGGGCGCTCATAGTTGTAGTGCCTGACCCATTGATCAAGCTCCAGTTGGGCATGTTCGACGCTGTCAAAGACTCGCCCGTTGAAGAACTCAGAGCGCATGGTCTTATGGAGTCGTTCGATCTTGCCCGTGGTTGTCGGCGAATAAGGAGCGGTGAGCAAGTGCCGCACGCCGTTGTCATGACAGAGTCGATCGAAGAGGACTGGACTCTTGCTGAGACCGAATCGCCCAGTGAAGACCTTGCCGTTGTCGCTCAACACCGCGTCGGGAACGCCGTGAGTCTTAAATGCTTCAGCCAGTGCTTCACAAACAGGTCGGGCGGTTGCTCGTTTAACCACTTTGGCAATTACGCAGTATCTGGAGTGGTCGTCAATGCCTGTGACAACAGAAGCTTCTGTGCCGTCAGCAATTTTGACGCGACCCATGACATCGGTTTGCCACAACTCCATCGACCGACTTCGTTCCCAGCGTTTGTAGTCATCTCGTTTTCGCCGCCGTGGGTTCGGTTCAATGAGGCGATGGCGAATCAGCGCTCGATAGATCGACGAACGCCCAGGAACAGGGTTGCAACCTTCACGCACGAGCTGTGTTCTGATCGTCCGCGGTCCCCAGCCAGGATGAGCCCGACGAAGTTCAACAACGTGAGCTTCGATCACAACAGGCATTTGGTGCGGGCATCGCGCAGGCCTCGAGCTTCGATCAGCAAGTCCGCCCATGCCGCCTTCTACATAGCGACGCAGCCAGTCATGCACGGTCTGACGGGCAACGCCATAGCGGAGCGCCACGTCGCTCACTCGAGCTCCGTCGTCGAGTACTTCCCTAACTGCTTTGTATCGCTGTTCCACTGCTGCCAACTCCACGAGCACGGGACGGCCTCCTCTGACCAGGTAACGAACCCAGCCAAGGAGCAGGTGGTCGGCAAAACAACCAACAGGAGGTGTCGTTCAGGTGCCGGAACCAGTGTCGCCCAGCTACCGGAGCCGCGTCTTGAAAATGTCAGGTGCCTGCCGGAGCCACCGCGTCAAGCATGTACCGGACTTTCACATGAACACGGAAAGTGTCGTTGCTGTCAGGGTTGCTGTCAGACCCGATGTGGCGACACTGGCAGCGAGCCGAAAACGCTCTGACCAGGAAAAAATTTGTGCGCTCGGAGGGATTCGAACCCCCAACCTTCTGATCCGTAGTCAGATGCTCTATCCGTTGAGCTACGAGCGCTGGTTTATGGCAGCTGACCTGCGGTTATTGGTAACGGCAAGACCAAAAAACGTTAGCACAGCGCTTATTCACCTCATTACTCAACACTTCGGGCCCACCGCCTCTACGAGTTGATAATCCGACGAACGTCTTCACAGACGAACAATCTTTCGTACCTTGAGTCTCCATACTGATGAAGCATGCCGAGGTCGACCAACTTGGCAACGCCGTTGTTGGCCGACTCGTAACTGACGTTTGCGATATCGGCCGCAGCACGCACGTTGAGAACCGGAAGACCGATTAGGTCACGCGCGATATCAATCGCCGATCCTCGGACGCGTGCCGCTTTGACCTTCGTTACCAATTCATCTTGTAGGGCGCGCAACGCGCCCACCTTGGTGATTGAGTCAGTCGCTTGAACCTGTACGGCAGTAGCGAAAAATTCCATCCAAGTATCAAAATCGCCAGTAGCGCTTAGACGGAAAAGGTGGTCTTGGTATTCGGTGCGTCGCGGTTCCAACCATGGCGAGATATTGACTACTGGAGCTCGAAGATCGCCGTTCAACACAAGCTGCAATATCGCAAGCAAACGTCCGAGTCGTCCGTTCCCGTCGGTAAACGGATGGAGTGTTTCGAACTGGTAGTGCGACAGGGCAGACTTGATGACTGCGGGTATGCCATTGTCGACGCCAAACCAACTCAACCAATCCAGCATCCCGTCTCTCAGAACGTCCCCGGGTGGCGGCGGAACAAAACGAGCTTCGTTTACACGTTTGTTCTCAGCTCCAATGAAAACTTGCGTAGTACGAAGCTGCCCGGCGTCTTTGCCGTCACTTCTAGTGCCGTTGACAATCATCGATTGCAGGTCTTCCAAAAATTGAAGAGTTACTGGTCGCTCTTGCACCCATTTCCATGCGTATTCCGCTGCACGAACGTAGTTATTGACTTCAAGTTGCGACGGCGTCATGTCGTCGCTCTTCATAAAGTCGGCAATCAAAACTTCGTCGAGCGTTGCGTAGGTGCCTTCAAGGGCTGAGGTGCTTACTGCTTCTCGCCGTATCGCCGGTCGTACTAGCAGCGTTGGGTTAGGTAGCAACGCAATCGCTTCGTCTGCTCTAGCAACAGCGCTTGATGCCGCTATGACTGCGCCGAACGTCTTCGACGCAAGCTCGACTTCCGCTGGCAAGAAGTCGGGAACAAACGCCTCGCATTCGTAGTCTTCTTGAAAACGCGGGTCGTAGCCTCGGATCGTCACCAGTCGCCCGATAGGTGAATCTTTTAGTTCGGTTGAATTCACAAATTCAAGGTTATAGCCAAAACCTTGAATTACATCAATATGATTTCAAGGTTTTACAACTGCGTAATTCGATGGATTTACACCATCTGATTGGATCGCTTCGCTCAGAGGCGACCTGCGAAAGGGCGGGCTGCATATCGCTAAGTCTCAGATAGTCCGTAGTCAGATGCTCTATCCGTTGAGCTACGAGCGCTGGTTTAGTGGTTTGACCTGCGTCTTTGAACGCCTAGTCAACGCCACAAACGGTAGCACGGTGCTCAGCACTCCCGTTTCCGGCTTGAAGAGTGGCGGCGCCAACTGCAGCAATG
Source organism: Acidimicrobiales bacterium (assembly GCA_044220495.1). Classification (GTDB taxonomy): domain Bacteria; phylum Actinomycetota; class Acidimicrobiia; order Acidimicrobiales; family JBBSGY01; genus JBGAQY01. The sequence continues at coordinate 13,640 of JBGAQY010000039.1, forward strand.
TGGCCGCAGGTCAGACATGTAAAGCGACTTAACATGACGCCTGCGACGTGTTAACTATTCGGCAAATTCTTAACACGTCATCTGGGCTCAGAGAAACAGTGTCGCCGCCTCATGTGGCGACCGAACACGAAGCCATCGAGCATCAGCGGCAGCGAACTTCTCATAACGAGCCGACAGTGTTTCGTGATGCGTCCTCGACCACATCAGAATGGACTTCGAAGGATCAAGAGACAGAAGGCTTCGGATGCGTTCTCGATTTCCGTTCCAGAGCGTCTGTCGCAGTACGACTCGGCGCAACGAACGCAGCAGAAGTCGGCGCATGATCAACCGCTGCGGATAATCAAGCCACACAACGCAATCTACGCGGTCTCGGTAAATGTCTTCGGCGCGACTGAAGTAGTTGCCGTCTAACACCCAGCCGCCGTACCGACCGTCGGCCTCGTCCAGTCGCCGCGTCAGCTCAGAACGAAAGCTCTCGTTTGAGCGCTCAGTCCACCCGGGCAAGTGATTGATGTCATCGAGCTCGAGATACCCCAGGTTTTTCTCAGTAGCAAGCTTGCGTGCCAATGAGGATTTACCTGATCCACTAGACCCGACCACGTGAATGTGTCTCGAGTGCTCAATCCGAGAATGCATGTCACTAACCATGTTGCGATCATTGAAACACGTGCCGGAATTGCGCTCTGACTTTGGCTGGTTTGGCTCACGCACGATGTGCGCAAAGCACAACACATCGCTCGGCGCCCGGGTGGTCTGTTGCCAGATGCACTATCCGTTGAGCCGAGAGCGCTCGTTGTTGTTAAGCCGGCACATCAATTGGCCATGTCTGGCCGTCTGATGCGCCGCATCTGAGCTAGCTAGTTACTGCCATTGCACGAGGTCGGCGGTGCGGTCGACTCCGTTGACGAGCACTTTGATATCGCTCTTCACTTGCTTGTTGACGCCGCCGTATGCGGTTGCGCCGATGTATGGCCTGATGCGGACCTTCTGTCCGGGGGCAAGGATTGGATCACTGATGATGATCTTGTTGCTCGAAATATTCGAGAACACGCTCAGGTCGGTGCCGACAAGTGAGGTGCCGAACTTCGGACGATTGATGTTGAACGTTCCAGTGTTCTGTTCAAAGTTGAACGTCTTGTGGTTGTTCTCGGCAACAAGGTCATTCACAGTGCCGTTGTTGGTCTGCCAGAACGTGATGGCGTGACTGTATGGATTGTCGTGTGAGTACAGGCCGTTGATCGTGATGTTCGACGAGCTGTTGATACCGAATGCCGCGGCACCAACGCCAGCACCGTCGACCTCAATGTTGTTGTACACGTTGCCGTTGCTTCGGTAGTCATTGATTCCGAACGTTTCGCCTGGCGGCGATGCAGAGTTGCCAGGGATGCGAACAACCTTTACGTTGCTGACCCGTGCGTTGGTTGTCTGCGACACACGAAGGCCGTTGTACAAGTGCCCCTGGTCTGTGCCTTGCAACGTAAACCCACTAATTGTTGGTGAGCCCGTCACCATCAACAGTGACAACTGGTTTGTCGTCATTGATGCAGTGGGAACGGTTCCAGCCTTCGTTGACGTGCGCGTGTTCATCTGCAACACAGTCTTGTCAACTCCGGCCCCAACTAGGTTGCGGCCTTTCAGCTCGACGCCCCACGGGTTTGGCACGAAGTCGCTGTATGTAAACACCCCGGTGCCAAACGACACGGTGCCGTTGGCCGCTGTGCTGTTAACAACGTTGCGCAAGTCACCGCCGGAAGGCAGTGGTGCGGGAGCCTTCGTTGTCGTGGTGGTTGGTTTCGCTGTGGTTGTAGTTGTCGTTGGCTTTGCCGTTGTTGGAGTCGTTGGCGGAACCGCAGTTGTAGACGGTGTGGTCGTTGGAGTTGTCGCCGGGGCAACGAGCTTCGATGCGAGCCAGCTTGAGTGCGAGAACGTAATTGGTGTCGGTGCACTTGACGACGCGTATGACCACAAACCGAGTGCTCCGGCAGTCGAGATGCGTGCGGTCGATGCGTCGGATGCAACGAGTTGCCACGCCGGTTCGGCAGTGCCGTCGAGCCAAGCGCGCACGGCCAAGCTCACGGGAGACGTGCCAACTACTCGGGCTTCGTATCGAACCTTCTGGCCTGACTTGATGCTGAAGCCAGCAGTTTTTGAACCGAGAACTGTTTCTGTCTTGCCCGCTGCGACACGGCTGAGGCCCACAGAAACTTGTCCGCCATTGAGGATGGCGACCTTGGCGCGATAGCTCGTTGCATCAGGTTGGAAACGCATCTCTACTGCGTCCCACAAACCGTTAGTGCCAGCGTTGACGTTGGGAACAATGAGACTCTTACGCACGCTGGTGTCGGCAGCGCTGACCGATGGCAGTACGGCCTTCGCCGTTTGCCCAGCCGCAAGTGATGTGACCTTTGCCTCGGAATTGCCGACGCTGAAGTTGCCTGAGATGACTCGGTAGTCACCGCCTTGGTAAGCGCTGCCAAGGCCTGAACCGATCGTGCGATCGAAGTAGTCCTGCATGACGAAATCAGATGTTGTGTACTGCGAAGCCGTGGGGCTGAGTGCTTGTGCCGACGGAAGCATCGTTGATGCTGTGTATGCAACGAGCGCTGTAAGCGTTGTCATCGCAACGGCAACACGGCCCTTCTTACTAGCGAGTCTTCGTTGAATACCGACAACTAGCTGACTCGACTGACCGTAATTACCAAGCATTTGCACCTCATATCAACAAACAAAAACGCGCCTCGTTAAATGAGTACAGGGCGCGAGTACAACGGGCAATAGACATTTGCAGTCAACGACATTGCACATCTATTGCGAAACGCGAGCAAGCCTCGCGAACGTCCAGACGTTAGTTGCATAAGTTGGGTGCTGGTTCACGGCGGGCATCAACTAGCTGCGTCATTCCACTAACGTGTTTGAGACGAAGGGGAGTAGTTCCCAATCGATCGGTCGACACACTGGGCGATGAACCCCGGCCTATCGAGCCTCTCTGAGGCGGACGAGACCTTCGATCAGACACATTTGTGTCCGGTCGAAGCGTGCGTCGCTTTCTGTCGGACACTGAACAGAAAGGCTCCCATGCACGCATTCCTCTTGAGTTTCGGCATCATCTTCGTCGCCGAGCTCGGTGACAAAAGTCAGTTGATGGCACTTGCTTTTGCTGCTCGCTACAAAGCGCTTCCGGTTCTTCTGGGCATCACAGCGGCGACGGCGTTCGTGCACGCTGTGTCGGTTGCCTTGGGTGCGATCGTGTCTGTTGCCCTGCCTACGGGTCCGATCAACATCGTTGCTGGCATTGCGTTTCTTGCATTCGCTGGATGGACAATCCGTGGAGACAAGCTCAATGAAGCAGAACAAGATCGCAGTAAACAGCTCGCAAGATCAGTCTTTTTTGCAGTGGCGGGAGCGTTTTTTCTTGCGGAGCTAGGCGACAAAACAATGTTGGCAACAATCACGTTGGCAACGACTGAAGGTTTGGTTGGCACGTGGCTCGGTTCAACTCTCGGCATGGTCGCTGCTGATGCGTTGGCTATCGGTGTGGGCAAGATGCTCGGCTCGAAATTGCCCGAACGTGCAATAGCGATCGGTGCGGCGGTGCTCTTCGTGCTCTTCGGTCTCGCTCTGATCGTCGAGGGAGTCCGTGCCTGAGGTCGGATCTTCTGCTCATTTGTGGCGGTGCCTAAAGAACGAGCATTCAGAAGGGTCGGCGGAGTTAGAGACCGCGGCCGAGACCGTGGTCGAAAGAGCGTGACAACGTGCGACTGGTGTCGCGTTCGACGGGCGCGCGTTCCGCGCTGAGGCGGGGAGCCGAGACGGCGTGTGCGTTTTCGGCGCTAATGGAAATACCTTCAGGTCCGCCTCCCACCCGCTCGATTGAACCCCCGGGGGTCAAGACGTTCGCCTCACTCGCGTCGGTTATCGACGCACGTGCGCCGCGCCTCGTCTCCCCGAGCGGCAAAACCTTTGTGTCGACAGGAAGTGTCGAGGGGGTTGAACCATCGCGCAGGTCGAGCTCTCCGCCCTTGGGAAGCGTGTACCAAGTACCCGAGTGCAATGTCGGTTCGGCGCCTTGCGAGATGTCTCGACCTTGTTCATTCGATTGGCCAGTCAGACCGACGCGGTCGGCGCGCTTGTTGGGAGTTGTCGACAGATCTTGCGCGGCACCGTGCTGATGCTCGCGACTTACAACGGCCATTTGACTGCCGAGCTGCTGCGCTCCTAATGCCGTTGAAATGACGCCGAAGTTGGCTGCGATTACGGCTGGTGCGGCGAGTCCGCCCGTGCCGATTGCGATAGCTGCTTCGGCAGGTAGGCCAGCAACGACCGCCACGCCCAGGGCCGCCGCTTTTAGTGCCTTAACGCTGCCGGGGTTTGCGTCGGCCCATCGCACGACGCGATCGGTCACAGCAGCGACTGGCTTGATTGCCATCACTTTTTCGGCGACGGGCTTTGAAACCACCGATACGGCAGCTTGAACAGCGTGAAGTTTTGTCTTTGCGAGCTTTGTGACGTCCACGAAAAACCTTGAGAGGGGAAGTAATTCGAGGGTACCGACGACACCCCATTTGCGTCAATGAAGCGCTGTTGAGCGGGGGTCTGGCGCTTAGGCGCTAGTAAGAGCAAGTCCGGCGGCTAGCTGTTGTAGAGACGCACGGGTGTTCCCTTCGCGTCAACGCTCCAGCTCGAAGTGTCTTGCGGAAGCGAGCCTGCCCCATATTCGATCTTCATCTGAATCCAGCAGCCCGTTGATGACTTGTAGTCGCAGTTGTAGCCGGGAGGTATCTCAACGTCGAAAGATGAGACGCGTCCGTTGTATTGCGCGCGATTGAGTCCGTATACAACGCAAGATGATTTCTTCGATTTGAGGCCGCCGGCCGGCGGGTTATGCGTGCATGCAAAACGCCCGAGCGGTGCACCTCCGTCTGTTGTGTCGGCCGACGGGTAGAGAGTGAGACTCTGCACGGGAGTAGTCGAGTCGGCAATGTCGTACAACTCGACGTGAATAGTGCGACCGGCGGCAGTCGGCCCCAGCTTTGCTAGCGAGAACAGCAAGGTTGAGTTGGTGTCGTTCGTCTTGACGACCAACTGACCCGCACCTGTCATGTGAACGTGTTGAGTAGACGTCACATCGAGAACTCCGCCCTTGAGAAGTCCGGCGCGCAAACTGAACAGGTTGGGCGATCCTGCGCCTTCCGATTGCTTGACACTTATGGTGAACGTCCGCTTGGTTGCACTCGCCGGAATGTCGATTGTGCAAAGCCGACTCCACTTCCTAAAAGAGTTAACCGGGGCAGTAACGAGCGGGCTTGGTGTGCTGAGTGTTGTCACCCACTGAGCGTCGCTCCCTTGTAACGAGTCGAACACCAATGTCGGACAAGCAGAATTGTCGATCTCGAATGTCGTGGTGCTCGGTGGTGGGTTCATTTCAAGATCATCACCAGCGCATAGATCTGACGGTCCGGGAAGGTAGATCGGGTTATGTGTTGCGGCGTATACAGCGGCCAAGTTTGAACGATCACACTTGTCACCCACGTCTGTCTTGAGCGCGTCAAAGGCTTCGATTGCAAGTTGGCCGGTTACGCCTTGATCCACTTGAACGGTGAACTTTGCTCCGTCGGCGTCATATTCGAGATTCGACTTTGGCCCTGCCTTACCCGGCCCGCATATGTCGTGGCCGAGCGCGCAGCTGCCGGTGTGCCAACGATCACCAAACTCCTTGTCCATTCCTGACCCAGCGACGTTCAAGAAGAACTGTGTTGGTCCGACGGCAGTTGAAGCCGAACGCCACTTGGGAAACGCATCTGGTTCTTTGCCAAGAACGTTGTTGGGCGAACCCATTTGCACAGGAGCCATGTAGGCAGCCTC
>JBGAQY010000040.1:0-19545 GCA_044220495.1 Acidimicrobiales bacterium
ACGATCACAACGCTGATGACGCTCAATAGAACGAGAACAGGGATGATCCACGTGGAAAACACGGCATACGCACCGCCACCAACAAACGCGATCAGCAAACCAACGCGCGCCAGTCCGTGAAGTGTGTTCTCTATCGGAACAAGCAGCGATGAGCCCATGCCCATCAGCACCTGGTCTTGCAGATTGAACAGCGACCACGCGGCAACCGCACCAGCAAACCAAACGGCTTCCCAGCCACGGTCGGGTCCAAAGATGTTGGCGCCAAAGATCAGAACGAACAGCGAACCCAAAATGAGGCTGACAACAGCGACCGCTGCGTAACTGCCAAGAACCAAACGCTTCGCCGAACGGCCCGATCCTGGCAAGAACCTGTGGAGCGCGTTGGCGAGGTCGAGTTGCGAGGCGCCTGACAGCAGCAGCATTGCGGCGCTCATCGCTGCGGCCTGGCCAACCACTTCGCCAGGGAACAGCTGCGCTGAGATTACGTAGCTCGCAAATCCAGCCGCTGCGTTCGAAACAGTGCTGGCGGTCAGTGCGTACGCGTCGAAGAACAAACGTCGTTGGGCGTGTTTCGCCTGGTGGTGTTCTTCTTCTGGTTCACCGTTACCGTGAACGCGCGTCCGAGCGATGCTCACACTTTTCCTGTTCTTACGATTTCTTCCCGCCTGATGATCGGCAACCCAGCAGGGCCGCGCAATCAAAGTAAGGACAAAACTGGCCCGACTCTCAGACCGCTTTCACAACAGGCTATCGGAGGACCTGAAAAACTCTTCAAAGTCCCTGGTAGTGGGGAGCACGAAGGAGGACCGACAGCGAGCATGCGTTTGAACGATATGGCCTGGTACCTTCGACCTAATGACCCACGAAATATCACCCGTTGTTTCCTCGCGGCTGAAGTCATCTGAACTCGTGGAATTTCCCCCCAACTAAACCTCCCTAACTAGATCCCTCTGAACTACATGCACACCCCGACATGAGGCACCCCCAACTTTCTTTCCGAGACGCCTTCGCGCCCGCGTTTTTTCTTTTGGTGACTGCTTGCGGGGCAGCGCTCGCTGTTGTCTCCGCGCAGAATCTGAATGTCGACGACTCCGACGCTCTCGGTCTGATCTCCGCCCTACCCACCGGCTACCTCGTCGGCGTCGCTCTTGTTCTCGCTAGCTTCATAGCCGTACTGCGGCGCGAGACGTTGATACGCCCAATTCTCACCATTCAATTGCTCACGATCATCGTGTTGCTTTACGGACTCACGAGTTACACCGAAGACATCGCGCGCCTCCCAACCACATGGGTGCACGCCGGCTTTATCGAGTACATCCAACGAAAAGGTGAGGTGCTCGTTGGCTACGACGCCCGGATGGTGTGGCCCGGTTTCTTTGCGGGCGGCGCAATGCTCAATTTGTTGGGCGGCACAACCAATCAATCCGCCGTGCTCGAATACGCCCCACTGGTTTTCAACCTCGGTTTCGCCATCCCGATTTGGCTCGTTGCCCGCAGTACCGGAGCACCCGCACGCACGTGCTGGCTCGCCACACTTTTGTTCTTTCTGTTGAACTGGGTCGGGCAGGATTACTACTCGCCCCAAGGTATGAATTACCTGATTGCGTTGTCGTTCATGGCAGTGATGTTGCGTGTGTTCTTCACCGACAACGGTTTGGTGCCCGTGTGGGCAAACCAAACAGTTGCTCCCGTGTTTCGTCGTCGCCTACCTCGCCTCACGGCGCGACTCGAACGCTTCCGCCTTGCTCCCAGCGACACACCGGCAATGCAGATCAGCGGTCGACAAAAGGCGGGCGTTGTTGGTGCGTTGGTCATCCTCTACGCCGCTTCGGTGGTGAGCCACCAACTCACACCATTCTTTTTGATCATCCTTACGTTGGGGCTCGTACTTCTCGACCGAGTCAACCTACGAACCATTCCGATCGTGATGATTGTCGGTGTGTTCGTGTGGATCAGCTTCGCAGCAACACCGTTCTGGCAAGGCCAGCTCGGTAACTTGTTTGGCGACGTCGGCAAGGTCGGTGGCGTCGTCGATCAAGGTGTGAGCAACCGCGTCGCCGGTGATCCCAATCACATCCCCGTCATTTACACACGACTGTTGCTAACAGGAACGGTTTGGCTCGCTGCTGCATTTGGTTTCATCCGTCGCCTGCGCCGCGGTCGCGTAGACGTGCTGTGTCTCGTCGGCTTCATTGCGCCATTCTCAGTGCTGGGCGGACAGGCCTATGGCGGTGAAGCCGTTCTACGCGTGTACCTCTTCGCTTTGCCCTTTGCCGTGACTCTCGCAGCATCCGCGATCGCGCCCGACGCAAAGAAGTGGGGCATGCGCACGACTGCAATCGTGTCGGTCATCATCATCGGTCTGCTGCCCGTGTTCTTTTTGACTCGCTACGGCAACGAGTCATTCGAACACTTCGACCAAGAAGAGCTGACCGCTGCGCACCGGCTTTACGAGATGGCTCCCCCGGGTTCGACGTTTGTTGCTCTCAACTCAGACATCCCGTGGCGTTCTGAGCACATCGAGCAATACCGATTCCGTGCACTAGGCGACGACGTCTTGCCCCCTGATGATGTTGCAGCGGTGTCGGGCGCGCTTGTAAGCGAGAACGGCGAGCGAACGTTCTTGCTAGCAACACAGAGTCAGCAGAACTTTGCACAAATGATGCAAGGCCAAGCGCCGGGCTGGACACAAAGCATCATCGACCGATTGATGGCGACCGGTAAGTACACGATCGTCTATCAAAATTCGCGTGCACAGATCCTCACCCCGAAAGATCAACTATGAGCGATACTGCCGCCATCGCAACGCCAACATCACCATCACGCGACGGATGGACTCTGTTCTGCGAAGCACTTATCCCAGTCATAAATGTGGCTGCGTTCGTGTGTGGACTCATCATCATCACGAACATTTCGTTTTCAGCACGACCCGCGTGCGCCGCATTTCTCTTCTTGTTCGGGCCCGGTTCGGGGCTCGTGCAGATCATCAACCGCTTTGACACTGCAGTCCGCTGGATTTTGATGATTGGCCTTAGCGTTGCGTGCTCGGTGCTCACCGCGCAGCTGTTGTTGTCGATTCACGAACTGCACTCGACGCCAGCTGCCGTGATACTCACGCTCATTACGGCATCGGGCGTTATCGCTCGTCTGCTGGGCATCCGCATTCCCGAGTCACAAGTCAGCGAGAAGCAGGAATGACAAGCGCTACATCGACCGCCCTGCAAGAGTTCTGGGCGCAACACAGTTTCGTTTCGTTCACACGGCTTTCTCTCATCGCCGTTGCCGTATTGGTCATTGCCGTGATTGAGCAAGAAGTCTTCCGCTCGCTGCGCCCCGCCGAGCCCGCGCGCACAGCACGAGTTCTGGCAATCGTGATCCAACCCTTCAGCGTCCTCGCCGTCGCACTCATCGTCACCCGCTTCATCCACCTCGCATAAGCAAGGCGCAGCATTAGAGGCGTCAGGCATTTACTCAAGGCGTCATGCGACACCCGCCGCACTAATCGCATCACCCTCACGCTTGTCGCGCAATGGCCGCTGAACGGGCCGTTTTTGGCGCCGCAACGGCTCTTACGTTCCATCCGCCCTGCCGACGAAGACGGCGGCGTCAATAGTGGGCTCAGAAACCAAGAAGCCTCCAGAGCAGATGTCTGGAGGCTTCTTGGTTGTGATGTCTATGACATCAGGCGTGGCCCGAGAAGGATTCGAACCTCCGTAGGCAGAGCCAGCTGATTTACAGTCAGCCCCCGTTGGCCGCTTGGGTATCGAGCCGCGAGGGATGAGGATAGCAACCCGATCGAGGCCGCCCGGCCGCTTCGGCGGTATCAGCCTCCATAAGCGGGGGCGCTAGCGTCAGGTCCATGCCAACCTTCGATGTCGTTTCTGAAATAGATAAGCAAGAAGTACGTAACGCCGTAGACCAGGCGTCTCGCGAGATCGGCACCCGCTTCGACTTCAAGAACACAGACTCGGCCATTGAGCTCAACGACAACCAGATCAAGTTGTCGTCCAACACCGAAGATCGCCTGAAGGCTGTCATCCAGGTGCTCGAAGAAAAGATGGTCAAACGCCAGGTGTCACTCAAGTCACTTGACTACGGCAAGGTCGAAGAGGCATCACGTGATCACGTCCGCCAGATGGTGACTCTCGTTGCGGGCATCAACTCCGACAAAGCCAAGGCAATCAACAAGTTCATCAAAGAACTCGGGCTCAAAGGTGTGAGTTCACAGACTCAGGGCGAGCAAGTCCGCGTCAGCGGCAAGAAGCGCGACGACCTACAAACAGCAATCGCTGAGCTAAAAGGACACAACTTCGACATCCCGTTGCAGTTCGAGAACTTCAGGGACTGAGAACTTCAGGGACTGAAGTCTCTCAAACCAAGAGACTGGCGAGAACTTCAGGGACTAGCGGGGGCAAAGAGGCTTAAGCCTCTTTGCGTGCTCCAAGCGATGCGTCTGCGTCGCGGGTGTCGTAATAACCCGAGTGCACATACATGCACGGAACGCCTTCACCTTTGAACATGTCTTGATTGCGTTGGTCGTCTTCAAACGCAAGCTTCAGATCGAAACCCATCGACTTCAATCGACGAACGGTCTGCTGCTTGAAAGTGAGCGATGAGTTGTAATCGCCGCTTGGTCGCATGATCAGAAGGTCCCAACGAAGGTTGTTTCGGTCAAACCACTCGACCGTTGCTTCCTGCACTGCGAGCGGACGCCCCGTCAGCAAGATGACGGCGACGTCGCCGGCGATTAGCTCGAGCAATCGGCTCGTCTCTTCGATCACTTTGTCTTGACCGCATGCCCCGAAGAATTCTTTCCACTGGCGCTTGGGTGCGGTGATGTAGTGCTGACGGCCGTCGGCATTCGACAACACGCCATCAATATCGAAAACAATTGCGGTTCCGTCAGTTAACGGTGTCTGGCGCCAAAGCCAGTTAGACGGAACGTTCAAAACGCTTCCAGCCTGCACTTTTGCCTCTTTTCCAGCACGCTCACTATGAGTGGAACGTCTGAGAATTGTTAATAATCCCTGGGAGCAAGAAAAAGCTCGGTTTCAGAAAAGTAAACGATCAGCTTTGCACTAGCGAAGCAAGGTCCGTTGACGTATTCTAATTCCCATGCATGGAGGTCATCTGATCCGAGAAGCACGTCGTCGTGCCGGTCTTACCCAGGCCGAGCTTGCCGAGCGTATTTCCACGGCCCAACCGAATGTCGCCCGCTGGGAGTCTGCAGACATGTCCCCGTCGGTCGACGTACTCACCCGCGTTGTTCAGGCTTGCGGCCTTGACTTGTTAGTACGCCTTGTTCCCCGTGAAGCGGGCGAATGGGAGCGTGTCGAAGACAGTCAAGAGTCGACGCTTGATGAGCGCCTAGAGAAGCTTCACGGCTTCGTCGATGTCATCGAAGATGGCAGCGAGACGAAGACCCCACGAGCCCCTCAAAAGGTTTTGAAGAACTCTTAACGATCAATAGCTGTAGGTAAGAAACCGGTCGCCAGCGGCCGGTTTCTTCGCGTTCTGACGCAGGTTTAGCGCCGAGCTTGCGGCGCCCACGTCTTGCTGTCGGGGATATCCCATTCGAGGGCTCGGTACCGCCCGAGACCGTTGGGATCTGTAAGAGCACGGGCCTCTTGCACGCGCGACCGCGCTCGTAAAGCCCCTAGATCGCCGACAGCCGCCCGAGCGTGCCATGCGTCGCGAGCGTCGGCCATGAGGTCGGCCAGGCCGTGAGCGTCGAGAAAGTTGGCCTGCGTGCGATCGTGGTCAGGCGGGCGGACCTTGCTGATCTGATCGATCGATACTTCGCACGTGATGTCTTGCGTTCCGGGCAACTCGAACGGCGAGCCGCCTGGTCGGTGATTGCGGTAAGTGCGAATCCAGTCTTCCCATGGGCGGCCCAACATCCAGCGAGTCGTACGCACATAGTCAAAAAGCAGAACTTTGCCGCGATCGAGTGTTTGCAGCGCTTGGGCTACCCACTCGGCGGCCGCACTTTGGATCGGCACACGCGAACCGTTGGGCGCTGCGTTGCCCATCCGCTGCAGCTCGTCGTAGATCGGCTCGGTTGTCGGCACCGGCACGAGCACCTCTTTCAACTCTCCGTCGGTGCCAACACCTACGCATAACTGATGCCACGTGCGGTTGTTGCGCTCGTAGATGTCGATCGGCAGATTGTCGAGCAACTCGTTGGCGATAATCACGCCAGTGAGTGGCCCATCGGGCAAGTCGGCGAGCGAAGTAACAAGGGGGCCTTTCGTGCGCGCCATCTCACGATCAAGCACGACGTCGGCGGGCTTCAGCGGAAGCTTGCCCGTTTGTTGTCCACGCAGAGTCGCCGAGCGCTCGACGGTCACATAACGCATCGCAACAGAACAACGCGGTTCGGCCGCCAAGATCGATTGCGCAAGGGTGCCGGTGCCCGCAGCTGCCTCAATGACAAAGAACGGATCGGGCCTGCCCATTTGGCGCCACCATCCGTCAATAACGTCGGTGAGAACGTGACCAAACAGCTGACCCACTTCGGGGCTTGTTATGAAGTCACCGCTACGTCCGGCAACGCCGTGGCCCGAGTAGAAACCTGCTTGTGGGTGATAAAGCGCGAGCTCTTGGTATTTCGAGAACGACATGGGCCCGCTGCGTTGGACTTCTTCAGCAACCAACGACCACAGCGATGGCCCTACTGAGTTAGTGATGAGAAACCTCCGAGATGCACCACGACTCCAGGAAGTACGCCCGCCAACAGCACTAGAGCCGTTGCCATAGCCAACACGAAATTTGGGCCGATTGCTTGATCTATCGACTCAGCAGCAGCGTCGCCTGCGTCACTCGACTCGTCGAGTTCGGTCCACATCTCACGGATCACGAGCGCGTAATAAGCCAAACCGATCGCTGCGTTGATGGCTGCGATCACTAGCAAAACAATCGCTGCTGCTCCCCCTGCGTCGATCGCCGCTCGGAAGATCACAAGCTTGGCAAACCATCCGCCGAGAGGTGGGATGCCTGCAAGGGAGAGCAGACCAACAGAAAGGCCGATTGCGGTTGCTGGTGACGAATAGAACAACCCGCGCAACGCCGACATCTTTGTTGAACCTGAGCGCGTAGCGACAATGTGCACTGCGCTGAACGCCGCAACATTCATGACTGCGTAAATGATCAAGAACTCAAACGCTGCGCGAATTGATTCGTCGAGCGGTGAGCCGTAGCGCGTTGCTACCGCCAAAGGAACCAGCGCATAACCGGCTTGCGCAATCGACGAGTATGCGAGAAGACGAACCATGTCGGTTTGACGCAGTGCAGCGACATTTCCGAATGTCATCGTGAGCGCGGCCAAACCCCACAACAACGGAGCCCACACTTCAGACGTGTCGGGAAAGACCGTTGCCACAAGCACCATCGTCGCTACAACTCCCGCCGTCTTAGACGCAATCGCCAAGAAGGCGGCCACAGGAATCGGCGCACCTTGGTACGCGTCGGGAGCCCAGAAATGGAACGGGACGGCAGCCACTTTGAAAGCCATGGCAACCAGCACGAACAGAACGGCGACACGTGCGAGATCGAGTTGTTGGGAGGTTTCGCTCAGCGCCTTCGAGATGTCGACAAACAAGGTCGAGCCGCTGAGCCCGTAGAGAAGCGAGAGGCCGTAAAGCATCACAGCCGATGCAATCACGCCGAGCAGGTAGTACTTGAGAGCCGCCTCGCCACTCGTAGTTGCGCGTTTGTTCCAACCGACGAGCAGATATCCCGGTATAGCCAGCAATTCGAACGCTACGAAGAACAAGATGAGCTCGCGAGCGGAACTTATCAGCGACATGCCGAGCAATGAGCTGAGGATGAGCAGGCAGTATTCGCCCTTCCATCCCGAGGGCAGACCCAGCATCAACACCGCAATACCCGCTGCGATCATTAGACCCTTCGCCAGCAATGCGAAATCGTCGACTAAATAAGCGCCATCGAACAACGTGACGTGATGGTTGGCTGCAGCGAGGAAGATCACCGAAAGCAACGAGGCGAAAGCACCAAAGATCGAGACCGCACCCACCCACTGTTTGCGTTCGTCGCCCAAGAAGAGGTCAACAATGAGCGCAACAACCAAAGAGCCGGCGACGATGTATTCGGGCAACAACGCGACGTTGTCAATGTGCGGTGTCACTTTGTTGCTCCGCTCAGAATGTCAGCAACTTTGTTGATCGAGTCGTTAGACACATCAAGCAGCGCTGCCGGATAGACACCAAGCATCAAGACCAACGCAAGTAGAGGCACCCACGCGATGTACTCGCACTTCGTCACGTCGGCAACGCGCAAGTGTTTGAAGGCTTTGCCGACGGGGCCGAATGCAACTCGGGTGAACATCGAGACCGAATAGGCAACACCAAGCAAGGCGCCGATTGCCGCGACGACCATCAACCAGCGAAACCCAGTCGTCGACGAGTGCACGGGATCGAACGCCGCAAGTATTGAAAAGAACTCTCCCCAAAATCCGGCCAAGCCCGGGAGGCCGAAACTCGCAACGACACAGAAGCCGAAGACCCACGAAAGTTTCGGCGCACGCGCCGACATTCCGCCAAGGTCTGAGATCTCGCGCGTCTCGACGCGTTCTTGAATTGAACCGGCGACGAAGAACAACATTGCGCTGATGAGTCCGTGGGCGACCATTGCAAACAGCGCAGCGTTGAGGCCAACCGCCGACAAGGTCGAGATGCCGAGCATGACAAAACCCATGTGAGCGAGCGAAGAGAAGGCAACTAAGCGCTTCATGTCTGTTTGCGCCAGACACGCGAGAGCGCCATAAACAATTGCGACAACGCCAAGTAGGCCCATCCACGGAGCAAACGCCGTGGCTGCTTCAGGAAGTATGGGGAGGGCGATGCGGATGAGGCCGTAGGCACCGAGCTTGAGCATGACGGCAGCAAGCATCACCGATGCAACGGTTGGCGCCGCTGTGTGCGTGTCGGGCATCCACGTGTGTAACGGAAACACCGGAACCTTGACAGCGAAACCGATGAAGAGTCCGCCGAATATGAGCAACTGGGTGGTGCGAGCCAGAGCTGAAAGCGGTGAATTGGCGAGTTGCGCCATATCAAACGTGTGCGGTCCTAAGAAGTAGATCGCAAGAAATGCGGCAAGCATGAAAGCCGAGCCAAGGAACGTGTAAACGAAGAACTTCAGTGACGCGTACTGACGACGCTGACCGCCCCAAATGCCGACGATGAAGTACATGGGCAAGAGCACAACTTCGAAGAACACAAAGAACAACAGCAGGTCTCGTGCGAGGAATGATCCGATCAACCCGGTCTCGAGAATGAGCATTAGTGCGAGAAACGGCTTGGCGTTAACTGGTTCAGGAAGATGGAACCACGAGTAGACCATGCAACTCACGGTGATGAGCATGGTGAGCAACACAAGTGGAAGTGACAAGCCGTCGACGCTCAGTTGATAGCGACTGTTGATCACATCAATCCAGCTGAGATCTACACCGAATTGACCCGTAGCACTGCTCGAATAATCGAACGCAATGGCCACACCGATACCGGCGACCATCGTGAACACCGATGCCACCAAGGCAATAGTGAGATGCGCGCGTTGGCGTGCCTTCGGCAACAACATCATCACCCCAGCACCAAGCGTTGGGCTGAACACGGCGGCGCTCAGAACTATCGAATCAAACGCAGTCACGTTATTGAGCCACCACCAAAATCAATGCGACCAAGACGGTGACAGTGAACATCGCGTTTGCATACGTCTGCACGCGCCCGCTTTGCGCAGCAACCGCCGCGGCGCCTGATGTCTTGGCCGCGGCTGCCGATGCGTTCACAACACCGTCGATGGCAGCACGATCAACGTAACGATCGACGTGTATGCCCAACCGAATCACGTTGCGCACAATGACCTGCTCGTAGAGCGCATCAAGGTAGTAGCGGTTGATAAGCAGTCGGTTGAACCCCGCGAGCACAGCAGAACGCTCTGACAGCGTGCGCATGCCGACTCGCTTCTCGCAGGCCTTCCACGTAACGAAGATGCCAACGAGAGCAACGACTATCTCGACGAGAAAGGGCCAACCAATGCCCGACTCGTGGTGCACGGCGGGCGCATACGACGGTGTAACCCAGTCGGAGAACAAGTGGATGCCGAGCACTGGTGCTTCGAGGAACCCGGAAATGACCGTAAGCACGGCGAGGATGACAAGTGGCACCGTGATGAGTTTGGGTGACTCATGCGGAGTGCTTGATCCACGGTGTTCACCCCAAAACATCTTGTAGTAGCAGCGCGTTATATATCCGGCCGTGAGGAGCGTGCCGAGTATGGCCACAAGCTGAAAGAACGTGTAGCCGTTCTGCCCTGCCGTCGCAACGATTTGCTCTTTCGACCAGAAGCCGCACAACGGAATTACACCAACAAGGGCCGCTGAGCCGATAGCAAACGTCAAATGAGTAGTCGGCATGGTCTTGCGCAACCCACCCATGTCTTTCTCAATGTCGAATCCGTGCACCGAGTGACTGACCGATCCAGCACCCAAGAACAGCAGCGCTTTGAAGAATGCGTGCGCAAAAAGGTGGAACATCGCAGCTGTCCAAGCACCAACGCCAATTGCCATCACCATGTATCCGAGCTGACTGACTGTCGAGTACGAGAGCACTTTCTTCACATCGTGCTGAACAAAAGCAAGCAGGGCAGAAATCACTATCGTGATGGCGCCGATGACCGCGATCGGGTTTGTTCCACCGCCGGGCAAGATGTCGAACGCGCCGTCAAAAACGGGGAAAAGGCGGGCGAGCAGATAGACGCCAGCAACGACCATGGTTGCTGCGTGGATAAGCGCCGACATCGGCGTCGGACCAGCCATTGCGTCGGGCAACCATGTGTGCAGCGGAAATTGTGCGCTCTTGCCGATAGCGGCGACAAACAGTGCCGTGGCACCAGCGAGCAACAAACCCGAGGAGATAGTGCCGGCAGTCGCTGCTGAGTTGATGTCGACAATCGAGAACGTCTTGTTGCCGGCAAAGAACAAGACAACGATACCGATGAACAATCCGACGTCGCTAAGCCGCGTGGTGAGCAATGCTTTGGCCGCGCCCCGGACGTTATGAGGTTCTTCCCACCAGTGCCCGATAAGCAAAAACGAACAGAGCGCCATTACTTCCCAACCAACGGCCATCTGGATCGTGTTGGCCGACATGACAAACGACGACATAGCCGCGCTGAACAACGTGAGGATGGCAAAAAAGTGTGTAAAGCGACGGTCAGCACGCATGTACTCCGCCGAGAAGATCTGCACGAGAAGCGAAATGAGCGAGACGACAACCAGCATCATCACAGTGAGACCGTCGGTGAGCGTGCCTACACGTATCACCCAATCGCCGACGTCGAACCAACGATGCTGGCTGACAACTTGTTGACGATCGCTCGTAACCCAATCAACGGCCAACCACAACGACAACGCGAGCATTGTTGTCATGGCACCGATACCTACTTCAGCCCCGCGTTGAGGCAGGCGTTTGCCAAAGAACAAAATCACTATGAAGGCGATCGACGGAGCGAGGGCAATGAGCCAGGCATTGTGAAGCACGGCTTATCCCTTTAGCTCGGTTAGTTGATCGAGGTCGACCGAAGCGCGCTGACGGTAGATCAGCAACACGATCGCAAGACCGACACCAATTTCAGCAGCGGCCACAGCGATGACGAACAGAGCAAACACCTGGCCCGAGAGGTTGTCGTAGTAAGCGCCAAAGGCAACCAGGTTTATGTTGACGGCGTTTAGCAACAACTCAACAGACATCAAGACCATGACGCCGTTCTTGCGCGCAAGCACACCGTAGATGCCGAGACAGAAAAGCACGGCCGACAAGCCAATGAACTGCGCTATCAGCATGTGTTGCCATTTCTGCGCATGTTCACGGCTCGCGCCTTGCAATGACGATGGCTCCGATTAACGCAGCTAGCAGCAACACTGAAATTGCTTCGAACGCGATCGCGTTTGAACGCAACAAGACATCGCCTACCACCGACGTACGGCCGATTGTCTTGGGCGCGACCTCAGCACTTCCAAACGCGTCGCGTGCGGCGGCCCACAACACGAAGAAAAGCGTGACTGCGACCATCGCACCAGGCCAACGCCGATGGTGGTCGTGATCTTCTTTGGTGGTCATGGGAGACCGAGTCAGCATGATGCCGAACAGGAAGAGAATGACGACGGCACCTACATAGACGAGTACTTGGATTACCGCAACGAACTCTGCGGCCAACAAGATGAATAGCGGCGCCATCGCACCGAGCACGACAACCAACGCGAGAGCAGCTCGCACGATGTTTTCGGTTGTTACGACGCGCCAAGCAGCCACAATCATCAAGATGCTTATGACGCCAAAGGCGATCTGCGTTGCCACAGCAGCCGAGGCTACTTAACCAGCGCTTGAGGGCGGTTCACTGTCGCTAGTGGCCGACGCACCTCGGTCAGTCGTAATGACGGTGGCTCTCACCGATTCGCGAGGCTTCTTCACCTCGGCCCCCTCTTCGAGCGCAGGCTTCTCGGGCACAAAGTCCATCCACTCGCCAAGGCGCGTCTTGTCATGCAAGAGATCGGAAATGTGACCCGACGAATACTCGAACTCTGGACTCCAATGCAGAGCGTCGAACGGACACACCTCGACACAAATGCCGCAATACATGCACAGCGAATAGTCAATGTCGAAGCGATCGAGATGCTGCACCATGCGCGGCTTGCCGCCCTCGCGTCGTGGTGGCCCCTGATCTTTGTAGCCCTCGATGAAAATGCACCAAACCGGACACTCGCGCGCGCACAACATGCACACCGTGCAGTTCTCTTCTTGCAATGCAATGACACCGCGCGTACGAGGAGCGTGCTGCTCTTTCTCGTGTGGATATTGAACGGTGGGGGTTTTTGCGAAGAGCGTCCTGAGCGTGATGCCAAGACCTTTGAAAAAGCCTGGGGTCGCCCTCACAGAACGACCTTCAGTATTGCCGTGACAGCAATGTTCAACAGGCTGATTGGGATCAGCACCTTCCACGCAAGTGCCTGGAGCTGGTCTTCACGCAAGCGCGGCATGCTGAAACGAAACCAAAAAATGATGAATGCAACAGCCATGACCTTGGCCACAACTATGAACGGCCCCGCGATTGAGGCGGCGCTTCCTGACAATTCGACAAAGGGCAAATGCCAACCGCCAAGAAACATGGTGACAGCCAGTGCCGACAGTGCAGCCGCCGTCGCTAGCTCAGCCAAGAAGAACAAAAGGAAGCGAAAACCCGAGTATTCGGTGAGGTAGCCAGCAACAAGTTCGGTTTCAGCAACGGGCATATCGAATGGCGTCTGCGTCAACTCTGCTTGAGCGGCGATCATGAAAATCACAAAGCCGACGATTTGCGGAAACACAAACCACACGCTGTCGGCTTGCGAAGCGACTATGTGTTGAAGACTCAGGCTGCCCGCCTGAATCACAACACCAACAACAGCGAGTACGAGTGGGATCTCGTATGCAACCAGCTGCGCGGCGGCGCGCAATCCACCGAGCAGCGAGTACTTGCTTGCAGAACCCCAACCGGCCATCAACACAGCGAGCGTGCTGAGCGAGGCAACCGCAAGCGCATATAGAACGCCGGTGTCGAGGTCTTCAACGATGAAGTGCGGACCAACCGGAATGATTACAAAGATCAAGAACGTCGAAACCAGAACAACTATGGGCGCCAGGCCGAACACCAAACGGTCGGCGCGACGCGGAAACAAATCTTCTTTCTGCAGAAACTTGAGACCTTCAGCAACTAACTGAAGCGAACCGTGTGGCCCTGATTCCATCGGACCTAGTCGTTGTTGCATGTGGGCCATCATCTTGAACAGAAAGACTTGACCAAAGATCGCTGCCGCTGTCGGCACTACGACCAGCAATATGGCCACTTTGAGCACGAGTTGCACGGCTAGACGCTATCTGAGCGATGTTGGCGCGGGCACGACACGGCAATCAACGGTCTACGTCGCCAAGAATGAAATAGAGCGACGCAAGGATCGTGATGACATCAGGCACGTAGACACCTTTCAGCAGGTGCGGAAGTATCGAGATGTTGTTGAATGACGCCGAGCGAATCTTCACCCGGTATGGGCAAAGCCCGTCAGTGCTAACTACGTAGTAACCCATCTCACCCAACGGATTCTCGGTATGCACCCAGCTCGTGCCGGCGGGAACCTTGATGATCTTGCGCACCTTCGCCTGAATTGAACCCGCGGGTAGGCCTTGCAACAGCTGTTCGATTATGCGAGTCGATTCACGAACCTCGTGCAGGCGCACCCAGTAACGAGCGAAGGCATCGCCATCGCTGTGCGTGTGCACCTTCCAATCGACGTTGCGCCAAGCGAGCGGCGACGGCTCGTCACGACGAAGATCCCAATCAACGCCACTGGCGCGAATGTTGGCTCCCGACAAGCCGTACTCGAGACCAACGTCAGCCGGGATAATGCCGACGCCTTTCGTGCGCGCCTGAAACACTTCGTTGCCGACCAACATGTCTTGCATCTGATCGCAAAACGTTCGCACTTTGACCATCGTTGCCATCGTGTCGTTGACCCAGCCGGCGGGCAGATCTTCTTTGATGCCGCCAATGCGGTTGTAGTTGGGGTGAAAACGACCCCCAGTCGCGGATTCAATGAGATTGAGCACGTGCTCGCGGTCACGAAAGGCATAAAACACGGGCGTTATTGCACCAAGCTGCACGCCCATATCGCCGAGAAACAACATCAAGTTGCCAATGCGGCCCATCTCGAACAGAACCGTTCTGATCCACTGCGCCCGTTCTGGTGCTTCGACGCCAAGTAACTGCTCGGCGGCAAGTATGAACGGAACCTCGTTACAAAAACTGCTCAACCAGTCGATGCGATTAACCAGCGTATTGACTTGCGGATAAGTACGAACCTCGGTGAGCTTCTCGTAACCGCGATGCATGTATCCACACACAGGATCGGCCCACACAACACGCTCTCCATCAAGGTGAACCACGATGCGCAATGTTCCGTGCGTTGCCGGATGTTGTGGACCGATGTTCAGCGTCATGCCGTCGCTGACAAACTCGAGGTTGACGCGCGCATCGGCCGCTTGGCCGGCGATGTAGGCGGCAGCACGACGATCGTGTTCGGTGAGTGTCACTCAGACTCACCACCTGTCGTTTCGACCTTTGGCATTTCTTCCATGTCGACAAGACCCGGCCATGGCCGGACCACACGCGCCAGTAAGGCAAAGTCTTTGCGGAGCGGGTAACCCTCGAAGCCAGACGGCAAGTAAATGTTTCTCAAGCCCGGGTGGTCGATGAAGTCGAAACCAAACATCTCCCACGCTTCTCGCTCGTGCCAATCAGCACCCTTGTATACGGGCACCCAGCTTGGAGCTGTTGGTTGCTCGTCATCCAAGTCAGAAACCAGCGTGACCCCAAGGTGTGAGTCAGCGTTGTACAGACGACCGAACACCTGAAAACGACTGCTGCCGCCAGCCATACGCACTGCTTCGTCAGTTATGACAACCGGAGCTTCTTGGTCGCGCGCAGAAGAATCAAAAGTCTTTTCGCCATCGAGGTTTGGGTTGGGCAACCAGTCGAGGCCCGACAAAAACGAGAAGTAATTGCAACCCAACACCTCTAGACACGCTTGCGCGGCGTCGCGCCATTGCTCTACATCGACACGCACCCAGAGATCGCGTTCATCGAGCCGACTTTGAAGCAAGCCTGATCCAAGCTCGTGCGCGAGGGCATCAAGAAAGTCGCCTTGTGTAGTGAGCATTTACGAGCGCCCTTCGGCAAGTTCAGCGTGGGCACCTCGCGCGCCGACCACAATTGGATCGCCGTTCCACTTGTCACTCATTCGTTCGCTCTGAATGCGCTTCTGCAGAAGCACAATGCCTTCGAGCAACGCTTCAGGGCGCGGCGGACAACCAGGAACGTAAACATCGACAGGCACGATCTGATCGACGCCTTTGGTCACTGAATATGAATCCCAATAAGGGCCGCCCGAGTTAGCGCAACTGCCCATCGAAATCACGTATTTCGGCTCGGGCATCTGCTCATACAAACGCTTGATGGCCGGAGCCATCTTGTCGGTGACAGTGCCCGAAACGACCAACAAGTCGGCCTGGCGCGCGCTGCTCGGAAACGGGATGACACCCAGGCGCATGACGTCGTAACGCGGACCACCAAATGTCGCACCCATCTCGAGAGCACAACAAGCAAGACCCCATTGGTAAACCCACAGCGAATGACTGCGACCAAAGTTGAACAGCCACTCGACCGGGCGCGGCAGCTTCGAAACTAAAGCCACTTGAGAACACCCTTGCGCCATGCATAGGCAAGGCCGAGAGCCAAGATGACAACAAATATCAGCATCTCGACGAGCCCAAACGAGCCCATTGCCTCGACCTGTACAGCCCACGGCACGATGAACGCGATCTCGACATCGAAAACCACAAAGAGAAGCGCGTAGAGGTAGTAGCGAATGTGGCTCTGACTCCACCCCTCGCCAACGGGCTCAGAACCTGACTCGTAGGGCTCTGCCTTGGCAGCCGACGGGCGTCGAGGCCGAATGAGGCGGCTCAGCGTCAAACCGCCACCAGCAACAATGACCGCGAACAAGCCCGCCAGCGCAACAGATGCATAGCTGCGGAGAAATTCGGTCACGACGCGGATACTAGTGGGAAGGCTCTTCGCTGCGTTACCTCTTCAGTCACTGCGAGAAGCACTAGCCTCAGACGCAATGTCTGAGAGCGATTGGAATACGCCGGCCGAAGCGCGCCGGTCGGGCCACCGACTACGCCAATGGTTGATCCCGAGATCAGTTCTCGGCATCACCTCGATCTTGCTCTCGTGTGCAATAGGCGCATCGCTCTCAGGGGTAACGCTCTACTCGTATTACGAGTACCGATTGACCAACACACAAAAGCGCGTCGACAGCTATATCAACGGGTTTGACGAGCGTTTCCGCACTGCTTCCGACACCATCGACGCCGAGACTCAAAATGCTCAGGCGTCGATTCAAAAAGAGCTCGACCCACTTCGACAGTTCCAAGCCGAAGGTGGCACGCTTGCTTCGTTGATTCAGAAAGTCGGCAACTCCGTTTGGTTCCTGCAGACTCAAGACACCAAAGGCGGCCCATCGGTTGCGTCGGCGTTCGTCGTCGAATCCAACGAACGCGAGTCAGTCATGGTGACCTCATACACGGCGATCAAAGCATCGACCGCCTCGCCTGGTCCTGACATTTTCGTCACAAAGGGCAAAGACAAGTTCAAAGCGCGCCTCGATAACTGGGTTGAAGACAAAGACCTTGCAGTGATTACCGTGCCGCGCGGTGACTTACCCAAGCTCAACTTCGTGCCAGAAGATCAACTGCCACGCATCGGAGAGCGCACGTTTGTTGCTTCTGGCCTTGGAGCATCGGGTGCATCCATCACTCAAGGATTCGTCAGTGATGTGTCGCAAGGCGTGGTGCAACAAGACGCTGCTGTTGGTCCATCATTTCAAGGCGGGCCGCTACTGAACTCAGACGGTGCTGTCACGGGCGTCGCGTCGATGAACTATGCGCCGTTCGGGTTTCAATCTCAGAACGTTACGTTTGCCGTGCCGATCAGAGACACGTGCGCCAAACTGCTCCGCTGCCCTGCCGATCAGAACAGCGTCTCTGGCCCCGCTTCGCGTTAGCGGTACTTCGCGTTAGCGGCGCGGCCCTGAATTCCTTGTTGTCGGCGGTGCCGTGGTCGTCGGCTTGGCCGTTGTAGTCGGTGCTGCTGTAGTGGGAGCAACGGTAGACGGGGGCAAAGTCGTGGGCGCAGCAACCGGTGGCGGTGACGAGTCAACGCGGTCGTAATCGCCTGCTGGCGTTGAGTCGGGCTTGCGCTCAGTCGCAGGAGCAAACGCCGTCGGAACGCTCACGCCAACAGCCTTTTCAAGCACGTCGGCCTCTGGCTTCTTAATCGGCGCCGGCTGCGAAAACTCAGTAATCGGCACGTCAGCGAGAGCCTGCTTCATGAAGTTGGCCCACGTCGCCGTCGGATACGTACCGCCGTAGACGCGAGTGTTGCCTTTGTAATTGATGGTACGCACGCCATCTGAATAACCCATCCACACCGCAGTTGAAAGTGTTGGCGTGTACCCAACGAACCACGCGTCACCAAAGTCTTCAGTCGTGCCTGTCTTGCCGGCAGCAGGGCGCCCGATCTTTCCCGTGTTTGCTGCGGTACCTCGGTCAATAACGCCCTTCAACGCATCGGTCACGTTGTCGGCGACAGCTTCGTCAATCACGCGCTTTGGCTCGCGGTTTGTGTTGTCTTCCCAAACCTTGCCTTTGGTGTCGACTACCTTGACAACTGGTGTGACTGGCTGGCGCAAGCCTCGGTTGGCAAAAACGCTGTATGCCGAAGCCATGTCGAGCGGCGAAACATCGATGACACCAAGCGCATACGTGCCTGACGTTTGGTGAAACTCTTGCGAGTAGTAGGCAGAGGTAATGCCCAACTTCTTCGCCATCTCGGCCGTTTGCGTGTGGCCAACATCACGCACGAGCGGTGCGTAAACCGTGTTGATCGAATGGACCATTGCTTCTTTCAAGTTCGTCGGCCCAAACGATTCTCCTTCGGAGTTGCGGATGGCACACGTCGAACCCTTGCAACCCGGGGCAACGTAAACGTTGGGCGCTGGATAAACGGTGCGTAAACCGTGTTGATCGAATGGACCATTGCTTCTTTCAAGTTCGTCGGCCCAAACGATTCTCCTTCGGAGTTGCGGATGGCACACGTCGAACCCTTGCAACCCGGGGCAACGTAAACGTTGGGCGCTGGATAAACTTTCGTTGGCGGAATGCCTTCTTCATAGGCGGTTGCCAACACAAAGGGCTTGAACGACGAACCGGGCTGACGACCAGTTCCGCCGTTGTTCACCATCGTGGGCTTCTCCATACAAGTCGCCTTGACCTGAATGGTGAGTGGCTTCTTCGTTTGCTGGTTGGTTGTAGGCGGACACCCTCCCAATGCGAGATTGACCTGATTCACTTTGAAGTCGCGCCCACCAACAAATGCACGCACATAACCCGTGGGCGGTTCAACGGAAACGAGAGCCATGTTGAGCGGAGGCTTGGTGCCATTGAGCGTCTTGGCAACTGACTCTTCAGCTTCTTTCTGCAACACCGGATCGATGGTCGTCTGCACGCGCAGGCCGCCGCGAATAACAACGTCTTCGCCGTACTGGTTGATCAAGTACTTCTGCACGTAGTCAACAAAGTACGGATAGGTCACCGGTTCTTTTTGATCGTTATAAACGATGGTTGCCGGCCCGGTAGGCGCGCCTTGTGACTCGAGCCAGACCACCTGCTGTACGGCTTCGTCGTATTGCTGCTGTGTGAGATAACGCTGCTCGAGCATCTTGCTCAACACAAGCTTGCGACGACTTTCATTTTGCGTCGGGTTGTCACGCGGCGACCATTGGCTCGGTGCGGGAATCAGCGCCACCAGCACCGCCGATTGCGACGCGTTGAGCTGACTAACCGGCACGCGAAAATACGTTTGCGCGGCTGC
>JBGAQY010000106.1:0-2212 GCA_044220495.1 Acidimicrobiales bacterium
GGAGCGCGCGCAGCGGAGATTGATCGGTTATCCTTTGGTTGATGGCGCGCGCCCGCTGAATCTGCGCGTTGGCCAGCCACCGAGTTCTCAAGAATGAAACGGACCCTACCTATCTTCGGACTTGTTCTCACGTTGGTGTTTGCGTGCTCGACGACTCACGCGACGCGACGCAGCGAACCAATCGCGTCGGCGACGATCAGCTCGGTCGTCGCTTCGGCGATCGAACAGACGTCCGTGACCACGGTGTACGATCCCCGCTACGTTCGAATCGCGTACCCAGGTGGTGATGTTCCTCGTGAACGCGGTGCATGCACCGACGTCATCATCCGGTCATTTCGCTCGGTTGGCGTCGATCTCCAGCAGCTCGTGCACGACGACATGGCAAGGGACTTCCGGTCGTATCCCCAACGGTGGGGCCTGACGCGGCCCGACTCAAACATCGATCACCGACGCGTTCCAAACCTGATGGTCTTTTTCACGCGACAGCAGAAGAGCCTCGCCGTGACGGCCGGCGCGGAAGACTATCTCCCGGGCGATGTCGTGGCGTGGGACCTCGGCGGGGGCGTGACGCACATAGGCATCGTGACGTCCGAAACCGACGGGCTGTCGGCGCGGCGGTTGGTGGTGCACAACATTGGGAACGGTGCGCGACTCGAGGACGTGCTGTTCTCGTGGAAAGTGATCGGGCACTACCGCTACTTCAGCTGACCGTGGTTGAAAATGGCTGGCCAACTAACGATTGCAGCGGAGCGCGCGCACACTGGCTTGATCGGTTATCCTGACGTTGGCGGCGCGCGCCCGCTGAATCAGCGCGTTGGACTTCTACTGAAGACTGTGTTCCAAAGGCACTTCTCGTTCACTGCATTTGTCGCCACCAATGTCGTCATCGACGTCGAAACGCTCTACTACCTCCTGACGAGGCAGTACCCCGTTCATCGGCAGCTGCATACGTTTCTTGGCTCGACACTCACGGGGCTTGCGGTAGCAGGATTGCTCCTCCTCGTCTTCCGGTGGTTGGCAAGCAACGACGTTGGTCGGCTTTGGGACTCGCCGTCGCCTTGGGTCCAGGCCGAATTCAAACCCGTGGGCGTATTGGCCGGCGGCCTCGTCGGCGGTGCTTCGCACACCGTGCTTGACTCCGTCATGCATCGAGACCTCGTGCCGTTCGGCCCGCTTACGGACTGGAATCCCTTCCTAGGTGTCGTTGGCCTCGATGCACTGCACGTTGGGTGCGTGATTGCCGGCGTGGCAGCGATAGCAGTGGCAGGAATACAGGCGATGGTTGCAAAGCAGGCTGGCTAACTAGCGATTGAACCGGAGCGCGCGCAGCGGAGACTGACTGATACTCTTACGGCCGTCGCGCGCGCCCGGTTAATCTGCGCGTTAGACATCCCCCGAGTCCCCGTTTGTTGAAGTAGTGCAAGCCCACGTAACAACAGTTCTTCTACTTGTGTTGGCCGTAGCCTTGTTGGCAATGCCGGCACCTACTATGGCATCCGGCACTGGAACCGTTGTTGGAACCGCACGAACGACGCTCTATTCGGAAGACCTGGTCGTGGACAAGGTGTCGATTCGGTTTTCGTCAGCCGGTTCGACGCACGACGTCACAACAAGCGACGATGGAACGTACTCAATTCAGCTTGATCCCGGCGACTACACGATGACGGCGACGGCCAACGGCTTCTGCCCGTTCACTCGGGCACCGTTCCGCGTTGAAGCCGGGCGAACCATCTCGATCAGTCCTCTGCTCGTTGTCTGCCCACTCGCGAACGTGGTCGTGACAGACGAGAAGGGCAACGTCACGGGCGAGACGTGCCAGTACGTACCTCCGTATCAAACCGCAACGATTCTCCTCGGCGGCAGCGCCAAACCATCGTCTCAAATTCAGATACGCTACTTTCGCCAAGACTCGACGACACACGGAGTTACGTTCCAAGGCGCTGGTACGCATGAGGGCTTCATCGACGCTTTCGCAACGCTTGATTCGCTAAGCATCAGCGCGGCCACGATCTACCTAAACAAAACGCAAACGGCACTCCTTGCTACGGGTCACGTCGTCATCGAGAAGGATGGCAAGCGAACCGTGGTCGACCGTGCGACAGTTGATCTCACAACAGGGGCCATCAGCAACGTCGTCGTCTACGGTCACTAAGAAGCCAGCGTATTCAAAGAGGGATGTCTAACTAGCGATTCCAGCGGAGCGCGCGCAGCT
>JBGAQY010000041.1:0-19212 GCA_044220495.1 Acidimicrobiales bacterium
GGCTCTTCGCGCATTTCCGGGGTTGATCGGTTCAGCTAAGTGATGACAACCGAGCGCAAGAGTCGCCAGTTCGGTTTGCCCGCGTAGAGCAACGCTCGGACCCGGTAGTTGCCGAAGTTGGTGAATCCGAAGCCGATTCTTTTGACCCGCTTGATCAAGTTGTTTAGCCCTTCGGTGGGACCGTTCGACACTCGAGATTCGTGCCAGTTGCATAACTTCTCAAACCAGCGACGAAGTGTTCGTCCAAGTCGTTGGATCTCCGGCGACATCTCGCGTCTCGTGCAGTGAGAGACCAACGCGTCGAGGTGTTCTCGCGCATCGTCGATGTTGTCGAGCAAGTAGAAATCACGCAGCGCTTCTTTTGCCCGGTGTGCCATGGCGACTTCTGCATTTGGGTCACCAAGCTCAAGTAGTGCAGCCAGACGTGCAGATGCCGACGCGCTTAGCCGTTCCTCGCCTGTGAGAAGTGTTCTGCGAATGCGATAGAGCGGGTCGTTCTTTCGGCCTCGGTGACCAAGCTGTTCGATCTGCACGCGGCGACGCACGTCGTCGAGTGCCCGGTTGGCGAGCTGAATTGCATGAAAGCGATCGACTACTTGAGTGGCATGAGGCAATGTCACTGAATACACAGCGGCATAAGTGTTGCTCATGTCGAGTGCTCCATATTGGATTCGACTCTTCCATTCGATTGGCTTGTTGTGAATCCACCTCGCAACATCGACCATTTCTCTCGTTGGAAGAACTTCAATGAGCTGGTGGTTTTGCACATCACACACCGTTGTGACGTATTGACGCCGGTGGTTTGCAAGCCTGACGAACGAGGTCTCATCAAGACCAATCGCCGTGGTTCTGTTCAGTCGTTTGCGATCAAGGCGCAGAAGTTCTTCGCCATAGAGCACAACTGCAGAATTGACCTGGTGCCAGCCGCAGTGAAGCTCAGCGGCGACTTCATCGACGCTTCGTCCCTTGCCGACTTGTTCAGTTGCCCACTTTGCACAACGCGTCGTCAGCTGGCAGTTCTTGGCCGCAATGCGGTGATCGCAAACGGACCAGCTCTTGGTCGAGCACTCGGGGTTGGGGCAACGGAAACGGTGCTTCCACCAAATCACTCGTGCCGGTTCACCAAAACAAGGTAAGTCGACATACGTCGTTGCCGACCGGTCTTTGAGTTGTGCTGGGCCGCCACAAGCCCGACAGCGTTCACCTTCGACGTGATGCTCGATCGCTATCTCAACTAGATCCTCGTTCCGCGACACCGAACAAATATCGATGTCCTTCAGCCCGAATAGAGAGCGGAGAATGGCAATAGGATCGTGATGCACATAGGCGGGTTTGACGTTGTTTCTCACAATCCAACATTGCCCGCTTATGTGCCTTGATCAGTGCCAATTCGGGAAGTCGTCTGAACCGATCAACCCCGGAGAAACGCGAAGAGCCCTTATGGCTGCACCTGGCCCGTTTTGGCCGATACTTCAGAGGCTCAAACTGCCCCTGACCTGCTAAAAGAGTGCGCCCCCTGGGATTCGAACCCAGAACCTGCGGATTAAGAGTCCGTTGCTCTGCCGTTGAGCTAGGAGCGCGCCGGGTCGATCGTACAGAACCTGAGGGCAGGGCTGAACCACCGACTTTGGGGTGACCGAGGGGACTCGAACCCCCGACCTCCTGGACCACAACCAGGCGCTCTAACCAACTGAGCTACGACCACCAAGAAAGCCCATTTTGACACACCGACGGCCTGCCGTGGCCAGGTCAGGACCTGTGTCGTCGCCCGAAATGGCGCAACGCTCCAGGTTCAGCTGACAGTCTTGAGACATGAGCGAACGAGTCAGCACAGTTGAGGCGCGCAGATTGCGACTGCCCAGACGACGCTCGGCGCCGACCGTTTATATAGACGCGCCGCTCGAACGCAATCACCGCCCGATCGCTTGGGTAATCCTGCAGCACACAGCGCAAGGAACTTGGCTCGGATTTGTGAGCGGCGTCACTACGGGAACGGCAATTTTCCCGCTCTATGGCTCGTTTGTTGGTGCCGCCGTAGGAGCTCTTGCTGGCTTCGTCATCGGTCTAGTGGCTTCGCCCTTCGTGATGGAAGCGCTCCGGCAGAACGTTGGATCGATCAGGCGCGCCCTAATCAAAGCAACGGTTGCCTCGGTCGTGGTCACCCTTGCGTGTGGTGGCGCAGCGCTTGTTTGGCTCGCTGAGGGGGATTACTCGATGCTCTTTTGGCTGAGTCCCGCGTTGTTGCCGGCGGCGGTGGCGGCAGCCTGCGCGGCTCGATACGACCTGCAGACGCTCATCACAACAGAGCAGGCCGGCTTGCTAAACCGACGCGCCTTCACGCCTCTGGTCGTCAGGCTGTGGCATGTCTTGGTGGCCTCGGGCCTGGCGGCGGCGCTCTTTTGGGTCGCGTACACCGTCTACGCCAACGCCACATGAGATGACGCAGCGTGGGGTATTGCTACCCGACTCAGTGGTGAATAGTTGGTGAACAGGGGAAACGTTACCAAGTTCGTTGTCGGCAGGGGCCTGCGTCCGTATCATAATGAAACGCTTCCGAGTCAGAAGGTTGTTTCATGCCGCATTTTCGAGACCTCGTCCGTGATCGCCGCAAGGTTCTGGTAGCCAGCGCTGCCGCCTTATTAATGGTGAGTGGGGTAGGAGTTGCCTCAGCGGCAGTCCCGACCAACGCAGCTCTCAAGGTCTCGACAAAGGCAGACCGCAGCAGCGCTATCGCTTTGGGCGGATCCAGTCTCAAAGGAACGGCCTACATCTTCTTGGATCGCGACCGCGCTGGCGAAGTGTCGTTCTACCTAGACGACGCGTCGCGTACCAACCCGATTGCGGTCGAGCGTCTTGTTCCGTATGACCTTGGCACAACGGCACCTGACGGAACCGCACGCGGCCTCAACACAACGGGTCTTGCTGACGGTTCGCACACGGTCAGCGCTGTTTACAAGACATCGAGCCGCACGCGCACATTCACCGCTCGCTTCACTGTTGCCAACACGTCGAACCCGACGACGACAACTACTTCGACGACCCGTCCGTCAACATCCACATCAACCAGCACGACGAGCACAAGCACGCCAAGTACGACGACAGCACCGACGACCACGTCAACAACGCGTCCGTCGACGACGGTTGCGCCTACGACGTCAACGACTCGTCCGGCGACAACAACTACAACGGCTGCGCCGACAACCGGCAAGCCCGGTGCGACAAACACAGGTGTCCCGGCTGGCACGCAACTCACAGTTGTCAACGGAAACCAGACATATACAACGGCGGGTCAAGTCATTAGCGGACTCGACATTCGCGGCAAGGTCGTCATCCGTGGAAACAACATCACGCTGAAGAACTCGATTGTGCGGGGTCCGTCAGGAACGAGCTGCGTAAATGGCGCTGCACTTGAGGTTGAAGGCAGCGGCAATGTTGTCGAAAACGTAGAGGTAGCAGTTTCGAATCCGACGGCTTGTCTTGACGGTGTAAACGCAAGCAACGCAACGCTCACTCGACTCAACGTGCACGGCGGTGTCGACGGACTCAAGCTCGACGACAACGCAAAATTGTCAGCGTCGTGGGTGCACGATCTTAAGTGGTTCGCCAGCGACCCCAACCAGGGTGGTGGCGAGACGCACAATGACTCAGTGCAGATTCTCAGCGGAAGCAACATCGTGCTCGACGGCAACAACCTCGACGCACGTGGTGAGGGCACCAACGCTGCCGTTCAAGTGACACAAGACTTTGGTCTCGTTAACAACCTCAACATCACCAAGAACTGGATGGATGGTGGCGGCTGCTCGCTCAACGTTGCCCACAAAGGTGGCTCATCGCTGACCGTTACGGCAAGTGGCAACAAGTTCGGACACAGCAGCTTCTACGGTTGCCCGATTCTTCTCAGCACCAAGACCACACTCAACGGCACCGGCAACGTATACGAAGACACTGGTGCAGTGGTTCCGATTCAGCGTCACGACTGATTTGTCAGCGCAGCGCTAGCTAGTCGAGTGGGCCTCGGGTTGGTTTCTAACTAACTCGAGGCCCAATTCGCGTGCGGGCAAAGGCACAAGAGTGAGCGCGTTATGCGACTCATCGATTGTCACGTTGCGCGTATCCATCGGCTTCATTAGAAGAGGATTGGTGCGCAGATGTGTCGCTGGAAACCAACGTGCTGCGCGATCGGGTTTGGCCGTATGCGGGGTCTCCAACATGCCAGCACCAGTAACGAACTGATTGGTGCCGTCGAAGAAGTCATACCAAGCCTTGATAGGTATCTGCTCGAGGCGTGATTGCGTTGCGCGATAAAGCGCCCAGTCGCCATAAGGAACTCCCACGTGCGGGCTCTCGTGCGGCGTGAGTAGCGACCCGTGCATATCGCCAACGAGCACCAACTTTGTCGAACCTGCTCGGTAACCCCACAACACGCCACGCTGCATGCGTAACGGGATCACGCGTGCCGTGCGCGGCGAGCGCATCAAGTGGAGCTCTTCGCCATCGAGCGTTGCGCGGTATTGCTCGAGCGTGTAGCGCAATGTTTGGTTGCCGAGTCGCAGCCACCCCGTGTTGCCAGGCCTATTTACATCGCGTTGTGCAAGCGCCTCAACAAAGGGGCTGCGCCCAATCGAGAAGAACACTCGTTTGTGCGCGCTCAACATGCGGGTGTTGGGTATCGCTGTGCGCCAAAACTGAGTGCCGCTGGTGATGACGAGCGGCTCAATCGGTAGATGTGTGCTCGCCCTCGAAATCACCTTTGCCACAAGGTGATTCTGTCAGTCGGCGAGCACTACCAAATACGTGATTACGAAAGTGATGTGACTGACACGATCGAGGTGTTGATCTTGATATTGCCGAGTGAGCCACGGAAGGTCGCAGTGCCGAAGGCAAAGATGCCGCCATCTTCAGCAACCATGAGGTAACCGCCAGGGCCCGAAGCAACCATGCCAGTAACTGGGCGGTTCAGCTTCTGCGCTCCCATTGACCCGTAGAACGGTGCGTCAAAGGCGAAGATGCCGCCGTCTGATGCGACAAGCCAATAGCCAGTGCCATCGACATCGGGTACGAGTGACTGCACCGGAGCGTTGAGGCGAGCGTTGCCCATCGACCCACGAAACTGAGCGTCACCGAAAGCAAAGATTCCGCCGTCAGAGGCAACCATGTAGTAGCCAAGGCCCGACGCTGTGGGGATCGAGTCGAGAACAGGTCCATTCAACTTGACTTGTGACATGTCGCCGTAGAACTTTGCGTCGCCGAAAGGAACAACGCGTCCACGGTTTGTGAAGAGCCAGTAACCCTTGCCTGTTGTGGTCTTCGAGATGCTGGTGAACTCTTCGCCCGAGGCAAGCGTGCCCGTGAACGAACCGAGATCAGCGACGCTGCCGAATGGCACAACGTCGCCATCGCTATTCAACAGCCAGTAACCGTTGAGAAATGGGGCCTTTTCCATGTCAACCCAGTTGTTGGTTCCGTACGATGCGGCGGTTCCGTAGAACGTTGTGTCGCCGAACGCAAAGATTCCACCGTTCTGCGCAAGCATCCAGTAGCCGGTTTTCGGTGTGCCGTTCGGGTTTGGAGGGGCAACGGCGAAGTAAACGCCGGTGTCGGTAACGGTGAGCGGACCATCGTCGTACCAACCGGCTTCGGTCCATTGGGCGTCACCGCTGTACACGGCGCTGATCGTCAGAGGTGTGTTCTTCTCTGACGCTTGCAGGCTGATCGGGATCGCAAGTTCATAACCGTCTTGCGCGTTTCCGCTTGAGCCAAGTGGGGTGGCTGCAGAAGCAACACGGTCGTTTGATCCGACCAAGATCTGCACTGAGCCGGTCATCGTCTCGGTTGTTGGCACGTCGTCGGCGGCGGCGACCCACACGTGCACGATCGGCGATGCCGGAGTGCCGTCGACATCATCGATAACGATGATCGATTCGCGAGTGCCGACCGCTGACGCTGGAGTTGAGGCAGTGAGTAGTGCGCTTGCTGTAAGAGCAGACGCGACAAATAGACGAACAAAAATGGGTGCACGAAGGCGAAACATGGCGCTCCAGGCGTCGTATGGGGAAGGTCAAGCCAGGGAACCAGGTGCCTCCGAGCGCGTCAATAGTTGGCTTGTGATTTCTCTAACAAGGCCGCGCCGACCCAGGTCAACTAGGCCAGTTTGCTGAGCGCCCTGTCATTGCCAGTAGTTGAGTCTCGGCGTCGGCCGATGTCCCCACGTTGAGCGGAGGCTCAAAGACTCCACCGGTCGCGCCTGACTCGACCATGGGCTTGAGGATCTGCGCGCTCACGCCAACCAGTTGTTGGGGGATGGGAGTCTGCTGACCAGAGCCGCGAGCGATGTCCCACGCGTGAATCGTGAGATCTGCCGTCATCTGTTCGAGGTAGTCGAACGCTGGAATCTGTCCCCACGAGACGTTAACCGGCTGACTTAGATCAGCAGTGTTTGCAAAAGCGGTTGCGCATTGTTTTGATGCGTTTGCCCATGCAGCGATGGGATCGTTGCCGAGCACGTCTCCGTCAAAGCGCGTGCCGACTTGCTCGATGGTTTGTCTGTCGAGGAGCGGTTCCACCCAAAGGCATTCGGCGACGATGTGGTTCACGACATCACGCACCGACCATTCAGAACACGGTGAGGGTCGATCCCACGCTCCCGGGTCGATGTGGTCGATAGTCGAAGCCATGTACTCGATGGCCTGTTCGTAAGCCGTTCGCAGAGTCTCGTGTGAGAGTCGATTCATGGAAGTGACCTCCTGCTTGTCGCCCGCCATGAGTGAGGCTATCCCCAAGTCGAGCAAACAGCACTTACGTAGGCCTTTTTGGGCTCCAGGAGCTCCGAGATTCCGCCGATACGAAGCACAT
This sequence comes from Acidimicrobiales bacterium, assembly GCA_044220495.1. Classification (GTDB taxonomy): domain Bacteria; phylum Actinomycetota; class Acidimicrobiia; order Acidimicrobiales; family JBBSGY01; genus JBGAQY01. The sequence continues at coordinate 6,853 of JBGAQY010000041.1, forward strand.
GACTCGGTCTCTGCGCGCCTTCAGCTTGCTGATGGTTGTCGCGATGATGGGCGCAACCGGCCTAGTCGTGGCGCCGCCAGCAACTGCGGCGACCACTGCGACCGCTACCCAAGTCGATGCTGGTGACGAGCACGCGTGTGCATTGACGGGAACGCAGATCTATTGCTGGGGTCGCAACGCATATGGTCAACTCGGCAACGCCTCGACAACTGATAGCTCGACGCCAGTGCTCGCGAGTGGTGGACAGACGTGGGCGTCGGTATCAGCGGGCCTGGAATTCACATGTGCACTCACGTCCGCTGGCGCGGCGTACTGCTGGGGACGCAACAACGCAGGACAACTAGGTGTTGGCAACAGTACTGACAGTTCGACGCCAGTACTCGTGAACGGTAGTCACACGTGGACGTCTATCAGTACTGGAGATCTATACGCGTGCGGTGTCGTCGTTGGTGGCGATGCGTATTGTTGGGGTGCGAATTGGGATGGCCGTCTCGGCACGGGCAATACGACCTCAATGGATTCACCGACCATCGTCACGGGTGGTCATGTTTGGACGACGATCACGGCGGGCCAAAGTCACACGTGCGCGCTCGAGGGAAGTGCTGCGTACTGCTGGGGTTACAACAACGACGGCGCGCTCGGTGATGGAACCACGACTGGCTCTGCTTCCCCGGTCGCAGTTACGGGCAGTATTAGCTTTGCGAAAGTTGACGCTGGTGCTCGTTTTACGTGCGGAATTTCTTCCAGCGCATCTGCATATTGCTGGGGTCGTAACGCTACTGGTGCCCTGGGTGACGGTTCGTATACCGAATGGCACGCGCCTCACGCAGTAGCTGGTGGTGGTACTTATTCAGCAATTGATTCCGGTGGCGGTACGGCGTGTGCGGTTACGACTGCTGGCGTTCCAAAGTGTTGGGGCGACAACTATGACGGAGCGCTTGGTGATAACAGCGGTGTTGTCGATAGCTTCATTCCGGTAACCGTCTCGGGAGGCCTGGCGGCAAGTGCAGTTACGATGGCGGCAGCGGGCGGGTGTGTGCAGACCACGCTAAACCTCCTCTATTGCTGGGGTTACGGAACACACGGCACGCTTGGTAACGGCGTTTTGGCAAACAGTCCGGTTCCCGTTGGCGTGATTGGCTTTGCCGTCTTGGCAGCCAACGCAACTGTGTCGGGCATTGTCGATCCGTCTCTCACGTTCACGGTTGCTGGTCGCGCAACGGTATGCAACGGACAGTCGGGCACTGGCTTTCAAACCGGTTCTTCGTCGTCATCTGTTTCGCTTGGTCACTTGAATCCGACAGTGATTGGCGGAGGTGCACAAGACCTAACGCTTGCTACGAACGCCGCAAACGGATTTGTGGTTTACCTTCGCACGTCAGGCACGACACCAAACGTATTTCGAACATCGGGCGGAGCGACTATTGCTGATGTTTCTGGAACGCACTCGTCGCCAAGCGCATCACTCTCCGCCGGCACTGCGGGCTTCGGCTACACGACCAACGACGCAAGCATTGCCTTTGGGTCGAATAAGTGGGCCGCTCTTACCTCCACTGACGAGACCGTGATGACGGCGTCTGCGGGTACGGCGACCAAGTCGATCTGTACGGGCTTTCAGGCCACCGTGGCCTCGACAACGGCAGCCGGCAGCTATTCGGCCGCGATCGTCTACACGGCCGTCCCCAGCTTCTGATCCGCACTAAAAGCCCTGGTCAAGCGCCTCTCCCGCGAGAGCGGAGCACTGTACGGCAGAACCCCCCAAACACGCTGAGAGCTGCGGTTTCGTGTACAGACAAAGGCGATTTCTTCCGATACCTAATTAGTGAGACTTCGCCGTTTTGGCCCTGCACGGAGTGGCCCCCAGCATTTCCGACGTCGAGTGGTCTCGCCGCGCCTGGCGTTGCCGTATCGTGCCCGACACTTTCGCCGTAATCGCGCGCAGAATGCAGCAAATTCTGGAGTTGCTTTCGGCGAACTCGGGCTGGTCGCTGTCAGCTGCCTTGCCGTCTTGAGTGCGATGTTGTTCGGCGTAGCTCAACCTGTCACGACGAATGCAGCAGTAGGAACGGCGCTTGGTGTTCTAACCCAAGCAGCCACCATTTTGGAAAACGACGACCAAGCAGTTGCTGCCAGCGTTGATGGCAATAGTCAGCTTGCTGCGGCGAACACGTCTGTCAGTGCGAGTAGCGGTCAACGCCTGACGGCGCGTTTCCAATTGCGCAACACAACCAACACGTTCAACAACGCAAATCTCGGTTTGTTCTACGACCGCAACGACGGAATCTTCAAGAAGGTTCAGTCAGACGTTCCGCAAGTTCCCGATCTGGGGTACTGCGGAACGATTGCTCGTTGGAACTGCGACGCAATACAAACCACTCCTACCAATGCACGCGGGCTTTCGGTTGCCGTCGACCAACTGGGGCGCCCGTGGATGGCTTTCGACTCACACGACACGAACAATTGGGATCACCTTGAAGTCGCACACTACGTGGGCCGCAACGGATCGGGTTGTTCTGACCTAACTCTCGAATGGAAATGCGAAGCGATCACAGGTGGCAACGAAGACAGCGGCCTACTCAACGCGATGGTCATCGACGCTCGCGGAAAAGTGTGGATTGCATATCTGAACGACACCGACGGGAAGTTTTGGATCGCCACCAACGAGCCAAGTGCAGGCACTTGTGGCGCTAGCGGCTCAAACAACTGGACGTGCACAGAACTCGCCGATGGCACGAGCAATCTCACGTCGGATGCGATTGGAATGGCGATTGACGAAAACGGCTATCCAGCGATTGCATTCGACGATGAGTCGACCGGCGAGCTCCACCTGGCTCGGTATCGACCGAACAACGACGGCGATGGCACGTGCGCCACGTTGATGTGGACAGGCTGCGCTGCCGTCGTCGACAGCGGCGGTCACGAAGGTGTGTCATTAGCGTTCCTGCCAAGCGGCGATGCCGTGTTGGCGTTTCAATCGGGTGACATGCTCGAGCTTGCTGTTGAAGATCCATCAGGCACCGATTGCGGTGGCTCGGGTTGGGGTTGCTACTACCTCGACGAGACCAGCTACTCGGGCAACCACCCTTCAATCGCCATTGATCCGGCGGGCAAGATCTACGTGAGTTACTTCGTCTACGGCGCTAGCGATCTAAAAGAGCTCAAAGTCGTCACCGAAGCAGCCGGACAGACATGCGGAGGCGGAGCAACTGGTTGGTCGTGTCAAACACTCGACTCATATACGAGTGCAACTACAGTCGGAATAAACACATCGCTAGCTTTTGATGCCGTTGGTCAGCCGTGGATTGCGTACCCCAACATTCAGGGGTCGCGTCTAATGGCGGCGCACGTCAAAGACGGATCGTGGGTCGTTGACGGCCTCAACGGCGGCAGTGGTCAAGCCGGTCGTTATGCGTCGCTCGCGTTCGGTCCTGATGGTACTGCGTTTATCGCTGCGACTTCGGGGGCATTTGCCAGCCTTGCATACACGACCGGTTCGGGCGACATCGTGAGCTCGCCAGGAAACGCAGGAGTAAACGGGGCGACGATTAGTCAGTCGCACGCTGACATGACAACAGCAAGCGACAGTGCCAATCGCTCCGACGCTGACTGCATTACGGGCGGCACCGGCGCTTGGGTCAACGGCAAATGGTTCAGCAGTTCCGAGGGTTCTGGCGTATCGCTCGCCGCAAACAAGTGCACCGAAGTTGCTTTTACGGTGTCTACCGCCCAAGCAACTACCGGCAAGACGTATCGCCTTGCCGTTGCATCGAAAGACAACTGGCAACCCGACAAAGGTGTGTGGCGCGGACCGGTTGCTATCACCAACTACGCGACGTTTACGGTGTCGGCACAAAGCATCCGCTACTCAAAGACGAGCGCTCCTGACTTTGCCAACTGTGACAACAGCACCGCTTGGGGTTGTGTGAACGTCGATACCGGTGTCGATCGTGGTGAAGATTCCCAACTCGCATTTGACCAAGACGACCGCGCAAACGTCGTCTATCGATATGGCAACGGGTCGAACAGTCAGGCGGTTCGTTTTGCTTCATACACGCCGGGTTCAACGTCAGGTTGCGGTGGTACTGCCAATTGGACTTGCTCTGTCATTGAAGCCAACACGAGTACCAACGGTGGCGTCACGGCGAACTTCGGTCGTTCAACCAACATTGCTGTTGATCGTGCTGGCCAAAAATGGGCGTCGTGGCAGGGTGCTTCTGGTGCGAATGCGTTGGAGTTGCGCGTTGGCCGCTATGTGGGCGCTGGCAATGGCTCGGGTTGCACGGGTACGAACTCAGGCGAATGGAAATGTTGGACCCTGTCATCAACCGGCAGTGAGGGCCTTTACAACTCGATGGCACTCGACGCCAACGGATATCCGTGGATTGCGTGGAGTGATGCAACGAACGGTGACCTAAAGGTTGCTCACTACCTCGGCCCGTCGGCCACGACAGGCACTGGTTGCTACACCGGCATGACTGATTGGAATTGCTACACCGTCGACGATGAGGGAAGCAACGCAAGTCCAAACGGTGTTTACGCGCGCATTGCCCTCGACAACAAGGGGCGCCCGTGGATTGCTTACAAGAAGACACTGCCCAGCGTGTCGCTTTCGTATGCACGCTTCGTTGGCAATGAAGGATCTGGATGTTCACCGTCAAAGGCATGGACGTGTGGTGTCGTCACCACCGACACGCCGTTCGACATTGGTTTCAGCTTCGACGCGAACAACCGGCCTTACGTCTCGTTTGGCAAGTCGGACGGTTCTGTAAATTTGGCTTTGTATCTCGGTTCACTAGGCACGTGTCCTGGTTCGGGATCGGCCTGGAGCTGTGGTGTTGTCAAGTCTGATGGGCCAACCAGTGCATCGGCTCGGACGGGACTGGCCTTTGATAGTGCCAACAACCCTTGGCTGACTTGGCGCGATGCAACTGATAGCGGTCGCGAGGTTGCGAACTATGTCGGCAGCGGTGGCAACTGTGGTTCCGGCTATTGGGCCAGCGCCTTCAACTGCACGGTGATTCTCGGCACGCAAGGCACAGCGTATGCCGGCTCTGGTCAGATTGCCTTCGACCGCTCGGGCACACCATGGGTCACGGCCAACACTTCTGCCACGCAACGCCTTTACATAGCCAAGCTTCACGCCGCACCTACACAACCAAGCGCCGCAGTGAAGCGCTTTTATCCCGGGAGCAATGCGTATCGTGGCGATGCTCGCTACGTGCTCGACGCGGGCACTGGAGTTGGTGTTTCGGGTTGTGCCGGCGGCGGATACTGCGGTGTTGCTACCGCGAGCGATGGCTACTTCGACTCAATGTCGTCAGTAGCTGGTGAATCGCCCACCTATGTGTTCGCGAAGAAGGTCGCTGCAAACACGAGCAAGTACACGGTGAATTGGATTGGCAAGTCAACTGTTGCTCCGTCGAGCGCTGCAGTGACTCTCCAGGCGTATCGCTTTGGTTCAGTCAACGCGTGGGAAACGATTTCGCCCAGCACCAACACATGTAGTTCGACAGGCGCGAACACGGCGTGTTCTGTCTCCGGCCAAGCTGCTGGCACAACTTCTCAATACTTCGAAGCCGACGGGTCTGAATATTGGATGTACTTCCGTGTGTCGCAGGCTTACGGTTCCGCGCAAACCCTAAGTACCGACGCCTTCACTTACGCGCTCAACCAGACGCCCAATGCACCAACATCGTTGGCACAGAAAGACGCAGGCAACACGACAATCACGACTGGCAACTGGACCAACACCGCAACCGTCACTTACTCAGCTTCTGTTTCTGACCCCGACGCGTCTGACACGCTTCAACTGTGCGTTGAAGTCAAAGCACTCGCTTCAGCCTTCACGGGCGTTGGCAGTTGCGGAACCGGAGTTGCATATTCGGGCAGTGCGGTAACAGCAAGCGTGTCTATTGGCAGTCTGGTCAGCGGCACTCAGTATCACTGGCAGGCATGGGTGAAAGACGCCGCAACTGCGGTCTCGAGCGCAGCGTCTTATGGCGCCAACGCCGAAGCCGCAGCCGACTTTGGTAGTGACACAACAGCGCCGGCGGCAGGCGTTGTCTACGACGGCCTCACCACCGGAACCGAACTGACATGGAGCACTGCTGGACTCGACACGTTGAAAGCCAACTGGACGAGCAGTGGCTTTTCCGACGCAAGCTCAGGCATCGCTAGCTACACATATCGCATCGGTACAACCGCAGGTGGTTCTGACGTCAAGGCAGACACGACTGTCAGCAGTGCCACAACAGCGATAACGGTTGGCAGCCTGAATCTGAATACAGGTCAGACCTATTACGTAAGAGTGTTCGCAACCGATAACGCGGGCAACGTGGGTACGGCTGCGACATCGCCGGGTCAGAGCGTGTCGCCGACGCTCACGTTCTCACTGTCGGCATCAGCTATCGACTTCGGTGCACTGGGTTTCGGCAACAGCTACACCGGCTCGGGAAGTGTGAACACAACAGTGTCAACAAATGCCCACCTTGGTTATTCACTTTCAATGTTTGCTGCCACCACATTGACGGGCCCGAGCACATTCCCAACTTTCACGTCGGGCACATGGGCCTCGCCATCAACATCAGTGACTAACGGCGTTGCGTACACGTCGTCAGACACAAATGTAAGTGGGTCTAACCGCTTCTTGGGTGGCACTGCGTACGCACCACTTCCGGTGGGTTCAACCAATGCAAACGTGATCGCAGATCACACGGCGACAGTCGACGGCTCAACCGGCGAGATTGTCTCTGAGAGCTTTACGCTAGGAGTTCGCGCCAAGGCGCAGTCGACTCAAGCCGCAGGCCAATACTCGGCAACTGTGGTCATCACCTGCATTCCCCAGTACTGAGTCGGGGCACCAGATCACGCCTATTGCGTATTGGTTGTCAGTGGTCGAGAATGACGCCCCGTGAGGGAGCGCAAGACTTTGCTGACATTTGATATTGGCGGCACCACGACGCGTTGTGGGATGTATCGAGACGGCGAGCTCATTCAAACGGGCGCAATCGCAACCCCGCAAACGAAAACGTCTGAGCATGACGACCCCGAGCCGTTGCTGCATGTGCTCAAAGAGTTGACTGACGAAGCGCTTGAAGGCGGCGAGATTGATGGCGTCGCAGTTGCTGTTACCGGAATGCTTCGTATTGTCGCAGCGCCGGGCGTTGTCAACTACGGACCTTTCAAAGACCGAGAGCTTGTGCTCTCCTCGCCGAACATTGCTGGGCTCAAAAACGTTCCATTGCTTCAGCTGCTGGCGCGTGTTGGTTGGGGTGTTCCAATTCACGTCGAAAACGACGCCAATGCAGCACTGAGAGCGGCCGTTGATGTGCCGACAGCGCTGGGTGTCAACATGGGCACTGGTATAGCGGCAGCCGTCAAAGTTGGCAACCGCATCAAGCACTTCGACGGGTTTTGGTCATGCCAAGAGATTGGTCATGGCTGTCGCTGGAACTTTCCTGACGCGCCCGCTCGGCGATGCGCGTGTGGCCTCACGGGTTGTCTCGAAGCCGTCGTTGGTTCGCGTGCTCTAGCCGTACGATACGGGGTGAAGCCAGAAGACGCGCCGGCAGCAACCTATGCGCAGATGCGATCAGATGTTTTGCGTTTCACAGCTCGTGCCGTACTCGACACAGCGAAGCGTTTTGGGCAAACCCGCGTGCTGTTTTCAGGCCAATCAATTCTGAGCTTCAGTGCCGACGCAATGTTCATGGTCGAGTTCGCAAGGGCGATGCGGGCAATTGACCCGTGGGCAAGTCAGATCATTCTCGACACCGTAGAGCTGCCCGAGATATCAAGCATGTGGGGCACGGTTCTTGCCGGTTTCGACCACGGGGTGTTCTCGTAACAAACTCGGCGATCGCGGCAAGTGCAGCAAGTTCTTGGAACCTTTTCGTTGGTTCGCACAAGTAGGTCTTGTTAGCGATCGAGCGTAAGGGCCTCATGCACCAAGACGACCCACAATGGATAGTGGAGGCATTCGATGATCACTATGCGGCCATCTTTTCATTCTTCGTCCGACGAGTCGGCGTCGCTGCCGCGGAAGATTTGTCGTCTGAGGCGTTCTCGATAGCGCTTGCGCGACGCCAGACTTTTGACGCCGAGCGGGGCACGATTGTCGGTTGGCTTTACGGGATTGCATCGAACCTAATCAGCAATCACCGGCGCACGGAAGACCGACGTTTGCGGGCGCTCGCGAAAGAGCAGCAAGTCTCGACGGCGGCTTTTCTTCAGGTTCCTGTCGATCGCATAGAGATCGCGGAGGAGAGACGAGGCCTAGTTGATGCGTTGCGCAAGCTGAGACCCATCCATCGAGATGTGTTGTTGATGTCTGCGTGGACCGACCTCTCACAAGACGAGATTGCCGACGCACTTCACATACCAGTAGGCACGCTCAAGTCGCGTCTGTCGCGAGCTCGTGGCGAGATGAGAGAGCGGTTGGCGCGCTGCGAATCGCTATCGACGCCGGCCGAAAGAGAGACACAAACATGGATCAACTAATTAACGATCTGCGCTCGGTCGCGGGGCCTGACATTCAGCCAACCGAACGTGCGCGCGTACTGGCCCGTCAGCGTTTGTTGCGTGAGGTCGAGCAGCAACCGCGATCGGCTGGTCGTAACCGCAAGCGCGTTTTACTCACTGGGCTGGTCGCGGCGTCTCTCATTGCAGTGATGATGGTGATGCCGGTCGTCGATCGAGACACAGCATCTCGTTCTGACCGCGTTGGCAAAACTGCGCTCGGTGCGCTCTTCGCAACCGCCGCCGTGGCAAGCGAATCACAGAGCGAAACAACTCAAGTTTCTGACTACTGGTATCGCCTTACACGTAACGAACGGTTTTGGGAAAATGACGGATCCAAGTACGGAGCTTGGACGGGTAAGTCAACGGTAGAAATGTCAGCACTGTGGCTGGGTAGCGATGGCTCGTCAAAACTAAACGACCGACCAGCGCTCAAGGTTGGCGACGTAAGTTCCGAAGGCCTTTACACGGCTGACCATCAACAGCAGTCGATCGACGAATGGAACTCCATGGTGAATCTGCCTAGTTCGCTCGACGCATTGCGAGAGTACGTTCAGGCCCAAGCGCGCTCCGACTTCAACTCGTTGCAAGGCGATGTGTCTACGGTTGATCAGCGTTCCTACGAACTGATGACGCAAGCGGGCAGCGTTGCAACGAAGCTGCAGACTGGGCCGATAACTCCGCCTGTGCGGGCCAGCCTTTATCGCATCCTTGGCGAACTGGCCGACCAAGGTGCCTTGGTTGACAGGGGTCAGATGACCGATGCAACAGGACGCGTTGGTCACGGTTTTTCGATCACTGCGACCGACGGGCCCGGGGGAGAGGTCTTCTTGATTGATCCGCTCACCGGAAAGTTTCTTGAGTCCCAAGAGTTTCACGACGGCAAATTGTTTGGGCGCGACACGCAAATTGTCGCAGGATTCGTCTCAAGTGACACAGAAGTTCCCGCCAGCTGATCAGTGTGGTGGTCAGCTGGCGGGAACCGCATAGACGGTTACTCGTAGCGCAGCGCGTCGACTGGGTTCAGGCGAGCAGCGCGACTTGCCGGAGCAAGACCCGCTAGCAAACCGATCAACGTTGTTGCACCGATCACGGCGGCGATCAGCCAGATCGGTAGCCCGATGATGTTCGAGGTGTTGACTCCTGAAGAAGCGAACTGCTTGTCGAGGGCAACGTTGGCACCACGGATGAGCCCGTAGCCAATACCGATGCCGATCACACCACCCCAGAAACCGAGTGATGCCGCTTCGAAAGTGAAGAGACGACGAACGTGCGCACGAGTTGCTCCGCACGCCCGCATCACGCCGATCTCACGAGTGCGTTCGAGGATGGCCATCACCATCGTGTTCACAACACCGATGGCGGCAACGAGCAATGCAATACCGCCGATGCCACCAAGCACGAGACCAACGATGTTGAACACGTTGAGCTGTTGCTTCACGTATGACTGGGCCGTTGCAGCGCCAACACCAAGTGTGCGGATGTTTGTTGCAACTGCTTCGACGTTCTTCGTGCTGTCAGTCTTGACAGTGATCGACTCGTAGCCGTTCATCTCGAGTTGATTGGTCTTGATGAGACTCATCTGCGGTTGCATCGGCTGTGATGGGGCCATCGCACCGCGGTTGGGACCGGATTGCATCTGCCTCTGCATTGCCTGCTGTTGGACTTCTTGGGCCTTTTGGAATGCTTGTTGGTCAGCTTCGGTCATGCCGTAGTGCTGTTCGGTCATGAGCAGCATCGCCCATGACATGGTGACGAACGCTCCACTGCCGTTGTCGTCGTCACCAGCGATTCCGACTACGTGTGCAGTAAGAGTTGTGGGCGTGCCTTGCTGTTGATTGTTCTGTGGTTGACCGGGCTGTGGAGGTTGAGGTTGCTGAATGGTTGCGCCCTCGCCCGTGTAGAAGCCCTGGGTGATGAGGCTGATGTCTTGTCCGACGAGACCGTTGTAGTTGCCACCAAAGCCGAGCTTCTTCGCATAAGCGTCGCTCAAGACAATCGATCCTTTACCGTCGGTTGCGTTGAGGTCACGACCGGCGAGGATGTTGTGTGTGAAGACGCCGTTTGGTTCGAACGCTTGCACGTTGTCCATGACGAGCTTCTTGTCTTTGTAGGTAAGCGCGTCAAAAGAGTTGATGCGTGCAGTCGGCGATACCGCTGTTACGTGTTCAAACGCCGAGATCTTGGTGATGAGATCGTCGGTGAGCTTTACGCCTGATGAGTTGTTGCGTCCGCCATGACGGGCGCTGTCGTAGTCGAGGTCAGTGTTCTGCGAGACAATGACCTGTTGCATCGTGCCGCTTGCTTCGAATTGGTTCTCTACGTAACCCTTGGCGCCGGTAACGAGAGCGAGCATTACGGTCACGCTCGTTGCCCCAATGACAACGGCAAAGATTGTTAGTGAGCTGCGTAGCTTTTGCCGTGCGATGTTTGCGAATGAAACGCGAAAGTAGTCAGCAGCTCTCATCGGGCTTCTCCTGTCTCGGCAATGACGGGTTCGTTGGCGTTGCGTTCGGTGCGGAAGCGATTGGTCGTTGCAGGTGTTGCTTGACTGCTTTCGGTTAGTACGCCGTCTTGCATGGTGAGAATGCGGTCGGCTTGCTGAGCGAGTGTGAGGTCATGCGTGACCATCAATAGCGTGATGCCTTGCTCGCGGTTGAGCGAGCGCAACAGTGTCATGACTTCGGCGCCGCGATGAGTGTCGAGATTTCCGGTCGGCTCATCAGCGATGACGATCGATGGCTCGTTGACAAGTGCTCGCGCAATAGCGACGCGCTGGCGTTGACCGCCGGAAAGTTGTGCTGCGCGGTGTTTGAGTCGGTCTTGCAACCCAACGAGGCGCAAGCAGTGCTCGGCGCGTTGTCTGCGTTGGCGATGAGGAACACCACCGAAGATCAGCGGCATAGCCACGTTCTCCACTGTGGTTTGCGCGCCTTGCAAGTTAAACGACTGAAAGACAAAGCCGATCTTGCCGTTGCGATAGTTCGACAGCGTTGTGTCGCGAGCTTTCGAGATGTTGATGCCGTCGACTGTGATCTCGCCAGAGTCGATGCTGTCGAGGCCGCCGATCACGTTTGACAATGTCGACTTACCAGAGCCCGACGGCCCGATAATGGCAACGAACTCACCTTTGTTGATGGTGACGTTGACATTGTCGAGAACCTTGAGGGTCTCGTCACCTGTCTTGTACGTCTTGTTGACGTTGGTGAGCTGAATGAGCTTTTCGGTCATGGCGGACGTCCTCGCCTCGGGAACATTGCGCCGTCGGATGCTGACCGGCGTACCCGCTATCGGTCTGTGGTTAGGTGATCTGAGAACTCACGCGTGGATCCCAAGAAGTCTTACGTAGCGCTGTTGAGGTCGCTCACAAGCAGTGAGATGCCGCTGCTCAGACGCAGGAATTGGTCAACTGTGCGGCGGGTGGCACCTTGGAAGATTCGCGCCTTTTCGCGCATGGCTTTCCCTCGCATGACTACTTCCCCAATCACAGCGGACATCGATCCGTTTTCCGGTCTCAACGTCTATACGAACGCTGTAATTGTTCGGTCAGCGCGCTCGTTTACTGGTCGCACTACGCCGGTTAACACCTTCTCTAACGTCGACTTACCAGTGCCGAGTTCCGTGTTGAGTCGACGTCCGCTTGATCACACTAAGAAGCGCGATGCGGGCAAGCTTGCGGCGATTCGTGTTGCGCAACAAAGGCGCTGCGACTGGGAGCAGACTGACGGAGGGCGCCGTCGCATGCTCAGCTTTTACGACCTCGCCGACACCACACCTCTGGCTCAGTACGAGCGGATGGGTGTTCTGAAGACCCTGTCAGAAGTCGCCGATGTTGGTCTGGCT
>JBGAQY010000042.1:0-18374 GCA_044220495.1 Acidimicrobiales bacterium
GTAGTTTCTAGAAATGGATGCTCGCGACGAACGTATTGCGCAGATCAAGCGCCGGACACAGCTCCTAGGCAACCCCGAGTACCGACACAGCGTCCGTAGAGCCCAACGGCGGGAGCTTGCCCGGGTCGTGCTATCAGTACTGCTCTTTTCCGCCGTTATTGGTGCTTTCATTCTGATGAGTGGGGCCATCTAAGGACCCGGAGAATCGAGGAGCCGATGAGTGCTGCCTACAGCCGGTCGAACCTGAGCCGGTACGCAATGGCGAGTGTCATTGAGGTGGGCATCTATGCATGTTGCCCGGAAGGCGGCTATCTGGACAGCTTCGTCGTGACGGCGACCTTCGCATGAAATGTCTCCAGGGCTCCAGGATGTTGTCGGCTCGTTGACGAGGGCTTCCATAGTCGAGTTATGTCCTGTCGTGTCAGACTTCCTCCATGAGCTCGACGCACTGGGACGCTGTCTATCGACAGAAGGCGGCCTCGGAGGTGAGTTGGTTTGAGGCTGAGCCAGATCAATCATGGGGACTATCGCTCGAGTCGGCGTACCGCTGTCGGCTGCGATTATTGACGTTGGCGGCGGGGCATCGCGGTTGACGGCATCGCTACTCGAGCGCGGCTACAGCGACCTGTCCGTTCTCGACATTTCTGCGGCAGCACTGTCCATCGTTAAGCAGATGCTGGGTGACCAGCGCGACGACGTAGAATTCATTGTCGAGGATTTGCTGCATTGGAAACCCGAACGTCGCTATGACCTCTGGCACGACCGTGCCGTTTTTCACTTTCTAACGGAAGAGTCCCAGCAGCGAACCTACGCTGAACTATTGCAGGAGGCCATCGCCCCGAATGGGTACGTAGTTCTTTCTGCCTTCGCGACCGATGGCCCAGCGCAATGTTCCGGATTGGACGTGAAGCGATACTCACCTGACGAGTTGGCGAGCATCGCCGGGGGAGGCTTCGACGAGATATGTCGAGAGCGCATCGAGCACGTGACTCCTGGAGGCAGCGTTCAGCCGTTCACCTGGGTCGTGCTGCGCCGTACTGGGCCCTAATCAGCCTTATTGCATTGACGCTGGGTCGGCGTCGCTAGCAGCTTTTCCCGCTACACTGTCTTAGTGACCACTAAAATAGATCAGTCGCTCTCAACCAAGCATTTTGCGGTCGCGACCGATGTTTTGAAGCTGCTCGCAGACGATTCTCGGCTTCGTATTGTCTGGGCGCTGCTCCATGGTGAGCATTCCGTGAACGAATTGGCCGAGCACGTTGGCATCAGTGCCTCGACTGTGTCGCAACATCTCTCCAAGCTGAAGGCCGCTGGACTCGTAATCAGTCGACGAGAGGGCAACTTCATCTTTTACGCCTGCCTTGACCCTCACGTACGAGCGCTCGGCGAACAGGCGCTGTCGTATTCCGAGCACGTCATTGACGAAACCACGCACCAACACCCAGCGACAGCATCCACGCAGAGGATGCGGCGCGCATGAGCAACCACGAACACACGCACGACGAGAAAGGGGACCGAGAGCATGTGCATGAGCACCATGACGATCATGCGCACAAGACCGGCCTGCCTGGCTTCCTCGACTCGATCTTCAAGCCGCATAGCCATGACCATGCCGACAGTCTCGATAGTGCGTTGCTTGTTAGCAAGGAGGGTACGCGTGCTCTTGCTGTCAGCCTGATCGTTCTGCTCATAACAGCAGTGATTCAGGCCGTGATCTTCGCATTTAGCGGCTCGGTGGCATTGCTCGCTGACACGATCCACAACTTCTCTGATGCACTTACTGCGATACCGCTGGCGTTTGCGTTCGTGGTCGCTCGACGGTTGCCCACCCGTCGTTACACCTATGGCCTTGGGTGGGCCGAAGACTTGGCCGGATTGTTCGTCGTGGCCGTAATTGCTCTGTCGGTTGTCGTTACGGCCTGGCAGGCCATCGATCGATTCTTTCACCCGCAGCCCGTGAGCTATCTCTGGTGGGTGGTCGCCGCCGGAATCGTTGGGTTTATTGGCAACGAATGGGCTGCTCGTTATCGGATTACGGTTGGACGCAAGATTGGTTCTGCTGCACTTGTGGCAGATGGCCTGCACGCGCGGACCGACGGCTTCACCTCTTTAGCGGTAGTCGCTGGTGCAATTGGCGTGGCTCTCGGATGGGATTCGGCCGATCCGATTGTTGGACTTCTCATCAGTGTGGCCATCGCCGTGGTCCTCAAAAGTGCAGCGCGCGACGTGTATCACCGACTGATGGACGCAGTCGATCCGGAGCTTGTCGATCGGGTCGAGAATTATGTCGCTCATTCGGACGGTGTTGTGGCTGTGGACAGCGTCAGGATTCGATGGATTGGTCACGAACTTCACGCACAGGTAGAGATTGCAACTGACCCGGCGCTCACAGTCGCCGCTGCGCATGACATCACAGAAGATGTTCACCATGCTTTGCTCGACAACGTGCCTCGATTGACCAACGCCATCATTCACGTCAATCCTCATGGCGTCCCCGATGCGCACAGGTTGACCGCCCACCATCGAGATGGGTAGGCCTCTTGCCGACTGACTCAGGGCTTCGCACTCAGGTGTTCGCGTTCACCTCGGCGATCGAACAGGCTGAGCACTTTGGTCGGAAGATCACCCGCGCTCGCAAACCAATGCGGCGCCCAAGCATCGAACTCCGCGATCCACGTGAGGCGGCGCCGCTACCAAGACCAGTCTCAGCGTGAGTCCGGACCACCACTGGCTCCTGCAAGGCGGACTAGTCGCTTTCCGCCGACGTGCTCGTTGGCGCCCGGACGAGAAGGGATGGCTAACAACGCAGCTACAACAGGAACACAATTTGCTGGTCGGATACTGCACTGGGTTGAGCCAACTCGCCGGGCGCTAGCCAAGAAAGTCCAGCTCAGCGCTCAGCGGCGCGTGTAGATAAGGAGTGTGTCGGTTCGCCGACACGAATGTGCTGGGCCCGAAGGGCCCGCTCCTCCATTTAATCCCGACCTTTTTGTCGTGATCTCGGTCCAGAAGACCCAGTTAGCAACCAAAAAGTACGGATCAAATGCGAAGACCTTTCACCTCGGAAGACGCTCGCCGGAGTGGCGTGTCGGTGTCAGCCTTGCGATGGCGTGTGAAGACTGGCCGGTGGCAGCGAGTGGCTCAGGGTGTCTACCTCGAAGGCGGCGAACCGCCGACGCCTTTCGAACGAGCGCTTGCCACGGTGATCGTCACGGGTGGAGTCGCAAGCTTTTCGTTGGCGGGGATCTTGCACGGTTTGGATGGCGTTGAGCTTGCTGAGCCCTATGCCACGGTGAAGCGGGGAGTGCAGACTTCCCGACCTGGCGTCCGCAGTCGCGCTCTCATGGTGCCAGCAGTCGCGCAAGTCCAGGGTTTCCGTTGCACAACCGGGCTCCAGACGATTGTCGACCTCGCTGAAGTGCTCGACGACGACCACTGGGAACAAGCGCTTGAGTCGGCGTTGCGCAAACGGCTGATGAAGTTGGACGAGTTGCACGAGGCTCTCCCAAGACTTGGCCAGGCACGGACGCCCGGCGTGGCTCGTATCCGGCGCGTGTTGCGGTTGCGGCCGGAGGGAGCGCCGCCGACCGAGAGTTTGTTAGAGACACTGATGGTGCAATTGATACGCAGCTGCCCACGACTTCCCGAACCTACCCGCCAGGTCGAAGTATTCAATCGGTGGAACGAGTTCATCGCTCGTGTCGACTTGGCTTGGCCAGAACGCGGCGTCTTCATCGAGCTCGACGGTCAGCATCACCTCGGCCAACCTGTTCACGACGCGCGCCGACAGACGGCCGTTGTTGCCGCAACCGGCTGGTTGCCAGGACGATTCACCTGGCGGGAAGTCACACGCGTGCCGAAGGCGACAGCGCTTCGTTGCGTCGAACTCCTCGCCGAAGCGTCTCGGAAACGCGAGATCGCGTGATTCGACGTCGAGCTCGCGCCTCACGCGCGGCGGGCCTGAGTCAGCTGGGCGCGTGGGCCCCAAGCAGATGATCTTGTCTTAAAAGACGGGTACGGCCGTGTAAATGGCGACGGCAGTGTATGAACCGGGCGGCGTTGTTGATGAGGTTTGTGCGTCGAATGCGACGCATCCCGAGCCTGATGGTGAACTCGCCGAACCCATCACAGCGTTTGTTGTTGCGTTGGTGAGCCTGATGAACGTGGCTGAACCAGGGTTTGTCACTGAAGGAGACGTGGTGGAGTCGTGAAACGTGTATCCAAATTGCTCGCCGGCTCCGAGTGCTGCAGGTGAGGCACTCGTCCCAGAGACATCGGTGAATGCGTGCGTTGAACTCGCAAGGTTGCCGGTCGCGGCGATGCCTCGCAGGTACACACTGAATCCTCCGACGGCGTTCGTGCTGATACTCAACGTTTGCGCGCCGCTGACATTTGACGAAATGCCGATGTGGCCGAGCGCAACGCCCGTTGCTGATCCCGCACCGGCTACGAAGTTGCTTTCGCCGTTGCATGCTGTTGCACGATTGGCCACCGTGAAGGTGAAAGATGAATCGACCGTCACCGACACTGTGCTTGTCGCTGAGGCAGGGGCAATGAGTGCAACTTTGCGAATCACTGTCTCGTCGTAGTCAGAGATGTAGAGGTTGCCGTAGCGGTCGACAATGAGCCCGTCGGGGCCACAAACTTTGGCGAGCAGTGCGTCGCCGTTGTCACCCGAGTAGCCGCACGTTCCAGTTCCAACAACCGTCGAAATGCTGCCGCCGTTGTTAACCATGCGGACAACGTGATTGCCGTAGTCGGCGATATACATGTTTCCGGCACTGTCAACACGCACATCTTGAACGTCGTTCAGCGTTGCGCTCGTGGCTGCACCACCATCACCGCTATAACCCAACGTTCCGCATGTGCCCGCAGTTGTAGAGATGACGCCGCTGCTATTGACTTTCCGAATGCAGGCCGCGGTCGCGATGTAAACGTTGCCTTGCGAGTCGGTCGTAAGACTTATCGGATGCTGCAACGTCGCACTAGTGGCCGGGCCACCGTTGCCCGTGTTGTTGTTTGTATCGAGCGTGCCCGCAAATGTCGAGATGATGCCTGCGGGCGTGATCTTGCGGATGATGTGGTGACTTCTCTGCGTGACGTAGACGTTGTCGTACTTGTCAATCGCGAGCCCGTTCGGGTCACCGAGTTGCGCGCTCGTGGCTGCGCCGCCGTCGCCCGTCGCCCCAGAACCACCCGTACCTGCCCAAGTTGAGATGATTCCGCCAGGAGTGATCTTGCGGATGACCTCAGATCCGTTGTTGGCGACGTAGAGGTTTCCGGCGGAGTCAAACGCCATGCCGTTGGGGTGTTGCAACTGCGCGCTCGTGGCGGCGCCACCGTCGCCTGAATATCCGCTTACACCAGTGCCGGCGATGGTCGAGATGACTCCGTTGGTAGCGACCTTGCGAATGACGTGGCCGTCCCACTCCGAGACGTAAAGGTTCGCCGAGGCGTCATATGCGAGCAGGCCTGGCCCGGCAATGGTTGCGCTCGTCGCCTGTCCGCCGTCGCCTGTGCTGCTCGCGGTTCCGGTTCCGACTGCGGTCGTAATTAGGTAGGTCGCGGCGGCGTCGGCGCGAGTGGGCGAACTAGTCACCATGCCCACCGTCATGAGAAGAGCGGCCGAGAGGCGTGCGAGCCGCGAAGATACCGCCATGCGATGAATATCGTGCGGTTAGGGGGGAGGCTTTAGTGCCACAGTGATCTACGTTGAGCAACCCTTGACGACCTTTCACCTACCGTAAAAGCCCACATTGGGGCTGGAAGTGGCCACGTTTTGGGCTTCTTGGGTACTTGAAAGGGCTGCTGTCGAAGTCGGCCGGCGACCGCACGCCAGCAGAGCGGCGCCGCTGACATGAGTGGGAATAGTTGCGCACCGGCTGCGTTGCAAGTCCCTAATCCCTCTCGTTTAGATTGCGAATTACTTATGCCTCAAGAAGACGCGCCGGCCCTTCGCCGGAACTGGATTTTGGTTCTCGTGTGCGTGGCCCAGTTCATGGTCATCCTCGACATCTCGATTGTGAATGTGGCGCTGCCCTCCATCAGGGAAAGCCTGAATTTCGATGCGACCGGGCTGCAGTGGGTCGTCAATGCTTACACGTTGACGTTTGCCGGATTCCTCCTGCTGGGTGGACGCGCCGCCGACCTGTTCGGTCAGCGAAAACTTTTCCTCATTGGTGTTGCGATCTTTGGTGGCGCGTCGATCATTTGTGGCCTTGCTGATCATCAGGGTTTGTTGATTGCTGCTCGCGCGTTCCAGGGATTTGGCGGTGCCATTCTTTCGCCAGCGACGCTCACGATTCTCACGTCAACGTTCACCGATCCTCGGGCGCGCGCGAAGGCGATGGGCATATGGGGTTCGGTCGGTGGCGCTGGTGGAGCAGCGGGCGCATTGCTCGGCGGGTTGTTGACAGATCTCGTTAGCTGGAGGTCGATCTTCTTCCTCAACGTTCCGATCGCGATCGTCGCGTTCATTGGCGCCGCAAAGCTTTTGACTATGCGCAACGTACGTCACTCGAGCGCGCTCGATGCAGGTGGAGCTTTGCTTGTCACCAGTGGTTTGGTCGCCTTTGTTTACGGCATTGTGAGCAGCGAGCACTATGGATGGAGTTCACCACGAGTCACGTTGCCGTTGCTCGCTGGCATTGCCCTGCTGTTGTGGTTTGCATTCCACGAAGGCAAAGTCGCCAAAGAGCCCATCATGCCGCTGTCGTTGTGGAAGATCCCATCGCTGGCTGCTGCCAATCTGGTGATGCTGATGTTGTCGATGGGCATGTTTGCGATGTGGTTCTTTGTCTCGCTCGACATGCAGCTAGTTCGTGGATTCAGCCCGTTGAAAGCGGGTCTTGGATTCCTCCCGATGACGTTGGCGATCGTCGTTGGTGCGCAACTGTCGTCACGTCTGATGCATCGAGTTAGTGCGCGCACATTGTCGATCGTTGCTATGTCGACATCGGCTATCGGCATGTTTTGGCTGTCGCAAACCATCGGCAACGACGGATTGCTGGTCAGTGAGATCTTGCCGGCCACTGTCATCACCTTTGGGCTTGGCATCGCAATCACGCCGGTTATCTCGTCGGCCATGCATGGCGTCGATCGCACGGTTGCTGGGCTTGCGTCGGGTCTCATCAACACTTCTCGACAAGTCGGCGGATCGATTGGCCTTGCTGTGTTGATCACACTTGCCAACAGTCGCACCAGTGATGAGTTGAAGCACTCGATTGCCAACAGTTCGGCTCTCGTGAGCGGATACGAACGTGGACTGGTTGTCGGTTCGGTGTTCATGCTGTGTGCGGCTGCACTTGCGTTCTTGTTGCCAAATCCACGCCGTGCTCGCAGTGAGCCCGAAACCGTTCCGTCCAACATTGGTCTCGTGGCGGAGTAGTAAGCAGGCGTTACTTGTTCACGCTGTGCCACGTTGCTGTAGTCAGCAATTCGTGACACACGGCGAGAAACTCATGACCTGTTCGCGTCAGTATCCACGGACGTCGTGAGCGGTCGATCAAACGAACATCGCTACCAATGCAACGTTCGAGAATTCGGATCTGCTTGCTCAGCGCCGGTTGACCTAGATACAAGCGTTCTGCTGCCGCACTGAAGCTTCCCTCCTCAGCGAGAACGACAAAGTGCCGTGCTAGTCGCAGATCAATCTCGATCGCCGGAAGCGGCGCTATCTGAGTTGCTACACGTTCGTTCACCATCTGAATTCGCCTCGTATTCGAATGGCCCCAGATGAACACGCTAAAGAGGTGGCGCTGCAATGACATTGGGAGAACTTCGTATTTGCCGCCAGCGATACCGCGCAGTGAACGCGAAAGTGCCCACGCAAGGTAGCTGCGCGGGCACTTTGGCTAAGGGAATTACTTAGAGCCGAGTGGTGAGCGGCTCACTGAGCACGGGAGTGGTTAGAAGCAGCTTCCGTGTGTTGGTTGTGTTTGAGGTTGCCTGAACATTGGGTGGCAAGAACGCCGTGCTGTTCGATGAGACCACAGCTACCAACTGTGTTCCGCCAAACGATGGGCTGAATGTGGCCGAGCAAGTGTTGCCCCATCCACAGACGGCCAAGCGCGTGCCGTTGGTGTTGTAGATCTGGATCCAATAGGGCGTCGGGCCAACATCTTGGTTGACGGTTGCCGTTGCGGTTGCGCTGCTACCAAACGACCACGCAGGTGCGCTGAGCGAAACCTTGAATGAGCTCCACGTCCAAGTCACAAACGTTGGGAACGACGTTGCTTGCACGTTGGTCGGCGGGAAAGCCGTGCTGTAGCTCGATACATACGCAAGATACTTGTGAGTTGTTGCATACGTCTGGCTGACAGTTGCTGCGCAAGTGGTTCCGGAACCGCAGACGCCAACGCGAGTACCCGTTGTTGCGTCAAAGATCTGGATCCAGAACGGGCTTGGGCCCACAT
Source organism: Acidimicrobiales bacterium (assembly GCA_044220495.1). Lineage (GTDB taxonomy): Bacteria > Actinomycetota > Acidimicrobiia > Acidimicrobiales > JBBSGY01 > JBGAQY01. Next base: position 8,415 of record JBGAQY010000042.1, read on the forward strand.
CAGCACTAGCTGTCGCGTTGAGCGTCGATGAACCGAATACCCCAACGGTGTTAGCTGATGCTGACAACGACACCGAGACGCCGTGCCACGTAACCGATACAACACTTGACTGCGCCAGTTGTGCTGTCTGGGCAAGGTTGTTGATGGTTGCGCGGTAAGAGTGCGTTTGGGCTGTCGGATACGTTGCACTCGCTGAACACACCGTGCCCGTGCCGCAAGTGGCGACAACGGCATTGGTGGTCGTGTCGATGATGCGGATGTAGTACGGAGTTGGCCCGACGTTGAAGCTGGAAGTTGCTGTCAACGTTGAATATTGCATCGGCCAAAGGTTGGTCGTGTTTGCACTGAGTGAGACGTTCCAGAACGGGAAGAGTTGTGGATTGAACAACTCGCGCGTCTCGGGTTTTGCAGTGTCTCCGGTGACTTGCGGTGCGACCGGTTCGGGCTTTACCGATGCCGCCGAAAGAGCAGAACCTGCAAGCGCAGAGTCTGCACGAGCCAAGTCTGTTGCGGCAGAAGCGGGGCTGCTTGCCATTAAGGAAAACGCCGTTAGCAGTCCGATGGCTAAAGCAACCGCTTTGGAACGCGCGCCCCAATAACAAACCCCCTTTCGTGTTGTCGTGGATTCAAGAGCTGACATGGTGATGACTCCATTTCATTAGGTCGGGGAAATTGGACGGGAAAACTCGTCCGCTTGCGACCCTAGAAACAGCGCTGGGGTTGAGACAATCAACATTCCAAGCTGGAATACAGACCCAACAGGTAGACAGTCGGAGCGCGCTGATTAGAATCGCATCCATGACTGTTAGGCGGGAATGGTCTCGACTGCTTGCCGTGCTCGTTGTCGTCTGTGTGGTGTCGGCATTGAGTGCGTGCGGCTCATCCAAGAAAGACTCAGCTAGTTCGACGAGCGACTCGAAAGACGCATCGCAGTCAGACCAGTGGGGTCAGTGGAATCTAGCCACCGACGCATCGGCGGCCGGTACGAAAGCGTATGGCGAAGCCGTTGCAAATGGCGTCGCGCCGCGTGATGCAATTGCGCAAGCGCTCGACGTCGTGAAGCAGAACTCCGACGTAACCGACTCGGCAATTTCCGACAACGGTCGTTCAGTCATGATTCGCTACAAAGACGGCGGATTGGACTACATCCTCACCGAGCGCCTGGGCTTGCCTGATTCAGCGTCAACTTCGACGGGAGAAACTTCGACGGGAGAAACTTCGGCGAACGAAACGCCAGACACTTCCGAGACTGTGCCGAGCGTCGACGACCTCTCTGGATTTCTTGGAGCAATTCATGGTGTGCGACTTGCTGCGCCAAGTACGACATCGAGTCCGACGCCGAGTGCGGCACCCAGTCGGTCTTGTGCGAAGTTGCCGGGAGCGCCGGCGGCTGGTCCGCCTGCTGAACCCGGACGCGAAGGTGTGCATCCATCCGGGGGGTATGGCGTTGCGCTTTACGACCCGAGCCAGCAGCCAAAGCCGATCAGCAGTGCTGATTCTCCGCCTCTAGATGCGCGACGCGCGCTTTTGGTGTCGGGTCAATACGACGTGCCGCACGACGTCGATGGGTCGATGATGACCATCCGAGCCATAGGCGGAGCCAACATCGAGTGTTTAGAAGCGAGCCTGGCCAACGCTGGTTACACCAACGTCGACACCATTCTTGGTCGTGTCGACGCGGGCAAGGCTGTCATGACGGGCGATCAAGCCGTTGACGAACTGACCAAGAAACTGAAGGCAAATAAGTACGGTGTCTTGTACTTCATGGGTCACGGCACGGCGATCAATCCATGGTTCTCTGCAAACTTCTCTGCGATATCGATGGGTCAAATCGATCGCAATCGCAAAGAGATAAAAGACGTAATCAACGGACGCAAACTTGACCGCGATGTCAACGACGAGATCAGTAAGAAGCTGACCGAAATGAATGGACTGTCGTGGGACAAGAGCAATCCGCCGGTGTTCGTTGGTAAAGATGTCAACGGTGCTTCAGTGTTGTGGTTGCGGCCCGCGTATTTCGAACAGATACGCAGCAAGGGTGCGTCGTTTGCGTCGTCACTGGTGATGATCAACACGTGCTCCTCGGCTGCGAACACGTCGTTTGTCGATGCGATCAAGGCAAAAGCGTTTCTCGGATGGAACACCACGATGCAAGGCGACTTCATCAATCGAGCCGCCGAGACAACGTTCGACAGCCTCACCGACAAGGCGCGTTCTGCGCGCGCCGCTTCGCAGTTGTGGCAGTTGCACGAGCTCTGGGTTGCGAAGGGCGAACCGGCCAAACGCGCTGCAAATGTCGATCCGTTGAACTTGGTCGCACTCGGCGTGGGCGGCACGAAGTACGAGCCGATCAACGGACAAACACACATCCTCATCTACCGATTGCGCAATGGGCCCTCGTCGGCCACGTCTGACATCAGCGGAATGGTCAAGCTGCTCGATGAGTGCCTAGACAAGACGTGGAAGTCGGGCAAGGGCGGCGGGCTTGCCTACCCGATGTGCCGTCCTTCAGAGTTTGGCTCATCGGTGCCGACGGCATCTGACGTTGCTGACGCAGAATATGAAGTCGGCAAAGGCACAATGCCGGCCGGGCGCTTCACGTTGGCCGACTAAGACGCCATAGCGGTTGGCGGGTGGGTGTCTAGCTAAAGGATTTCTCTACCCAGGCCGATGCAACTTCTGCGTGTTCGTCGCGCACGGAGGGAGTTGGGTGTTGAAGTTTTCAGTTCCGGTCAAGGCAATCGCAATCGTTACCGGCATCGTGTTTTCGACAAGCGGTGCTGCTGCCGCGGCGACGGGGAGCTTGCCTGACCCCATTCAGAACGCAGCATCCTCGGCGGCGTCGACTGTGAAGGTCGACATTCCCAAAGCGGAAGCAAAACACGCGCCCGAGAACGAACACGCGCCGAAGAAAGAGCGCGGCAACGACACCGCTGCGACAGTTGCGCCGAAGGCAGGCGAGTCGAAAGACGATGTTCCGAAGACTGATGACAAGACTGATGACAAGACTGATGACAAGGCTGACGGCAAGGCTGGCGGGCGTGGCGCAGACGACTTTGTTCCGACGCCGAAACAAGAGGCGGAACATGGCGACGAAGCCGAACACGAAGCCGAACACGAAGCCGAACAGAAGGCGGGCGGCGACGATTCGACCGATCATGACGCCAAGCACGACTTGAAAGATGATTCGCGCGGTGCTTCAAAGTCAGGGTCGCAGTCGGGCAAGTCGTCAACCACCGAAGTTCCGAAGGCGGGTGCCCCGAAGGCCTCAGCGCCGACAAGTGCTCCCAAAGCTGACGACAAGACCAAGGGCGACGACTCCGATCACCGCTCAGGCAAGGGTTCATCCGACTCATCAGAGTCGGGTTCGCACGACTCGAAATAGTCGCCGTCGCACTTGCTTCTTTCAGTTACCCAAGAAGCCCAGAATTCGGCTCTGAAGCACACGAAAGTGGGCTTTTAGGGCAGGTGAAAGCGCGCCGTTCGGGCGGCGACCGGGTGCACATGAGCTGCGGATCATCACGTTGTGGGTGATTTGGGCATTGTGAGCAGAGACTATGGTCGGTACCGTGCATCATGATGCAGTAGCGATTTAAAGCAGCGGAGGCGAAATGGGTTTGGGGCAGCTAGGTAGGCGCGGCGACGGAAGCCGCAAGTTCTTCAGACCGGCGACTTCGGGAGGAATGACCGGCACCAAACGGCGGCGGATGGTCGTTCTAGCGGGCGTTGCCAGTGTCGGTCTTCTCGCCGCCGGCATGAGCACGGCTCAGGCACTTACCAGTTCTAATTCTTCGACGTCTTATCGCCTGTTGGTTTCGAGCAGCGCCGACAAGGGCGCCGCCAAACCGTTGAGTGGGGCGACGATCAACGGCTCGCAGTACATCTATGTTGGTCCGTCGAATCCCAACAGAGTTGATCGAGTGACGTTCCGGCTCGACGGGCGTTACGTTCCGGGTTCGGCCGAGGTCGATTCGATTGATTGGTACGCGCCTTGGGATTTGATGGGTGGCGACGGTGCTTCGACCAAGCCACTTGATCTCTCGCAGCTGCCTCGTGGCGCGCACACGATAACGGCAACACTGAAGATGTATGGGCGCAGCAACATCGTGTTGAGCGCGCGCTTCATTAACGGCGCGACGACTACACCGACTACATCAACTACGCCAACCACGACGGTGCCAACGACAGCAGTACCAACAACACCGGTGCCAACAACCAAGCCGTCAACTACGCAAGCGCCGACGACACAAATACCAACCACGATCAGACCGACCACCACAACGCCCACGACAACGAGCCCGGCTACGACAGTTCCGCAAAAGGGACGCACCTACCCGCTGCACACAAACATCGTTGCAACGACGTTTTGGGTTGGTGAGATCTTTGATCCGACGCTTCCTGATGGAAGTCAGGTGTGTTCGACCTACGACGCGCAATGGGCCTATCACTGGTCGGGCATTAACAAGGGAAGCGTTCCTGCATCGGCGGGCGGTTGCCAAGGTTCGATCGTGGGTGGATGTGACGGCATCGCCGCACCCAACAAGTGCGACACCGAAAAGCGCACGGCGGCAAACGGATACTTCCCGACGCAGGCGACGCCAAAAGAGAATCCGTTCTATCTCGATTTGCCGTTTGACGATCTCAACGACTCGACGGGATTCAGCACGCGCTGCTCGGTGATTCCGTGGGCGAACGACCCCGGTTACGCAGGTCACTGCAACGACTCCAACTTCAGCTACATGAAGAACAAGTGGGTGAAGATGACGGGCCCGAATGGCAACACCTGTTATGGCCAGGTGCAAGACGCCGGTCCGTCACACGGCAGTCTGTATCACGACGCCGCCTACGTGTTTGGTAGCAACAACGCGCGACCGGTGCAGGGCCAGTTCAATAACGCTGGTGCCGACGTCTCGCCGGCCCTCAACGGATGCCTCGGCTTCTCGGAGCTCGACGGCCAGAGCGACCGCATCTCGTGGAGCTTCGTCGACGCAGTTGACGTGCCTGCGGGTCCGTGGACACGCGTGGTTACAACCTCGGGTGTAACCAACTAGCTCAACCTAGAAAGTACCTGTTCAGGGCCGAATTCGGCCCTTCAGGTATGGGCAAAATCCGTCGATCTAACAGCGTGAGGATCTGGCGGGTCAAACAACGGGTCGAAAAGGCCCTTCGAGCTGCGTCGACACTGACGTTGTTTGCCGCGCTCCTCGGCGCTCAGCTGGTGATGCAGAGCGAGCCGGCTCTCGCGGTCACCAGCCTCACGGCCGTGCAGTCGCTCACTGTCGGGCATGCGCACAATTGCGTACTCGATTACGCAGGCGCCGCCTCGTGTTGGGGGCAGAACGATCACGGCCAACTTGGTAACGGCACGACAACCAACAGCTCGGTGCCGGTTGCCGTTTCGGGTTCACTGACGTTTTCTTCTATCGACGCTGGATTCAACAAGACGTGCGCGATTACGACAGCGGGCGATGCTTATTGCTGGGGCGAAAACATTTCTGGTCAGCTCGGCAACGGAACGGCGACGCCCGACAGCAACGTTCCGGTGCTTGTGAGTGGGGGACGCACGTGGGCGTCAATCAGTGTTGGTTACTCCTTTGGTTGCGGCGTCACAACAGCCGGAGCGGGCTATTGCTGGGGCGGCATTGAAGGTACGACACCAGTGCTGGTGTCGGGAGGCTTGACGTGGCGCACGATCTCTGCCGGTGGCGCGTTCATGTGTGGAGTGACGACAAGCAACGTTGGTTACTGCTGGCGTCGCGGTACCGAAGGTCAGCTCGGCAACGGTGTGCTAGCCGACACCACAACACCGTCGCTGGTTTCTGGTTCTCTCAGTTGGTCGACGATTTCAGCGGGTGAATACAACGCGTGCGGTGTGACGACGACAGGAGTCGGTTACTGCTGGGGTAACAACAGTTATGGCGACCTCGGCAATGGAGGCTCTGGTACGGTCACAACGCCCTCGGCAGTCTCGGGCGGCCACGTGTTTTCGTCAATATCCATGGGCTATGGCGTTGCTTGCGGTGTCACGACCGCTCACGTCGCAAAGTGTTGGGGCGCCAACGGTTTAGGCGCAATTGGCGACGGCACGAACACCGATCGCAATGTGCCAACGACGGTCACTGGTGGCTATTCAGCGAACACAATCGGCGCAGGTGGTGGTGGTGAGTGCATGCTCACAACGGGAGCGGCTGTTTACTGCTGGGGTTGGAATGCTTATGGGCAACTCGGTAACAGCGCAACGACAAACACCACTTCGCCGGTGGGCGTTATTGGATTCGCTGCACTCGACGCGACTGCACTGATCACTGCGCAGATACTTCCGTCGTTGACCTTTACCGTGGCTGGCCGCGCCACTACGTGCAATGGCCAGTCGTCATCAGGATTTCAAACCGGCGCAACAGCAACTGCGGTGTCATTCGGACATTTGAACCCCGCAGCGATCATCGGCGGCGCACAGAACTTGTCGATCGCAACAAATGCAGCAAACGGATTCATCGTCTACGTGCGGACAACCGGCACTGCTCCGAACGTGTTTCGCACGGCTGGTGGCGCGACGTTGGCCGACGTTGCCGGAACGCACGCGTCGCCATCGGCATCGACTGCTGCAGGCACCGCAGGTTTTGGATACACAACTTCCGACGCGCTTATTGCTTTTGGCTCGGATAAGTGGGCGGCACTAACTGCTACGTCTGAGACTGTGATGACGGCTGCGGCGGGTACTACATCGAAGAGCGTCTGCACGGGCTTCCAGGCCACCATTGCTGGCAACTCGATCGCGGGCACCTACGCCGCTCCGGTCGTTTATACGGCCGTCCCGCTCTTCTGAGGGTGCTCTCGAGGCCAAGATGCCCAATGAGCTGGACATTTGAGCTCTCAAGGGGGCTCGAGAACGATCCGATACAGGGAAGGTGAAAGGAGTCATCTTCCGAGTCGTTGCCGCCGCGGGCTTAGTCGCGTCCCTGCTTGTGGACGTGTCGCAGCCGGCTGCTGCTGTGCCTCCGACGATCTCGGCTTTTGCTGGCACTGGTGTCGCGGGAAATACAGGCGACGGAGGCCCAGCGCTCACCGCAAAGTTCGACGCCCCGACTGGTATTGCTGCTGACGCGCTAGGCAATGTGTACATCGCCGACTACAACGATCACCGCATCCGCAAGGTTTCGGCCAACGGAACGGTCAGCACAATCGCCGGCGACGGCACCGATGGACTTTCGGGCGATGGTGGTTCGGCAACGAGTGCGCAGGTTTCGTCACCCATGGATCTCGCTGTCGACAGCGTCGGCAACGTCTACTTCACCGACTTCAACAACGCAGCAGTTCGGAAAGTCTCACCAAGTGGAATCATCACCAAAGCTCTCGGCACGGGCAACCCTGGTTTTTCGGGCGATGGTGGCGCGGCGACATCAGCCGAGATGATGTACGGCGCCTTTGGTTTGGCAGTCGACATGAACGACAACTTGTTTGTCGTTGACTCGCAGAACTCCCGCGTTCGCAAAGTTACGCCGGGGGGCACTGTCACAACAGTTGCTGGAACTGGTTCAACGACATACAGCGGAGACGGTGGCGCGGCGACGAGCGCAGGTCTTGGGTTGTTGGTGTCAGACGTCGCCGTTGCGCCTGACGGAAGCTTTTACATCGCTGACGGTCAAGCTAACGTGATCCGTAAGGTTTCATCTGGTGGAACGATCTCGTTGTATGCGGGTACAGGCGTTAACGGCACATCCGGTGATGGCGGCCTCGCTACCGCAGCTCAACTCACGACGACGCTGTCAATCGTGCTCGACGCCAAGGGATCGCTTTACGTGTCGCAATCAGATGGCGCAACGTATGCGTCTGTTCGCGAAATCTCCGCTGACGGTTACATCAACAGAGTCGTTGGTGACGGAACGATCGGAGATTCGGGTGACGGTGGGCCGGCCACGAGCGCATCGTTCAGCACGACCGGTCTCATGCTCGCGATGGCGTCGAGTGGAGATCTTTACCTCAGCGATGCGGTAACTCACCGCGTACGCAAGGTCACTGCAATCACATCGGCTTGGCAAAATTCGGTTCTGATCACCGCGCGCGTCGCTCCAGCGCTCACGTTCACAGTCAACGGACGCGGCACGGTATGCAACGGCCAACCGGGCGGTAATTTTCAAACTGGGTCGACATCGACAGCCGTTGCTTTCGGTCGTTTGAGTGCCGCGTCGGTCAGTGGTGCGGCACAAAACTTAAGTGTGACAACTAACGCTGCGAACGGTTTTAGTGTGTCGATCCGCACAACGGGAACGGCACCAAATGTTTTCCGTGATGGCAGTGGGCACACGATTGCTGACGTTTCGGGAACATGGGCGTCGCCGGGCGCTGCGCCCTCGGCTGGCACCGCCGGGTTTGGATACACAACAAGCGATGCTTCGACCCCGTTCACAGCGAACACGTGGGCGAAGGTCACGACGTCGGGCGACTCGGCGATAGTTGCCACTGCCGGCACCATGTCGAAGTCTGCCTGCGTCGGTTTCGCAGCCTCAATCAGCACCACGACGGCAGCGGCGTCGTACTCAGCTGCGGTGGTCTACACGGCCATCCCGTCGTTCTGAGCCATTTCGTCGACTCTCGCCGCCTGACGCGATCTTGCCTGGTCAGATGGGCGATCTCTCATAGTTGACTCGTGCCTACCGACTACACCGGTTGATCAGAGAGCCGAGGCCCGAACGGGCCTAGCCTTGTCGGGTGATCGATGAGTGGGATGCAACTGAGCCGGGTGTGATGGTGCTGCCAACAGGCCGGTTGATTCGTGGCCGCGGGTTGCGACACCACGCGCGACCCTCATTAGTCGAGCCAACCTTTGGCCTGTACTTGCTCGGCAAGCATCCGCCGACATTTTCGTGGCAGTCGCAGTGGGTCAAGTGGCGTGACTTCTGGTTGCCAAGCGATCCGATCAATGCACGCGTGTCGCTGCGTGAGACGTGGGAGCGTTTGACAACCGATCGTGTCGAGATCGCATGCGGCGGTGGCCGCGGGCGTACAGGTACGGCGCTTGCATGTATCGCGGTGCTCGACGGCATTCATGCGAATGAGGCGGTTGCCTATGTGCGGGAACACTACGACGCGCGGGCAATCGAAACACCGTGGCAGCGACAATACGTCGAGCGCTTTACGCGCGATTAGCTCAGCGCAGATCGGCTAGTTGCTAGCTGATTCGAGCTGGATGCAGGCTGACTCAAATGCTTGTGATGCGTCGTTCCACGACGACATGGTTTCGACTAGGTCTTCTTGAGCCGCCGCTTCCTCAATGCCTTGTGCCGCTTCATAGAGTGGAGTGAAGCCAAGTGCTGAACTCGAACCCTTTAGCTTGTGTGCGAAATGAACGACGTCGTCGAAGCGCCCGGCCTTCAGAGCGTTTTCGATGTTGTGTAATTGCTCGTTGGTTGACTTGACGAACGTGGCTATCAGCGTATGAATCTCGTCGCCAAGCGATTGCTGCAACAGGTCGACATATCCGCGAGGCGCCTCAGTTGGTGTCGGATCGTCGAGGGGTAGATACATACTGAGCTTGGCTCTCAACACGTCAGGTGCGAGTGGTTTCGCGATGAAGTCGTTCATGCCGCTCGCAAAGCAGCGCGCTCGTTCTTCGGGTAGAGCCGATGCAGTGACGGCAATGATGGGTATGCCTGCGTTCGCAGACTTTAAAGCGCGAATGCGACGCGTCGTCTCGAAGCCGTCCATGTTGGGCATTTGGCAGTCCATCAAGATCACATCGAAGTCGCTCTCATCTAGCGCAACGAGAACTTCGTTGCCATCGGCTACGACGGTTACGTTGCATCCAAACGATTGCAAGAATGACGCAACAACTTTCTGGTTGACGTCGTTGTCTTCAGCTACCAGTACTCGCCCGGTGAGCGTTTCCGCCTCAGATCGAATTGATCGGCTTGTGGTGGATTCGATCAGCAGCTCTTGCGGTGCAATGGCGCATTCGAGCTC
>JBGAQY010000107.1:0-2078 GCA_044220495.1 Acidimicrobiales bacterium
TGAGCGGTTGTTCCACTCGGGCGAGTGGCGGAATAGGCAGACGCGCAGGATTCAGGTTCCTGTGTCCGCAAGGACGTGGGGGTTCAAGTCCCCCTTCGCCCACCATTGTTATGTCTCATAGTTTCATGGACACACGAACCACCAGATCATAGGTAGGGGCGTGGCTGATCTCGCCGCGAATGGAACGTAATAGCCGTTGTGGGGCGGCGCATGGCTGGTCGAGCGACCATTGCGCGACAAGCGTTGGCGAAGTTCACAGCCGCCCTATGCCAGCCTGGCTGGGTGTTCATGTATACATTCCTCCGCACATGGTGCGGCAAAATGTATACATTCCTCCGCACGTAGTGCAGCAAAACGTATACTTTGGCCCATGGCGACATCAATCGGCCTCATGGCACAGGAGATATCTCGAACGAACAGCTGGTGGCGCAATGCTGACTGGTGGCGGGTTGATCCTGACCTTGCCGATGCGAGAAGCCTCGATCTCTCTTATCGAGCTACGTGCCTGGATGAGCTTGAAGAAGGTGGGCTTTACATTCTCAGAGGGCCTCGACGAGTAGGTAAGACCGTCGCTGTGAAGCAGGCGATTCAAGTGGCAATCGACAATGGGGCCAACCCTCGAGCCATAGTCGCAGTCGCAGTCGATGGATGGAGGGCAGCTGATCTACGAACGCTTGCGCAAAACGCTGCTCTGCCAACGGTTGACGCGTCGATCCACCGTTGGTGGTTCATAGACGAGATCACCGGGGTTACTGGCGATTGGGCGTCTCAGGTCAAATGGCTGCGCGACAACGAGCCACTGTTTCGCAATGCCACCGTGGTCTTGACCGGCTCCAGCGCGCATGGCCTTTCAGAAGCGGTTGGTGTGCTGGCAGGTCGACGTGGCCGAACGCAGAATCCCGACAGAACGCTCTTGCCGATGGGGTTCCGTTCTTTCGTAGACGAGCTCCATCCTGAAGTCACGGCGGCCGGCATCGCCGTTGCTGAACTGGAGCAGCTCCACGATCCTGTGAATAAGGCGACGCTTCAACAGCTACTGCCGTGGATGGACATTCTGGTTTCCGCCTGGGAGCGCTACTTGAACTACGGAGGTTTTCCGGTTTCTGTATCGGACTGCAAGCATGGGAACGCAATCGCTGCTTGGTTCGTCAACGCCATTTTCGATGTTGTTTATCGTGAGTCGTTCTCAAACGCGCGATTAAGCGAGACCGAGACGGCCTCTGTCTTGGCTCGATTAAGCAAAGGTGTAAGTTCGCCCTTCAATGCAACCACGGCGGGAAATGACGCAGGTATTGGCGCTGATTCCATGGCTCGTCGGCTAGTTGAGTTGCGCGACTCGTATTACGTGTGGCCGTGTTCGCAGCGAGACGGTGTGGCCGTGTTCGCAGCGAGACGACCGGGAGTGGATGCCTCGCCAGCGCGCGCAAGACAAGATCTATTTTGTTGATCCGTTGGTTGCCAACATCACGCATCTTCGAAACGAGAGTTGGTCGCCGTGCGAACCGACAGCGCTCGTTGAGCAGCAACTTGGAATGGCACTACGTCGACGCATCGAAGCAAGCAACCCCGGCCGTTGGGCCGAACACGACCAGGTTTTCTATGTTCGAACGCCCGCGCGAAAAGAGATTGACTTTGTCAGCAAGCATCTTGGTCCCGTTGCGATCGAAGGTAAGTACGTGCAAAGCGGAAGCTGGGCGGGCGAAGCGCGCACGGTGAACGCGTCAGCGTTTTCGGGGATCTTGGCTACAAGAAACGTTCTGGACACCGACGCAGAAGGTGACAACGTTTGGGCAGTGCCGGCCGCAATGCTGGCGTACCTAATCGACACCTAGTCGGCTTACGCATTGCTTTGCACCAACTCGTTCGCACGAACTATCCACATCCTCGATGATGAAAGGGATGCAATGACAACTCTGACGATTCCGACATACGACGAGTTAGAGCACCCGGTGCTGCAAGTCCTCTCGGAAAGTGGAGGTTCGCTTAAGCGCAGCGAGATCAAAGATCGCGTTGTAGAAGCTCAGGGGCTGTCAGATGAGCAGCTGTCAGTGGTCTATCCGCCAGAAAGTACTAAGGCC
>JBGAQY010000043.1:0-18323 GCA_044220495.1 Acidimicrobiales bacterium
TCGGCCAGATCGACATTGCAGATAACGTCCACGGCAACGTTGCCTCCTGGTCGAAACTCGGCAATGTCGACGGAAACATTCGGCGTGCGACAGCTTGCGCCGTTGCTTTGAAGACTTGCCTTCGCTGCCGACACGCCATTCGCCTGAGCTGAACCTGCCGATCGCTCAAGCGATGCCGCTCGCGCTCCATCTCGCGCAGCAGACTGAACTTGCTCCCGCGCATATCCGATACGACCGAACGCAACGACCAACAACAACAGCAAGATCAGGATGGGCGTCACGATCGTCAACTCAACGGTCACGCCACCGCGTTCATCAAGGCGTCTCATTCACGCACCACCTGCGGCACGAAATCGCTCGACGGGGCCTTGGCTTACCCCGTTGACCGGCAAGCGAACGCCGGGCAACATCGACTCGGTGCGTCCGGAAACAACGACCCGTACGTTCTGCCCGTCGTTCGAAACCGATACGACTGGATCGAGAACGAGACCATCGCCAAGTTGGTGGACGAAATCTTGAGCCTGCGCCTTCCCGGACGCGCTTGTTCCACCACTGAGGCGCGCCGAACGAGCGCCCTCTTCTGCGGCCGATTGCGCAACATGATTCGCGTGTTGCCAGAGTCCGAACTGAATCACACTCATAATCATCAGCAGCAAGAGCGGGACGGCAATCACAAGCTCTGCCGTTGCGCTTCCGCGCTCGGTCTGGCTTCGATCCAACCGACTCTGCAACAAATTAGTTAGCCGGTTTGGATGTCGTTTGCTTTGCTTGTGATCTTCACGGCGATGATGCCGATGACCGCAATGGCAACTGCTGCAAGTAACGCCGTGACAATTACGGCTTCGGTGGAATAACCGCCCTCATCGGCAAGTGCCTTCGCCCGGCGCGCCCGCAAGACATCAGCAACCTGACGAAGATACGTCAGCTCAATCACTTCATTTCCTTCCTTATAAAGACACCAGCACTCGGCTCATTGCCGGGTAACCGATAAACACGAGAAATCCAAGAAACAAAACAACGACAGGTAACGACATCCGCTCACTTGTCGCCTGCGCTTCCGCCTCAGCCTCAGCAAGTTGATGCGCCCGAAGAGACGCGGCTTTCGCTGACAGCGATTGGCGCACACGAGCACCTTCGACTCCAGCAAGTCCCACACATGCCGACAGCTCGACCAGTTCGTTGATACCAAGCTCGTCACCGAGTCGACCCATCGCCGCCCAAGGCGTTTCACCACGCAAGCGCGATGCCATCAGCGACTGGCGCAATCGTTCGCCTGCAAACCCCTTTGTGGTGGTTGCTGCTTCCTCGAGTGCCGCCTCGACGCCAGCACCGCCTGCCAAACCAATCACGACAAGATCGAGAAAGGAGCCGAGACCAAAACGGAACTGCTGACGCCGTGCCACAGCCTCGGCCTTGATCCCGAGATCAGGAACAAAGAACAACAGTCCGCTTACGCCAAACGCCACCCAGATGGGAATGCCGAATCCGAGATGTACGCCCCCCACGGTCATTACGACCGAGGTCAGCGAAACAAGGCAGACGCCGAATATCGCCAGCGCAACCTTCTCAGCAAGGTGGCGCGATAGTGAGCGACCAGTGATGTCGAGGTCCGCACGCAAGCGAGCAAGTGACAAACCCATCGAGTCGGCCAGCGGGACAAGTTGGGTTCCCCATCGATCGAGAGCGTCGTCCGAAGTCAAACGAGTCGGAGATGCATCACGGCGCAAAGCCGCCCGAAGCGGCACCGGCCGAGGTGCGACACCTCGCAAAAAGATCAAGACGCCAAGCCCCACGAGAGCGCCAGCGAGAAGCGAGGTCATCATGCCGTTGCCCCCTTTGCATCAAGGGCGACCGAACGGTCCGCGCCTGATCGCGACATACGCTCCATCCACCAGAACGCAAAGCCGAAACAAAGCCCAACGACCGCAAGCATCAACTGGCCGACTGCGCTTCCGTATGGCTGAAGGTAGCCACGATTGAGTATCAGCAAACCGAGAGCCATCGTCGCCGTCGCACCAACGACCACACGCACTGAGGTCCGGGTCCGCGCTCTTCCCGCGTCAACACGCAACCGCATGGTGGCATCAGCACGCGCAGCAAGGGCAAGGCTTCCAAGTAAGTCGCCAAGCCGACGAGCAGCCTTGTTGGCCGACAGCGTAAGCGCTGCAACGACAAGATCCGCTGTTGGGTGATTGACTTCCTCAGCGAACAAAGCCAGAGCATCAGCCAAGCTATGACGATCCAGACGAGCTGCAAGGTTTCTAACTGGATTGCGTATCGCTTCAGGGGCAGCCTGTGCGCTGGCAGCAATCGCACCCTCTATACCCGCCGCACCCGCAAGCGTGTCTCGCAACATCTCGGCCCACGATGCAATGGCTTCCGTCAACTCGATGTCGGCCTGGCGTCGCTTTCCACCACCCATCAGACGAGGAGCGGCCCACCCAAAAGCAGCACCAAGAACTCCGGCCACAACCCATCCAGTTGCCCCAAGAACCACTACGCCCAGAGCGACCGCAATTCCGGTCCTTGTGAGCTGGCCCTCGAACCTTTGTCGCCACCGGCGCACATCGACGTATCCGAAGCCGCGCCAGCCCGCCATCACGAGCGCGATTCCGACGCCGACAATTGCTCCACCGAGAATGGCGATCGCGCTCATCCGGCTAGACGCTCCAGCGTCGTAAGTTCGAACCCGACCCGAGCGAGCTTCGCCCGCGTTGACTGGGTCAATGGTGCGTGAACGATGGCTCGACCGTCGTGCCCAGGGCTAAAGATCTCGTTTGACGCAACGATCGGTCCGTCGGCTCCAGTGACTTCACGAACCGATGAAACGTATCGACCGTTGCCGTGCGGATCTTGGTCGAGGAAGATCACAAGATTGATCGCATTCGCGATTAGAAGATTTGTCGCTTCAAGTGGAAGCCGTTCCGGCGATTGAATGGCGTACGCCGCAATCTTGCTGAATGCACCTTGGGAAGAGTTGGCATGGATCGTGCAGAGTGAACCGTCGTTGCCTTGGTTCATTGCGTTCAACATGTCGAGGATTTCTCGACCGCGCACCTCGCCCACAATTACCCGATCAGGCGACATGCGAAGGCCCCATCGCACCAACTCAGAAAGTGTGATTTCGCCTTCGCCTTCAACGTTTGGTTCGCGTGCCTCCATTGGCACCACGTCTCCGTGAAGATCTTTGAATCGCTCAAGTCCAAGCTCCAAAGAGTCCTCGACAGTAATCAAGCGCTCGTCATACGCGATCTCTGAAGCAAGGGCACGAAGAAGCGTGGTCTTTCCAGCACCAGTACCACCGCAAACAACCATGTTGAGTCGCGCTCGAACCGCTGCAGCTAGAAAGTCTGCCAACAACGGCGTGAGAGTTCCCATGTTGACCAGATCATCAAGGCCGACCTTCAGATATCGGTGACGCCGAATCGACAACGATGGACGAAGCGTCACAGACATCACCGCGAACAGGCGGCTTCCATCCGGCAGCTGCAGATTGAGTCGCGGAGATCCGAGATCGAAACGTCGCTCGCTAGGACCAAATCTCGCCGCCGCCGTACGGATCAAGTCAATGAGCTCGTCATCCGAATTTGCAATCGGGTCGACTTGTTCGTGACGGCCGTCGGCGTATCGCACCCACACCGTGTCGCAGCCATTCGCGTTTATGTTCTCGATGTCGGGATCATCCAGCAATCGCTGAAGACGACCAAGCCCGAATACCGAGTCGAAGACGAACTGTTCGATCTCATCTTCCTCATCCGGCGTAAGAGCTTCTGTTCCGTTCTCCAACGCATCACGCACGCGCTGCTTGAACACGTCAACGATTACCTGTCGTGCATAGGCACGCTGGTCATCAACCGCCAGGCGTTTGCGTCCCGCCCGCTCGTCTGCACTCAGCCTCTCGGTCAGCGCATCAACAACGTGAGTTCGAACGGCAGCAGCAATGTTGTGATCCATCACGCCACCTCCGCCTGCGTATCGATTGTCAGCAAATCACAAAGCGTGTGCGCGACACTGCGGCACGATCGCAACAACGGAGACCGAGTTACAGCACGACGACTCTGACGCTCGCCCGACAACAGCGCCGCTCCGTCTTTATCCCACGGCAGCACGCCGAGGCCGGCAACGCCTACGACCGACGCCACCTCGTCAGCCGGATACGGACCGGTACCCGCAACCAACAACGCCACCGAGTTCGATCTCTCCAGCAACTGAGGTGCAAGTGCGACTGCGTGCGTAACGTCCGACGCAGTCGGACGCGTCAGCAAGACGACAAAGTCAGCACGCTCGATGATCGGCCACGTGAGCGAACGTGCGTCAGTACGACCGCAGTCGACAAGTAGAACTCCGTTTAAAGCAATCGAGTCTGGTTGTTGAGCAACAAGTCCAACCGAAGCGCTCGCTTGCTCAGCAACTGACGGAGCCGCCACAACACGAACGCCACCCGGAAGCTCCTGCGCGTGATCCGACAGCTCAGCTGGTTCACGTCGCGCCGCAGCAGCGAACGAAACAAGTCCAAGGTCTGAACCCATAGCGAAGCGCTGGGCGAGATCGCCACCTGCAGGGTCACACTCGACAATCAACGGTGATTGCTCATTGGGCCATGCAGCAGCTAATCCCACCACCGACGTAGTCACGCCAGGCGAACCTTTCGCCGAAACAAACGCAATCGTCGTCATGATCCGAGCAACCCCAGACTCACATGTCCACTGGCTGCCGCAACGGCGACACTGTTCATCTTTTCCGAAGAAACACGTAGTTCGATAACCGCCGATCCGGATTCGCTCGTACTTCCTGGACTGACCGACACCACGACACCGCCCTCGACGAGCGTTGATGGAGTCGCAGGGTCAACGTCGATCACGCGCACCCTTTGCCCTGAAGCAAGACCAGGAGGAAACTGGCCTGCCTTGAGCGACAAACCAATCTGCGATTGATCCGCAGGAAGTTCCGTTGACGGCCCGATAGCTGCCGAGGTAATAAGCGTTCCAGGCACGAGTGAAACTGCCGCCGGATGCCCAACAACGGTCGCCTTTGCTGACGCCGCGATCGGCTTCAGCCCCGGATCACCAGAGATGCGCACAACCGTCAAGTCACTTGCTTTAATCATCTCGCCAGCAGGCACTGAGTGAGCAACCGCGAGCACCGATTCGCGCGCGCCAGCTTTTGTCGCCGCGAGACCTGACACCAGCGCGCCGATCACAATCACAATCGCACCAATAAGCATCGGCGCCACCTGACGCTTAGGAGCTGCAGGCGCAATGCGCAACGGCGTCGCTCGATCCGTATCTAACTTCTTCGCCGCAAGCGACATAGCTATTTCCCCTGATTCAATGTTTGTACTTCGCCGACTCGAATTGGAGCCGTGGCGCTTCTTCCG
The DNA here is from genome assembly GCA_044220495.1 of Acidimicrobiales bacterium. Classification (GTDB taxonomy): domain Bacteria; phylum Actinomycetota; class Acidimicrobiia; order Acidimicrobiales; family JBBSGY01; genus JBGAQY01. The sequence goes on from JBGAQY010000043.1 coordinate 5,378, forward strand.
ACAACGCCAAGATCACCTTGTGCAGCAGTGCCCGCAGGAACACCGGTAGCAGTCCAAGTGATGTGCCACTGAACCGTCGCCGTGAGCGCGAACTTTCCATCTGGACTACCCGCAGAGCTTCTTGTGTAGGCGTGCGTGCAATCCGACTGCTGTGCCGACGATGATCGACTCGTGTCATATGGAGCACCTGGACCGTCGCAAGTAACTGATGCGCCATCACCCGTGTTCCACACCACCCTTGATGGCGTTGCAGTTGTTGTAACGGCAACGCCACCTGATGAGGCCGAGGCCGACACTGGCGTCCACGAAGACCGCTGCACCGCCAACCACACCGGCAAGTTGACCAACTGCAATTGGTTCACATCAGGGTTCAACGCGAACTGCGGAGTTGGGAGTTTCGAATAGTCGAGTGCCTGGCGTGCCAGTTCAGCAGGGTCGACGTTGCGTTGCGTCAGCCAAACGATCAGACCAGTGCTGTTGCCAGCAGAATCAATGCAAATCTCGCGATACCAAGCACCTGGTTCTGCACCCTTAACTGGTCCGAACTGCGTTTGACTGAACGATTCGGAACTCGCAGCATCCTCACCCGTCTGCAGTGTGTATGTGCAGACCGGCATATCAGAGTTTGAGGATGGCGTACGGCCCACAACAGGCTGTGTCGACACACCGTCTTTCGCCTTCGCTCCGACGCCGTTGCCATCGGTCCATCCATCAGCAAGACCGCCAGCGCTCGCGGCGTCAGAGGAACAAAGGACAGAGAGACAAACTGCGAGTACCGCTATGAGGAACTTGTACATCCCGAGCCTTTGTGCGAGATGGCCGCAACCTTCCAGACGCCGTCCTCGCGCTGCAATGACGCTTCGACCAGTTGCCGCTCGACATCTGCAGTCCCTTGCGGATTGCCGGAGGCGTCATAAACCTGGGTGTGGTCGAAGTAACAATCCGTCACCGTTGCCTTGTCGCCATTGACGGATTTCACAACCGGAGCGAGATCAGTCGTGCCCTTAATGACCTGTCCGGCACCTTTCCTGGCCAGGAAGGTGGATCGAACCTTGCCCAGCTCCTCGCCAGTGGCATGAGCGGCCAATCCTGGGTCAGTCGGATTCATTGGATTGGCCGCAGCTAGGTATGCGTTCCAGAAGCTGCGGTAGCCCTCAAGGACGGCAGAACTCTCGGCGCTAATGGTGGTTGAGGTGACGGGAAGCGTCGTGCTCGTCGAGTCGCCCTGATTCGGGCCGCTTTTGGCTCCACAGGCGCTCACTGCAAGGCAGGCAATCGTTGCAAAGCCAACAACGCGCGCGAACGATTTCCCCCTCCCCACATTCATAATGCTGACCATCGTTACCACCCTCCGTGGTTGCCTGTACAGAGCCCCATGCCATTCTGTTGCAGAAGGCGAGTTGGCCGCTCGCTCTATGACGGTTGAGAAAGCTCCCGAATCCACAGACGTGCCTCTGACTCAACCGAAGCCCAAGCAGCACCTGTGCCATCAATCGCTGCCGTGGCGATACGCACGCGCGTCGAGGCAAGGCGACGCCGGAACTCGGTTTCTCGCCGCCGATTAGGGAAAAGGAAAAGCACCCAACGGTTCACCTGAGTCGCGTCGAGCAGCGCCTCATAGCCATCGATCTTCGAGACAACACGACCGACTGTTTCGGTGCCCCGGTCGACCTCTGCATAGAACTCCACGTCGCCGCCTGCGTCTCTCCACACCCCATAGCCGTCCGGGTAGGCAAGACCGCCCATCTCATTGGCGCACCGCCACTGCGGCCACCACGTCGCCAACGTGGCTTCAGATCTGCGTGCGTCACCCATCACGCCGGTAAAGAAGTCGTTAACCACGAGCAGATGAGCAAGCTGGGACGAGCGACGCCACTTATCCAACGAGGGTGGCTTAAACACAGTAGCCGATCCATCGCGCCGCCCTGCCGCGCAGATCTCTGATCCGACCTGATCAAGCACGTAGTGATACGGAGCCGAGCCGACATCAACGAGCGGGCGGAACCGATCAACGATCCGACGTCGGTACAGAGTTGCCATGCGATGACGAACACGTTCAGGGGATTCGAAGAAGGCATTCAGTAGATGACGTGACGTCAGAACTCGATGCGTTTCCAGCAGACTGCAGATAGCACGATCACGATCCGTTAGACCACGAATAGCTTCAGCAATTAGGGCTTCATCGAGACGTGGACGCAGCGACGATGTAACGGGTATGAGGAATGACAAAGGAATCAGGTTTTATCCATAGTGAGTCGGCCTACCCACCGGTCGCCCCTAAACGGCCGACGTGCAGCATTTATGTCTCCGCGACCCCCGACCGTTCTCAGTCGGTCGTTCCATCGGTCGCAGAACGGTCGGGTGTGTCAGATCGAACTAACGCTCCTGACACGCCCTGAGCCGACGACGATTTCGGCACCCGCGCCTTCAGATACTTGATGACTTGTTCAACTCGTGCGGACGACTCTTCGCCAAGTGCAAGCGTCTGAACCGTGCAGGGAGCTTGATCCTGACCATCGATAACGAGGCGAGCAGCCAATTGGTAAGCACCTAAATGACTCAAGTCATGCGAACCAAGTGTCGGAGCGAAATGCCGCTCTAGAACATGGGCGTCTTCAGGTGACATCGTGAAGTAGGCCTTGTTGCGCGCATTCGTCGAGATTGCGTCCCGCAATTCCCGCGACAATTGACCGAGGTGTTGATGCGCCATTACAAGCGAAAGGCCATAGCCTCGTGACTCGGCGAGAATGTCATCGAAACTTCTGGGCAGATTCAGGAAGTTTTGGCATTCGTCAACGTAGATCGCCGCATCCGCTCGCCTCGTTCGTTTCTCATCCGCCCTCGCCATAGCTGCCTGCCACACTTTTGCCACGACAAGCGAACCGATGAGCGATGCTGTCTCGTCACCGATAAGACCCTTTGGCAACCGCACCAAGAGCACCTTGCCATCGAGCACGTCACTCAAATCCAATGGCGTACCGTCGTTGCCCACAACACGGCGCGCAAAGTCACGCAACAAGAACGCACGCAACTTGTTCATCATTGGTGCAATCAGTTGTAGTTGCTGAGAGTCCGACATTGCCTTGTAACTCGACCAAAAGCGCGCCAGTTCCGATCGACTGTCAAGCTGCCTCGTCAACGACCTTCGGAGCTGCTCATCCGTTAGAAGCGCCGGGACGTCAGCAATACTCGCATCACCTCCTCTTGCAGCGATCAACGTGTGGCACGCAGCTCTGAGCAGGTCATCAGTCCTCGGTCCCCAGTGCGCCTCGAAGATGCGCCGGAACACGCCAACGATGTTGTCAACAACAAGGTTTGCATCTTCACCGCGCAGCACACTCAATACCGGACTCAGTGCCTGATTCGCCGGGTCGATTAGCAACAGGCGCTCTTCTGCCGCTTCAGGCAGCCGAGACAGCACGTCGGCTACAAGATCCCCTTTTGGGTCAATCACAACAGTCCCTCGATGCGCTGCAATGTCTTGCAGGATCATGCTGGTCAACAATGTGCTCTTGCCCGACCCAGTCGAGCCCATGACGTGCATGTGATAGCGAGCATCATTGGGCTGCACCGCTACCGGCCGTCCCGATCCATGCCCGAGCCCCAGCACCTTCCCCTCGCTCGGCACTGTTGGCACAGGCGCAACCGATTTCGCGCCAGCGCGAGCAAGTGCTCCCGCCGACTCGAGTTCGGGAAGGTGGGCAACCGCAGCAATCTCGCGAGATGAAAACAATTGCGAAGAACCAATCCAACGAGCATTGATGCGATCCACAGACCGGAACGCGCTTCTACGAAACCGGTTGCGGCCGCTGAATACGCTGAACGACGCCGCCAGTCCATGCGCATCGAACTCAACACTTCGCTTTGCATCGATGTCGTGGACGCCATAACGAACTGCCACTTCCCAACCAAGCGCGCTGAGCTTGTGTGCGATATTTGCCCTATCTGCCGCGTTACGCTCAGCTTTCGGACCACTCTTTGGCGTTGTAGAACCGGGCGTAACAACGTCCAGCACGAACAACATTGCACCGCGCCACCATGTCGTTTGCCCATTCTCCGCGGGGTCTGCCTGCGACACGCGAGCACTCGTTGCGGGCCGCGCAAGCACTTGAATGAACGCGCCACGGTCTTTGGGTAAATCAGACAGCGATCCAACCACGAATCGAAGTGGATCGATCGTAAACGCGCACTCGATTGGCAAACACTCATGTTCGGCAAGCTGGAGAGCACCCATTTCGTCAACCGATGCACTAGCTGGAATGAGATCTGTTGGCTCACGGCGCTGAATCTTGATCCCCGGATATGCCGCCATCAGCGAACGCTCGACCAGCGTTGACGACAATGCTCCAGGCACCCACACCTGTATCGCGACATCGGCACCGGACCACACAATCTCAAATGAGATGTGTGGTTGCCCTTGGAGCCGCCGACGCCATTTTGGGCGCAACAAGTCATGTACGTTTTGCCAGAACATCTCCGATGCCTTGGGATCGATGCCTGGTGGAAGCTCGATCGACAGCACGACATCACCATCAACTGCGGTCCATCGGGTTCGAAGCCAGCGGCGCACGACCGTCACAGCCACAAGAGCACACACCGCGAGTAACACAGCGGCCGCGATCCACGGCCAGGCCGTAGTCAAACCAGCTTCAATGGCGTGACTCACTCGCACGTTCGTCTCATGAGGGTCTTCCAAATAGCTGACAAACGGTGGAAGCGATGATGTTGACGTGGGGCTATTCACAATGCCCTCCGAATCACAACAAGGTCGTCGGTGCGGATTGGAACCTCACGCACGTTCACGCCAGCACGCGGAGCCTCGATCATGTGCGTTGAATCAGTCGCGATCGCAATGTGCGTGACTGAGCTTGTCGAGCTTCCGTACGACAGCAAGTCGCCTGCGCGCACATCCTGCACATTTGCAACCAAGTTCCCAATGTTTGACTGGTCTTGCGCCACTCTCGGCATCTTCAATCCCACTGCTTCGAACGAGCGCAACACGAGACCAGAACAGTCAATGCCACCGCGCGACGTCCCGCCCCATGCATACGGCACACCCAAGTACGACCGGGCTGTTTCCACGACGATCGTCATTTGCCCTAGTGCTGCGTATTTATCCGCCCACCCCAGAACGTCGTCCACGTATGCGTTGGAGTGGTTATACGAGAAGATCGCAGCACGCTCATCTCGATTGACCCCGTTGGCCTTCAGCATTGCCGCCGCCGCGAACACAGCGTCTCTTTCGTTGTAGATGGATGGCGCTGCTGATCCAGATGCTGATTTGTACGCATCGAACGTCGGTGGCAGAAACTGCATCGGGCCAGCAGCACCCGCAAAGTTCGGATGCTGACAGGCAGGATTGCGATTGTGATCGCACTCGACCTTGCCGATGCCTGCAACGATCGGAGCAGGCACACCAATCGCCCGTCCCGCCTCGACATACAGCTCGGCCATGTTCAGCGGGATGCCGAGGTTCGTCGCCGCACCGGGCGACACAGCGCCGACAGCGCCGGTCACCGCTGCAAGAAGAACAACCGGAAGCAACAGCGCAGCACACCCGCCAGCGATGATGGCCTTCAACGATCCACTTCCTCTTCGGCTGGATTCGTTGTAATCAACTCGTGTTCGAAATCACTGGCGAGCGCCCGGAACGGAACTCGGCGTGGTCCTGCCGCAATGATCCCGAAGCCCCGATCCGCGGTCAGCAGATAGCTGCGCTCACCATCGGAAAGCTTGAAGGCTGCCGATAATTGATCGATCGCTTGCGGAGCCTGGCGCATCAGAATTTGAGTGGCCGCATTCGCCACCACTGCTTGGCCCAACTCGGAGCCGAGCAGGTCCGCCGCATCCTGGGTGACAACCGTCAACCCGCACCAGTGCTTACGAGCTGCTTTGGCAAGCCGAAACAAGAATCGCGCTCCAGCTGGATCTTTCATCAACAGCCATGCTTCGTCCACAGTCACGAGCCGCTTACGCCGGTTGCGAGAGTCGCTCACGCGTTGCCACACGCGGTCGAGCACGATCATGGTCATCGCACCCTTGAGCGCGTCAGGTATGTCACGCAGCGAATAGACAACAAGGTGTGACCGCTCATCGAGGCTCGTTTGCCCGTCGAACATTGCGCTGTAGTTGCCGGTCACAAACGGTGCCAGCCGTCGCCCAATGCCTGCTCCCGCCCGGTCGGCCAGCAACGTCCGCTGCAGATCCGCCATCGTCGGCATCGCGCGTCGGTGCGTTCGTACATCGCTCGTGATTAAACGATCCCCATATACCTTCACCAACGCACGATCGACAGCTGCCTTCTCATCGGCGCTCACATCACCGCCCAGCAAGACCGACAGCAGCGAATGAATAAACAACGACTGCCGGACCACTGCGTCATCGCCTGGACCAACATCAAACGGGTTGATCCGCACGCCCGGCGCACCAAGGTGGACGTAAGCACCTTCGACTTCCCTCGCAAGCTTTCGGTACTCGTCCTCGGGGTCGACAACTGCAACCTCGACACCCTGGTACAAGTAACGGAGCACCTCCAGCTTTGACAAGTAGCTCTTGCCAGCGCCAGACCTCGCGAGGATGACCGAGTTGTAATTGTCTTGTTCGAAGCGATCCCAGAACACAAGCCCGTTGCCCGAGCCGTTTTGGCCATACAAGACGCCGACCGGATCAGACAGCTCAGCCGGAGGGAATGGATACGATGCCGAAAGTGCTGCCGTATCAAAAGTTCGCCGATTTCCGAGTTTGTCGATTCCAAGCGGCAGCGTTGTAGTCCAACCCTCGACTGCTCGAAACGTTGTCGGGCGCAACTCGACCAATAGGGCGCTCAACGTTGCGCGCACGCGCGCCACGACGCTTTCGAGCTCCGCATCCGGAGTGTGCGCGCACCGTCACGGCAAAGCCCACTCGAAATAGGCGCACATCTCCGCGCGCTAAACGATCGGCCAGCGTCCGCGCATCCTCCGCTGCCACATCGACATACGGATCGGCCAAGCGCCCTCGGTCAGCATCGACTCGTCGAGACGATTCCAATCGGGCCAGCTGCTTGCGCAGGCGATCCGCAGCAATCGTCGCATCCATTGGGTCGACATGAACCGCAACGTCGATACCGCCGCCAAAGGACAGCAACGGTTCTAACCAACCCTCGCGCACTTCGCGGGGATAGCCGGTCACGACAAAGGAGCTAACCCAGCCGTCATCGACGCGCAGTCGCCGCGGTTGCACTTCGATCGCATCTGGACCAAAGCCAGCCGACTGACGATCCTTGCGGACTTGAGACAGCAACTTCATCCGGCACTCCTCGTTACAACGTCTTCGCCACCGGCAGGTAGCGCATAACCCTCGGGTGATGCAGCTCGTTGAATTTCACAAGTCACTGCATCGCCATCGAGTAACCGACCATGCACACCGGCGATGCGTAATGCCGTCACGGCATCGGCAGCACTTCGCATGAGCGCGGTCTCGGCCTGCTCGCCCGAGCCGCTCTCACGAATTACCAGCAGTACACGACGGCGAAGCAGCTCTTTTCGACTGCCAAGTTCGTTGAGATGTGACGCGTGCTTCTGCGCTGCATGTTCAAGCCCAACAGTCGGAAGCTGACTTGCGGCCGCCCGCAGCTCGACAACAGCACTCGATACGTCGATCGGCTCTGACCGCACCACCACCTGAACGGAGCCCGTTAGCGAATTGCAGTAACGGCCAAATGCACCAGTGAGCGCTTCTTGTTCTGGCTCGCTTTGCAGCGACAAGTTGATTGCCGACAGTTCGCACACGACCGCACTGCCATCGTCACCAAGATCAACAACTCCACTCGCTGATACCGACCGCACCGGCAACCCGAATCGTTCGATCCCATCCGGTAGCGGTACGTCTTCCGTTACATTCACGAGTTGATGCTTTGCCCTTGCGAATCGAATTGCGTGCATTGCAAAACGATCCATGCTGATGCCATCACGGCGCACGAGCGCGACTGACACCGCAGTGCCGGCGACCACGATCGCAATGGGACCAAACACAGTGATCGGAAGAACCGAGCGCGTTGCCGAATACAGCATCCACAACAACACGAGCGGCACAACTACTAAGACCAGTTGCCGCGCGCTCAAACCTGCAAGCAGCTTGTCGTCTTGATCGATGTTGGCTGGAATCCTTACGCTTCTCATGCGAGCTTCACCGCCAGCTTCGCCGCAACCCAAGCTTTCTGACTTCCTGAGTTCACTGGGCCTCCACGTGGACCAAACACGATGCGCTCGGCCCACACTGGAATTCGGAGCATGATCCAAAACACGCACAAGACCACCAAGAGCAGAACAAGGCTGCTTCCGCCTAGACCGAGTGATGCCGAGCCATTTGTCACCAGCAGCACCTTGATCGCCGTCACCAGCACAAGCGCCTGTGCGATCTGAATACTGAGCACCGCAGCAAGCGATCGCCACCACAGGTTTGCAATGCCTTCGGTTTGCGGCAGCGCATGACATGCCAGTGCAAAGGGTGCCCCGACGATCAACAGCATAACCAGCACAGCCCGAATTAACCCGATGCACACCAGCACAACAGCCATCACCGTCGCCGCGACGCCGAGCAGCAACAGAAACACGCCGCCCGTCATTGGATCGAGAATGACCTTACCGAGGCTGTTCATACCCACGTCGACGCCTTCTCCTGGTGAATCCAGCGCCAGCGTTGGCGAGGTTATTGCTTGGCTGACGATTATCAGGCTGATGTTCGCTGCGACTACAGCCAGCACAAGCCGAGGAGCGATCTTTCAAAGGATACCGCGATCATGGCGTTTTCAAAATACCACGACGCCACCCGCCGTCGCAACACAAACGAACAGGGAGTCGGCACGTTAAGGGTCACAAGCCACACGCCATGAACATCTGGTTGCTCTGTAAGGTCAGGCGCTTGAAGGAGCACCCGACCCAACAATGCAAGGGTCGGCGTAATCGCTGACGTTACGAGCGATGCAAACCAATCGTCGATCGCCTTCTGGACCTTCCCGCTGACGTCGAACAGACCGGGTGATGAATTGTCTGCAACCGGTCCTTCGACGTCGACAATGGTCGTCGTGGTTGTAGTCCTCGCATCCGGCAACGGATCTGCACCCGCAGCATTTCCAGTACCTGCGACAACGATCAACATTGCGACTACGCCCACCACAGCTCGTGTCGCCCACGCGCTCATCCGCCGACCACCGATCGCAAGATGTCAATCAACATCGGAGCCAGCGCAGCAAACGCATAACCGATCGCTGCCGATCGCAATGCAGACTTCGCACGTTCGACCTGACCAGGATCGCCTCCGGCGAGCATGTAACGCACACCACCAACGGTTAGAAACAGAGTCGCTAACGCTGCAAGCAGACCCACTACCCAGTTTCGGAGATTGTCGATGACATTCGACAGGCCCGCAGACGGTGTCGCACCAGCTGCCAGTGCGGGATTTGCCGACAGCACGATCAGAACTACAACTATTGCCACGATCGGAATTGCTCGTCGCATCCCATCTCCTCTCAAACGACACGTCGAATGAGCAAGCGCCGGACTCGCAACGACGTGAGGCAGACTCCTCTCGTTTCGTTGGATTGGTGCAGCACAACCCGAAGCCCGCTGCGAGATCCGGCGCAAATTGCCCACATCTAATAACCGTGAAATCGACACCGAACGCGACATGTCTGTTCGCAATTTCTTAAGAGACACCTGGTCCATAACGATCAGCGCTCCTCTTGAAGCCAGGCCACAAGGCGCTTCTCAGCACGAAGGCGACGCCGACGAAGTGCAACCGGCGTAGCTCCGTATCGCTGAGCGAGTTGAGTTAGCGGAACACCCTGAATCCGGCTCTCGCCGATCAGCTCGGCACTGAACTCGCTGATCACTCCGGCATCGACGGCCTCTTCCAAGACAAGATCAGGGTGTCGCCACGGTCGAGTTGGTGGCTTCGATCGAGTGAGTCCTTCGTCGGGCATCACCCGTCCTGACGCAGACGCGATGCTCGCTGCGCCGCTTCGATAACCAGCCCAGATAATGCGAGCCGCAAGTCGTCCCGAACGCAGGTCGATTTCGTAGATTGCCTCCGTAGCGCCACAGACGATCTCTGCATCTAGAGCGGATCTGCGCTTTGCATCACCTCGGCGGCACAGTCGCCAACGAGCCCCGTAGAGTCCTGGCGCTAGTGCGGAAAGCACAGCATTCGCCCAGCGCTGATCACCAGCTCGGGCAAGGCGCACCATCTCACCTAGCAGTGCGTCGCGTGCGTCATACCCGAATGACGGGTGCCCGAGCATGGCAACGATCTCGCCTGCCTGCACGACCCGCTGCGGAAGGTCGGCATGAAGCCCCGTGCAATCGATGCTCAACCGGCGATAGCTGGCGACCTCTTTCTCAAGCCGCTCGATCAAAGTCGTTTCTGACATTTTCAGACTCCAAGTTCCTCGTGGATGAGGACCAGGGAGCCCGAGGGCGTGCACACGATCGCGACACGGCAGTACCAGAGCAGCGATTGTTCTCGGCTCACCAAAGATCGTCGCTGGGGCAAAGTTCCAGCTCGCAGGCGTTACACGTGGCCTCGATTTCCCCACGGACATTTCGTCAAAGAATCTGTTGACGGCGAGTGCCTATAGCAGCGACCACCGATGGCCTGTTACTCGTGCGTCACTCCAGTGCTACACGTGCGCTCGCTCCATCAAAGATTTTTGCCCATTTCGATGTCGCGTTCGCTACCGGAAATGCGGTTATTAGGTGCAGCACTTTTCCCGAAGCAGTGAGCACCGCTCATGGCTTCAACCGCAATCAACCGCTCCGCGATCCCCCTCACCGTATGGCCCAAATCTCGATCACGAGATCTGCGTCGGTCAATCCAACTGGATCTTGCCCGCGCTCCTGGATCTCCATCACCACAGGTACTCGACCTTCGGTCAAATCAACCCGCCACCGTCGATGGACTGAGGGCTCAACTCGAGTCAGCGATTTGCCACGTTCGCCCGAACGGCCACCTTGCCGTCATCGTGGAAACCAAGATCGACCCAAACGTGGCTGATTCGATCGGCACCACAATCAAACTCTGCGCACAGGCCGGACTGCGGTACCTCCAGCACATCGTGGTGCTCGATTGCGAGCTCGCTGACTTCCCAGCTCCCAATGAGCTATCGCCTCACCATCGTCGAGCCCACACCGACGTTCTCATATTCGCGAACCACGCAGCACTCGCGGCGGGAAATAACTAATGGCGCTAACAGTCGGATCAATCGTTCGGGATACAAACTGTCATCCACCGCTAACGGGCACAATCATCAAAGTTTCGAGCAATGAGCAGTGGTGCACCGTCGAATGGGACCTCCCCGACGGCAACGCAGTCGAACTCCGAGCGGTTGACTCGATCACCGTCGTAGCGAAACGGCTCACATGAGCGAGGTCCATATACGAATGAAGGCGACGACATTCGTTGACAAGACCGGCATCACACGGCCAATCGACGCCGAGCTTCGGCAGTGGAAGCCAATCGAATTCGTTACTCATGGCTACTGCGATCACGCCCGCACCATCTGTGCCCGCTGTTTTTCCGACTGGGAAGAGGACTTCGAGATCCGCACTTCGTAAATAGCAACCCAGCGCTACCCCTCAACCGCTTTCCATTTGAAAGGAACTGGCATTTGTCCAACTCATCAGTGTCCGTTTGGCCAACCGCGCAACACACTTCACCCTTCCAGCGTCGAGGCCGCTATCTCGACGACTCGATGGCACATCCCGGAAAGATGCTGCCAGCCATCGCACAACAGGCAATCAAAGCCTTTACCGCCCCCGGCGACGTCGTCGTCGATCCCATGTGTGGCATTGGTACCTCGCTCGTCGAGGCAATTCATCTCGGACGTGATGCCATCGGCATCGAATACGAACAGCGCTGGGCTGATCTCGCCAACGACAACATCGCCCTTGCGAACTCACAAGGCGCAAGCGGCTTTGCCCACGCGAAATGTGGCGACGGTCGCAACGTCACTCACCTCATCCCACCCCAGCACATCGGGAAAGTGGCGCTCATAATCACGTCGCCCCCATACGGGCCGTCCCTTCACGGAAATATCCGCACAACTGATGAAGGGATCGAGAAGTTCGACACCGTCTACTCGCACGACAAGTCGAACCTCGGATTCGCCTCCACGGACGATCTGTTCAGCGCCTTCGGTGAAATCCTTGCAAGCTGCCATACCATCTTGCGCCCTGACGGCTTCGTCGTAATTACCGCTCGCCCTTGGCGAGTACGTGGTCAATTAGTCGATCTGCCCGGTGCCGTACTTGAACTCGGAACGTCGGTCGGATTCGAAATCCACGAACGCAACGTGGCTCTTCTTTGTCGGCTCACTAACACCGGCGTTGTCGGTCGTCCTTCCTTTTTTCAGCGTGACTACATCAACAAGCAACGCGCTGCCGACAACCCAATCTCTGCTATTTGCCACGAAGACGTCCTCGTGCTTCGAAAAAGCGCAACCTGCCGAAGCTCCGTCTAACCCAGCTTTTCAACGGCACCTTTCGATACATCCCACATGTGTTCACACGAGGAGACGTATTTGCGCAGCGAGTCGCATCAAACACAACAGATAGTTCACCAGCACGAAAGCGTGCCACCCATGAAAGGCAACTGATATTGAGCAACGTTCTGTATCCGCATGTGAAAGTGCAACTGTCCGGCAAGGACGGCAACGCTTACTTAATCCTTGGTCTCGTCAGCAACGCACTCAAGCGCGCCGGCGAAAACAAAGGCGCTGCTGACTTCATGGCCGAGGCAACGGCTGGAGACTACGACCATCTACTCGCCACTGCGATGAGATTTGTCGACGTTTCATAGAAGCACTTTCAGCGTGCAAGAGCTCGGTCGAGATCCGAACAGCCCCGCATCCCCAGCAACAGCACCCGCCACACAACACAGTTCACAACAGCCCGAAGGAGTATCAAATGAC
>JBGAQY010000044.1:0-17918 GCA_044220495.1 Acidimicrobiales bacterium
GTCAGTCCAGTTATAGCTGCCGTTACGCATGTTCTGCGATGCCTGAGTGCCACGAACATAAACAACAAAGCCACCGGCTGCGTTACTTACGACCGTCAGCGCTTGCCCACCACTCACATTCGCTCCCGCCACAAGATGATCGAGAGCGACAGCTGATCCAGAGCCCGCCCCTGATACAAAGTTCGACTCACCGTTGCACGCTGACGATTTGTTGCCGACAGTGAATGTGAACGACGGATCGACAATTCCCGATACGACCGCGTTGCTGTTTAGTGACGTCAGCGTGATCACAGCTGTTGGAACGTTGCGATTCGTGTTAGTCGCATCGCCAAGTGTTCCGTACTGATTCCACCCCCAGCAGTACGCTGCTTGCGCAGTCGTCGTGCCGCAGATTCCACCACCGCCGGCTGCGAGTGACGAGAAGACAAGTCCGCCAGATACCGCAAGTGGAATTTCCGAGTCGCCGTTTGCGCCATTGCCCAACGCGCCCAAACCTCCGGCGCCCCAGCAGTAGGTACTCCCGTTTGTCTCGATTCCGCAAGTTACGCCGAAGCCCACCGAGACAGATGCAAACGTGTGGCCACCCTGAACGAGGGTTGGGGTGCTTACGTCGGCGCCGTTGGAATTGCTACCGAGTTGTCCGTAATCGTTTTGCCCCCAGCAGTACGTGACCCCGCCCGTGGTGATACCGCACCCCGCATTGCTGGTGATGCTGATTGACGACCACGTGTGAGAACCAGCAATCAGCACTGGCGTAGCACTGTCATTTGTGGTTCCGTCACCGAATGCTGAACGCATATCGCTACCCCAGCAATAGCCGGTGCCATTTGTGGTTAGCGCGCAGACGGTCTGATATCCAACACTCACACTCGCCCACGTTCCCGCAATTTGTGCGGGCACGAGTACAGGAGTGTTCGGGGCTGCACCAGATTGGCCCTTGTTGTTGAACCCCCAGCAATACAGTTCGTCGGCAGTTGTTACGCCGCAGCTGTTTGCCGTTCCCGAAGAAATGGCGCGCCATGTGTGGCCGCCACTGACGAGTGCGGGAGTTGAGTAGGGCGCAGGCCAGGTGCCGTTACCGATTTGGCCGTCGTCGTTATAACCCCAGCAGTAGCCGGAGCCCGACGTTGTGACGCCACAAGTCCATCCACGGCCTCCATCGATTGATGCCCACGTGTGCGAGCCAGCCACAACCACCGGAACGTTCGAGTCATTGGTGGTGCCGTCGCCGAGTTGGCCGTAGTTGTTGCGCCCCCAGCAGTAGCCAGTGCCGTCGCTCGCTACCGCGCATCCGTGGTCGTAGCCGACACCGACCGAAGTCGCAGCAACGACTGCCTCAGCGGGCGACGGAAGACTGACCAGCGGCGCGGCAAATACGATGCTGGCAAGCGCCAACCTCAGCATCTTCCGGACGCGAACGTGCCCCACCACCCATGAAGCATCGACACGGCGAGGAGCCTCCTGGAGGCGCTTTTATCGACACCCAAACGGCCCGAGATGGAGATCCGTAACTGGTCTGGTTTTCGAGGCAAATCGGCGGCTTTTGGCGAATTCACCCCGAAAACTACGGAGTTAAGCGTTCCGCGAGCGCCTTACTTGTGGCTGTAAACCGCTACCCAGTCGATCTCAGCGTTAGTGACCTTAGGCGTCGTGGCGTCGAGGCAGGTCATCCACGTGTTGCAAGATCCAGCTTCGGTTTGCAGCGCCAAGAACATCGGGGCGGCAGGCACTTCCGGGGTTGTGACCTGACCAGTGACGACGCCATCGAGCGTGTACGTCAATGAGCCCGGCTGCCATTCAACACCAGCCGTGTGCCATTGGCTGAAGTCGCCTTTGACTTGCTTTTGGATCTGCTGCCGGGGGCTCAGCGCTTCACCGATTGTGTAGTGAACAGTTGCGGTCATGCCGCCGCGCGCTCCGCCTCCGTCTTCGGCAAAGTCAATCTCACCGTCTCGCGGCCAAACACCTGACGATGGCCAAAGCAACCACGCGTATTTGACACCGTTTGCCTTGTCGATTCGGTAACGAACTTCGTATTTGCCGTAAGTGCGCTTGGCGCCGCCCGTGTTCGCAACTCCGCCGCCCGTCCACTTGCCGACACTCGAGTCGTAATAAGTCGCGAGATTTAGCTTGCCGTTGGCGACAGTCACATGACTCGGTCGCCAAGCGCCGCCAGGCATCGACGGAATTTCGTCGTTGGCGCTGTACTGCGTGTCGTATGCACCCCAACCGGTGCCGAGCTTTGAGCCGGTGAAGTCGTCGACGTAAGCCAGGTTCCAATCACCCTTGTCGCCTGCTGGAGCGGAGACGCCTGACGGGCTCGTGCTTGTCGGAGGAGGTGCAGGCACCGTCGTCGTCGGTTTGACTGTTGTGGTTGGCTTCGCCGTCGTCGTTGTCGTGGTTGGCTTGACTGTCGTGGTTGGCTTGACAGTGGTCGTCGTGGTTGCAGTCGCTGGCGCACCCGGAGTAAGCAGCTCGATGCCCGCAATGCTTGGGTAGTTCTGACCCTTCTCGAATGTCAGGTGCAGGTAACCATCCGTGATCTTGACGTTCGCAAACTCAACCCACACGGCCGCGTAATTGCCACCCGCTGTCTTTGCAATGTTGAAGTCACTCAACAAGGAACCACTACCTTGTTTCACTCCAAAAGTACGTGTGCCACTTGTTGGATTCACTTCAGCAAACATGAGACGGAGCAAGTAGTTGCTGCCGTTTGCAATCGGAATGTTGTAGCCGGTCATGCCCCAGCGCTGCGACTGAAATAGTTCGTCGTTGACAGTGCCGTTGATTGGATCGTCGACGGTGTGCATGGCGCCGACACCACCAACGGCGTACTGGTCAGCGGCCCATTTTTGGCCGGAGTTGTCAGTGAAGGCACCTCCGCCAGCATTCATGCGGTAGGTACTCGTTAGGCCACGAGCACTGTCGTTGCGGGTGGCGGCCGAACTCACGGCAACCGAAGTCGCCAGCAGGCAGACCGCCGCGACACCCGCCGCTACTACTCCGACTCGTAATTTGGCCTTGCGGCTTTGGGGTGCGCGTCCGTGAATGGTGCTCAATCCTCTGAGGTGCGGGCGATGACTTGCATCATGATACCCTCAGCCAACCGGGCCCGTCACCCCCTCAATCAGTAAAAGCCCGGACGCACGCCCTCTCGTATTCCTCGTCGCTCACTGGCTCTAACCAGTTGGCCGGCCCGTTTTCGTCAGGACTCTCCGTTAGAGCGAGGTGACACATCAGATTGTCGCTCGTTGCCCCGTGCCAGTGCTCTTCACCGGGAGGAGTCCAGACGGAGTCGCCAGGCCTTATGGGCACGACTTTGCCATCGCGCGTCGCCACCAATCCGACTCCATCAGTTACCAACAACGTTTGCCCAAGCGGATGCGAGTGCCAGTTCGTTCGCGCACCAGGAGTAAACCTGACGTTTCCTACCGTGAGCCTCGACGGTGCCTTCGCGTTGTGCACCATGTCGAGATACACATCGCCCGTGAACCAATCAGCGGGACCTTTTGTCGTAGGCGCTTTGGGCTCGACCTCCACGCCTACTTCTCGCCCACCGTTGCGAACGTCGCCGCATCGATAACAAATCGGTAGCGAACGTCAGATGCCAACACGCGCTCGTAGGCCTCATTGATCTGATCGGCCGAGATCAGTTCGATGTCGGAACCAATGTTGTGCTCCGCGCAGAAGTCGAGCATCTCTTGCGTCTCTTTGATACCGCCGATCATCGATCCTGCATAGCTACGACGACTACCGATCAGCGAAAACACGTTGAGGCTGAGTGCTTCTGGCGGAGCACCGACGTTTACCAACGTGCCGCCAACCGCAAGCAGACCAAGGTACGCGTCGACGTCGATCTTGGCGCTCACCGTGTTGATAATGAGATCAAAGCTCTTGGAAAGGGTTTCAAAAGTTCCCGCATCGCTTGTCGCAAAGTAGTTGTCGGCGCCCAAGCGCAGACCGTCTTCTTGTTTCTTGAGCGACTGCGACAACACCGTTACTTCAGCACCCATGGCGTGCGCGAGCTTGACGGCCATGTGCCCAAGACCACCCAGACCCACGACGGCAACCTTCTTGCCGGGGCCCGCGTTCCAATGACGAAGCGGCGAATACGTCGTAATGCCTGCGCACAACAAAGGTGCGGCAGCAGCGAAGTCGATGCCTTCGGGAACCGACACCACGAAGTCTGCATCTACAACGACATGCGTGGAGTAACCGCCTTGCGTTACCGTGCCGTCGCGGTCAACTGCACCGTAGGTACCAACCATGCCATTGAGGCAGTACTGCTCGTCTCCATTGCGACAGTTGACACACTCACGACACGAATTGACCATGCAACCAACGCCCACTCGGTCGCCGACGTTGTGGTTGGTCACGTGTGAACCAACTTCCGACACGATTCCTACGATTTCGTGACCCGGCGCTAAAGGAAACGACTGAGGCCCCCACTCACCGCGCACCGTGTGAATGTCGGAATGACAGATGCCGGCGTATTTGATGTCGATAAGCACATCATTCGGACCAACGGCTCGCCGCTCGATCGTGATTGGTGCAAGCGGTTCGGTAGCTGACGGTGCTGCGAATGCGTGTACTTGCATATAAAGGGCTCCTAATTGTCGGGTCGTCTGTCTAAATCTTGTCTATGCCAACACTTATTTGATCAGCGTTGTTTCTACCCAAGAACATTTTGATGATGCGCGTCGATGCAACGATTGCGCGAATCGCTCATAGAAACGGTTCAGTTCGCACTCAACCGCTGAACGCAAGGGTGCCGTCGACAACAAAATCGGCAAACTCCCACGGACGTTGACTCCACGCGTATACGTCTTCCTCTGGCATCCACGTGTCTGTCCACATCGGTCGCATCGATTCGCCATCGCGCGCAACGCCGCGTGCAAGACGCACAACACGCGGCGCGTCGACCCAAATCTTGACGACATCGAGACCGCGCGTATTGATTGTCAACGCAGTAACACCTTCGATGGCGATGGTGCCCTTCGGTTCGACAATGTGCCATTCAGCAAGCCGATCGGCATCCCAGTCGTATCGCTGGTAGCGCACCGCTTGTCTGTGTGCCAAGGGAACTGCAACCTGAGCGTCGAAACGTTGCTCATCCCAACCAACAACGCCGGGCTGAGCAAAGTCATCTAGATGCACAACGGGCAACGGACTCAATTCGGAAAGGTACCGAGCAAGTGTCGATTTGCCCGAACCCCCACACCCGCCGATCAGAACTAACGCGGGGGTGCTCTTGGTTGTCAACAACGAAAAGACTTCAGCGGGCGCAAACGCTCGCTGAAGGGTCGAAGTATCAAAGGCGGCCACGGTTCACACTCTACGGACAAACTTCCTGGCAACCGCCCAGCCAAGCGATTGTGACTCCTCACCTGCTCGACTCGCATCCTCGCTCTACAGAGCCAGACTGAACTCGGACTTCGCGGCAACAACCGTTTGCTACGGTCCGAACAACTGCACGCTGTCGCAGACAGCTCGGGAGGTTTGCCAGTGTCTAACACCACTTGTCACATGTCGATTTCGTTGGATGGGTTCGTTGCAGGGCCCAACCAAAGCATGAACAACCCACTTGGCATACGCGGTCGAGAGTTGCATGGCTGGCACATCGGCGACCCACGAGCCAACGACGCTGACAAGCTCGCTGCAGACTGGCTAATGCGTCCTCGAGGTGCGTACGTGATGGGACGCAACATGTTTGGTCCCATCCGTGATGAATGGACTGACGACTGGTCGGGTTGGTGGGGTCCAGAACCGCCGTATCACGCGCCTGTATTTGTGTTGACGCATTACAAGCGCGACCCGATTGAGATGGAGGGCGGCACCACGTTCCACTTCATCACCGACGGCTTCGACGCTGCTTACGCTGCCGCGCGCGAGGCAGCCGAAGATACTGGCGTCGACATTGCCGGAGGCGCGTCGACCGTGCGACAGGCTCTACTCGCTGGCGTGATCGATGAACTCACTCTCGACATCGCCCCCGTATTGCTTGGCTCTGGTGAGCGGATATTCGACGATGTTGAGTCGTTCGCTTTCGAGCCGGTCGAGGTGCTCCATTCACCACTGACTACGCATATCCGGTATCTCCGCAGTACGTAGGACCGAACGCCCTGCTCGGGGCGGAATTTGGACGCATGTAATCGGTTCCGTACCGTTCAATATCCCCCACATCCAAGGATGGACATTGAGCGCGGACCTCACTTACAACTACCCGAATGCGACTGACGTGACGTATGTGCCTCGAGGCACCACTCCGCACAATAAGGACGTCTACTACCGAGCCGAGCAAGGTGGCGTCGAGGCTGATGCTCTCGACACCCAAGACGCCCTCGTTCTTCGCGATGGAACTTACGGAGATGGTCTCGTCATTGTCGGCAATCTTGAGGAGCTCCGCGAGTTTGCAAAGGCCGTCGCGACAGCAGTTGGACTTGCGGTCTCGGTTGAGAAGTCACAGGCACGTACACGTAGCTCCACCGCGCACTCCATACGGCAGTAACGACCTGCACCGACATGGCCAACGGATCATCACCAATGCATGAAACCGAGTTGCTGCTTCATGCAGCAGTGCGTAATTACCCGGGCCTCAGAGGAAGGCGCACCGTTGTTGACACCGAGCCGGCCGTAGAACTGAGCGGCGGCGATGTCACGCTAACTATTCACTACAACGAGCGCGAATCGCTGTGGTTCGTCGCCTCATCCAAGAACGGCAAGGCTGCCTTGGAGTTTCGCAGCGGTGCGCATAGAGACGACATTGAGTCGATAGTCGACCAACTCAGAGACCCCTTCCGCATTCTTGGTGTCGACATCGACGATGCCTTCACCTTGGTCGAGGAACGAGCGCGAGCATGCCGCTCTGCATTGAGCGCTAGCAACATCGCACAACTTGGTGAACGCGTGTCTTCACAAATGCCCGGGCTTGCGATAGCGCTCGACACGAAGACTCTCGATGCACTGCGGATCGCAACAATCAACGGAGCACTGGTCATAACAAATCCAGGCGCCGATTGTTACGTTGCGTTATTCGAGCGACGCGGGTCAGATATCCAATATGAGATTGATGGCGTTGAAAACAACGACGCTGATGAAGTTGCGCGCTGGGTCATCGAAAATGCCATTCCACTTGAGCCACACCTTCGAATACACGGTGGAGTCAAGACCGCTGACTACTTGGTGAACATTGCACTCGACCGAAAGTCGGGAGACGATCTAGCTCGCGCTGTTGGCCGGCACTTTCCAACGGCCAACGATGTCTCGTTCAACGACTACGACGGTGCAGTAGAAATCGACACTCCAGAATTCTTCGCTCAGCTGGAAGTCAATCATGGCGACGGCTGGACTCTCATCATGAGACCGCAAGACGCCTCCGGAGTCTTAGACGTCATGATCAAGATCACCGGCACGTTCTCTCCAGAGGCATCGCACGAGGTGGTTGCGCATTGGACTGCGCACGTCGCGAAAGATCCATACGCGAACGGCGGCGACATCTACGATCGCATCTCGACGCCACTCTTCGGTCGGTCTCCTGAGCAGTGGAACGCGCGCTACGACAACGCACTCCAGCAGTTACGCGGGCAGGCCCAAACGTCTCCAGACGTCTGGGCCGATAGGTCGACTGGTTTGTAGCTACGACACAGTTAATTCACTGTCTGGCAACTTCGCGCTCTGGTATGACATGGCGCATGAGCAACGACGATGAGTTTGCCCTTCACCTAGGCCAAGGTTGGTATGCAGACGTCAACGGGCGATTTCATAATCAGCCCATAACTGCAGCGGCAACATACGAACAGCCGGGCGGCTTACCGTTTGACGCCAAAGCGATCAAAGACGCGTTCAACGATGCAAAAGGAATTCTTCCCGACACCAACGACGCGAAGAGTGTGGCGAAGTTTCGCGACATGGGTCTGCCCGAAGAAACCATAAAGTTTCTGGGAGCCATAGGAGTCGCTGCCGGTGCTGCCGGCACTGCACTTGGCATTGTTGCCTTCTTGTTCGCAGCTGCAAAGTTCGTGGGACTCTTTACCGACGGTGAAGACGCGCTGATGAAAAAGATCACCGCCGTTTTCAAGGAACTGCGCGCATTCAGTCGCGCTGAAGGCAACGAGGCGCGTGACAAGATGATTGCCGAAATCGCCTCTGAGCTCACCGTTGCCCTCAATGCGGTCAAGAACTATGTCGACGAGCTCAACGCATACATACTCAACGACAAGACGGAACTTGCACTCCGACGGCAAGAGCTGCGCGCCGCTGAGAAAGACGCCGCTGTTGCCGCGTTGCGTGCGACTAATCCGTTGAGCTGGACGCGCGCGTTCGACGTCGATGAATACACCGGCAGTTGGTTTTGGGTGAACGGATGGCTCCAAGTGCAGCCACAGGGCGAACCAGCATCGCCTTACCCTCTGCCGCCGCAAGCCGATGCTCGTCAAGACCACCGCATCATGGTGCCTGTTGCTCTCTACGCAGCGCAGAGCTACTTGATGGTGATCCGAGGAATCTCACCCGAGTTCCGCACAACAGGTGAGTTCCGCGACAATCTCGCGTCACTCGCCAACAACTTCGCAGCGATGGCTGCAAACATGCGACTTCAAGGCATGGCGAAGATTGTCTACAACAAAGAGGCGTTCATCTTTCCACCATGGACCACCACCGTCGGCGACGAAAACAAGATCACGGCGTTCACGCACTACACCGTTGGCGCAGTGGATCTTTGTTTTGACACCGATGCTTTCGTACGCACACCGCCGTTCACCAGCCAGCAGTGGTTGGATGCCTGGCAAGGGAAGACCACACTCAAGCGCGGACAAATGGAGTTCTACTGGCTGCCATCACAGAACAAGTACCCTCCCCCGGCATACGGCTACGAGAACCCAGAACAAGCAATGGCCGACGCCAACGCAAAGGGCGAACACGCGTACGCAGAGCTTCTATTGCGCACGGGCTACCTGCAGATGGTGCACCAGACGATGTTGCTCCGCCATCTCAGCACCGAACCGCGCACGAGCGAAACCGTTACAGGCACCACCGGCTATGCCAAGAGCGACAAGGGCTCTGCGACGGTCACCGCGAAGAGCGATGACATCCCATTCACCGGCGTGCTTGAAACGCCCGCGACATTGCATCGCCAAGCCTGGAGCGCGCACGCGCGTATAAACACGCAGCCGCTCGGGCACCAACGAATGATCGACTACCGCATCGTTTTACGCAGCCTTCCGGCGCGAACGCTTGGCGTGCACGTTGACGCTCCCGACTACAAGCGTTCATATGAAGCGTCGTATGAAAACGATCCGGCGCGCCCTGGTTTCAAGCGCCTGAAGGTCGACTTCGCGGCAACCGATGTTCGCGATGAGATCGAGCTCATCCGCAGCAAGTCACCGGAAGACATAAAGAAGGCCAATGGCACCAACAAGCTGCGAGTCGACTCATTTGATTGGTACGTCCGCTCTCACACTGTCGCGAAGAATCTGCCGTCCGCGCTGATCGACGGCGTGCTTGCCGACATTCGCGACGCTGCAAATAGCGGATCTGCACCGGGCTTCGCACCGCCGACACCGCCACCCGCACCAGGGCCCAGGCCCGGACACGCTGGCCCCATCCTCAGCAACGTTTTAGAAGACCACGCAACGGTCTCGTCGATCGACGCGATCGATGCGGTCGGCTGGCTTGACTCGCCGAACGTGCGTGGCGAACGTCGACACCTCAAATCTGAGCTAGCGACAGTCAACTGGACCCTCGAATGGAACGAAGATCGCTTGCGCGTAGCGGTCGACGGACAACCAACTGACCGTAACTATGTTTTGCATCTCGTAATCGAAGAGACGCTCATATCAGGGCAACGTCTACACACGGCGTTCCCAATCACAATGAACAACCAAATCACGCTCGTGCCCGAAGAATTTCTCGATCGCGAACAAGCAGCGTGGGATCACGCAGGCAGGCTCATCGACGAGATCAACCATCACTACGCTAAGTCTGTCTCACCTGTAGTCGGCGGTCGCATGCCAATTCACGTCGATCCGACCGCGATTCTCAGCCGCTCTGGCATCGCTGAGATGGTCGCCGCTTATGAGCAAGGCGCGCCCGAACTACTCCGGCAAGTCGTCCACGACCACCAACGCTGAGTAAGCCATGACAACGAAGCGACCGTTCTATGTGATTGGCCACAACCCAAACACGCTTGAACAATGTCGCTCATTTCTCGAAGCGGGCGCGAACGGTTTAGAGCCTGACGTGCAATGGGATGCTGAGCGCAACGATCTCGTCATTGCCCATGACCCCGAGGATGCAGTCGACGCGCCACTTGCGCGTGACTACCTGCGTGGACTTCTCAACTTGTCGCAAGAGTTTCCGGCGTTGGCACTGATCGTGCTCGACAACAAGACACAAGAGCCTCGGCGCGGCGCGCAGTTGCTCGGCTATGTACGTGACATTCTGCAAGTGACCGCAGCGCCTCTCGACGCAAAAGGGCTCTCTGTTCTTCTCACCGTTCCGACCGTTGGCGGCAACAGTCTGTTCTGGGACATTGAGGGTGGCCTGGGCCCGCGCGAAGCAATCATGTTCGACCAAGACAGCAACTACTCCGTGGCTATTGACTGGATGCGACGGCATGGCGTTGCTCGCTGCGGCTACGGACACGGGATCGGCGGTATCGATACCGATGCCTCTCCTGTATTAGCGGCAATCGAACAAGCAGTCGCAGCGCGAGCGCTCGGCGGGGTTCCGCGCTGGACATACATCTTCTCGCCCGCCGACAGAGGTGTCATGCGTGACGCTATGCGCACAGGCGTCGACGGCATGATCGTCGACTTACATCACGTTGGCGAAGCACTCGACCTCGTCAACGATCCGGAGTTCAGCGGAGGTCTGCGTCTCGGCACGTTGTATGACGATCCATTCGACAGTCAACTAACGCAACTTCCCGCTTACACAGTCACCATCGGAACAATGCGACGCAACAACTCCGGCACTGACGCGACCGTCACGATCATCCTGGAAGGCAGCAGCGGATCACTGCAGACGGTTGTCAACGGTGCGTACGATCACCGATTTGAGACGGGCGACAGCAACTGCGCCACCCTCTTCGGAGACGTTGGAACCCCGACAGCCGTATGGCTGCAATCAGACGGATCCGGTGAAAAGACTGGCTGGCTTCCCGACGACGTGCACGTACGGCGGCACGGTGACGCAAACATCTATCGCACCAGCTTCGGCGAATGGATCTATGGCGGCCCTGCCGTACGGCGCGTCGTCGGAACAACGCGCTATCGATTCGTTGTCAAGACCGCTGACGTAGACGATGCGGGCACCGACGCCGACATCTTGTTCACGTTGCATGGCTCGAATTCAACAGTGTTCAAGAGAGTTAACGCAGAGCCGCGTCCCGATGATGCACTCGAACGCAACGGTTTGGATCACTTCTACGTCACTGGCGCCGACGTTGGCGCAATGTTGACGCTCGAACTTACAAACGACGGCACCGCCGACAAAGCCGGCTGGATGGTCGAGTATGTCGACGTGTTCAAAGACAACGACAACCCGGTGCGTTTCGGCTCAAAACAATGGGTTGACGGAGGCAAGTCAATTCAACTCAGCGTCGTGCCGTAACGCGCGCCGCTTAGCCGGCAGCAGCGCGTTCGAGCTCCGCAATGTCGATCTTGATCATCTTCATCATCGCGTCCACGACGCGCTGCGCTTTCGCAGAGTCGGGATCATTGATCAGCTTCATCAACGCCGTCGGTGTGATCTGCCAGGAGAATCCGTAACGGTCAGTTAGCCAACCGCACGCAACTTCTTCACCGCCGCCGGCAAGCAGCGCGCTCCAGTAGCGGTCAACTTCTTCTTGTGATTCACAGTTCACCATCAACGACACACCCGTCGTGAACTTGAAATCAGGTCCACCGTTGAGAGCCAC
This sequence comes from Acidimicrobiales bacterium, assembly GCA_044220495.1. Lineage (GTDB taxonomy): Bacteria > Actinomycetota > Acidimicrobiia > Acidimicrobiales > JBBSGY01 > JBGAQY01. Next base: position 11,918 of record JBGAQY010000044.1, read on the forward strand.
GTACTCTTGACCGAACATCTCGAAAGTTACGGTCAGTACATCACTGCTGGTGCCGATGCGATTGACACTCGTTACCTTGGCGTCGTCAAAGATCGACGTGTAAAAGTTGGCCGCCTCTTCGGCTTGATTGTTGAAAGTCAAGAACGTGGTGATCTTCTGCATGTGCAAACCTCATCCCTTCGCAATGTTCACTCAGCTGGCGAAGACCTTAGGACGCTCGAGCAGTGTCAGCGTCAACCAGCTAGTCGATGACTCCGGCCTGACGGAAGTCTGAGGCAAATTCTCCACCGCGCCGAGCAAACTCCAGCCACTCGGGATGCCGCTGTTGCACAACCTGAGCGTAGTGAGTGTGGTCACTCCACTTGAGACGCAGCGCCATCGCCGCCTCGAGGTACTCAATACCTCCGGCGTAGGCGCTACGGGTTTCATCATCCCAACGCTCGTAGGCCTGCAGTGCCCTGGGAACGTCACCGCTATCGAATGCGGCCCATGCCTCAAGCGCTGCATCAAACCTCGTCTCGCGCGGCGTCCGCTGACTGAGGTTCACAAGATCGACTGCGTTCAACTGTTCAATCGGATCGCCCGACGCGCAATTCACATCCGCGACCTCAACGGTCTCGCCCACCACCAGGATCGAAGCAGAGTTCATTCCCCGAAGGTCGCCACCCGCATCTCGACCTGCCTCAAGCGCGAGCTGCACTCGTTGTCGATCGCTCAACGCGGCCGTCGACCGCCAACTCGACAGCATCGCCTCGGCGACGCCCTTGTTACGCATCAACGAGCCAATCACGACAGCATCAGGCTCGGTGATTACGTCAAGTTCACGGACCCACCTATCCCCTGTTTCGAATGCTGTCTCGGTGGCATCGATCACGCCTACATGCCAACGGTCGCTGTCGCTTTGCTTCATCTCGGGCTTTACGGCATCACGCACGCTCATTCCGTTCGCCAAACGCTCCAGCGTGCGCTGCCCAGCTTCGATTGGCGCGTAATTCATCGTTAGCGCGGCACCAACATGTACGGTGCCGCTCAACACGTTGTGACCAACGTTCATTGGATAAGTCGATGCCCCCAATGCCCAGCCCCTGCTCGTACGGGCAGCAATCGCAAATGTCATGAGTACGTCTTTAGCACCATGACTGAAGGATCTGCGAGACTCGTCGCCATGGCGTGGGATGACCTAGAGCGTTGGGGTGATGTCAAAATCATCAAGCGCTTCGATCAAGGCATTGTCAACGACGTGAGACTGGTCGAGCTGAACGGGAGCACGGTCGTTGCGCGACAAGGACGACGTTCAGCCACCTCGCTTCAGTGGGAAGCAGATCTACTCGCGTATCTCGACTCGAACGGGCTGTCGGTGCCCAATTTCATCCCGACCACCGATGGCGTCACTCACACAAATGGGTTAGTCGTAATGCGTTACGTGGAAGGCCGCATGCCCGAGAGTGACAAAGACTGGCAGCTGGTAGTCGACTACTTAACACAACTGCACGCTCTTACCGGCAACTTTGCACAACGCCCCGGCTTTGCGAGCTCGTCGGAGCTAGCTGACGCTGACATGACAATTTGTGCACGGAGACCCGAGTCCATCAAACATCCGCATCTCCCAAGACGGCACCGTCACTTTGATCGATTGGGACGAAGCACGCATCGACATCTCGGGCCTCGATTTTGGTGGTCTCGCTTGGGGCGAAGACCACGTCAAGAAATGGTCGAGCGAAGCAGAGCGTCACGCATTCTCGGCATGGGACGCGGCTGTCTGTTGGGACCTCGCACCCGAACATGCGCAGAAGCGCATCAAAGCACTCGTCGACGCCGGCGTTCGATAGATCCCGACGCCTCTCTCACTTCGACCGAGCTGCCCTATGCTGCACAACAATGTTCCCAGTGCAGCTTGCGACCGACCGTTTGACACTGCGTGAATACGAGGTTGCCGACGCGACGGTCCGCTTCGAGTACTTCAGCGACCCAAGGGTAACGAAGTATCAAACGCTCGTGCCGATGCCAACACTTGAGAGCGCCGTCGAGCGTGTTCGTGCCAACTTCGAGCACGCGCAGCAAGCTGAACGACGCGAGTACGTATTCGCAATCACATCCGACGGCAAAGTTTTGGGAGAATGCGGCCTACTTCTCAGCGACGAAAAGGATCGTTGTGCGCACGTGTTTTACACCCTTGCTCACGAGGCATGGGGCAACGGATTTGCCTCTGAGGCAGCTGTAGCAACCGTGCGCTTTGGCTTCGAATCGCTAGGACTGCATCGCATTGTCGCCACAGCACATCCCGACAATCTCGCGTCAGTTGCGATTGCAACTCAGAAACTCGGCATGCTCTACGAGGGAACGCATCGCGACTACGAGATGGGCATGCACGGCGAGTTTCTTGACATGAATACCTACGCCACATTGGCCACCGACCAACACCCGTGGGATGACTGATGATTGATCGTGCTGTCGACGCCAACAGATCAGTTCCCGTAAGCGGCGTGCTGCCTGAAATCTACTATCGCAACGCCGACATGGCTTTGCCCTGGCTTACTCGGGTGTTCGGCTTTGAAGCTCACTACATCGTTCCCGAAGACGACGGCTCGATACATACTGCGCAGCTACGCCTCGGCGAGGCCTACGTAATGATTCGCACCGAGCGGAGCGGCTCCTCGAGCCCTGTGACAGCAGGCACATCGACACACCTTTTGATGGTGATCGTCGATGACGTCGACGCGCATTACAAACGTGCCGTTGCCGAAGGTGCTGGAACTGACTCAGCACCCGTCGACCAGATCTACGGCGAGCGTGAATACACAGCACGCGACCTTGATGGCAATCGTTGGACCTTCGCGCAGCACATCGCCGACGTCGATCCCATTGCCATGTTTGGCGAGCCGTCCCTTGACTTGCCTTAGCTAATGCCAGGCATGGGGACCAACTGAGTGGTCAAGGTGCCATCGGCATTCATGAACAAGTTGTTTGTCCACTCACCGCCACCAGCGGGGTTGTAATCACGACCCGACCCATACGCACCTACCGATGGGTAGTACTTCTTCCAGAACACGTTGTTGACGATGTCGACATTGACAGCGCGAGCTGAGTTGCCGTTGTTGTCGGTTGCGCCGTCACCGCAGTAACACGTGTAACCACCGCCGGCTAGAAGGTTGTTCTCGATGCGCATGTTCTTGTTTGGTCCGAATTCGGTAAAGAGCGCAAGCGCACTGGTTTGGCCGTTCGGGTTGAGGATGGTGTTGTGACGCACAACGATTCCGTCAGATCCCCCGGTCTGGAAACCGTCATTGTGGCTGTCGAACTGAACCATGCCGAGCTGAATGTATGAATCTTGCAAGAGTCCCGATCCGAGGCCAAGCACACCATCTTGCGAACCAATGATTTTTGACGAAAGGATCTGCGCCGGCGCACCGTAGGCACTGCGAATTCCCGTCGTCAGAAAGTTGAGAGCGTTCACCGTGACGTGATCGAGCACGACCGGTTGTGTGCAGTTCTCTGATTGCTTGAGCCAAATGCCGTGAAGGTCGCCGCCGGTGTTGTTACCAGCGTTGACTTCCACGTTGCGTACCGTCACACCACAAGCAGTCACGACAAGCGTTCCGTTGATTCGCTTGTTCTCGTACACCTGTCCGGCTGCGCCGAGCACGACTTCGCCACTGACGTCGGCAAGCGATCCTGATGCGCCCGTCGATTGCGCTGTCGGCCACGTACGCGTACCTGTAGTTGGCGGAACGACTGTCGTCGACGTTGTAGATGTAGTCGTAGTTGGCTTTGCCGTCGTCGAAGTTGTCGACGAAGTTGTCGTGGGAACGGTCGTCGTTGGCAATGCGGTTGTCGACGTTGACGGTGCCGATGTAGTTGTAGTCGGTTTCGGCGTTGTCGTTGACGACGTGGCAGGCGCCGAAGTAGTCGACGGGCCGCCAGACGTCGAGTTGTCAACGTTGAACGTCGCAGCGAATGTGCGAACGCCGCGGTTTGTCGTGTTTACGACAGCGACAACGCGGTGTGTGCCCTTCGACAGTTTTGTCGTGTCAAGTGCACGTGCAGAGCCGTCGCTCGCCGTCGTAGCAAGATCGTAGGGTGCCAACCTCTCAATACTGACCTGGCTGCCGTCCAACTTGAACTCCACCTGGTTTACGTTGCTGCGATTCAAGAAGATGTAGGCGTTGCCAGTGAGTGTCGAGGCGTTGAGCGTTCGCGGATTGGAGCGGTCGGCCTTTGAAGAAACCGCCAGGGCGCCTACGCCGGTTGTTGCAGCCGAGGCAACTGCTGTGCCGGTCGTTAGCAGTAGCACCGCCGCCGTGATTGCCAACACCTTGCGGCGCCGGATGCGCGATGTGACCACACTCAGCTCAAACATTAGGCCTCCCTGCCTTAAACGCACGTTTAAGTCCCTGAGCGATGGTGCCAGCCACTCGGCGGCTCGACAAGGGTTGGAATTTGGTTCGCAACTGATGCCGCTGCCAACCTTCCGTGATGCCTGCCAACGTCACTTGGGGGAAACCGATTCCCACCGATCCCTACGTTCCGCTCGACCCCGAGAGCGACGGATTGCCACCCGATCTCGAACTATCACTGCATCGCAGAGGTCAAACTTGCCGCTGGTACGACGCCGACGGAAACCAGTTCGGCCCCGAACAAACCAACATTGGTCCCGCGCTCGCCTGGGCGGCGCAACAGGGCTTGTACGAGCGGGGCAACGTTATCTCGATGGCAGTCATCGGCGAGGTTCGCAGCGCAGGACGACGAGAGCCGTCACCCCGTCGCGCGCCGCAGACACGTCCAGTTCAGCAACGGCCGCAACCAGAACAAGGTGCCGGCTTGTTTGAGCTCGGCTGACATCCGCTAAGTAGCAACCAAGGGGTGCAAGGCTTGTTGCCCATGAATAGCACTCACCGCATTGTCGCCAGGCAGCATGTCTGAACTCTTCAAGGCCGTTCCTCATCCGCGCATCGCTTCGCGCAAACGTCCGCCAACAACTCACGAAATACTGCGATCGGGCAACACGACGATCGGGCGATTCAACTCATTCATCGCGGTAAAGATCACAGCCGCGGTTGGAACCATGTGGTGTGCATATCTCTTTGCGGCATTGGCACTCATTAGTTTTCCGAATGCTTTGCGTAGCGGAACGCCTGCACTCGTTCAATGGATTGCGCAGACGTTTCTACAACTCGTACTGCTGTCAATCATCATCGTGGGCCAAAACGTGCAGAGCAAAGCGTCAGACAAGCGCGCCGAAGCGACCTACGAAGACGCTGATGCAATTCTTCACACAACACAGCAAATTCACGACCACCTTGATGCGCAAGACAACGTGATTCGTGACATAGCCGCGAAACTCAACTCGCGGCCAAGGCAGTAAGTCAGAGCCGATCAGGCCAGCTTGCGTCGCAACCGCGAGCTCGCACCGAACCTTTGGCCGACTGGCCTAAAACAATCCGCTCTGCACCAAGCGGTCTTCGGCTGCGCCAAAGGTGTGTTCGAGCGTCAGGTCGATGCCGATCGCGCTTCGGTCAGTCGCTTCTGCGACTTTGACAGTGGTGCCGGTGCCGACGAACGGATCGAGCACAACGCCCCGCTGCAGCGCGTCGTGGTCGCAGCCGGTCCACCCAGTAGTAGTCGCCCTCACCACTTGACGCCTGACGATTGCGAATGACGGCGAACTGGCATTCAAAGGTACGCCCGAGTCGCGCAGCTCGATCAACTTCTCGAGCAACTCCTCCCCTTCTTTTAGCTGTTGGTCAAGCGGTTTCTCCTCAACAACTCGTCGGCGCGGCTCGCCGCATTCTGAACACACGAGATGCGGACAGCCAAGCAATATCGCCCGTCGAGCAAGCTCAGACGGAAACGGCGCTACGTGTTTAGACATATTGCGCTCAGTAGCGATGTTCCATACGTCGTCAAGCTCGATCAACTGATCACCTACCGGTGAGTTTCCGTAATAGTCGTAAAAGAACTCTTGATCCCGTACGAAATGAATCACGAATTCGCTCCGACTTGC
>JBGAQY010000045.1:0-17718 GCA_044220495.1 Acidimicrobiales bacterium
ACACTCCGAGAGATCTATGTCGGAACATGGGAAGGTCTCATCGTCAGCGAGGCAGAAGAACGCTTTCCTGATGAGTACGCCCGCTGGCACAGCGGCGAAGACTTTCCCCGCGGCGGAGGCGAAACGCGCGCCGACACCGCAAAACGCACGGCATCTGGCCTGCGCAAAGCGTTAGAAGCACCCAATAGTGGCGACACAATCGTTGCTTTCAGCCACGGCGTTTCGCTGCGCGTTGCTGCTGACCTTTTGGCCGCCGAGGGTCTTGTCGAACTCGACGGCCCAGCCCCAAGTTTTGGCAACGCCACGTGGCTCATCCTTGAGGTGAAGAACTAACCCAGCCACCAGCGCGAGAATTCGTAAATGACTGTTTTGCGAACGCGTGGATTGTTGTTTGACCTCGACGGAGTCTTCGTCGACTCGACGGCATCGGTTGAGAAACACTGGCGATCATTCGCCGAGCGCTATGACATCAACCCCGATGAGCTACTCACGCGCGTTCACGGCTTTCCTCAGACCGCGATAATTCCGCGCGAACTAGCGCATCGGCCAAACGACATCGACGAAGCACTGGCAATTCAAATGAAGCTCGAAGAAGACGATGCTCCCAACGACGTTGCTTTGCCAGGCGCCGCAACAATCACAACCAGTCTACCGGCAGGCAAATGGGCAGTCGTTACATCTTGTTGGCAACGTCTAGCCGAACTGCGCGCTCGAGCAGCGGGGGTTGCACTGCCTGCCGCAGTGGTCACTGCCGACCAGCTAGAGCGCGGAAAGCCCTTTCCCGAAGGCTATTTGCGGGGCGCCGAATTGTTGGGGCTAAACGCCGCCGACTGCATTGTGATTGAAGACGCGCCGTCGGGCATTCAAGCGGCAACATCTGCCGGGTCACGCGTCATTGCCTTGCGCACGACTCACACCGACAACGAACTTGGCAACGCAACTGCTGTCGTTGATGACTTGTCAAGAATTCACGTTGAGCACGATGGCGAAGAGTTTGTGCTTTCGCTCGATTGACGCGGGTGTCGCTACTGCCTTGCGTCTTCGACCATGCCAAGAATGTTGCCGTCGAGGTCTTTGAACCATGCTGCGCGCATACCTTCAGTCTCGATGACTCCGTCGACAGTTTTGAGATTGGGCATGTCATATTCTTCAAACGTGATGCCGCGATCACGTAGGTCAATCATCTCGCTGGCGAGATCATTGACCTCCCACATTGCCAAGGTGTGATTGGCCTTGCCGGCGTGCGGCGTTTCGTAGAGCGTGATGTTGGTGCCACTTGCACACTCCATGACGCAGACGCTTGGGCCTTCTAGACCGGGCTTAAGACCGAGGTTGTCAGAGTAATAACGCTTGGCGGCAGCAAGGTCAGCCACCGGAATCTGCGCAGAAACCGGACAATCTGTGAGCATTTAGGTCTCCTTTTCTGTCGCCTGCCCTCCGCCTGGAAGACAAGTGCGAGCCTCTCGCAAGCTAGCGCTTCGACAAAACGAATTCTTGGTGTACGTGAATTCACCCAACGCGACAGCACCCGGTTGCATCTCGGCAACCGGGTGCTGACAGCCATCGTCTGGCTTGCTAGAAGCGCATGCGCCAGATCTGACCTGATGTGTTGACTCCTGGAGGAGCTTGCGCAAGACCAGTGTCGGGTGATGTCGAGAAAGCTGACACAAACAAGTTTCGCGATTGATCAACCGCAAGACCTGCGGGGAACGGCACATCTTTGCTTTGTCGTGTTCCGTCTTGACGAACGCGGGTGACGACACCGGGGACTTCACTGTTTGGGTTTGACTGCGGTGCAAACAACTGACTCACGTAGAGCGAACCTTCGTTGTCAAGCGTGATGCCAGTAACGCCATCGAAGCCCGTGTAGGTGCGCTTCACTTCACCGCTCGCGTGGTCGAGACGAAGCACTGTGCCTTGTCCGGGAACTTCACTCGCGAGACCGCCGACGTAGACATCACTGTCGGGCCCGAGTGCCAACGATGTCGGGACAAAGTTGCAACCGGGAAACTCAGGCGACGGGCTGTAGCCCGGGTGACCGCCAGGTGTTGCCGTTGTGCATTCGGGCGTTGTGATGTTGGGGAACTTCTGGAACAGCGAAACATTTCCGTTGTCTTCAACCTTCAACACTGCGTTAGCCGCGGCATCAGCAACAAGACGGAAGTAACGCATGTCGAGCACTGCATAGGGATTGCTCTCTTTGCCTTGTCCATCAGGATCGTTGGCAAACTCGAACGCAGTGATATCAGCAGCAACGGCCGTTTGTTCACCGGCTTTGCCAGCCAGCATCTTGCCGCTCTGCTCGCCAGGCAGACCGCTTGGAATGATCTCGGGTGGTGCTGCGCTCACCGACGAGTAGATCTTGCTATTGAAGAAGTGCTCTGTAGAAACACCGCTTGAGCCAATCGCAAACGATCCGTCTGGCCCCGACCCTGACAACAGACCGCGTTGTACGCGCACAGGAAATGCGCCTTGTGATGTTGCCGGTGAGAAGAGAGCGCTAATTGCTCCGGTGTTGCCGACACAGAGCGACTCTTCGCCTTCTCCGACACAAGTCGGACCACCGCGTCCGGCTTCGGCGACCAGCAGCACGCCGTCTTGGGTTAGCGAAAGCTGGCGTGGATTGTTGAAACCGGTACCAACCACGACCGGTCCGGTCGATCCATCGTCGGCGTTGGCAACGAGGCCGGCACCGGCGATGGACGCCGAAAACATCAAAGTGGCTGCGCCGAAACAAGCCACCTTTCTTGCGCGCGATAAATGCATGAGCGACTCCTTATTGAGGTTGGGGCCGCACGATATCCATGTTGAATCGGTTCAGCAACGACCAAGCGCGCGCAAAGTAACGCAAACAAACGTCGCTAGAACTTTGCACTAACAAACAGCAGACACGAGGTTTCGCGCCTTGAGAATCGTCAAAGAATGTCAACTACTTCACGCGTTGCGCTTGAACAACGACTGTCTGGCTGATTGGATGTGCCCGCATCTAACTAAAGAAGGTGGGCATCATGGCTGGCTTTGTTCAAATAATTGAGTTCAAAACTTCGCGCTTCGACGAGCTGAAGAAGTTGAACGAGTCATTTACTGCAGAACGCGAATCAGCTGCAACGACCAATGCTGACGCAACGATCGCCCCAACGATGATTTCAATGACCGAAGACCGCGACCGTCCCGGCACGTACTTCACAATCGTGCAGTTCCCGTCTTACGAGGCAGCGATGGCCAATTCGAATTTGCCAGAGACAAACGAGTTTGCCGGCAAGATGGCCGCCCTTTGCGACGGTCCGCCGACGTTCTACAACCTCAACCTCATAGACCAAGTTCGTCCGTAGTCTGACCAAATCTGCGCGGCACCTGGAATTCAAGCGGGGGTTCAATCCCCTCGCCTCGTTCTGGCGCAACGCGCAGTGTTTCCAACGCCCACGTGCGGGCACGCGTTTCATATTCGCGAGCTGCCGCAGAAACTGAACCAGCGAGGTAGACCGCGGCACTCGCCGAGTCGTGATCCGGGTACTTCTCGTAGTCAGTGTGTAACCCGTAAGGAATGGCTTTGATGCCTGCGTTCAATTCGCGTCGACGCAACACTGCTGCTGCTGTCCATTGGTCAGGCCTGCCCCAACACGTTGCCGGATCATTGCGTTCAAGTCTGATCGGGTCTTGCCACGTGAAGATCTCGTCGAACGAGTTGTAGTCAACTTCATAAACCGGCGCCGGCCTGCCTTCATAAAACGCCAACAAGTCGCCAGCCGTACGCGCAAGAGCAACTTCTTCTAGTCGCCGTGTCTGTCCGCGCAAGGTCGGATTGGTGATCGCGTCTTGCAGGCTTTGATGCGATCCACCGTATGTGTCGGCGAAGATCAGCGCATTGGTAGCAACGGCCGTGATCCGCATATCGAGCCAGCCTTCGGTCTCTATGCCATTTTCGGTCAACACGCTCCGCACTGCTTCTCGAATATCACCACGACGCTCGGCGATCTCATGCAAGAGGGCATCTTCACGAGCGAAAGCCCGACCATGTTGACGAGCCCAAGCCCGCAGTTCCTTCAAGTAAGTCTGGCGGCCCATCATTTGCATTTCGCCCAGCTGCACGAACTGGTCGCGTCGGTGATACTCGGCAGCGATCGTGCGCTCTTGCTGGGTGCGTTCGACGCGCAGCGCTGCGAATTCCTCGTTCAGTTTGTCGATTCGCGTTTGCGCGTCGGCGGATACGGCCTCGGGCACCTCGTGTTTGAACCACGCAATGAGCTTTTGCCATCGCATAAGAGAGTCAAAGTTTTGTCGCGCATCGACTTGTGCTTGCCACTCTTGTATGTGGGCTGAGACAGCTCGTTCGCTAGCTGCATTTCCGTCAAGCACAACGGCAAGGTCGTCTCGTGCCTTTTGCATCTGCTGTCGATCGAACTCAACGTCTTGGGCAGCCAGCTCCATCGAAATCAGATCGTCGGGAGCCGTAGGCACCGTCTCGTCGAGAATGCGCGTAACTGTCTCGCACTCCGCTCGAGACTGCGCCAGCCGACGGGGCTCGGCCTTGCGCTTTTGCCACTCTGCCTCGAGAGCAGTGACAACTGCGGCGGGCAAAACAGCACTCAGATCAACACTTGAAGGCACTCGAAAAGTGTGACGGCCAGGGCACGGCAGTCACAAATCCCCGAAGTGAATGAGATTGGTCGAGATTGGTTTGATGCGGTTTGTCCTTGCGACCATCACCGGCGTGTCTTATCAGCCTCTCCCTATGACTCGCGCCGAACTAGAGCGCCACAAGGAACAACTGGCCTATTGGTGTGAGCCCGGCCCCCTTCAGCGGCCTGGCGTGAAGGCCAGCCTCGATCGCGCCGAGAACGCGCTCGTCGCAAACACAACGCAGTCGCTGCCGTTCGTCGCTGCGAACGTTTACCGAGCACAGCTTTACGCCGGTGTAATTACGTTCGACATGTTCGATTCGTTGCGCGACGGAATCTTCGGAGCACGTCCGATGGCAACTCGCATCGACGGCCTGATGTTCGAACACACAATGCTCGGAGGCACCCGATTGATCGGCATGAGTGCCGAGTTGCGCAGCGAACTCATGGTCGAAATTCAAAAACGAGGCTTTCTATTTCAGCGCCACGACGACCCCGACAGCGAGTGGACAATTCCTGGGAGTCGCTACAACAAGTCACCGTTTACAGCCGATGGACGCAGTGATTTCAGTTACGTGCAACGCATCGATGCACTTCGCACGGCACTCGAGAAGCGTGGCTTCACAGTTGCAATTGGTGTGATCGAGTCGCAGCAGCTCACTGATCGCCAGTTGTTCGACACCGGCGTTGCGACAGCATCGCCACGTAACGGGCGTGCACAGGAAGATGCGCTCGCCAGGGCGATCAAACAACGTATACAGATGCTCAACCGCTCACCAGAAGTGGCGCCGGCTCAAGTCGGCACTGCAGTCGTAGATGAGCTGTTGCGCCTCGAAGACAACGTGAACTTCGCGCTCGAGAAACTCGCATGGTCAGCGGCCAACGGTTACCGCAGAGAAGCGTGGGGCCCGGAACACTTCAGAGTCGGCACGGGTGCGCACAACTCTGACTACGTAATCATCCAGAACATTGGTGGGCGCCAATACCCACGAGTACCGGTCACTGAGGTTGGCTTTGCTGGTATCAAGATCGGCGCGCGCGACGAAACGGTGCCTTACGCAAACATCATCGGACGAATTCGCAACGGAGAACGAACCTTCCAACCAGACTGCCCTACAGCTCGCTTCGACGACCTGATTGCCATGGTCGAACGCGGCCAGCACTACAACACGTTGCCGTTGCCAACTGTCGCGCTCAGCTCAGTTGGTAGTGAGACCTCGCAGAGATTGCTCTAAGACCTCGTCAATGAGTACGTCACGATCGGGCCATGGAAATGTGGGCTTGCTGATCAACAGCGACGTGATGCCATGGCCGTTTGACCACAACATTGTGGCGACCATCAGCGGGTTCAAGTCTTTGCGCAACATCTTGGCGTCGATTGCGCGTTGAACAGTTTCGACAATTGCTGTAAACGGACGCGTCATGGTCGACCTGGCGAGGTCTTGAGCCGAGCGCGGATGACCCATAAACATGATGCGGTATGCCTCGGGATGTTCGAGCCCATAATTGACGTAGGCACGGCCACGTAGCCACAAGTCATGTACGGGATCTTGTGCTTGTTCTGCGGCCTCGTCGAGAACCTGCGAAAGCTGTTCGAACTGATGTTCACATACGGCAAGCACGAGTTGTTCCTTGTCGGCGAAGTGCAAGTAGATCGAGGGCGGTGTGACGCCAACTGCGTCAGCAACAGCGCGAATCGACATAGCATTTTCGTCGCCCAAGCTAACGAGAAGTGCTTCGGCGGCGACCAGAATCTCTTCTCGCAGTTGTTCGCCTGAACCGCGAGCGGCGCGGCGCCGCTTCATGGTCACTGTGCTGGGTCGAGGTGCGCAGCTGGCGTCTCGACAGATTCTGCAAGTCCAAAACGATCGTGAATGCGACGAAGCGGTTTTGGTGCCCACCAATTCGCTCGGCCCATCAGCTTCATGAACGCTGGAACGAGCATGCCGCGAATGATGGTTGCGTCAACCAGAACAGCAAGGGCGCAGCCGAAGCCGATCAACTTTATGAAGCTGATTCCAGATGTAGCGAATGAAAGGAACACGAGGGCAATCAGCACGGCGGCTGCCGTAACAACGCGACCCGTGTTACCCAGGCCGGTTGCCACCGCAGCTTCGGTATCGTGCGTCTTGTCATATGCCTCTTTGATGCGGCTCAGCAAGAACACTTCGTAGTCCATCGACAGGCCGAACGCGATGCAGAACATGATGATGGGGTTGGTGATGTCGAGTGCGCCGACTGCGGTGAAGTCGAGCAACCCAGACAAGTGTCCTTCTTGGAAGATCCAAACCATTGCGCCAAAGGTTGCGGTGAGGCTGAGCGCACCAAGAGCCACCGCCTTGAACGGCAAGATCACGCTGCCAGTCATCAAAAACAACACCAGCAGTGTGGCGACGGCAATCAACGCTCCAGCCAAAGGGGCACGTTCAAGAATCGGTTGTTTGTTGTCAACAAATGAAGCAGCAAAGCCAGTGACTAGGCGTTCAGAGGGCGAAGGAATGGCGCGCACATCTTTGATCAATTGCTCGCCCTGCGGTGAGATTGGCTCGACCGCCAAGTAGGCCCGCAACACTGCACCATTTGCAGTCACCGGAGCGGATTGCTCTGCCTCATGAATGTCTTCACGCGTTCCGTCGACGAACGTGCCGGTTGGCCCAGCGACCCGTCGAATGCCGTCTACCTTCGACACCGCCGCTGCATATTCACTCAGCTGGGCACCCTGCGATTGGGAAATCGTTGGCATGACAATGGACACAGCGCCTGATTCACTGCCGTCGAAGTTGTTGCGAATGGTGTCAGCAACTTGGCGGGCCGGCGCGCTAACCGGAAGTGCACGATCGTCAGTGCTGCCCCACTTCACGTTGAAGAACGGAAGCGCAAAGAGAACCAGCACGGCAATGGTCGCACCGGTAATGACGAGCGGGCGACGCATCACCAAGCGAGCCATGCGCGACCAGAAACCAGAACCCTCATCGGGGCTCGCACGGTGCAGTATGCGAAATTTGTCGATGCGGGGTCCGACAGCAGCAAGCATCGCTGGCATGAACACAAGTGAAGACAGCGCAGCAACAGTGACCACACTCACGCCTGCATAGGCAAACGAACGCAAGAAGTAGAGCGGAAAGACCATCAACGCAGCAAGCGAGATGGCCACTACCAACGCACTGAAGAGAACCGTGCGACCGCCTGTCTGAATAGCGACAACGATTGCGTCGTCGGTGCTTAGACCCTTTCGCAGTTCTTCTCGATAGCGGGTCATGATGAACAGGCTGTAGTCAATACCCAGACCTAGACCCAACATCGTCGTGAGGTTGAGCGAAAAGATCGAAACGTCAACGACTTCGGTGAGCAGTCGAAGTATGAGAAAAGTGCCGAGAATTGACAGCCCGCCGACGGCAAGCGGAAGCCCCGCAGCCACGAGTCCGCCGAAAATCAATACAAGTGCGATCAATACAACGGGAAACGAAATCAACTCGCCACGCGCGAGGTCTGATTCCACCTGCTCGTTGATCTGACGATTGATTTCAGCGAAGCCACCGGCCGTAACGCGAACGTCGGTGTTTTGCGTGAACTTGTCGGTCAGCTGATGTGAAACGTCGAGCATCTCTTCGTCGGGTAAATCGAGAACCGCCAAGATCAATGCTTGCGTGCCGTCATGACTTCGCAGACCGGGCGCGTCGGGTATCGCCCAGTAAGACACGACGTCTTTTACGTTCGGTTGATTCGCGAGGTCGCGAGCAATCTCGTCGCCCTTCGTTTTTACCGCCGGAGAGTCAACCGACGCACCCTTGCCGTCGACCAACAGAATGAAGTTCGGCGCCTCCTGATGAAACTGCGTATCGAGTAGTTGCGAACCGCGCCACGACTCAGACGAGAAGTCGTCGAACCCACCCTGCGTCATGCGACCGAACACCGTGGTGCCAAATACGGCAGCAATGACAGCCAAAAGGGCCGTCGCCACGAGCACGTGGCGACGGCGACGGATGGAGAAACGAGCAATTGAAGCAAGCATTTAAGCTCCCGCTGACTTAAGTTACCCTGCTTAAGTTAGCGGCGATAACTTAAATGTCAACCCCAAACTCATTTCTTTTCGACAGCTGGCGCCTCAACCACTCCTCCACCGATCTTCGTTGTGTCGCCGCCATCGGTTGCATTCGCGGCGAACTCAACTTGTGACTTTTCGGCCAGTGAGTCGAGGTCATTGACCTGCAAGCCGGTGTTGGTAAGCGAGTAGATGCTGTTGCCAATGACAAACACACGAACGACTGGCGAGTAGAACTCGTTGGTGTTGATCGACACTGAGAACTTGGTGGAGTTCACAAACTTCGAGTCGTCGACTGTCATGACTGCTGCTCCACTGAACTGACCCTTGCTTGTTCCGTCAACCGAGTAAGACTGCAATGGCGCAACGACTTTGTGCTTGGGCTCCCAGTACAAGAACGCCATCGGGTCATACTCCGCGTTGGCTGTTCCCACTCCGTAGTCTTGCGTTGCAACTCGCTTGGGGTTTGCTGGGTCGCTTACGTCGAACAGTGAGAACTGAACCGTGTCTACGTGGGCGAGCGAACTAATCGGTGCACCGACACCAGCGTCTGGGTCAACTGGTTTTGCTGGTGCAATATCGGGAGCCACTGGATCAATCGAACTTGACGAACCCGCACTGCCGCCGCCCGAACCTGTTGTTGATTCATCTTCAGCAACCGCCGGCCCTGGACTACCGGGCAGAGGTGCTCGGGTTGACCCCGCTACTGCACTAGCGCCCGAACGCCCGACGCCGAGCAACAAGTTCTTGCCGACTGGGTGCAGATATCCCGAGTAACCGGGAATCTTGAGTTCGCCAGTTACCTTCGGAGTTTTGGGATCCGCGAGGTCGATCACATAAAGAGGATCAGTCTGGCGGAACGTAACTACATACGCCTTGTCATCAATGAAACGCACTGACTTGATCGACTCATTGTCTTGAGCGCCAAGACCACCGACTCGTCCTAGTTGACGCAGTGATCCGTCTTTCTCTTCAAGCGTCGTGACAATGCCTTCGACTTGAGAACGCTGGGCCTTCCAGCCAACTGTCGTTGCTGTCGTACTAGCAACGCGCAACACTCCGTCGCGTTCTGAAAGTGCGTAGCTCGGCAAGATCGAACCAGTTACTTGCCCCGATCCTTTGTAAGTCGGCTGCTCGCCAGGAGCGCCGGCAAACTTGTGGATGTTCGTATCGGGTGAGAATCCATCTTTTGTCCACGAAGTCGTCGAGACATACAGCGTGCTGACAGTTGCATAGACCGTTTGGCCCTCACCGATCACACCTGCAGTGTCAACAAGGTCGAAGCCGTTGTTCATATCAAACGACATCACTGACACAGTGCTCACGCCTGAGAAGTTCTCTGGACGACCCAGGTGTTCACAACTAACCAATTCGCCAGCGCGAATCGACTTACCCGACGCATCGAGCACCGAATAGGTCGGTGTCCAGTCTTCTACCTTTGATGCAGCGATCGCTGAGTTGAGTCGTGCGGTCGATGCAGCATCGAGGTTGCCGTTTGCGTCATAGCTGGGCGATTGGATGTTCAGGTCTGGCGAGAATGAGCCAATCAATCTGACTTTCGAGCCAACCAGGCGAGAGTCGACGAGGCTGCCGTCGACCCGAAGGCTTTGCAAGAGCTTCGGATTCGAGATGTCGGCAATGTCGTAGAGCTCTACCTGCGCGGCGTTTGCTTTGGCAAATGTCTCGGTCGTTGCATCGACAGCAAACGCGTACTGACCTCGATACACGAGCAAGCGATCACCGCTCATCAACAGCTTTGCTGCGTCGGTGATGGGCAGAGTTGAACGCACAACTGGCGCGTCGCCCGTTGCATCGATCAGTTGAACGCGACCATTCGCGATGGCAACAACACGTCGGCCATCTGTCTTGACAATGTCGGGTTCGTCGACACCGCGCTCTTGCACGTTGGTTTGCGAATACCCAGGGCTTGCCGTAACGGCTGAGTCTCGAGAGCCAGTCGATGCATCAGGCGACGCCGCCTGCGGCTCGACGGTAGTGATCTCACGCCCGTCGGCAAACACTGGCGGGCCGATACCAACACCTCCATTGCTGGTGAAGTACTCGGGTCCGTAGCGTTTGAAGTAGGCCAGGGTGTCATCGCAGCCAGCGAAGGGCTTTAGCGCACTAGCCAACTCAAACGGGCGCTCTTGCGTTGATTGACTTGGGTTTGACGGATTGAAGATGGCGACGCCGGCAATCAACACAATGGCAAGGCCCGCGGCAACCGGCGCCGACCGTTTCACAGCGGAGGTTTTCGAGCGCCGCAGCGTTTGTTCGTAGCGATCGTCATCGCCGCCGTGATTGCGAACCGCTTCGGCGGCCTTACGGGCCCGAGACTCGAAATCGTTCATTTTTCAGTCCTCCAACTGCAAGTCGCGAGCAACCGCTGCGCGTGCTCGGCTCAGGTGTGTCTTTACGCTTCCTGGGCTGCAATCGAGAACGTCTGCAATCTGATCGACACTCATATCTTCCAGATAGTGCAAAGCAACAACCTGACCCTGACGAGCGGGAAGACGGCGCACCGAACGCCAAAACTCTTCATCGCCTTCGTCGAGTTGAATGACCAAACGAGTGCGTCCGCTAAGACGCAACAACGCCGCTGCCTCGCGCACTCGTCGTCTCACCACAGACGCTGCCTTATTGCAGGTGACTCTCCTCACCCAGGCTGGCGGAGAGTCGTAGTTCACGATGAAAGACCAGCGGCGATACGCGTCGACAAACGCTTCTTGCGCGGTGTCTTCGGCAACCCAATAGTTGCCAGTCAACACAAACGCAAGATTCGTAACGTTGCGAAAGTTAGAACGGTAAAAGTCTTCGTATGAAGCAATCTCTTCACGTGTGACATTGCCCGTGTCTAACCCCAGCGCCTTTTGATCAGCCATCGAAGAGTTACTCGCTTCTGGCGGCTTTTCGGTTGACACGATTCAAGATTTTTCTTCATGCCGTCTGGATATACCGGGATGCCATCTCATCGAGCGGGGCCAAAGGCGAGCTAGAGGTGAAAGCCCGCGACCTCAGGCGCACCGTGGCTGTGTAGCCAGTCGACAAAACCCTGTTGGTCGAGCTCGCGCGCCGAAGTGGTGTTGTCAGACTGCTCGAAGACGGCGTTGCTAACCACAACCGATCCACGGGCCGCTCGCGCATCGACATTGGCAAACTCGACCGCGTCGAATGTCGTGCCGTCGAAGTTGGCATGCGCAAACGAGGTTGATCGCAAACGTGATCGCAGAAAGAACGCGCCAGCTAGTTGAGTCGATTCGAAGTTTGTCTCAGACAAGTCGGCGTCGACGAAAGTTGCGTCGATCAATGTCGCCTCAACGAACCGAGCCCTGTGAGCAGTTACAAAATCAAAGTTGGCCTTGAGCGCGATCACGCGAGACAGATCAGCACCGCTCAAGTTGGCCGACGCGAGGTTGGCACGCGCCAGATTGGCCCCCGACAGATTGGCCCCTTCGAGATTGACCTCGGGAATATGGGCTTCAGCCAGTTCGCGGTTAGACAGGTCGACGCTCGAAAGGTCGGCTTCAGGCAGCCACAATTGAGCGCCCTCTCGACCGCGACTTTCAATCCACTTGGCGTGGTCGGCGAGGCGGCTAGTTATCTCATCGTTGCTTAGTGTTGCCACTAGTCGAGCACCTCCTTGTGGTGTTGTCGCTCGTTGTTACGGCCACCAGATCACCTTATTCGTCCAACCTTGCGCATTCACCGCGGCCTTCAGGTCGGCGATCGCCTGCGCGCTCATGTTCGATGTATCGACGATGATGTTCTCGCCGAGCGCGATGTCTTTGCCCATGCTGTTAATCGCGCTCTGAGGTGTAAAACCGCCTTGCTTTGGTGGAAAGTTCGAGTTGAAAGTCTTGACGTCCCACTTCTGTCCTTTTGCATCGACGAATTCGGCGCGGGGATCAGGGCTGCGTGTGATCGGCCCGTCGAGTTTGCCCTGCTTTTCAAGATCGAGACCGACCTTCGCTTCTTGTGTTGTTTTGGGAGTCACTTTGTTTCCCTGCGCGGGATCTTTGGCAAGGTCTTCAATTCTTTGCGCTTCTTTTGCAGCTGCCTCGGCCGCTTCCTTCGCCTTCTCGGCCTCACGCGCCGCCTCTTCTGCTTTCGCTGCATCGCGCGCAGCTTCTTCTGCTTTGGCTACCTCGGCCGCCTTCTCTGCTGCTTTCGCAGCATCAGTAGCGGCCGCTTCGGCCTTTGCCGCCTCTGATGCTGCGCTTGCCGCTTTTGCTAGTTCGCGCGCCGCCTCGGCCGCCTTTGCTGCTTCAGATGCTGCTTTGGCCGCCTTGGCTACATCAGCAGCCGCAGCTGCAGCACGCGCAGCCTCTGCGGCGGCGGCGGCAACCTTGGCCGCCTCTGATGCTGCTCTTGCTGCTTTCGCGACTGCTGCCGCGGCCGCCACTGCGCCGATAACAGGCACGACACCGAGCACGCGCTCCCACCACGAAAGCTCTTGGCCAGTAATCAGGTCGCTCCCGGTGATGCCTTCGATCACGCCCTTCACGGTTCCGATAACCGGCAAGAAGTCCAAGATCAAACTCAGCGCGACGAGGCCGAGCATGCCAAGCACGGCTTCGTTGAATGAACCAGCAACACCGAAACAGTCACTTGGCCCGCTGCAGTTATCAGCCATTGCGGGCGTTGCGAACATGACGAACGCAACGTTGATCGCACTAGCAACAGCGAACAGTCGCGCTATTGGCCTCATGACACCTTCTCGGTGCTGCCGTGAGATTTGGGCGGCCCGGGCAAGAGGACGAACAGCATGACGATCGACGCCAACATGAACACCGACAGGCGATCGAAGTTCATGTCGTACTCAGACGCAAAGCCGTCGCGCAAAGTATTCGCGATCATCAGCCCGATGCCTATACGCACCAAGATTGGCACTCGAACAACAATGCGCTTCCACCACTCGAGAGACGGCGGCAACACGCCTTGGCGAATGAGATGCAAGACGGCAAATACTCCAAAACCGATGAGCGCCATCTTCCAACCGCTGAACAATCCTGAGAGCGATGCCGCACTAACGACAGCAGCGATCAACGCAGTTACAGCTGGAGGAACGAGGGGCCCTTTTCGCTCTTGCGGAAGAGCGGCAGCCAAAGCTTTTTCGGCTTCAACAATGCGGGATGCGCCTTCGCGCGATGAGTACGCAAACCATAAATGAGCAAACCGCGCAATCGTGCCAGCAACGGCTGCCAGCACAATCCACTTTGCTTGTTGCTGCAGAGGAATGATTGCCTCGGTCGTCGGAGATAGCCCTTGCCATGTCCACAGCGGGCGAATGAGAACGGCCGTTGCCTCGGCCCACAGTCTCACCGCCACAGCAACAACAACGACATTCAAGATCGATGCGATCGCAAACGCGAAGTTCTTCGGCAACTTCGTGGCCTGCGGGATGTCAGCAACCAAGGCGCGAGCGAGTCTCGGTATGTAAACCACCAGACCGAGCAGCAGCAAGTAGCCAATGAGCATCGGCAATCGCGCGCGAAGCAGGTACCCAACAAACCCGTCTGACAGTGGGCCAGCTGTGTAGAGACTTGCGCTCCACGTGCGATCGCCAATGAAGAAGTCGCCAAACGCGAAGCCCACCACAAAGGCAACGCCGAGCCCAGTTGCCAAGAACCCGATCGCTGCAGCAACGACCATCAACAACAACGACTCTGTGAATACGCGGTCGTACCCAATGGAGCTGGCTCCGGCTAACAGACCCAGAGCGAAGCACACGGGCGTCGCAATTGCAGCAACGGCGACTCGACTCATCAAGAAGTGTCCGTCGGCGAGCAAGTACGCAAGCGCACGTGAGTACTTTGCGCAATGGCGCGGAATGCTGACAAACCAAAGCCGCGCCAGCTCACTCATCGACATCAGCGCGACCACCGTCTCGCCAAGACACCGATCGTCGTTCCATAAAACAAATGGCCAGTAAGTGACACAAAGACGAATGGTGCGTAGTCGCTTATCTTCAGCCAGCCGGGGTAGAGACCGAGCATGAAACACTCGAGCACCAAAGCAAAGGCAATGCCGGCTAGTGGCCCTCTGTCGCGAAACCAATAGGTGTAAGCAATGGCAAACGCCAGGCCGTTTGTGAGGTGAAACAGACCACCCGCAACCCAACGCGCAGTTTCCGACGCGCCAGCGCCGACAATCGCTGAGCCAAAGTGTGGCCAGGCTACGAACGGCTTGGTGTGCAGCGAGAACAGGTGCACTACAGCAACACGAGTCATGTCGTAGCCAAGCGTTGCGATTGCGCCAGCGCGCAGACCGATCGAAACGGGCTCACGCAACTTCGACCCGGTGAGCACGTTCAACCACGAGAGCACGGCAATTGCCAACAGCGTTCCACCTGGCACGGTGAGCCAAAGCGGGAGACCCACAACTATGTGAATGACTAAGCCGGCACCGGTTACGAGAAAGAGGGCACCGCCACTTCGATCACGCCACGTCGAACGTTCAGGGCCTTCGGTAGCCGACGACTCAACTTCGCTGATTTCCATTTCGAGCGGACACTAATCATGCGGTCGGATCAGCCGCAGCACTCGGACCGCGAATTCATCTCAAAGTTGCTCAGTCTTTGATCATCAAACTCTTGATGACATTTACCAACTCGTGCCCGTTTGTCTTCAAAACAAATGCGTCGATCTCGGCAGTTGCGGCAACTTGGCTGTGTAAGTCGTCATACGCACTAAACAGGACGAGCTTGGCGCCAGGCGCTGCCTTGTGAAAATGCGGCGCCGCCTCGATGCCGGTCATGAAGCCCTCGAAGCCGTGGTCAGTCACAATGACGTCTGGTTGCAGGTCGGCCGCTAGCTGCACGCCATCGTCAGGATTCGCTGCTTCGCCAGCGACCACAAACGAGCTCTCCATCGAAACCAGCATGCGCAGCAAGAGCCTTACGTCGGCTGCGTCGTCGACAATCAACACGCTCGTCATGAAACTGCTGAACCTTCAGTGATTGGAACGTTGGCTGGCTGCGCGGAATGAAGCACGACGGTGAAGCGCGCGCCTTTTGGCTCTCCGGTCGCGTAACGAACGTCGCCCCCGTTTCGTTGCGCGAGACCACGCACGATCGCCAGACCAAGCCCCGAGCCATCCGCCTGTTGACGTTCGGGCGAATCGAACCGAGTGAAGCGGTCAAACAAGAGCGGAATGAACGCAGCGGGCACACCACTTCCTTCATCGCAAACATCTATTTCGACAAACGCTTCGTTGCTACGCACCCGAACAGTAACTGGCGGCTCGCCGTAGTTGTCAGCATTGGTCAGCAAGTTGACGAGTATCCGCCGAAGATGATCGGGGTCAACCGATACGAGAATGCCAGCAGGCACTTCGACCCGCACTGGTGTGTTGGTCGACACCATGGCAACAGCTTCTCGAACCGCCTTGGCAATGTCGACTTCTTCGCGATGCGCAACTACCGTGCCAGCTTCGATGCTCGAAACCGTGAGCAAATCGTTCACCAAACGCCCAAGTGACTGCGAATTGCGGTGAATTGCCTTGAGTGATTCACTGCGTTGGTCGCTCGTCAGGTTGTCGTCGTTGGTAACCAACACTCCGCTCAGTCCGCCAATGACACTGAGAGGCGTACGCATGTCGTGCGACGCAATCGCAACAAAATCGCGCATCGATCGATTCATGTCTGCGAGTTCGACATTGGCAAGACGAATCTCGTCTTGCCCGGCCAACAGGTCACGCGCCGTCGAACCAGCAACGTAAGCAATCATGAACGCGATACCCATGCGGAAAGTGACAGACACGAGAAAGAACTCGTTGTCGTAGTGCCAAGCACCGTAAGCCTCACGCAAGAAGTACCCGACCGTCACCGCCGCTGTTACAAGAAGAGCTCCGCGCAGCTGAAATCTGATTGCACCTTCAAGTGGCAGCAAGTACAACACCGCCCATATCGCTGTCTCGACGTCAAACGTGTAGACAAACACAAACGCAGTGGCCGCCACGAAATCGACAGTCAGACTCGCCACTGCAAGACGTCGCAATGCGCGCAACTCCAAAGGGCGTTTCAGCAACACGACGAACACCACGTTGCTGACAGCCAAGAACGCAACGACTGCGAATGCCTGCTGGATAACTCCATCGGGGTAGGGCTTGTAGTACGTACACACCTGCGCCAGAGCAAAGAGCGCAGCAACGGCCCTCACGCGCGTCATCGTTCGTTCGGCACGAAACAGACGTTGAGAATGGGGGTCGGCGATTACCTCTGAAACGCGAGCGTTGACCTTCAACGCCCCTGCAGAAGTCTCAGATGATTCATTTGCTACGCCATCCCGAGACATTCCATGAATTCTGACTCAGTCAAAGAGACTTTGCTTGAGTTATCGAGCTCACTTGACTTGCCACTTGCTCGGGCGACTGATTCAACTGGCGACTGAGCCAAAGCCGTAAGCCTTCTTGTCGGCACCTATGAGCCAGTAACCCTTGCCGTCAGGCGCCGACACGAGACCAATGACGCCACCAGCAGGCGGGTTGGCACCCAGCGATCCGTAGAACTCGGCATCGCCAAAGGTAAACACACCTCCGTCGGCGGCGAACGTCCAGTAACCATTGCGACCGCACGAGTCAACGATGCCCAACATTCCCGCGTTCAACGGCTTGCCTGCCATTGATCCAAAGAAGCCAACTGAACCGTAGGCAAACACACCACCGTCGTTGGCGACTAAGTAGTAGCCGTTGTTTGAACAACTGATACCGATGCCTTTGATCGGTGCGTTTAGAGGCTGGCCACCCATCGAACCCATGTACGTCGCAGATCCAAAGGCAAACACACCACCGTCAGCACCAACAACGTAATAGCCGTCGCCATTCGCAGTGGGCGCAAGGCCAACGGCTGGCGAATTCAGTGGAGTTCCACCCATCGAACCAAAGAAGCCAGCATCGCCTGCCGTCACGATTCCTCCGTCGGGCAATAGCGACCACGAACCGCCGCCTGTTGGTGTCGCCGCAACGATCGCCTGCGGAGGGTTGGTGTCGAAGACCGGCACGGTGGTGACGGTTCCATCAGGAGCGACGTGTACCGGCGCAATCACACCGGCAACGGGC
>JBGAQY010000108.1:0-2725 GCA_044220495.1 Acidimicrobiales bacterium
AGGAATCTCGGCGTATAGCGCATCCAGCTTTATCCGGCCGGTCCCTGAATCCTCGATCCGATCGAGCAGAATCCTCGCGATACGAAAACTCGATGGCACGATCCCGCTGGCGTCACCCGAGTGCACGCCCTCACGCAAGATCTTTATGCGAAGCGTTCCGCTCACCATCCCGCGCAGCGAAGTCGTCAACCACAACCGTTCGTAGTCGCCACACCCGGAGTCGAGAATCACGATGGCGCTGACAGGGCCGATCCGATCCTTGAGGCGTTCCATGTAAGCGGCCAAGTCTTGGCTGCCGCTTTCCTCGCGAGTCTCGATGATCATCACGCAGCGCGAGTGCTGGATCCCTTGGGCGCTCAGCGTCTTGATCGCGGCAATCGAAGCGAACAGGTTGTAGCCGTCGTCGGCGGAGCCTCGTCCATACAGTTTGCCGTCACGGATCACCGGCGTGTACGGCCCCAACCCCTCGGACCAACCCTCCGCCGGTGGTTGCTTATCGACATGGCCGTAGAGCACCACCGTCTCTCGACCTGAACCGGGGATCTCCACGAAGATCAGTGGAGTCCGCTCGGGAAGACGCACCACCTCGAGCTGTAAGCCCGGGATCTCCTGTGCACGGATCCAACCTGCGCAAAGATCGACCGCCCGGTCCATCAGGCCGTTTGTCGCCCAGTCCTTGTCGAAGGCAGGCGATAGGTTGGGGATCTTGATGTACTCGCTGAGGGTTGGGAGGATCGACTGATCCCAGTAACGTTCTACCTGGCTAAGTGTTTTTGAGTTGTCCATGTGTCCCTCGTGCGTGAGCTCGTTCAAAGACGACGAATCGGGGTAGCGTAACAGACGCCGCGCGTGGCGCGAGCGAAGGAGCATCAAGCCGATGTCCGATGCCGCCGGCCGAGGCAGTCAAACAGCGCGGGCCTGGTTGCTATGGATCCTGCCCTGGGCAGCGTTTGGCGTAGCGCTCGGCGGCGACTTCTTGTGGGACGACGACCGGAACGTTACCGCCAACGCGACGCTCCGATCGCTCGCAGGCTTGATCCGGATCTGGACCGATCCATGGGCGAATCAGCAGTACTACCCGCTGACCCACACAAGCCATTGGCTGGAGTACCAGCTTTACGGCCTGTGGGCTCCCGGTTATCACGCCGTCAATCTCGTGCTTCAGGGTGCTGTCGCGTGGCAGTTGTGGCGTGTCTTGCGACGTCTTGCTCTCCCCGGTGCCTGGGTGGCCGCACTGCTTTTCGCGGTTCATCCGGTTCACGCAGAATCGGTGGCCTGGATCACGGAACGGAAGAATTTACTCTCAGCGTTATTGGCGTTGACGGCCGCGGACCTGTTCTTGCGGGGCCGTGGATTCCGGGACGACAACCGCAACGAGTCAACGCTGAACGTCTCCCAGTTGTGGTGGCTCAGTCTGTTGGTCTTTATGCGCGGCGGTTTTTGCCAAGACCGTGGTCTGCACATTGCCTGTCGCGCTGGCAATCATCCTCTGGTGGAAACGACCAAGTTAAGACCGGTCGATCTGACACCGCCGCTGTTGCCCCATCTTGCACTCGGCGTTGGTTTGGGGCTGGTGACGGCCTGGTTGGAACGCACGGTGTCGGAGCGCAGGGCGAGATCTGGAATCTCTTGGCTCGAGCGAATCGCGATCGCAGGCAGAGCATTCTGGTTTTATCCGTTGAAACTCTTGGTGTACCCGCTGGCATTTCATCTATCCGCGCTGGACTCCGGTGTTCACGACTGGCCAGGTTGGTGCGGCGTACTTTAGCGGCCTGCCTGTGCGCCACGCTGCTGGTGTTACCGCAAGAGAGGCTCGGGCGCGGGCCGATGGCGCATTCGCCGGTGATTTACGCGGTACGCCATTGCGCCCGCTCTCGGATTTTTCGACTTGTATTTTTTCTACTATTCGTTTGTTCAAGATCGCTTTCAATATCATGCGAGCATGGCGGTGCTGACACTCATGGCCTGGGGTTGGTACTCGTTTTCAGACGTCTGGATCGCAACGACTGGTATGCGAAACACTCCTGCTTTTGTTGTTGCTGCCCCTAGCATGGCGCCAGTCGGCACAGTTCAAAGATGCGCAGACTCTTTGGGAGGAGACTCTTCGTCGCAACCCTTCGGCTTGGATGGCAAACATCAACCTGGGAAACATCTATCTCGGACAGCAGCGTTTCGACGACGCACGAAAGCAGTTCGAGTCGGCTCTGGCGGAACGTCCAGGCTATGACGAGGCGCTCTACAACTTGGGCGTCGTGAACTCGCAGGAAGGAGATCGGGCCGCCGCAGAGAAGTTCTACCGAGATACGCTCGCTTCGAATCCTCGGTTTGCGAAGGCGTACAACAACCTCGCCAACCTCAAGCTCCAACAAGGAGCGCAAGAACAGGCCCACGACCTGTGGCGCGAAGCGCTAGCAATCGACCCTCTCTACGTTCTGGCGCGTGTGAACCTGGCGAACGATCTGGCGAACTCGCGGCAAATCCCCGAGGCGATCGAAGTGATCAGAGCCGGCTTGGAGCTGCGTCCGAACGATCCAAGACTGAACCTGGCGCTCGCTCCGCTCTTGCTTGACGCTGGTGATATCGAAGCAGCACGTGAAGCAGCTCGCCAGGCGATCTCGGGCGGTGCGGTATTGCCGGTGGATCTAGAGCGAGCGTTACTTGCGGCGCGCCCTGTCCGTTAGCGTTTGCGCGTCGCTTGCCAAAGACGTTCGAGCTCCCGTTTGAC
>JBGAQY010000006.1:0-105212 GCA_044220495.1 Acidimicrobiales bacterium
GTGCTTGGCAAGACCACTGGTTGACCGTAGGTCGTGTCTCGGAGCGCATCGCGTTCCGCCGTTGAGGTGATTTCAGACAATTCGTCGTTCTCGTAGCGGTAGAAAGATTCGCCGCCGTCAGAATGGCGCAGGCCAAAGACGACGTTCGCATCGTCGGCGGCTACGACGCCGACACGCAGGCCTTCGTCACCCACGCTGCTGAGCAGTGTGTCGCTCACGGCCCTCAGGGCTGGCGGAGCAACCATGAATGTAGGCATAGAGAACAGTGGTGTAGACCCGCTGAAGGCCTTGCCGTCCGCGTCGACGTGGTCGAGTTTGATGGCGGCCGGGTCGTGCAAGCGGCCTTTTGCCTGTGGCGCTACGACATTCTGGTTTAGGTCGACAACATAGGCATTTCGACGGTCGTCGCCATTCAAAGTTACGAACAGACCGTGGCCCGAGAACGTCGCGTCCAAGATGCCGACGTCTGCTGCTCTTCGGGTCTTTGCTTCGGCCCCACCCTTATGCAGAACAGCGGGAGAAACGACCGGATGAACGTAGGTGGAGTTCTTGAGGTCGACGTCAACGCTCACTTCGTCGACGCCGGAGCCCGGTTGCCACTTCAAAAGAAACTCGCCGCCGTCAGAAGCTCGGCAGCCAAATAAAACCGTGTCACCTTCTTTGCTGACGACGCCGACTGAGTATCCGTCATTACCTCTGTCGCTCAGTAAATAGTTCGCTGCGTCTTCGAGGGCATCGGGCGCAACCATGAAGGCGGGCAAGTGGCGAGGAGTGAAGCGGGTTTCGGCGGCAGACATGGCTGCCATTGAACCGTTGCCTCGCAAAACAAACCAAAACGCTACAGATCAGTACTCTTCGGAAAGCATCGCAGTGGTGTACGACCGGTCGCCTTCAGTGATGACGAATATCGTCTTGCCATTGACGTCACCGACGTTGTCGATGTCGTACGACGAAAGAACACGGTCACCGCGTCGGATCGCCAACCGATTCGCTTGGCGATCGTGACCGTCGAGGTTTCCCCAGTCTCCACGGACGTGTCGGCTAACCAGGCGACCGATATCTATCGACTTGAGGTCAGCGCGCCCTGCCGCTTCGAGAGCCGCAACGGTTGCGTTGTAGGTCTCAACGAAATCGACGAGTCCTCGCGTCGCCACCACACGGCCGAGCTCAAACTGCGGGCGGTCGAGCAGTGGGCTGTTGTCAAAAGTCACTGATGCGTGATTCCTTCGTGCGAACGGTGAACCTGTTCAGAGTGGCAGTTGCCCCCGGACGATCCAAAAATGAGCCAATGACGGTGAGATTTGGTCAGACATCAGCGACGCGGAAACACTGACCCATCCCAAATTTCCGGAGGTCGTGGTGTCGGTTGACGCCCAGCAATCACAAATAGCCCGTCGATTCGCGACAGCACAAGACGCCCTCGATCACTTGGCACGGGGCGGTGACGAGCCAGACACTCTTGGCGCCCAAGCAAAGAAGTTCTCGAGGTTGCGCAGAGCCGAGTTGTCGGTCGACGGTGCCTTTGTATCCGGCCTTAGTGGCAGCTTTTGGACAGTTCTGCACGTAGCTACCGGTCTTGTTGTTGACCGAGGTAGTTCCAAGAACCGAATGACCGAAGAGCAAGCGCGCTGTCGAGCCAACGCGTACGACGCAGCGACGCTCGATGGTGAGCGCATTGATTGGCAGACGCCCGGCTTCAGCGCGCGGCTCAAGGCAGATAAGCGCATCGAGAGCGCACTTGGGAGCGCTCGCAGCGAAGGTGATCGCGAGTATCGACGACTGCAAGAGCTCAAACTCGACGATGAGCTGGCGTCGGCTCCCAATCAGCAAGCCAGAAGCGGATCGCGTTTTGCCGACACGCTCGCGCTGCGTGCGCACTATGCGCAAGGCGGCGATGACGATCTGCCCGAAGAAAACAAGAGGTTGTTGCGCGCGTTTTCGAGGCGTGTCGATTTGTCGATAACGCCTGACGGTCAGTTTGCCTTCTACGAAACGCCTACCAAGGAACGCTTTACAGTGGTTCCACTCGGCATCGGTCAGGCACTCGACAACTTTGGAACGATCAGCGACTCAACGCGCGATCACAAGGTTGTGCACGGTCTCGCACAGTATTTTGCCGACACGATCTATGACGCTGATGGAAGAGGCCTTGCGTGGGATTCGTCAGAGTTCTTGAAACAGATTCCTACCTGGCGATCGGAACGTGGCGAGAACTTTGCCGAAGCAGTGATGCGAGCGCGCGCCGGCTACGACCGAGCGTTGGGATTGAACGATTCCGAAGCGCTCAGGATCTTCACGAGATTCGGGCGTCAACCAGAGCGTAAGCCTGCCGCAGTTGGTGAGAGTTATGCAGACGACATCGCCATTGGTGACCGTATTGGCACCAGCGAAGACACCATGCGCCGCGTCGAGGCGATAAGTGAGAAGTCTGGCAGCTTTACTTTCACGCTTGAGGGTGGCAGGAAGTTGAAGCTCGAACGCAACTCGACTCTTTTATGCGACTCTGTCGTCGAACGTGTGCACGTCGAGCCGATCACCTTGATGGATTTCGCAACAATGGCTCGCTCGAACGGTCGTCGCGCTGAAGAGGCGATCGCAATGATTACGTTCGCACGTGATGGCGTGCTCCATGATCTAACGCAGCGTCACTACGCGCGCGAGCCCGATGGCACGATCACTGATCTAGCGAAAACGACTGTCGGTCTAGGCGTAGTAAATCGTGACAAGTCGACGCAGCGATGGGCGATACAGGCTGAGACCGCCCTCAATATGCGTGATTACGAACTCACCTTTTGGCGCGCCTACTTGCGCAAGCAGATCGCTGATGGCAAGTACGTCATGCTTGGTCGCGAAGACTTTCAGTCGATCATCGGCACGAGCGATGCGCGGATACGTGCCAACGGCACCTGGTACAACGTCGTGTCAGCGAGCGACGAGACAGTCGGTTGTGCAATTGCCGACGCGCCCGGCCTGGTGCGGCAGTTGAAGTACTTAGAGATAGAGCTGTTCATGCGTGACGGTCGCGTGTTGGGTCGTGATGGCACGGTGCAGTCACAAAAGGCTCCCGCAATCGAGCGGGTTGTCACACCTCTTGCAGTCGACAGGGCTGAGCCAAAGGCGGTCGAATCAACCGCTACTGATCACAACGGTGTGCCCGCCCTGTTCTAGCGACTTCGATTGACACGGGCTGAGCTGAAGTTTGGATTCGTCGCAAGCGTATAGACAGAATCGCCGCTCGCCCTCTCAGAAGGAATTCTGTTTATGACGACCACTCCCTTTTACAACGATCCTGCCTTCAGTGACCCGGTGCGCGAGCTCCGCAACGCACTGAACGCAATCGCAACTCGCAGAACTGAGCAAGCATCCGCAAAGGCCCAACAAGCTGACGGTGCCGTCATCGAAGTTCTGGATGGGTCGCTGAGCGATTCGCGAGTGTTACGGCGTTGGGTCATGGATGGCTCAGATCTAATACTCGGTGACACCCTGACGGCTGAGATTGACAAACAAGAGCTGGCGGGAGTCTCAAAGCATCTGACTGATATCAGTCTCTTAGACAAGGCCGATGTTGACCCTCTCGACATTGACGACCTTGCGACTGATATCTGTCGACACGCGGAACAGGTTCCGGAGTTTTGGGAAGTTCTTGCCACCCAACTCCCGCATGCAAGCGAGTCGCTGAAGTCGTTCTCTCGCACCTTGTCGAGTCACCGTCAAACACTGCGCCCGCAAAGCGCTGAGCAGGTTGCGGCTATTTAGCGAGTGAAACTGCGCGCGTATTACTTGTGATCATCCCGACCGCCTTCAGCGCTTCGTTGCATAGCGGTTGGTGTGATGCTCCCCACGTTGTTGAGCGCACGTCACTCGTTGATAGAAAGTCGGCGTCGGCAATCTCGTCGTTGCTTGCCCGTGGCGTGATGCTTGTCACTCTGCCTGTGTAGAACACTTGGTAACTCACCGGATGTGGGTACGCGTAGTCGGCTGGTGGATCGCCGATCACTTCGAGTTTGTCGTAGCCGATGAGCTGTAGACCGTCGACGCGTGCACCGGCTTCCTCCCACAATTCACGAATTGCTGTATTGCGAGAGTCTTCGAGGGTGCCGTCAATGACGTCGCGGCGGCCGCCAGGTACATCCCAGCCACGGAGCTGATGTTTGACCATCAGCATCGACCCGTCGGGTTGATGTGCAATGACAGCGGCGCTGGTGACGAGCCCACGGTCGGGAACGCAGTTTGCTGCGTAGCTCGTGATTCGCAGGTCGACGCCACCCCAATTCGCGAGATGTGATGGCCCCAGCTGACGGCCGATCGATTGGTGACGAAGTAAAGCTGGCAGCTCAGAAACGTCACCGACGACATAGTGCGCTCCATCAAGTTGCTGATGCATGTCGCCGTGTCCGGCGCGGACGCCAACGACAACCATGCCAGCCTCCCTCGCCGCAGTGACTCCGACGTAAGAATCTTCGAGCACTAGGCAGCGCGAAGGTTGTACTCCCAAATGCCGCGCAGTGTTGCGGTAGCTCGTCGGGTCAGGCTTGTGAATGAGGTGCTCGTCATTCGTCATGAGCAAATCGAAGCAGTCGAGGCGTGAACCGAGCGCGGCAACCGTGTGCTCTAGCCCGCTGTCGGTGTTGATCGCGACGGGGTAGCGAACGGCCAGCGCCGGCAGCGTTGTTTCAACGTGAGCGAGAAAGGCAACCTCCGCGATACCGATCTGAAACTGCTCTCGATAGCTCGTCAAGAAAGAAGCAAGTTCGACTCCGCGCCTGTCGCAGAACGTGTCGAACCAATCGCACTGAGCCTCGTAGCTGTGATGCCAAGCGAACTTAAGCCGATAAAGCTCGTCTTCAGACAGGTCGACGCCGAGCGACTTCGCCGCTGTAGTGACGGTTTGAAGGCCAAGCTCTTGTGAGTCGATGATTGTGGCATCGAGATCAGAAATGATCGCTTCTATCGGTTGTTGAATAACTGTGGGTCTAGGCACGCTCAAGCAATACGAAGGTCGGGTGCAGGGGTTGTCGGTGGGGCCGTAAGTGCATGCGGAGCGAATTGCAGGGGCAAGTCGTCGACATTGCACCTGTCTAATGCAAGTTCGCGGAACGCATTGTTGATCTCCGCACCTTCCCATCGACTTCGGCCGCGGATGGGGCTGTAAAGCGTCGCCGTAAGCACGTTGCCGCTCTTCTTGCTTATGACCATCTCGCCGTAAGCACCGTCAGCTCCGTGTGAGTCGATTGTGATGTGGTCACGGTCGTAGGTGCCGCGCACTTCACGTCGCGGGTCGAGCCCGGCGTACATCGCGAGAACGATGGCTTCGCGTGTTGCCGGTTTGGCAAAGCTGGCTCCGAGTTGAAGCGCTCTCGAATATTGAACGTGGCTTTCTCGAAACTTTTGCCAGTAGTCAGGCAAATGAAAGCGCACGAGCTGGTTGTAGCGCTCGGCGAACAGTGCCTGTTGGTTGTCGCTGCCTTGAACAACGGGCGAATGATGCGCGATGACTTCGCCGACGAGATGCAGGAGGGTGACAGGGTCTTGCGCGCTCAGCGGCAACGCGATGCCGACCGGCAATGCAGTCTGGCGACTAAAGATCAGCCGTGGCGGCGTGCCCGGTGGCGTGGTTTCAATCTTGAACTTCGTTGATCTGACGCCTTCCGACGTCAACACCTTCCGCACAAACTGTCCAGAGCGGCGGGCGTCGTTGTAACCCGCCATTAGACGGATGTCACGTTGCGCGAGTTGGAGCGCAAACCTCTCGGGGTCGATTAAATCCACGGCAAAGGTTAAGGAAGGCAACTGCTCTGGTCCAAGTCGATGATCAAAGTGCTAATGCCGAACCGCGAGCCGAGCGTGCTTGATGGGCAAGTTCGAGATCGATGGAGCGCTCAACCTCGGGCCACATCGTTCGGGCCGCACTCACAGCCGGTGTTGGCCAATTGCAGTCGATATGGCCGTAGACCGTCGCAGCTGTGACGATGTGAACTCTCCGAAATGTCTGCAGCTTTGCAACCGGGTCGTTGAGGCCGGTGATGTCAACCAACTCGTTGTTGGGGTGTACCAGCATCAAGTGATGGGGTTCGGGTTCTGGGCCCTCGTCGCTGGTCAGCCAAACGATGGGCCACCCGGTTGCTTCCCAACCTGCAAGGGCCAACGCATGACACTGTCCCGATTGAAATAGATAGGTGGCCCGGTCGTCGATAAGTCCCGCTGTCACGCTGCACGACTCTTCCCAGCAGTCGTCGCCGTAGGCTTCGTTGCCTCGCCATTCCATGTGGTCGTCGTCGATCAGCCATTGCAGGGCTGGTTCGGTGTCTTTGAGGTTGGCATACCACTGCCGGCGGATGGTGTTGAGCAGGTGGTCGATCGCTGGCATGCCCGAGATGATCATGACGGTCTGGCCGCATACCAATTCGAGAGAATTTGACTCCCCAAATCAATGTTAGGCTTACCTAACTTTCTATTTTCTTTGTCGCCAGAGATTCGGAGAACTTTGACTATGCGTTTTGGCAGGCGATCGGCCCTGGCTGCCGGTGCACTTTCAGCAATGTTGTTGCTCGGCGCGTGCAGTAATAACGACAGCTCGACCGAAGAGTCGGCGAGCAGCACTGACGAAAAGACACTCACGCTCTACAACGCGCAACACGAAGACATGATGCAAGAGCTGATCGATGGCTTCACCAAAGACACCGGCATCAAAGTCGAGACGCGCAAAGGCAGCGACTCAGAAATGGCCAACCAGATCGTCACCGAAGGTTCGGCGTCGCCGGCCGACGTGTTTGTCACTGAGAATTCGCCGGCGATGGTCATTGTCGATGGCAAGAGTGGCTTCTCGAAGATCGACGCAGCGACGCTCGCGCAGGTTCCGACGTCTTACGCACCTTCAGATGGAAACTGGGTTGGTTTCGCTGGGCGTTCAACGGTGTTGGCGTACAACACGAAGTTGTTGTCGGTTAACGACATCTCGCCAACGATCATGGATCTTGCTCAGCCAAAGTGGAAAGACAAGATCGGTTTCTCTCCATCGGGCGCCGACTTCCAGGCAATCGTTAGTGCTGTGCTCGCAGTTAAAGGTGAAGCGGCCACTGCTGAGTGGCTAAAGGGTCTCAAGGCAAACGCCAAGATTTACCAAGGCAACAACCGAGTGCTCAAGGCCGTCAATGACGGCGAGATTCAGGCCGGCGTGATCTATCACTACTACTGGTACAAAGATCGCGCTGAGTCGGGTGCCAACAGTGCAAACACTGAGCTCTACTTTTACAAAGACAAAGACCCTGGTGCATTCGTGAGTGTCTCCGGCGCTGGTGTGATCAAGGCCAGTAAGAAGCAAGCGCTCGCACAGCAATTCGTGAAGTACATCACGAGCCCTGCGGGTCAGCAGATTCTCGCTCAGAGCAAGGCACTCGAATATCCAATCGGCAACGGCGCTGTGGCAAACGCGCAACTCAAGCCGCTATCTGAGTTGGATCCCCCAGCGATCGACATCTCGACGCTGAACGGACCTCAAGTCATCGACATGATGAGAACGGCCGGCCTGCTCTGAGCATAATTTCGCACTCTGTCGCTCTGACAAAGGTGGGTACGTCGAGCCGGACGTACCCACCTTTTGTGCTGCTTGCGACAATCTTCGTTGTCGCCTTAACGCTTGTGCCGCTCGTATTCGTCGTTGTCTACACGATCAGCACTGGCTGGGATGTTGCTTGGCAACTATTAGTCAGACGACGTGTAGGCGAGCTGCTGTGGAACACCGTGCGACTCGTCATTGGTTGCATGACGCTGAGCGCGATCATCGGCATCGGCGCAGCCTGGTTGGTTGAGCGCACCACTTTGCCGTTGCGCCGCTTGTGGAACGCGTTACTCGTTGCCCCGTTGGCCGTGCCCGCCTTTGTCAATAGCTACGGATGGGTGTCAGTCACGTCGGCTGTTGAGGGTTACGGCGGTGCGTTGCTGATCGTGACGTTGTCGTATTACCCGTTTGTGTATTTGCCAGTTGCTGCTGCGTTGCGTGGGCTGGATCCGGCGCTCGAGGAAACCTCGCACTCGCTCGGTGCATCGAAATGGCAAACCTTCGTTCGCGTGATCCTTCCGCAATTGAAGCCGGCCCTTTTTGGTGGAGCGTTGTTGGTTGGGCTTCACCTGCTCGCTGAGTTCGGTGCATTGCAGATGCTTAGGTTTCCGACCTTTACGACAGCTATCTACGACCAGTACTCATCAACGTTCAATGGTTCGGCGGCGAACATGCTCGCGAGTGTGCTTGCTGTCTTGTGCTTGCTGCTTTTGGTGGGCGAGCTCAAGGTTGTTGGGCGCAGTCGGTATTCGCGGGTTGGCAGCGGTGCCGCTCGCGAACGCACGCGCGCTGGTCTCGGGCTTTTCACTCTGCCAGCGTTACTCAGCTTGTTGGCCCTCACGGTGTTGGCACTGGGCGTGCCGATCGCAAGCCTGATTCATTGGCTGATTGCGGGCACTTCGACAGCTTTTCCGTTTCATGAGCTCATTAAAACAACGTCGACCTCTGTGATGTTGGGCGTCGCCGCCGCGCTACTTGCGAGCGTGTGCGCGTTGCCGGTTGCTTGGCTGAGAGTGCGTCATCGAGGCGCACTGAGTACTGCCCTCGAGCGCGGCGCTTACTTTGGCAGTGCGTTCCCGGGGATCGTGATTGCGCTTGCGTTGATCACGGCGTCAATCAAGTTCGCGCAACCGATCTACCAAACGACGCTTCTGCTGTTGTGCGCTTACGTGATCATGTTCCTGCCGCGAGCGTTGGTTAGTAGTCGGGCCGCCCTGGCGCAGGCGCCGCCGCTTTATGACGACATTGCCTCTGCCCTCGGTGCCAGCAGGCTCTCGACCTGGCGGAGGGTGACAATTCCGATCATTGCGCCTGGCCTTGGTGCAGGCGCTGCGCTTGTGTTCATGGCCGTCGTCACCGAGCTCACGTCTACGCTGCTCTTGGCCCCAATCGGAACTGAAACCCTGGCTACAGAGTTCTGGGATAACAGCAGCAGTGTCGCCTATGGCGCGGCCGCGCCCTACGCTGCATTGATGGTGTTGATCTCGCTGCCCGCTACCTATCTGCTGACTCGTGAGGCAAGTAAGTCGAGCATCGAATGACGTCGCTCGAGCTGCGTGGCGTTACGAAGTTTTACGGCACGACGAAAGTCTTGACGGGCATCGACCTTGATGTTTCTGCCGGCAGCATCACTACCGTGCTTGGTCCGTCGGGCTGTGGCAAAACAACTCTCTTGCGGCTGATCGCTGGATTCACACGCCCTGATAGCGGCACGATCAGTTTCGGCAAGCAACAGGTTGTCTCGTCGACCGCTTTCGTTTCTCCGCAAAGGCGCAATGTTGGTTATGTGGCGCAAGAGGGCGCGTTGTTTCCGCATCTGAACGTTGCTGCCAACATCACCTTTGGCTTGTCTCGCCAAGAGCGCAGAGCAAAGAGTCGTGTTGAAGAGCTGTTGGCGCTTGTTGATCTCGATACTGCGCTAGCCAAACGCTTTCCGCACGAGTTGTCGGGTGGTCAGCAACAGCGGGTGGCCCTGGCTCGTGCTCTTGCGCCTAAGCCGTCAATCGTTTTGCTCGACGAGCCGTTTGCCTCTCTCGATGCAAGCTTGCGCGTCGGTACTGGCAAGGCCGTCGTTAACGCTTTGCGCCAGGCTGGGGCTACAGCCGTGATGGTTACGCACGATCAAGACGAAGCGCTTTCTCTTGCTGATCA
The DNA here is from genome assembly GCA_044220495.1 of Acidimicrobiales bacterium. Lineage (GTDB taxonomy): Bacteria > Actinomycetota > Acidimicrobiia > Acidimicrobiales > JBBSGY01 > JBGAQY01. The sequence goes on from JBGAQY010000006.1 coordinate 9,710, forward strand.
AGTCGCCGTGATGCGCGAAGGTTCGTTGGTGCAGGTTGGTTCGCCGCGCGCTGTTTATGGGCAGCCTGTCGATACAAGAGTCGGTGAGTTCGTAGGCGAAGCAGTCATTCTTCCGGCCACGATCTCTAATGGTTTTGCCACTACGACATTGGGTCGACTTGCCGTCTCGGGCGACCACGGCGATGGCGCAGCCTCTGTTCTGATACGACCGGAGCAACTGCAGCTCAATGAGTTGGGAGCGTCGGGTGTTGCTGCGCGCGTTACTGAGGTGAGCTACTTCGGACACGACGCTGCCGTGTATCTCGAGTTGGCCGACACAGGTCAGCCGGTTGTGGCGCGTGTCACTGGAGTGAAGGCTCCGGCACTCAACGTAACCGTTGGTGTCGCGGTCGATGGCCCGGTATTGGTGTTCAACGGAGTAGTTCCGTCGAGCCACGACGACAGCGATCGCGCTTCGCTCTAATCCCGTTACACTCCGTTGGTCGGCGGTTAACCGACAACGCGCGAGGTAGCGAAGTCCGGTGTGAATCCGGCGCTGTACCGCAACTGTGTTGCTTCTTGAAGCGAGCCAGGTCGCCTATGTCGTGCGTTAACGACATCAATTCTCGGATCAAGAGTGATGCGTTGACTTTGTTCACGCGCGCCCTTTGTCTCAGGAAGGGCACCACGACTTGTCATCTGAAAAGCGCGCGACTGCAGACCGTTTAACAGCATTTCAGTTTGTGCTGATGGCAACGCGCGATGTGTTGACGGGTATTCGTCATGCGCGGTCGGGGCCCAACGTGCGTAGGTCGCGTCTGCTCGACGTTGCAATTCGTTGCGTTCCGTTAGTTGACAAGCCTTACCGCGACGCGCGTCTTGATGCGATGAACTTGTTCTGGCGAGCCTATGCGTGGGAGCAAGGCCGACAATCGAACGTTGCTGAGTTCAACGCGCAACAAGATCAAGCCAAGCGCCAACGTAGTGAAGAAGCGGGCAACCAGCGGCCCGCTGCTTGGCGTCAGCGAATGGAAAACATGCGACCTCTGCTGGCTTATCTGCAGCCGCATAAGAAAGAGTTGCGAAGTTCGGCTGTGCTGGCGGGGTTGGCCACGGTGTCGGCTGCTGTGGATCCGTTCTTGTGGAGGGCGACTTTCACGGCTGTATTTGCGGGTGGTGCCTGGCCGCTGCCGCTTGCCTTCCTCGGTGCGAACCTTGTGTTGGGAATGCGACTGCGCCAGCGCGTCATGCGAACGGTTGCCGACATTGGCAACAAAGTCACAACGCGTATCAGCGACGATCTGTTGCGCGCTGCGCAAGCAAAGCCAAAGTCGTGGTTTGCCGAAGAGTCTGCTTCGCAGGTCGAAGCGCGCCTGCTCAACGACGTTCCGGCCCTGCGCCGCACGTGTTCTGATCTCTTGCCTCGAATGATTTTGAATGGCTTTGCTGTGGCAGCAACGTCGGTGGCGATGTTTGTGATGTCGCCAGGACTCGCCTTGGCGATGGCGGGGCCGTTGGCTGTCGTCGCGTTTGTTGGCGTGCGGGCGGCGCGACAGAACCGGGCGCTCGACACCATGGAAGAACAAAGTTGGGGCCGAGTGATGACGATTGTTCGTGAGCGCTCGAGCCTGCGTGGACTACTCACGTCTCGTCATCTTGATCGCGATGAGGCTGCTCGTGGCGAGTTGGGCAGTGAACTGTCAGCGCACAATCGCACCACATCACAGAGCTTGCGGCTGCGCCAACGTGTCGAGTCGACGGTCGAACGTGTGTATGTCGGGGGAATGCTTTCCGTTCTTGGCTTAACGGCGAGCGTGTTCTCGGGCCAGGTATCGCCAGCGACATTGGTGGCGTTCTCTTCGCTGTCAGCACGCATGTTTGTGCCGGTCACCTCGCTACCTGTTGACTCACTCGACTTACACAACACCGCTGCCGCTGCACAACGTGTGTTGTCGGTATTGACGACGCACAATGAGCAGGCCGACGAAGGCCGCTCTGCGCCAAGCGTCGGGCGTGATGGCATCGAGTTCCGCTCGGTGCAGTTTGCTTACCCCGGAAATGGTCCTGTCATCGGCGACTTAAACCTGTCGGTCGCTCCGCAGACATATTTGGCAGTTGTCGGCGCTAGCGGGGCTGGCAAGACGACAATTCTCGACCTGTTGACTGACAATCTGCAACCAACTGGTGGTTCGGTAACGGTCGGTGGCGTCAGTGTTAGCGATATCGACAAGGGCAGTCTGCGTGATCTCATCAGCGTGATCGATCAGAACCCCTTTTTCTTGTCGCGCTCTGTCGTCGACAACATGAGAGAAGCGCGACCTGACGCAACACTGCGCGACATAGCAAATGTGTGTCGTCGAGTGGGCATGCACGACATGCTGGCGAGTTTGCCGCACGCATATGACACGTCTATGGGGCCAGAGGGCGCACGGTTTTCCGGCGGTCAACGCCAACGCCTGGCCATAGCAAGGGCATTGCTACGCGACGCCCCAATCATCGTCGCTGACGAGCCGACTGCCTCACTCGATGCTGCGTCGCGCGCGTCGGTGGGTGCGTTGTTGGCCGAGATCGCAACAGACCGAACAGTGATGGTTGTTACTCACGACATGCAATTGGCTCGCCAAGCCGATGTGGTGGCAGTTCTGGCGGGCGGCCGGGTGGCTGAATATGGGCCTCCCAATGAGCTGCTGGCGCGCAACGCTGAGTTCGCCCGCTCCTGTCGCTTGGCGGCGTCTCCCGTTGATACCCATGAGCCGGGGCCGCTGTCGACGCCTGGTGGTTTGGGCCGCAGTTTGTAGATCGAGCATTCCGGCGCAGTCGACGTAGGATGCGCGGGTGCCTGAAGTCCCTTTGAACTTTCCTCGCGCGTGGGTGGAGTTTCCCGACCCCGCAACTTTTGACCCCGAAACTGACGAATCGCCTCCACAGGTGTTTCGATGTGACGTCACCTGGCTGACGTCGTCGTGGACGTGCATCTTCGGGCGCGGCTGTCCGGGCATCTACGAGGGTCGACCTGACGATGGTTGCTGCACGCTCGGGGCGCACTTTGCCGACGAAGACGACGTCGAACGCGTTAAGCGTTTTGCACAAGAGCTCGATGCCGAGACGTGGCAGCTCCAGCGGGATGACTATCTAGAAGATCTCGGCGGGGAAGAGGGCGTCAAGACGCGCGTCGTCGACGGCGCCTGCGTCTTCTTGAATCGCAAGGGTTTTGCGGGTGGCGAAGGTTGCGCGCTGCATGGGCTTGCGTTGCGTACCGGACGTCACCCCGTTGAAACAAAACCCGATGTTTGTTGGCAGCTTCCGATCTCGCGCACGTACCGAACGGTCGAAATGCCCGACGAAACCGAGTATCTCGAAGTAACGATCGCTGAATACACGCGCCGGGGTTGGGGCCCTGGTGGTCATGACCTCGATTGGTATTGCACTGGCAACACAGAGGCGCACATCGCAACCGAGCCGGTGTATCGCTCCAACGAGTACGAACTGCGCGAGTTGATGGGCAACGAAGGTTACGAAGAACTGCGACGGCTCTGCGACGAACACCTCGCCAACTCGCAGACAACGCTGGTGCACTTGGCAACTAAGCAAGCCAAAGCAAACGTCGACGGCTGAGGTTTTCGACTGTGGCTGACGAACTCGACTCGCAGGTGCAGGGTTCGATCGCCACCGAACTCAAACGCGCCCGTTTTGCAGTCGCAATGGCGTTTGTGGCTTTGGGCGCTGTGCTTGGTGTCTGGGCGACCTCGATCCCATTGGTCAAAGAGAAGACAGGCCTCACTGATGGCGAACTCGGCTTTGCCTTATTGGGTTTGCCGTTGGGCACGTTGATTGCGCTCAAGTTCGTTGGCCGTTGCGTGACGATCTACGGCAGTCGACCGGTCGTACGGCTCTCGCTCTTGGCGTTGTGTGTGCTGATGATTCCGGCTTCGTTTGCGTGGAACCTCTGGTCACTGGTTGTCGTGTTGATCGTCGCCGGTGTCTGTGCAGGATTTGTCGACACTTCGATGAATGCGCACGCAGTCGTAGTCGAGAAGCTCTATAGACGCTCGATCATGTCTTCGTTTCACGCCTTCTTTAGCGTCGGTGGACTTTGCGGCTCGGCGATGGGTGTGAGCGCCAGCTTGCTCGGTGTCGGTATCGTCACGCGGTTCGCAGTTGCCTGTCTATTCATTACCGTTGTTGCGATGTGGTCAACGCGCTTGCTGTTGCCGGCCAAAGCTGATGCTCACGAATCGACTGGCACCGACGAAGTGCCCCACGCCAAATGGTCGAAACCGTTGGTGATGCTGGGGTTGATTGTCTTCGCGGGATTCTGTGTTGAAGGAGCTGCAGCTGATTGGAGCGCCGTTTACCTCAACGATCACCTGCACGCCTCAACGGCGGTGTCGGCGATCGCCTTTGGTGCGTACTCAGCGGCGATGACCATCAGCAGATTTCTCGGTGATCGTGTGATCGACCGTTTCAACGCAGTGAGAATCTTGCAATGCAGTGGCGGTATCGCGGCGACTGGTCTCGTAGTCGGGCTGCTCACAAACGAGCCGTGGTTGAACATTGCGAGCTGGGCGCTGGTAGGCGTTGGGCTTGCGGCCTCCGCCCCCATTGCGTTCACCGCCGCGGGCACGCTCAAAGGTGTTCCTCACGGTGATGGCATCGCAAAGGTTGCCGGGCTTGGTTATCTGGGTGTGCTCTTGGGCCCAGCAATCATTGGTGGGGCTGCTTCGCAAGTCGGTTTGCGTGTGGCACTGACGATTCCGCTTGCTCTTTGTGTTGGCTTGGCGTTGAGTGCCGGCGCAGGCTTGCGCGCCCACGCCGACTTCAACGCCAAGCACTAGTTGCGAAAGGCGCTACTCGAAAGCTCCGGCTGGAGCAGGGCCCTGTGCCGACCCGCTGCCGTGTGCAGTGTGGGTACGTAGTGGCTTGTCTTTCAACGCCAGTGCAATCACGAAGGCAACACCCATGATCGGAATGCCGGCCAAGAACAACACGTGGATTGCATGTGTGTACGAGTCGAACACCACGGTCGGAACGTTTGAACCGAGCCGAGTCAGACCCTGCACGTATGAGTGACTTAGTAAGTCGAGATCGATGTTGTTCGCCACGTTGGCTGGCAATTGACTATCGACACCATGACTCATCCGGTTGTTGACGATCGAGCCAAACACCGCCGTGCCTAGTGAGCCACCAAGACCACGGAAGAACACAGCGGCCGATGTGGCTGCACCCATGTGTCGGAAGTCGACATCGTTCTGAATAGCGAGCACCGGCGTTTGCATGAGCGTTCCGATGCCGGCACCGAAGATGATCATATAGATCGAGAGTGAAAGCAGTGAGCTATCAGTCTTGATGGTGCTGAACAAGTAGAACGCGAATGCAGCAATGACGGTGCCGATTACGGGGAACATCTTGTAGCGCCCGATGCGCGTGATGATCTGGCCTGAGCCGACTGACCCAAGAACGATGCCGATGGTCAACGGAATCATGGCAAGGCCCGATGTTGTCGGCGAGTAGCCCTTAACGTTCTGCAAGAACTGCGGCACGTAAATGATCGAGCCAAACAGCGCGACACCGCTTACGAAACACAATGCAACTGATGTTGCAAAGATGTTCTGGCGGAACAACTCGAGCGGCAAGATCGGCTCGGGGTGTCGTGATTCTTGCGCGATGAACAGCACGCTGAGGATGACCGAGGCAGCAATCAGCCCGATGATCTCTGGTGAACCCCAAGCGAAACCGCTGAAGGGAATCTGCACGGTTTGTCCGCCGATGACCTGTGTGCTGCTTTCGTGACCGCCTCCCCACACCAGTGCGAGCAGAAGTGTCGTGACGCCTGCGGTAATTAGTGATGCACCGAGATAGTCAACGCGGTGTTCTGTGCGGCGAACCGGCAACGTCAGTCTGGTCGAGATGACGAACAACGCAACCAGCCCGACAGGCACGTTGATGTAGAAGATCCAGCGCCATGAAAGGTGGTCGGTGAAGAAGCCACCAAGGAGCGGGCCGATCACGCTCGATACGCCGAAGACGGCGCCGAAGTAACCCTGGTAACGACCGCGTTCTGCGGGCGGCACGATGTCGCCGATGATTGCGAGGGCCAGCGAGAACAGACCGCCACCACCGATGCCTTGCAACGCGCGGAATGCAATCAACTGCGGCATGTTTTGAGCGAGACCGCACAAGGCAGACCCAATCAGAAACGTCACGATGGCAATGACGAAAATCTTTTTGCGCCCGTAAAGGTCACTGATCTTTCCGTAAAGCGGAGTTGTTGCTGTTGATGTCAGCAAATACGCAGTGATCAACCAAGAAAGCTCGGTTGCTCCGTGAAGCTCACTGACAATTGTTGGCAGGGCTGTACCAACGATGGTTTGATCGAGAGCTGCCAGGAACATGCCGAGCAACAATCCACCGAGGATCACCATGATCTCGTTGTGCGTGAATTGTTTCGGCGGTGCGTTGCCAGCAGCAGGCGTGTCTTTCGGTTCGGTTTCGGTCATTGTTCTCCTACTCGTTTGGCAAGGTCGATGATGAATTGGTTGAAGAGCCGGCTTAGTTGCACGACCTCTTCGGCTGGCCAGTCGGCGAGTGCGTCACTTAGAAGCGCGTTGCGCACGGCGTCGAGCTTCTGCAATTCCTGTTGTCCGGTCTCGGTCAAATGCAGTTGCCACGCGCGTGCGTCTTTTGGGTCGGTAGTACGTCTGAGAAAACCGTTCTCTTCGAGCTTGTGAACCTTGCGGCTCACGCTTGACAACTCGACCCCCAATCTCTTTGCGAGATCTGACAGCCGCATTTCGGTGTCGCTGTGACCAGTTAGAGCACGCAGCACAACCTCACTGACTTTGTCGAGTTCGCTGCCTGCCGACTCTCTTACTTGACAGAAGACCCGTGGGTGGTTGACCAGGCGCACGATTTGACGAGTGCCTTCGCCGATGTCGCGAAGTTCTTTGGTCAAGTCGGGCTGGTTCTTGGTTGGCACTGAGCTCACCTCCTCCGGATTTAGTTGCTTTCAACAAGCAAGTAAATCACTTGCACAACGCAAGTATTCCCAGATCATCAGAATTGCCCCAGATTTCTTTGAGGGAGGGGCGGCGCCGACGTCTTCTATCTGTAGGATCCCCGACATGGCAGATCAAACGGCTTTTGCCGAGCAGGCGATGGAATTCATGCCGGCGCTGTATACGGCTGCCATGCGCATGACCCGCAATTCGGCCGACGCCGAAGACCTCGTGCAAGAGACCTATCTGCGGGCCTATCGGGCGTTTGGCACCTTTGAGCAGGGCACAAACCTACGAGCTTGGCTCTACCGAATTCTCACCAATACGTTCATCAATTCGTACCGGGCGAAAAAGCGAAGGCCCGAACAGAGCGACGTCGAAGACATCGAAGACCTCTATCTCTACAAGCGCATCGGCAATTTGGCTCAGCAGGGCATCGGTCAAAGTGCGGAAGACGAGCTGCTCGAACACTTCACCGATTACGAAGTCAAAGAAGCCGTTGAAGAGCTGCCTGAGCAGTTCAGACTGGCCGTTCTCTTGGCCGATGTCGAAGGATTTTCCTACAAAGAAATTGCAGACATTTTGGACGTTCCTATCGGTACAGTGATGAGTCGGCTGCATCGTGGAAGAAGAGCGCTTCAAAAGGCGTTAGCGGAGTATGGATCTAAACGGGGACTGGTGGGCGATCGTGCGACGTAAGCCACGAGCCACCACTGGCGGGAACCAAGATCTCGAAGTTTCGAGGTCAATAATGGGGTGGGTAGCACAATGAGCGACGATCCAGGCAAAGACACCGATTGCCAGGGCGCATTGAGAAACATGTACGAGTTTCTCGATAAAGAACTGTCGGCGGCAGACCGCGAACACGTACAAGCACACTTAGATGAGTGCATTCCGTGTCTTGAATCGTTTGAGTTTGAGGCGGAACTCAAGGCCGTTATACGCACAAAGTGTCAAGAATCAATGCCCGATCACCTTTACTCAAAAGTGCGACTGAGCCTGCGACAAGAGATTGCTGGGAATCCTCCAGAGGGTGGAATACCAGCCGTCTGAGCGTGTTGTTCAGTGCATGAGCGAACGATCCGTCGGTGGAGTACCCATCAACGGCGGGGGGCGCCCCTCAAAAGCGTTTAAGAGTGGACGTCTTTGCCGTGAAGAGGGCTGCAACACCCTGCTGTCCATCTACAACAAGGGTAAGTACTGCTACAGCCACGAGCCCATGGCCGTACCCAGAACACGAGGCCGCAAGATCGCTTAGGCGACTTGCGGTCGTTTTGTTTTTGGGGCGTTGAATCAGGCGGGCACGTAGCATTACGCCCATGACTGCGGGCGACGCAATTTCGTGGAATGTTGCCGAGCGCGTCGCCAAAGCAGTGTCGGGTCGCGAGCCGTTCTCGTCGTCCTATTTGTCGGCGTCGCTAGAGATCGACTTCGACGAGCTGACCCGTCAAGCAGAAGCGTTAGTGCAACAAGAGACGCGACTCGTTTCGCAATCGGGGGCAGCGCGTGCGCGCGTAGTTGACCGCACCGATTGGGTGCAGGCAAACATCAAGTCGATGCGGCGACTTTTGAATCCGCTGACAGAAAGGTTTGCGTCGAAATCGAAAGGGCCGGTGTCGTTCTTCGGCCGAAACGCAACCGGTGCTGAACTAGGCCTCGTACTCGGGTGGATGTCGATGCGAGTGCTCGGCCAATACGACTCGCTGTTGTTCGAAGATCAAGATCCTGCCGAGCAAGACATGGTCTATTACGTCGGCCCAAATATCTTGGCTCTCGAAAAACGTTATGCATTTCCGCCGCGTGAGTTTCGTTTGTGGATCGCGCTGCACGAGTGCACACATCGAGCGCAATTTACGGGGGTGCCGTGGTTAGGCAAGTACTTCCGCGCGCAGGTCGAGGCACTCACAAATAGCTTGCAGATCGACTCGAAAGGCCTCACCAAAGCGTTGAAGGCTGTTGCTGACGACATCAAGTCAGGCGGGTCAGTTGATGTTGTTGATGGTGGACTGCTCAGCATGTTGGCGACTGATGAACAGCGAGCAACCGTGCAACGTTTGCAGGGCTTAATGGCATTGCTCGAAGGCCACGGCGAGGTGACGATGTCACGCGCTGGTGCCGATCTCATTCCGGGTGCCGAGCGGTTCCATCGCGTACTGCACGAGCGCCGGCATAGCGCCAAAGGCGTCTCTAAAGTCATGCAAAAGGTGCTTGGTTTAGACGCAAAGATGCGCCAATACGAAGACGGCGCGCGTTTTGTGGAAGCGGTTGAAGCGGCCGGCGGTGAACGCTTGATCGATCAGTTGTGGCACGCGCCCGAGACATTGCCCACGCACGATGAAATCAAGCAACCTCAGTTGTGGATTGATCGCATGGCGGTTGCGGAAACCAAACGTTGAGTTCATTCATCCAACAGTTGTTAGAGCGGTGTCGCTTTCCAGACGAAGATCACCTCGTGTGCGCTGTGTCGGGGGGAGCAGATTCGTTGGCACTCTTGGCTTTGGCATGCGAAACGGGCAAGGCCGTCACAGCCGTTCATGTCGATCATGGTTTGCGCAGTGGCTCGAACGCCGAGGCGCAATTGGTTGAGCGGGCGGCCGAGCGTCTTGGCGCTCAATTTATTGCTGAGTCAGTGCATGTTGAGCCGGGCCCCAACCTCGAAGCGCGTGCGCGCGCCGCTCGTTACGCAGTTTTGCCAAGCGCTGTTCTCACTGGTCACACGGCCGACGATCAGGCAGAGACGGTGTTGCTTAACATCATGCGGGGCGCTTCTCTTGATGGCCTCGGAGGCATGCGCGTTGACGGTCACCCCATCCTCGAGCTGCGACGCGCGGAAACGCATGCGTTGTGTGAAGCACTCGAGCTTCGTGTGTTCAAAGACCCGACAAACGACGACATGAGCATTTTGCGCAATCGCGTAAGGCGTGAATTGATTCCGCTCATGAACGATCTGGCGAAGCGTGATGTAGCGGCAGTTATTGCCGCGCAGACGTCGTCACTGCAAGCCGCCGCGGCAGCGTTGGATTTCTACGCAGCACAAGTCGAGCCACTTGATGCAAAGGCGCTTGCGGCACTGCCTGATGCCGTGGCCTCTCGTGTCGTTCGCGAGTGGCTGCGCGAACACCTCGACGATGAGAAGCATCCTCCCGACGCTAAGGCCGTCGGTCGAGTGCTCGATGTGGCGCGAGGAAACGCTCGTTCTTGTGATGTCGCCAACGGGTGGCGCGTGGTTCGTTCGCGCCAGCGACTGCAGCTCGAAACGGTCGGCTAGCGGTAGTCGGCGTTAGCAGGCCGGTGTTGGCCAGACGCGTCCTCCGGTAGTCACACCGTCGCTCTAGAGTTCAGGCGTGGAGCATCACTTAGACGGCGAAAGCCGTAATTACCTCGGCGAAATTTTGATCACCGAAGACGAGCTTCGGGCCAAGATCGAAGAGCTTGGGGCGCAAATTACCGCCGACTACCAAGGCAAGGCGCCGCTGTTGGTAGGAGTGTTGAAGGGTGCCGCCATCTTTATGGCCGACCTGGCACGAGCCATCCGGCTGCCTATCGAGTTCGATTTCATGGCGGTTGCGTCTTACGGCAGTGCGACCAAGACGAGTGGCGTTGTCAGAATTGTGAAAGACCTCGATATCGACCTCACAGATCGCCATGTGATCATCGTCGAAGACATTGTCGATAGCGGTCTGACGCTGAACTTCTTGCGAAAGAATTTGCTGGCCCGCTCACCCGCAAGCCTCGAAGTTTGCGCCCTTCTGGTGAAGAAGGGTCTGCAGCGCAAAGATCCTGATTTGCGTTATGTCGGGTTTTACACGCCACCAGACTTCGTTGTTGGCTACGGTCTAGACGTGGGTGAGAGGTATAGAAACCTTCCCTACGTTTGCAATTACGTCGAAGTCGAAGCAGCACATGAGTCTCGCGACCGAGGAGGGGCGTAAGTAAATGCTCAAGCGTGTCAGCCGCAGTGCCACTTTTTGGATACTTCTCGTCGCTGGCATCGCTCTTGCGATCTCGCTGCTCGCGTTCAATTCAGATGACACTACGAAGTCAAAGTCGCTGACCGAGTTTCAAGGTCTCATTCGCGACGGCAAGGTGCAAAGCGCAACCGTCGACGACAGCAATTACGTCGTCAAAGGCGAATTGAAAGACGGCACTCACTTTGCCGTCAAGTTTCCCGCTCAATATTCAGCCGAGCTGACATCACAACTTGTCAACGCCGGCGTCGACACCAAGGCAAATCGCAAAGGCGACAGCATCTTCATCTCGCTGATCGTCACGGTGTTGCCGTTCATTCTCATCCTCGGTTTGTTGTTCTTTTTCTTTGGTCGGATGGGCGGAGGCGGCGGTGGCCTCATGCAGTTCGGCAAAGCCAAACCGCGCATGATGACCAAAGACGAACCGCAAGTCACTTTCGATGATGTGGCCGGTGCGGCCGAAGCAGTTGAAGAGCTGCACGAGATCAAAGAGTTTCTTGAAGCGCCGGCAAAGTTTCACGCAATCGGGGCAAAGATCCCCAAGGGTGTGTTGTTGTTTGGCCCTCCGGGTACCGGTAAGACTCTTCTGGCGCGAGCTGTCGCCGGTGAAGCGGGCGTGCCGTTCTTTTCGATTTCAGGTTCTGACTTCGTCGAGATGTTCGTCGGTGTCGGTGCCAGTCGTGTGCGCGACTTGTTTCAACAAGCCAAAGCGTCGGCGCCGTGCATCATTTTCATGGATGAAATCGACGCGGTCGGTCGTCATCGCGGCTCGGGTATGGGTGGCGGTCACGACGAGCGTGAACAAACGCTCAATCAGTTGCTCGTCGAGATGGATGGTTTTGATCCCCGCACCGGCATCATCTTGATTGCAGCGACCAACCGACCTGACGTTCTCGACCCCGCGCTGTTGCGCCCAGGCCGTTTTGACCGTCAGATCGTCGTCGACCGTCCTGACATCGAAGGGCGCAAGGCAATTCTGGCTGTGCACGCAAAAGACAAGCCGCTCCACGACGATGTCGACCTTGCCGTCGTTGCTCGACGTACACCCGGTTTTACGGGTGCCGACCTGGCCAACTTGGTCAATGAGGCGGCGCTCATCACTGCCCGCCATAACGGCAAGCTCGTGTCGATGCTCGAGATGGAAGAGGCAATCGATCGGGTGATCGGTGGGCCCGAGCGCAAGAACCGTGTGATGTCAGACGCAGAGAAGCGTGTGATTGCGTTCCACGAAGGTGGTCACGCTCTCGTTGGCAACCTGCTTCCCGATGCCAATCCGGTGCACAAGGTTTCGATCATTGCTCGCGGTCGGGCGCTGGGATGGACGTTGTCGTTGCCAGTTGAAGATCGCAACCTGACGACTCGCAAAGAGCTCAAAGCCGAACTCGCCGTGTTGTTGGGCGGACGTACGGCTGAAGAAGTCATCTTTGGCGAACCCTCGACCGGAGCATCCAACGACATTGAGAAGGTCAGTGACATTGCGCGTGCGATGGTCACGCAATACGGCATGAGCGACGAGATTGGTCCGCAGCAACTTGGCGAGCCGACGGGGGGAGCGTACCTAGGCAGCAGCGGCGCAACCGTGAACTACTCGGGCGAAGTGTCAGCCAAGATCGACGCCGAGGTTCGCAAGTTGGTTGACGAAGCGCACGATACGGCCACCGCCATCATCACCACACATCGAGAGACGCTCGAGCAGCTGGCTAATGAGTTGTGTGAACACGAGACCCTCGACAGCGTGCAACTCGACAAGGTTTGGGGCCACCTTTCTTATTGGGGCCAAGAGGGCGGCCCGACAGTGCACGAGAAGCCCAAGCCCGCAAAGAAGGCAGTGGCTCGCAAGCGCACGCCCCGCGCGGCCAAGGCGACTGCTGCGGCAGCAACACCTGTGATCGCCGAAGGGTCCGATTCAGACGAATCGAAATAAAACCCGGGGTTACGGCCAAGATTTCTTGGCTTTTTGACCCAGGGAGGCCGGCATCCACAGGTAACCTCGCTTGTCATGCCGCGCCAGCTCGGGGGAGCCCCTTGGATCATGGGGGTCCTCAATGTCACCCCTGATTCGTTCTCTGACGGCGGCCGCTGGCTAGACCCTGAAGCCGCAATAGCGCACGGCAAAAGTCTGTTTGCTGAAGGCGCTGACGTGGTCGACGTCGGTGGCGAATCAACCCGTCCGGGGGCCGCTGCCGTATCAGTTGAAGAAGAGACGGCCCGGGTGTTGCCCGTTGTTAGAGCGCTGGCCGAGGTTGGGCGGGTTTCGATCGATACTCGTCACGGCGAAGTTGCTGTCGCAGCGATCGACGCGGGTGCGACGTATCTCAACGACATCTCCGCTTCGCTGCACAAGGTTGCGGCCGACAAAGGCGTCGCGTGGATTGCCATGCACATGCAAGGCGAGCCGCAGACCATGCAGAAGGCGCCGCACTACGACGATGTTGTGAAAGAGGTCTGCGAATACCTCGTGCAACGCGCCGACGATGCTCGACGCGCCGGAGTGAATGATGTGTGGATTGATCCGGGCATTGGTTTTGGTAAGACCATGCAGCACAACTTCGACTTGCTAGCTCACCTAGACGCCCTCGTCGAGACTGACTATCCAGTGCTCGTTGGCGTGAGTCGCAAAAGTTTTCTTGGCACGGTTACGGCGCGACCTGATGTTCCGCCCGCCGATGATCGTTTGTCAGCATCGCTTGCCGCCGCTGTCGTTGCCCTGATGAAGGGTGCGTCAATGGTGCGCGTACATGACGTCAAAGAAACTGTGCGAGCTCTACAGGTAGTGACGGCCGTTCGTAATGCGCGGGCTGACGCCGAGCTCGATTTCACACAATCGCTTAGTGAAAACGTCGGGGGCAGCGAACGTATGAGTGGGGTTGGGTAGATGAAGAACCGCTGGGCACAGGGCATTCCGCCTCGCAACTTCACTTGGGTGTTGAAAGATCAACTAGCTGTGAGCGAACGGCCGGGTGGCTACTCGCGCAATCACCGCAGTGTTCGTCGCCACGAAGAGATTTTGTGGTTGCGTCAAGAAGGCTTCACACGCATCGTGTCGTTGTTGCCGTCGACGCATAACTTGCATGCATATGAAGAGCTCGATGTGGTGTCGTCGCACGTTCCATTTGCGGCAACCGACGATCCTCGCACTTGCCTTCCGCCAATCTTCAAGGCGTTGCAAAAGTGGCTCGACAACGGCGACCGCATTCTTCTGCATCGCGAAGAATTGGGCGACGAAGTCATGGGTGTTATCGCCGGCTATTTGTTGTGGACAAAGCGACTTAGCTCACCGCAACAAGCAATCTCAGTTGCCGAACAATTACTGCAAAAGCAGATTGGTCCGCCAGGACGCGAATTGGTGGCTGCCCACGAGTCGTGGGCGTCAACTGACAGCTCGTCTTGATTGACCAATGGCAGTTACGAGGCGAGTGTTTCTCGCATTGGGTTCAAACCTGGGCGATCGACGCTCGTATTTGAAACAAGCGATTTCTCGTTTGCCCGACATCGTTGCCATGTCGCAGGTTTACGAAACCGAGCCGGTGGGCGGCCCTTTGAATCAGGGTCGTTATCTGAACATGGTGGTTGAGCTCAGCACTGAGCGCGACGCTCATCAGTTGCTCGACGATGCACACGATGCTGAACGGTCGGCGGGTCGAGAGCGAAGCATTGTCAATGGTCCGAGAACGCTCGATGTCGACATCTTGTTGTTCGGTGACGAGCGGATTGATGAGCTCGACCTACAAGTGCCTCATCCACGCATGTGGGAACGCCGTTTTGTGTTGCAGCCGCTCAGCGAGCTTGCCCCTGAGCTATTGCCAGAAGGATGGCAAGAGCGCGTGGTCGGTGACGTCCAGCCCGTGGGTAGCCTGTAGCTCGTGCTGCTGGTAATCGACGTAGGAAACTCCAACACCGTTTTCGGGCTTTACGAGCCTGGCTCTGACGAGCTTGTCGATCATTGGCGCGCGGCAACCGAGGCCAGGCGTACGGCCGACGAGTGGTTGGTGCTGATCTCTCAGTTTCTCAACACCCGTTCACTTGCAACGTCTGACGTCGATGCGGTTGTTGTTGCTTCGGTCGTCGGACGCGTGACAGCTGCGTTGCGCGGAACCTGCGCGCGCATGCAGATCGAGCCGCTTGTTGTTGATTGGTCGACGCCAATCGGCATGCAAATCCTTATCGACGACCCTCGTGAGATCGGTGCTGATCGTATTGTCAACGCGCTGGCCGCTTTTGCCATTACGAACGGCCCAAGCATCGTTGTTGATCTCGGCACTGCCACGACGCTCGACGTTGTCTCTGGCCGAGGTGACTACCTTGGCGGGGTCATCATGCCCGGAATTGAAATTTCGCTCGACGCACTGTTTCAACGCGCGTCAGCGCTGAAACCAGTCGAGCTCAAAGTGCCAGAAAAGGTTGTCGGCACGAGCACCATCAAGTCAGTGCAATCGGGCGCGCTCTACGGTTATGCAGCTCAGATCGATGGCCTCTGCGAGTACATCGAAAAAGAGGTTGGGCCATGCACCGTGCTTTCGACGGGCGGGCTTTCGGGCCTTATTTCGCCGCTGTCACAACGAATCACCCAGCACGAACCTTGGTTAACTCTTGCTGGATTGCGCATCGCTCATCAACGAATCAACTCTGGAACCAACAATGACTAAAGAAACTCCCTACACATTCGACAAGACGCACAGCGCGCAACAAGTTCACGCGGAGTTTGACGACAAGGTCGAAGCTGGCGAACACACCGAGTCAGTCGTTTCTGTAGCTGGCCGCCTTATGTTGCGACGCGGTCAGGGCAAGCTGGCTTTTGGCCAACTGCACGACTCGAGCGGTGTCGTCCAACTCTTTGCACCTGCCGACGTAACTCCACAGTTCGACGAGTTTGTTGGCTTGAGTTTGGGTGACTGGATCGGCGTCACCGGAACGATCATGAAGACGCGAAAGGGCGAGCTCAGTGTTCAAGTAAATGAATGGACAGTGCTTGCTGCGACAGCTCGCCAGTTCCCCGACAAGTGGCACGGGCTCAGCGATCTCGACACGCGTTACCGCCAGCGTTATGTCGACCTGTGGGTTACCGAAGAGAGTCGCCGAGCGTTCGTGATGCGCAGTCGCATGGTGAGCTTGATCAGGTCGTGGTTGCAAGGGCGCGGCTTCATGGAAGTCGAGACGCCGATGTTGCACCCGATTGCTGGCGGTGCATTGGCTAAGCCGTTCGTTACTCATCACAACGCGTTGGATATCGACCTCTTTTTGCGCATTGCTCCTGAGCTCTATTTGAAGCGCCTTGTTGTCGGTGGCTTCGAAAGAGTGTTTGAGATTGGCCGTAACTTCCGCAATGAGGGCATGTCGCCGCGACACAATCCAGAGTTCACGATGCTCGAGCTCTATCAGGCTTATACCGATTACAACGGATTGATGGAGCTGCTCGAAGAGATGGTGTCGATGCTTGCCATCGAGCTGACCGGTTCTGCCGTGGTGACGCATCAAGGTCGCGAACTTGACTTCACTGCTCCTTGGCAACGACGAACACTCGTAGATCTGGTGTCTGAAGCTGTCGGCAAAAAGGTCGACCTGACAACGCCAATTGAAGAGTTGCGGGCTACCTTGCGCGAACACTCGTCGCACGTTGAAGACGCGTGGGGTCCGGGCAAGCTGTTGCTTGAACTCTACGAAAAGACAGTCGAGCAAAGTTTGTGGGGTCCCATCTTCGTGATGGACATTCCCAAGGAAGTGTCGCCGCTTGCTCGCGATCACCGCACAACCCCAGGCATGGCCGAGCACACTGATCTTGTGATTGCCGGGCGCGAGATTGCTCCCGTTTACACCGAGCTCGTCGATGCAACCGAACAGCGAGCGCGGTTCGAAGACCAGGCGCGTCAGCAGGAATTCGACGACGAAGCCATGAGCGTCGACAACGACTTTCTGCGAGCGCTCGATTACGGCATGCCTCCAACTGGCGGGCTCGGGTTTGGCATCGATCGCTTCATCATGTTGTTGGCAGACGTGACCAACGTTCGCGATGTTGTGCTGTTTCCGACGCTGCGACCAGAAGTCACCGAATGAGCGAACTCAACGGCGCTGTCTTGTTTGACTTCGACGGAACTCTCGTCGATTCGTCAGTCGGCATACTCAGTTCGTTGCAGCAAGTGCTGCCTCGTTACGGCGTGGTGCGTACCGACGAAGAGTTGTTGCGCGAGATCGGTCCACCGTTTCAAGTTACTTGGAAGGGTTATGGCTTCGATGATGATCAAGTCGCTTCGTGCTTGGCGGACTATCGAGCCATTTATACAAACGGGCCGATGTACGACGTCGAGATCTATGACGGCATTGTCGATGTAATTCGCGAGCTGCGAAGTTCGGGGCGCAAGACAGCCATTGCGACATCAAAGGCATTGCCTTATACGTTGCAAGTCGTCGAGCACCTCGGATGGCTCGAGCTGTTCGATGTCGTTTCCGGCGCAACGCTTGACGGCAGTCGCTCTTTGAAGGCCGACATAATTAGTCATGCGCTCGAACAGCTCGACACAACCGCGGCCGTGATGATTGGTGATCGCGACGTCGACATCCTGGGCGCGCATGCCAACGAGATCCACAGCGTCGGCGTGATGTGGGGCTTTGGCGACCGCGAAGAACTATCGGCGGCGAAGCCAACGGCGATCGTTAACTCGACCAGCGAACTCGGAGCTCTACTCGCTTAGCGACTACGGCAGGTCGTCGAAGATGCCGTCGGCGAGTTCGCGCAGGTGGCGCGTCATCGGGCTGTCGCGTAACGCGTCGAGCGCGGTGATCGAACGCGCTGCCCACTGCCGCCCAACCTCGATGGCCTGCTTGACACCGCTGCTGTTGCGAACGATGTCGCGAGCGTCGTCGCGCGCCGCGGTTTCAATAGGGCCGCCCAACAGCGCGCGAAGTTTCGGGCCGTTGTGAGGTTCATCCAACGCAAAGATCACCGGCAATGTGTAAACACCTTCGACCAAGTCGTTGCCCGCGGGCTTGCCTAGCTGTTCGTCGGTGCCGACAACATCCAAGATGTCATCGCGCACTTGGAAAGCCATGCCGTAGCCGTAGCCGTAGGTTGTCAGCGCATCGACTTCGTCGCGAGGAAGGCCAGCCGTGATGCCGCCAACTCGCGCTGATGTCGCGATGAGCGAAGCGGTCTTGCCGGCAATGCACGCTTCATATGCTTCGACACTGCGGTCGACGTTGAACCCATACTGCAGTTCGCGAACCTGTCCCTCGCAGAGTTCGCCAATCGTGTCGGCTAGCAATCCGGCGACTTCGACGCCCAGAGCGGCGGCGATGCCCGATGCTTTGGCCAATAAATAGTCGCCCGAGATGATGGCCATGAAGTTGCCGTATTGGGCATTGACCGAGGGCACGTTGCGCCGAGTCGTGGCTTCATCGAGAACGTCGTCGTGATAGAGGCTGCCTAGGTGGACTAGTTCTACCGAGGCAGCGCCCTGAATGACCGAATCGGAAAGTGGACCATCGACCGACGTGAGGGCAGCGGCAATCGTCATCGACGGGCGTAACCTCTTGCCCCCTGCCAAGATCAGATGCTCGGCGACCTGGGTAAGAAAAGGGTCGTCGGATTTGACCGACTGGCGCAGTGCGTCGTCGACTCGCAGCAAGTCTTTGCGCAGTTCAGGAAGGCTCAAGAGCTCGCTGATGTTCACTAACAATGAAGATACGTCAACAGGCGAACGGCCGGGGTCAGGTAAGGCGCTGTCTGGTCGAAGAAGAGGTGAGGGTTAAAGCAGTGCTGTTGGGGTCACGGGCATAACTGTCGCAGGGGCCTGGTTGTATGTAGTCGAAGAGGGGAAGGAAAGTCTGAACCTCTCAATAAGTCCCGCAAGACCGTCCGGCGGGGGCCAAGAAAGTACATATCTAGGTGTTTGAAACCACTGGTCGAGGTCAAGAGCAGCTAGAACGATTCAAATCTCGAAATTGCGATTCGGGAATCCGAAGAGCTCAATCAATCGTTAGACTGACCATCTACTAACGCCCTCGTAGGAGGCGGTGAATTGTTCGAACGTTTTACCGATCGAGCCCGTCGGGTTCTTGTGCTGGCTCAGGAAGAAGCACGGCTCCTGAACCACAACTTCATAGGCACAGAGCACATTCTGCTCGGCCTCATCCATGAGGGTGAGGGCGTCGCAGCCAAGGCGCTTGAGTCACTAGGTATCTCCCTTGAAGCTGTTCGCGAAAAGGTAGAAGAAACCATTGGTCCAGCGGGCAACGGAACGACGGGTTCTCCTCCGTTCACGCCGCGGGCAAAGAAAGTTCTCGAGCTGTCGCTTCGTGAAGCACTTCAGCTCGGTCATAACTACATCGGCACTGAGCACATGCTCCTCGGCTTGGTTCGCGAAGGCGAAGGCGTTGCTGCTCAAGTGCTCGTCAGTCTCGGCGCCGACCTCAGCCGTGTTCGTCAGCAAGTCATTCAGCTGCTGTCGGGTTACGTCGGTTCAGAAGGTGCCAAGCCAGGCACCAACAATCCGCAAGGCGAGCAAGCGGGCACACCATCTGGCAGTCCTGTGCTCGACCAGTTCGGTCGCAACCTCACGCAGACTGCGCGCGAAAAGGCGCTCGACCCCGTTGTTGGTCGCGAACGCGAGATCGAGCGCGTTATGCAAGTTCTCAGCCGTCGCACCAAGAACAACCCCGTTCTCATCGGTGAGCCCGGTGTTGGCAAGACCGCCATCGTTGAAGGTCTGGCCCAGCGCATCGTTGCTGACGAAGTTCCTGAAACTCTAAAGAACAAGCAGCTCTACACCCTCGACTTGGGTGCTTTGGTCGCTGGCAGTCGGTACCGCGGTGACTTCGAAGAGCGCCTCAAGAAGGTGCTCAAAGAAATCCGCACGCGCGGCGACATCATTTTGTTCATCGACGAGTTGCACACGTTGGTTGGTGCCGGTGCTGCCGAAGGTGCCATCGACGCCGCTTCGATCCTCAAGCCAATGCTGGCTCGTGGTGAACTGCAGACAATCGGTGCAACGACTCTCGACGAGTACCGCAAGTACCTCGAAAAAGACGCCGCACTCGAGCGTCGCTTCCAGCCAATCAAGGTTGAAGAACCTTCACTGCTTCACACGATCGAGATCCTCAAGGGTCTTCGAGAGAAGTACGAGACTCACCACAGCGTCACCATTACCGACCAAGCGTTGGTAGCTGCGGCGAACCTCGCCGACCGTTACATCGCCGACCGTCAATTGCCCGACAAGGCAATCGACTTGATTGACGAGGCCGGCTCACGCCTGCGCATTCGCCGTATGTCGGTGCCAAGTGACGCCAAAGCTCTCGACGACGAGATCTCGCGCCTTCGCAAAGAAAAAGAAGCGGCTATCGATCGCAACGCGATGGACCTTGCCAACCAGCTCAAAGATCAAGAGAGCGAGAAGCTCGCAGAAAAGGCTTTGAAAGAAGCCGAGTGGCGAGCTGACGGCGTCGACTTGTTCGATGTTGTTGACGAAGAGGTCGTTGCTGAGGTTCTGGCTAACTGGACAGGCATTCCTGTCTACAAGCTCACCGAAGAAGAGACCGCACGTTTGCTGCGCATGGAAGACGAGCTGCACAAGCGAGTCATCGGCCAGCACGACGCAATCATCGCTGTCTCGCGAGCGATCCGCCGTACACGTGCGGGTCTCAAAGACCCCAAGCGTCCGGGTGGTTCGTTCATCTTCCTGGGTCCATCGGGTGTTGGTAAGACCGAAATGGCGAAGACCCTCGCTGAGTTCTTGTTCGGCGACGAGCAAGCGCTCATCCAGCTCGACATGTCTGAGTACATGGAGAAGCACACGGTCGCTCGTTTGGTCGGTTCGCCTCCTGGTTATGTCGGCTACGAAGAAGGCGGTCAACTCACCGAGGCTGTGCGTCGCAAGCCGTTCTCGGTCGTGTTGCTCGACGAAATCGAGAAGGCACACCCTGACGTGTTCAACACGTTGCTGCAGGTACTCGAAGACGGTCGCCTGACTGATAGTCAGGGCCGTACGGTCGACTTCAAGAACACCATCGTCATCATGACTTCAAACCTCGGTACGGCCGAGTTGCGTAAGTCGAGCGTTGGTTTCGCGAAGTCACAAGCCGAAGTCACTTACGAGCGCATGAAAGAAAAGGCGCACGAGGCACTCAAGGCGCACTTCCGTCCTGAGTTCTTGAACCGTATTGACGACATCATCGTGTTCCACGAGTTGAGCAAGCCTGAGATCGTCGAGATCGTCGACCTGCTCATCCGTCGGGTGCGTGTGCAGCTCGAAGGTCAAGGTCTCGGTCTCGAACTCACCAATGAGGCCAAGCTTCACCTTGCCGACAAGGGTTACGACCAACAGATGGGTGCTCGTCCATTGCGTCGTGCCATCCAACGACTCGTCGAAGACCAGCTGTCTGAAAAGATTTTGTGGAAAGAGTTCCACGCTGGTCAGACCATCGTTGTCGACGTTGTCGATGGCGAGCTCGAGTTCCGGGCGACCGAAGGCTTCGAGCCCCCGGCTGCTCCGTCGGCTGAGCTGGCAGGCGCGGGCTCGGGTCCAAGCGAATAACTCTCGTTAGTTGCGACGGGCGATAGCGCTCGTTAGCGGTTCACAACAAGCACTGAAAGCCCCCGTTACTCCTTTGAGAAACGGGGGCTTTGCGCGTCGCTGGTGACGATCGCCTACCGTGTCGATCGCTGTGCGCCGCCTTTCCGCCATCTTGCTAGTTGTTGCATCAGTCATTGTGTTGAGCAGCTGTCGAGTGAGTACTGATGTGCAGCTGTCAGTCAATGCCGATGGCAGTGGAAAGCTTGCCGTTGAGATCCGACTCGACGAGGCAGCAGCAGCGGGTGTGCCCGACTTGGCAGAACAATTGCGCAAGGGTGATCTGGGCGCTGCCGGTTGGGATGTCGACGGCCCAAACAAAGACGACAGCGGTGAAACGGTGATCACGGTGTCGCATGGTTTTGCGAACCCGGCGGTGGCTGACGCGTTGATGGCCCAGCTAACGGGCACCGATGGACCTTTTAAGAACTTCCACCTTTCGCAAACGCGTTCGTTTGCGCGCAACCAAACGACATTCGTTGGCACGGTTGATCTGACGCGTGGTGTTGACAGTTTTGGTGATGCCGAGCTGCAGAAGCGTTTCGGATTTCCGCTTGGCCTCGACACCGCCGAGATACAGAAGAGCCTCGGGGTTGACTACGCGCAAACATTCCCGATCGCAGTCACAGTTCACGTCCCCGGCGACCGCGAGGTGAACGAGCCCGCCGTCGACGAGACCCTTTCGTGGCATCCGACCTACGGGCAAGAGACATCGTTGAAAGTGCAAGCCAAGGGCTACAACACAAAGCCACTGATTTCGCTATTTGGTGGACTGTGCTTCTTGATCGGAGCCATCGCCGTTGCGCTTGTTTGGAAGTCTGACAAGTACCGTCCGGCTCACCGTCGCAACAAAGACGGAGTTCGGGCTCGTGACTTGCTGCGAGGAGACGACGCTGGGTTCAGTTGACCTTGGCGCCCCGAGCTGGGTTCGCGGCAATGTCACAGCCTCTCCGTAGTCTGGGCTCGTGGCAAAAACCAAGGTTCTCCATCGGTGTATCTCGTGCAGCGCGTCGTCGCCTCAGTGGGCGGGGCGCTGCCCAGCTTGTGGCGACTGGAACACGCTGGTTGAAGAGTTGGCCACGCCCGCTTCGGCGGCGATCAACCCTCTGCTGCGGCGAACGGCAACTTCACCGGTGGCTTTATCCACGGTCAACCACTCGCAACTGCCTACCCGATCTACCGGTGTCAGTGAGTTCGACCGTGTTTTGAGCGGCGGCCTTGTGCCTGGCTCGGTCACGTTGCTTGGTGGCGAGCCGGGCATCGGCAAGTCGACCTTGGTTTTGCAGGTCTGCGCTGGGTTGGCGGCCGGCGGGGTGCGATGTCTTGTGGTGACAGGTGAAGAGTCGGCTGATCAGGTCGGTCGACGGGCGCAGCGCTTAGGTGTTGGCGTCGACGACGTGATGCTTCTCGCCGAGACCGACATCGAGTCGATCATTGCCGCGGTTGATTCGGTGTCGCCCGACCTCGTGATTATCGACTCCGTGCAAACCATGAGCGCCGCCGGCGTAGGTGCAGCAGCGGGCACTGTCTCGCAAGTGCGTGAGTGCGCGCAGGCATTGGCGGCCTTAGCGAAGCAGCGCGAAATCGCAGTGATGTTGGTTGGGCACGTCACCAAAGAGGGCACACTTGCCGGTCCCCGTGTGCTCGAACACCTCGTTGATACCGTTCTCGAGTTCGAGGGCGACCGCCACCAAGGCCTGCGTTTCTTGCGTGCAGTCAAACACCGCTTTGGTGCCACCGACGAAGTTGGTGTGTTTGCCATGCAAGAACGTGGGCTTGAGTCAGTGTCCGACGCGAGCGGTCTGTTTCTCGACGACCGTCGTCCAGGCACGCCTGGGTCAGCCGTGTTTCCAGCGATGCAAGGGCGTCGTCCCATGCTCGTTGAAGTACAGGCGCTCACTGCCGAGACATCGGCGGTTCCGCCGCAGCCTCGTCGTGTCGCGCAAGGTATCGATGGGCAACGCCTTGCCGTCATTCTCGCGGTGGTTTCGCGTCGCGCCTTCATCTCGGTTGGTTTGCAAGACGTGTTCGTCTCGGTTGTCGGCGGCGTGCGGTTAGATGAGCCCGCAGCCGACCTAGCGGTTGCGTTAGCGGTCGTGTCGTCGTTATCCGATCAACCGTTGAATCCCGACACGGTTTTCATAGGTGAGATCGGTCTTGGTGGCGAGGTGCGAAAAGTGCCCGGCTTAGAGCGCCGGCTGTCTGAGGCGCAACGCATGGGCTTCAAAAGTGCGATTGTTCCGCCGGGCGAAACTGACGGGCCGAAAGGTCTGTCTGTTACGCATGTTTCAACTTTGCAAGAAGCGGTTAAAACACTTGGACTCCACTCATCTAAGTCGTGAGGCCCGACTCGAGTGAAGCGCAATTGAAAATCTTCCCGAGGGCCACATGACTGCTCTAACCAACACTTCGAGTGATAATGCAACGACTACCCGTGGTGTGATGGCATTGAAGTCCCCGAGGAAACATCACTTAGTCCGTAGTGAGATTGTTTCAAGAAACCCGGTATCCTTGAAGTAATCCCCGCCCCGCAAACCCTGGAGCAATATGCCGTCAAAGTTCGTCGTAGGTGACAAAGTCGTCTATCCACACCATGGCGCAGCCACCGTCGAGCGACGTGAGAAGAAGTCAGCATTTGGTGAAGAGCGCGAATATCTCGTTCTTCGTCTTGCTTATGGTGACCTCACTCTCTCTGTGCCTGCCGACAACACCGAAGAAGTTGGCCTTCGCGAAGTAATCAACGATGAAGAAGTTGAAGAAGTCTTTGCTGTCCTTCGCAAGAAGGAAGCGCGCATGCCGACCAACTGGTCACGTCGTTACAAGAACCACGTAGAGAAGCTCAAGTCGGGTGACATCTACCAAGTTGCTGAGGTCGTTCGTAACCTCTCGATTCGTGACACCGACAAAGGTTTGTCAGCCGGCGAGAAGCGCATGCTTACTCGTGCTCGTCAGATTCTTGTCTCTGAACTCACTTTTGCCATCAACGTGTCAGAAGAAGAGGCAGAGAAGAAACTCAACGACGCGCTCCCAAAGGGTGACTAAACCCAACGTTTGAGACGTCCTCGAGTTCGCCGCAGATCGCGACGGGTAACAGAACGTAATTTGATGACTTGAAAAGGCCCCGCTCCGGCGGGGCTTTTTCATTGTCCTTATTGATCGAGGGCCTGGTGGCACTACTGTTTTCTCCGTGAAACCCTGGGTGATTGTCGTTGCGGCCGGTTCGGGCTCTCGATTCGGACGACCAAAGCAGTTTGAATTCTTGGGCGACTCTCGTGTCATTGACCGGTCGATCGCCGTCGCCAGTTCAGTCGCCGCTGGCGTGGTGGTTGTCACGACTGACGACCAACGGGCGGTTGTTGCTGCCTCGCTTGACAGTTCCATCCGTGTCGTAACTGGTGGCGCGTCGCGCTCTGCTTCTGTGCGCGCCGGCCTGGCGGCGGTCCCCGAAGACGTCGACATCGTTTTGGTTCACGATGCGGCCCGTCCGTTGGCTAGCCCCGGCTTGTTTGCGCGTGTTGTGCGTGCCGTTGAAGAGGGTGCCGACGCCGTCGTGCCCGGTGTTGCACTGTCTGACACCATCAAGCGCGTCGATGTGCAGCCGCGACCGTCGGGGTCGAGCACGGTCATCGAAACAATCGACCGAACGGCCCTTGTTGCGGTGCAGACGCCACAGGGTTTCAACGCGCGCGCGTTGCGCGATGCGCACGAGTCAGCGCTCGATCTCACCGACGATGCTGGCGCGATTGAAGCAAGCGGCGGAAAAGTGAAAGTTGTTGTTGGTGAACCGACGAACATCAAGATCACGCATCCAAGTGACTTGCTGATCGCCGAAGCTTTGGTGAAGTTGTGAGTGATAGTCGTGTCGGGTTTGGCTTCGACGTTCATCGATTCAGCGACGACTCCGAACGTCCACTTGTTCTCGGCGGAGTAACGATCGAAGGCCACGCCGGGCTGGCGGGCCACAGCGATGCCGATGTGATTTCGCATGCAGTAACCGACGCGCTGCTCGGCGCCGCCGGGCTCGGCGATATTGGTGAGCACTTTCCTGACAGTGATCCGAAATGGGCAGGCGCAGACAGCGTCGAGTTGTTGCGTCAAGCTCGTCTATTGGTGAGTAACGCGCAGTGGGGTGTTGTGAACGTTGATTGCACGTTGGTGGCTGAACAGCCGAAATTGGCGCCACATCGTGCTGCCATTGTCGAGCGTCTTTCCGGAGTGGTCGGTGCTCCCGTAAGTGTTAAGGCAAGCCGGGCTGAAGGCCTTGGTGCAATTGGTCGAGTTGAAGGCGCTGCCTGTTGGGCAGTTGCGTTATTGGAACGGACAAGTAAGTGACAGCCAAGCGGCCTCGTAAATCAGCTAGCTCTGCGCGCGGCGCGCGCGTTGGCAGATCGTTTTCTCGCGACGATCGACACGGTGGCAGCAACGGTCGGCGTGGTTCATCGATCGCGCGACAAGCGGCTCCGGCGCGCGGCGGCCGAGGTGGTGCAGCGCGAGGTTTAGGCGGCGATCAGGTCGAAGGGCGTCACGCAGTGCACGAACTATTGGCCGCTGGCAATCGCAAGGTTCGTGAGGTGTGGATCGCCGATGGGCTCGATCGTTCTGAGATGATCGACGAGATCATCGACTTGTGCGATGACAACGGTGTTTCCCTCAACGAGGTTTCGCGAGTGCGCATCGACACGCTGGCGTTGAGCGATGCGCCGCAAGGTGTCATCGCGTTCGCGCAAGCACTAGAAGAAGCCCCGCTCGAAGATCTGTGCAAGACGATCGACGGCGTGAAGCCATTCCTATTGGTGTTCGACGGCATCACTGACCCGCACAATCTGGGTTCTCTGATCAGAAGCGGTGAGTGTGCCGGCATAACGGGCGTTGTTTTGCCTCGTCATCGTTCGGCGAACATCACTCCCACGGTTGCCAAGGTCGCCGCTGGCGCCATCGAGCATGTGCCCATGGCCGTCGCCGCCGGTGTGCCCGCCGCGCTTTCGACATGCAAAGAAGCAGGTGTGTGGACGGTTGGGCTCGATATGGATGGCGAAGCCGACATTCACGACCTCGCCGTCTCAGATCAGCCCGTTGCCCTGGTGCTCGGGGCCGAAGGATCAGGGCTTTCACGGCTCACCAAAGATCGATGCGACTTGCTGGCAAGAATTCCACAGTACGGGGCCGTGGCATCGCTCAACGTGGCTGCTGCCGGTGCAGTAGCTGCCTTCCAAATAGCGCACCAACGCTCGTCGTGACGTCCGCCGACCGGGCGACCCGAGGCATCACTTGGGCTGAGCTGGAGTATCACGGTTGGGGCAGTATTCTCGTTCGGGTGCGTAGCAGGTGGACAAAGAGTGACTGAGGCAAGCACGCTCTCTCGTTCGTCTCGGCCGTCTGACGCCCCTGCCTCCGTTGGTTCCTCAGAGGCCGATCGTTTCGTTCGTCGGGTGTTGAGAGTTACGCCGAGCACCGACCCCGTTGCCGTCAAAGAGGCGCAGCGAGCGATGAGCACGTCGTTGGTCGTTTCAGGCCTGCGCTGTTTGCTCACGTATTTGGTGATTCCGTTGGCGGGGCCAACAGCGCTCATCGGCAACTTCGGACATCCGCTCAGCGCGCTGCTTTGTGTTCTCGCGATCTACATGAGCACTCGAAGCATGCGTAGGTTCTGGCGCGCGAACCACCGGTATCGCTGGCACTACACGATCTTCGCAGTCGCCATCATTTCGTTTCTGACTGTTGGTTTGATTACCGACATCATCAGTTGGGTCGGTTGACGTCGTGAGTGTCATTGCGCGCGACGACGTTGACGCAAAGACGACGCGCTTACCGCTCACGCGAGCGACGCTTTACGGCTTTCTCGGCCAGGTGTTGTTGCTTGGTTCGCTGTTTGTCTTTTACCGCTTGGGTCGGGTGCTGTCGGCGCACGACGGCGCCGTTGCGATGCAACACGGCCTGTGGTTGTGGGATGCCGAGCGCATGTTGCGCCTGCCCAACGAAGACATCTTGCAACGAGCTGTGCTTGACGCACCGCATTGGTTGGTGGTCGCTGCCAATCGCTACTACGTGTGGATGCACTTTCCTGTAACCGGATTTTTCACTGCCTGGCTCTACTTACACCGCCACGATTTATACAAGCGCATCCGGGCAATGCTCATTGGTGTGAGCCTGCCGGCGTTGTTCTTGCAGATCAGTTTCCCCGTCGCTCCACCACGACTGATTGGTGTCGGTGAACTTGTCGACACAATGGCGAAGTTTGGCCCGAGCGCGTATGCCGATGTTCATTCGGGGCTAGCTAATCAATACGCTGCACTGCCTTCGTTGCATGCGGGCTGGGCGCTGATTTGTGCAGTGATCGCCTGGCAAATGCGCGGGCACATCTTGGCGAAAGTGATGACCGCGCACTTGGTGATCACAACTCTCGTTGTTGTCGTGACCGCCAATCATTACTGGATCGACGTCATCCTCGGCTTCACGATGGTCGGCGTCGCCTGGTTCATCCTCGAGCGCCACCAATCCCGTCGGTCAAACAAACCCCAGCCCGACACCGTCCAGCAAGCTGCCTGAGACGTTTCCATCGAAACGTCTGGGGCGCTCTGAAGCTTGCCCTCGGATCACGCTTTCCGAGCCTCCTTTAAACGCATACCCAAGAAGCCCAAAATGGGCTGCTGGAGGCTGCATTTTGGGCTTCTAGGGTGGTTGAAAGGAGTTTGGTGGTGCGGAATCGCCGGTCGCGAGCGCTCAAAGAGCGGTGGCGGTTAGAAGGCGGAGAGCCCATGATCGGATTCGAACCGATGACCTGACGCTTACAAGGCGCCTGCTCTGACCAACTGAGCTACACGGGCGGTCGCCCCCAGCGTAGCGGCGCCAGCGTGGGCGAGCGGGCGCGTCACGGGTACGACAGAAAGTCGAGCATCCTTGCCTTTGCACTGCCGAGTTGGCAGGCTGCACGCATGCAGCGGGAGGGTCTTTCATGAGTCAGATGAGCGGTACAGCTACGGGTGGTCCAGGTGGGCAAATGGCCCGCACCCCGTCTTCGACCGGGCGCGCCGTGCTTCTGCTTGCCGTCGCCGTGATTATGGGTGTCTGGCTACTTCACGCGCTCGACGACACGGTCGACACGACAACCGCGGCCACAACGACAAAGACGAATACTCCGCAAGAGCAGTCGGCTGCAGTCGTGCCGACAACGATTCCGCCAGCAACAATGCCGGCACGCTCGCCGTCGGAGGTAAAGGTGTTGGTATCTAACGGCACCGGAGTTAATGGCGTTGCTTCGAAGGTTGCCGGTCGCTTGCAGCCCATTGGTTACCAGTTGCTCAAGCCAAACAACACCGTCAACAAAGAAGCGGTGTCGAGCGTTGCATACATCGCCGGCTACGAAGCCGAGGCTCAAGGTGTTGCTACTTCGCTTGGCATTGCCACCTCGTCGGTGCGAGCGATCCCTAACCCCAGCCCGGTTGCCGATCTGCAGGGTGCTCAAGTCTTAGTGATCGTGGGCAATGAGCTGGCCACTTCGGTCGAGGGTCAGAGTGTGACGACCGTTGCTTCGGGAACGACTGGCTCGGGTTCAACGAACACAACGGTCAACCCGTTGAATGGCCCGCTTACGCAGGGTCAGACGAACTCGCAAAGCCAAGTTGGGCTTGGCGGCACGACGGCCACAACGTCGTCGCAGACCACCACCACAACTCGGGGATAGTTCGCTAGCTACGCGTCGACTCCGGCGGCGCGTAGTTGGTCATCAAGCCAGTCGCGTGGCGTGCGCTCTAAGGCGGCCCGCTTTGATTGTTCTGCTCGCCTCGAGCGCTCTTCGTCACTCATCTCGAGTGCAGCAGCCAAAGCATCACTCGTGCCCACGATGTCGAACGGATTGATGCCAATTGCTGACTCTTTGAGTTCTTGCCACGACCCGGCTTCGCGACTCAAAACGATCACGCCGTTGTGTTCGTTGAGCATGGCGCCTTCTTTGGCAACGAGATTGAGTCCGTCGCGTACGGGGTTCACTAACAACACGTCGTAGCGAGTGAGTGCTGCAACCGAATCGGGGAAGCTGTCGCGCATGTGCAACACGATCGGCGACCAATCAGGAGTCGCCCACTCTTCATTGATGCGATCTACGACAGACTCCATCTCGTTGCGGTAAGCCAAGTAGTCGGCGAGCCCTTCGCGACTCGGGTAAACAAACGCCGCAAACGTCACGCGCTCTCGCCACTCAGGATGCTTGCGCAACATGTCGTCGTACGCGGCAAACCCACGCAACAAGTTTTTTGAAAGCTCGATGCGATCAACACGAACGATCAGCTTGCGGTCACCTGCAATGGCGTCAAGTCGTTCGCGTGCGTGACGACTTTCGGCTGATGCGGCCACCTGACGCAGTTCGTTGTTGTCGATTGCCGCCGCACTGACGAACGTATTGGGCTTGTATCCCAAGTGGTCTTGGCACGCAGTGGCGAAGCTTTCGGCCCAACGCGGTGAATGAAATCCGCATGCGTTGTGCCCGGCCAAACCCTCGAGCACGGCTTGCGCGACAGGTGGCGGAAGAATGTTGACAGAGTTGCGTCCGGCAAATGGTGTGTGGTGGAAGTGAATGGTGTTGAGGTCAGGACGTTTCTCACGAAGCCACTTACCAAGCAACGTCAAGTGGTAGTCGTGAACGAGAACTGTTGCACCCTCTGGCGATTCTTCGGCAACGGTTTGCGCAAACAATTCGTTGACTTCGGTGTAGGTGTTCCACGCTTCCCACCAATGCTGGTCGATGTAGGGGCGCCGAGCGAGATCGAAGATGTTGTGGTGCATGAACCACAAAGTGCCGTTGGCGATCACGTCGTAGTACTGGCGGTAGCGAGGCGGTTCGACTGTGACGTAACGGATGCGAAGGTTGTCGAGTTGCACTGGCCCGCCAGTTGCTGCGCGGCGGTCTTCGTCGGTTACGGCGGAGGTGATCCATGTGGCGCTGATGCCCTCGACGGCCGGCACGAGACTGGCGACGAGGCCACCACCACCGCGCGTGGGGATGAGCTGCCCTTGATCGTCAGACTTAAACGAGACAGGCCCGCGATTCGACACGACGACTAGTGGCGGCACCGCTTCTCGAGACATCACTGCGCGACGATAGTTAAGTGAGAGCCCGTATGAATCTCGACCTGCGTAAATCCAGCCCGGCGGCCGTCTAGGTGGCTCGACGAGTCCTCGCGGTGTTCGACAAGTTTCGGGGTACTGCCACCGCCCGTGAGCTGGGTCGCACTGTTGCCTTGGCGGCCAGTCGATGTGGATGGGAGTGCGACGACGTGCCCATGGCCGATGGCGGCGAAGGCACCCTCGACGTCGTCAATGGCCAGGTCAAGACGTCGAAAGTTGCCGGACCGTTGGGCTCGCCAGTGATGGCAAAATGGGTCATTGATGGTCCTCTAGCCGTGATCGAGATGGCGCAAGCGGCGGGCTTGCAAATAGTCGGTGGGCCTGAACTCAACCGTCCACTTGAGGCAACGACGGCTGGTGTTGGTGAGCTCATTGCCCTCGCCATGCGTTCGGGTGCTGAAGAGATCGTCGTTGGCATGGGCGGTTCGGCAACGATCGACGGCGGCCTTGGTTGCGTTGAAGCGTTGTGGCCGCAGTCGCGTTTGCGAGAAATCACGTTGACGGTCGCGAGCGATGTCGACACGTTATTTCTCGACGCGCCGCGTGCGTTTGGTCTGCAGAAAGGTGCAACCGCGTCGCAGATTGCGTTGCTGGAGCGTCGCCTCGAACGGCTGGCGGCTGACTATCAGAAGAAGTACGGCGTTGATGTGACGCAACTGCCAGGGTCTGGTGCAGCTGGCGGATTGGCAGGCGGCCTCGCAGCGCTTGGCGCGCACATCGTGCCTGGCTTCGAGTATCTCGCTGATCTCGTTGGTTTAGACGCCCACATCGAACAGGCCGACCTTGTGATCACCGGTGAGGGCACGCTCGACGCGCATTCGTTTGACGGCAAGGTTGTTGGCGGGGTCATCGCAATGGCTCGACGCGCGGGAGTGCCTGTAGCTGCAGCAGTGGGTCGTGTTGATCGCACAGAGCTAGATAGTGCTCTGCTCAACGACGTCAATGTCGTGTCGCTTGTCGAGCGTTTCGGGGCCGAGCGGGCGCTCGACGACACGCTTGACTGCGTGCGTGAGGTAGTCACTGAGCAGCTGGGCGGCGTCGAGTAACCGCATGAAGTGACATCCGATTGGGAAACGCTGAAGCCGATGCGGAACCATGGCTGAAACCAAACACGGTGTTGCGAAAGATGGCGTACAATTCTCGAAGCAATTCGTTTCTCTCACTCAAAGACTGTCGTCAGAAGAGCGAGCGAAACATCATCCAGAGCGGTGGAGGGACGGGCCCTTTGAAACCGCGGCAACCAGGTCTCAATAGAGGCTGGGTGCCAATGCCCGACCGATGATTAGGAGGTTACTCAGTGTCATTTGTCCAAGGGTTGCGTTGTCGCGAGTGTTCGCGGGATTACCCAGCTACTGCACAGCACGTCTGTGAGTACTGTTTTGGTCCCCTCGAAGTTGCGTACGACTACGACGGCATCAAATCGGCAATAAGTCGAGATGTAATTGCGTCTCGCCGGCCAAGTTTGTGGCGTTATGAAGAGCTACTGCCGGCGTCAGCACAAAGCCCCGTTGACTTAGGGGCTGGTTTCACCCCGCTGATCCGTGCTGATCGACTTGCAGAAGAGCTTGGTCTCGGCGAGTTGTGGGTGAAGAACGACACCGTGAATCCGACCGGATCGTTCAAAGATCGTGTTGTGTCAGTTGCTTTGACGAAAGCACGCGAGCTCGGCTTCAAAGTGGCCGCTTGTGCATCAACAGGCAATCTCGGCAATTCAGTTGCGGCGCATGCTGCGCACGCGGGCTTGCAATCGTTTGTGTTCATTCCGAAGAACTTGGAGAAGGCAAAGGTTCTCGGTAGCGCGATATACGGCACAACTCTGATTGCTGTTGATGGCAACTACGACGAGATCAATCGGTTGTGTTCGGAGCTTGCTGATGAACAACCGACGTGGGCGTTCGTGAATCAAAACGTGCGTCCGTATTACTCCGAGGGTTCTAAGACGCTTGCATTTGAAACGGCTGAGCAACTCGGATGGCAGGCGCCTGATCATGTTGTTGTTCCCGTTGCGTCGGGCAGTCAATTGACGAAGATTGCCAAGGGTTTTCGCGAGCTTGCCAAAGTTGGCCTGATCGAAGAGTCAGCCGTGCGAATCTCGGGTGCGCAGGCAGCCGGTTGCGGGCCCGTGGCAGAAGCTTTTGTGACCGGCTCTGATCACGTCAAGCCCGTAAAGCCGCAGACGATCGCAAAGTCACTTGCCATTGGCAATCCTGCCGACGGGGGATACGTGCTTGATGAGGTGCGTTCCTCGGGCGGTGCTGTTGGTGCTGTGTGCGATGAGCAAATTGTGGAGGGTATTCAGTTGCTCGCGCGCACTGAAGGAATCTTTGCTGAGACAGCCGGCGGTGTGACCGTTGCGACACTCAAGAAACTTGCCGAGCAAGGTGTCGTGCGTTCCGACGAACGTGTTGTCATTTACATCACGGGCAACGGTCTGAAGACGGCTGAGGTTGTGGCACCGCACGTCGGTTTCAACGCAACGATTCCGCCTCGCCTTGAGGCAGTACAAGAACTTTTGGAGGACAGCAGCAAATGAGTTCGGGTCACGTGATCATCCGCATACCAACGCAGTTGCGGTCACTTACTGGCGGCAATTCAACAGTCAATGTTGAGGGTGAGACGGTTGGTCTCGCCCTCAAAGCTCTTGATGTCGCGCACCCTGGTTTCGGCGAACGCATCTTTGATGACGCCGGTGGCATTCGTCGTTTCGTCAACGTATTTCTCGGTGATGAAGACGTGCGTTTTTTGAACGGCGCCGAAACCGTCGTGCCGTCCGGACAAACGTTGTCGATCGTTCCGGCTGTCGCTGGCGGTTGACCGGCTGCTGCAGAAACGGTTGTGACGTCTCAAACAAGCGTCTAGTCTCACGGTGCGTAGCCAACGTTTGACTAGTTGAGTGAGGGTTTGCTGGTCAGCTCAGAAAGGCCGGCCGCTGTCCGATGTACACCGCGTGAGGCGCCCATATGTAATAGCCATGTCGCTGCTTTTGGCGACCTCGCTTTCTTCTTGTACCAAGGTCGACAGCATTGCCGTCGACGCGCCGAGTCTTGTGAGTTACGCCGGTGCCGTTGTGCAAGAAGCCGACCTGAAATTGCCCGCAAAGGTGCAGGGCGAATCTGTTTCGCTTGGTTTCGGCGATCACTACGAAGCGCGCTTTTGGCCAGGTGTGAATCTTGGAGCGACTGTTCCGGGAACGTCGCCCGGTGAAGTGAGCGGCACGCGCGATCAATATGACCGCTGGCTTGACCAGATGGGTGAGCTCGGAGTGCGAACCGTTCGCATTTACACAATTCTTCGTCCTGAGTTTTACGACGCGTTGGCCGCGCACAACGAGGCCCACCCGATGAGCCCGATCTACGTCATTCACGGCGTGTGGATTCCTGAAGAAGAATTCATCTCGACACAGAACGCGTATGACCCTGCTGTCGTCAACGGTTTCAGAGAAGAACTCGCCGACGCAGTGTCTGTGGTTCACGGCGACGCGGACTTGCCCGAGCGACCAGGACACGCAAGTGGCAAATACGAAACCGACATTTCGCAGTGGTTGCTGGCGTGGTCGATCGGCGTCGAGTGGGACCCGTTCGCCGTTCAATCAACCGATCAAAAGAACGCCGGCAAAGAGCCATTCTCGGGTAAGTGGTTTACGGCATCTCCTGACGCAACGCCGATGGAGAGCTGGATTGCGTCGAACCTCGACTACGTGGCTGGGTTGGAAGCGGGGCACGGCTGGAGTCGCCCGCTCACCTTTACCAACTGGATCACGGCCGACCCGTTGAAGCATCCGCAAGAGCCGTTGGAACAAGAAGACCTCGTGTCGGTTGACGCGACGCACATTGCAGCAACTTCGGCGTGGCCCGGCGGGTTCTTTGTGAGCTATCACGTGTATCCGTACTACCCAGACTTCTTGCGTCTCGACCCGACATACGCAAAGTACAAAAAAGCTGACGGAACGATCGACCCCTATGCGGGATATCTACATGCACTGCGCGCACATCACCGCGGACAAGCAATCATGGTTACCGAGTTCGGTGTGCCGAGCTCTTTGGGTGTTGCTCATAGCGGCCCACTTGGTCGCGACCAAGGCGCGCACTCTGAAACCGAGGCTGCACAAATAAATGCTGACTTGATGCGCGACATCAAGAGTGAGGGCTTCTCAGGTGCGGTGTTGTTTGAGTGGCTTGACGAGTGGTTCAAGTTCACGTGGAACACGATTGACTACGAGCTGCCGAGCGATCGTCGTCAGTTGTGGCGAAATGTTCTGACCAACGAAGAACATTTCGGCGTCATTGCAACCGAGCCCGGTGATGAGATGGTTGTCACTGTCGACGGTGACGGCTCTGAGTGGAACAAAGACAACAGCAAGCTCGTCGAATCAAGCGACACGGGGCCGGTGCGCGAAGTACGCATGGCGCACGATGCCGAAAACGTCTATCTACGAATCACAACAGCTGAGCCCAACGGGTGGCAAGGCACCACGCTCGCGTTTGACTCGCGGCCTGGCAACAACAAGGGCGTTGAAGACCGTCCGGGTGTCTCACCTGAAGCTGACGTGCAGGTCTCGATCGACGCCGACAATCGCGTTGTCCTAAAGCAGGCTGCGTGGACAGATCCCGTTGCGTGGCAGTTCGGTGTTGCAAAGCCTTACGTTGCCGTGAACATGGCTGACCTACAGCAGGGCAGTGGCAAATGGGTGTTGCCGCGCCAGATTCTCAACCGTCCGCAATTGATCATGGGAACCGACACGGTCGTGCCTGCAGAGCTGCGCGACATCGATCACTTGCCGTGGGGCACGCGCGATCCGAAGTCGCCAAACTTTGATGTTCGCAACCTCGCTTACGGCCAAGGCACCACTCTTGAACTTGCCGTGCCGTGGGCACTGCTCACGTTCGCCGACCCGTCGAGCAAGCAGGTGTATGTACCCAAGGCAACGGGTGAGATTGATCACGAGACCGTCGACGCTTTGCGTCTCGACGTTGTTGAACCTGACGGACAGGTGCTCACGGCAAAGCCGTATGAGTGGGACAACTGGAACACGGTGAAGTGGCACGAGCGTCGCAAGGCGGGCTGGGACGTGCTTCATCAGAGCTACGTGCAGACGGCCGACCCTCCTCCGCCCTCGGCGGTTGCCTCAGCAGCCCATTGATCAGGGGTTTGCTGTTGGCCTGAGGCTGGCTGAGCGCTGCGAGAAACCGTTAGCAGTCGGTGGGGGCGAGTGCTAAACAGGTGGCATGTCCAAGTTGATTTCATTTGATGAAGAGGCACGTCGGGCCCTCGAGGCCGGCATGAACAAACTGGCCGACGCGGTCAGCGTGACTCTTGGCCCCAAAGGCCGCAATGTCGTTCTCGACAAGAAGTGGGGCGCTCCCACGATTACCAATGACGGCGTTTCGATCGCCAAAGACATCGAACTCGAAGATCCTTTCGAGCGCGTGGGTGCAGAACTCGTTAAAGAAGTTGCGAAGAAGACTGACGACGTAGCCGGCGATGGCACAACAACGGCGACAGTGCTTGCCCGTGCCATGGTGCGCGAAGGTTTGCGCAACGTTGCTGCCGGAGCGAACCCGATGGTGCTCAAGCGTGGCATCGAGGCTGCAGTTGAAGCAGCAGTTGCGTCACTCAAAGATTTGTCGCGCGACACTGAAAGCAAAGAGCAGATTGCGCAAGTCGCATCTATCTCCGCCGCCGACAGCGAAATTGGTTCGATGATTGCCGAAGCGATCGACAAGGTCGGTAAAGACGGCGTGATCACCGTCGAAGAAAGTCAGACTTTCGGCATGGACCTCGATCTTGTCGAAGGCATGCGCTTTGACAAGGGTTACATCTCGCCTTACTTCGCAACCGACATGGAAGCGATGGAGGCCGTACTCGAAAGCCCGGCAATCTTGCTCGTTGGGCAGAAGATTTCGGCTGTGCGCGACTTGTTGCCCGTTCTCGAGCAAGTCATGCAAAGCGGCAAGACGCTGCTGATCATTTCTGAAGATGTCGAAGGTGAAGCGCTCGCCGTGCTTGTTGTCAACAAGATCCGTGGCACCTTCAAGAGTGTTGCTGTGAAGGCTCCTGGCTTTGGTGAGCGTCGCAAGGCCATGTTGCAAGACATTGCCGTGTTGACGGGCGGACAAGTCATCACCGACGAGCTCGGTCTCAAACTCGACACCGTCACGCTCGACATGCTCGGCACTGCTCGCAAGGTCATCATCACCAAAGACGAAACAACCATTGTTGAAGGTGGCGGCAGCGATGAAGACGTGAAGGGTCGCGTCAACCAGATCAAGGCTGAGATCGACAACACCGACTCTGACTACGACCGAGAGAAGCTGCAAGAACGTCTCGCCAAACTGTCGGGTGGCATTGCCGTCATTCGTGTTGGTGCCGCAACTGAGGTTGAACTCAAAGAGAAGAAGCACCGCATCGAAGACGCAGTGAGCACCACAAAGGCTGCTGTTGAAGAGGGCGTTGTGCCCGGTGGTGGTGTTGCGTTGTTGCGCTCACAGGCACGCATTCTCGACTTGCTCGAAAAGACTGAGGGCGACGAAGCAACCGGTGTGCGTCTTGTTGCCAAGGCGGTTGAAGAACCGTTGAAGCAGATTGCCATCAACGCTGGTCTTGAAGGTGGCGTGGTTATCGACCGCGTGCGCAACCTGTCGGGTTCGCAAGGTCTCAACGCAGCAACTGGTGAATACGAAGACCTCTTCGCTTCTGGTGTTATCGACGCCGCGAAGGTCACTCGTTCGGCTTTGCAGAACGCAGCTTCGATTGCGGCGTTGTTCCTGACAACCGAAGTGCTCATCGTCGACAAGCCCGAAGAGCCCGGTGCGGCGGCTGCTGGCGGCGGCATGGGCATGGACGACTACTAAAGCGCCTCCAATAGGGCCATTGCGGCGTTGACGAACCCCTCGTTTGCTCAGCAAACGTCGGCGCCCGTCGCCTTGCACTGACACCTATTGGCTGACGCTTTGGCCCACACAAACAGGGCCATTGCGGCCTCGCCTTGCACTGACACCTATTGGCTGACGCTTTGGCCCACACGAATAGGGCCATTGCGGCGTGATCAATTAGAGAAGGCGTCCCTTTGGGGGCGCTTTCTCGCGTATGGGGTGGTGCGAAATTGGGACGCGTGGGTGCTGGTTTGCAACTGTGCCTGGGTGCTTACTTCAGTCGTTAGTTATCCCGATCGGGGAAAAGATGGAAATGCCCGCTATCCCGGAAACTTCCCCGGCGGTCTGGTGGAAGACCTAATCACTCACTTCAACCCAGGCCAGGTGCTTGAGGTTTTTGCCGGCGGCGGCACTGGCTTCGATGTTGCGCGTCGTATGGGATACGCCGACAGTGTGCATCTCGATCTAAACAACCGCTTTGGCAACTTCAACCTGTTAGCGGATGAAGTCCCTGAAGGTTCTGACTTCATTCTTGCTCACCCGCCGTATCACGACATGATCAAGTACAGCGGCAGTGCGTGGGGCAAGGGTCAAGCACCACACCCCGACGATCTCAGTAATTGCGCAACGTATGACGAGTTCATTCACAAGCTCGATCGGATTACGGCGTCGCTGTTTTCGAGCTTGCGCAGCGGCGGACGGTTGATCTATCTCGTCGGCGAAGTGCGCAAAACCGGGGACCCCGAACTGCACTCGATATTCAGAGACATGATGAAGCTGGGCCGTCTTGAAGCACACATAGTGAAGCTGCAACACAACACCACGAGCGGCCGACGCTCATATGGCAACCGGCCCGGCGAATCGCTTGACCAGATGATCGCCGCTGGTTCGCAACGACGCTTGAGCTTCGTACCCATCGTCCACGAAGACGTCGTAGTGATGCAGCGCAAGACACTGTTGATCATCCCAGTTGCCTACGCCGTCAAGGAGCAGCGCAATTTCCTTGATAGCCCGGCGCCGACGTGGCGTGATCTTGTGCAGACTGTGCTGCAGGCAGCGGGCGGGCAGGCTCATCTGTCACACCTTTACGGTGCCCTTGAAGAAAGTCACAAGGCCAAGAACAATCCGAAGCATTGGCGAGATGCGATTCGTCGCACCGTCAATAGTGATCGACGCAATTTTGTATCCATTGATGGGCGTGGCACTTGGGCTTTGAAACCCTTGCCTGGGCGTCAGCGCGTAGCTAGCCCCGAAATCTCGTTGTAAGCCCAGGGTCGTAGACTGTTCGACGTGGTTGAACCATTGACTCCGTCTACCGGTTGGGCAGTTCTGCATCTTTTTGTGAAGGCGCGGCGAGCCCTTGACGTCGAAGCGATCAAGACAGCAGTCAAAGAGCTCACAGAAGACGGGCATCAGCTCGTCACGGCCTCGCTGCTTGGTCACAAAGCCGACGCTTGTTTCATGGCGATTGGGCCTGACGTGTGGAAGCTGCGCACGTTTCAATCGGCGTTGCAGTCGGCTGGCCTCGAAGTCGTTGACTCGTACGTTTCGCTCACAGAGATTTCTGAGTATGCCGAAGGCATGAGTGAGGGAATGAAGCGCCCGCGCTTGTATCCGAAGTTCCCTATCGAGGGCATGCGAGCGTGGTGCTTTTATCCGATGACCAAACGACGCGGCGAGCAAAACAATTGGTACGCCTTGCCGTTTGATGAGCGCAAAGAGTTGATGCACGAGCACGGCATGTCTGGACGCAAGTTTGCTGGACGAGTAATCCAACTTGTCACCGGTTCGACTGGTGTCGACGACTTCGAGTGGGGCGTCACGCTGTTTGGAAAGCATCCCGACGACTTGAAAGAAGTCGTCTACACAATGCGTTATGACCAAGCATCGACGCTTTATGGCGAGTTCGGACGGTTCTACAGCGGTGCGGTTGCTGACATCGATGACGTGCTTGCGCATCTGATCGCGTAGCTGCGCCGATGGATGAATACGCGCAATCGTTATCAACTGCAGTCGATAGTGCGCTGCCGCGTTGGGTCGAACGTTCAGTGCGCACGCGTTTGGCGCAGGCGAATGTTGCTGTTGACGATGGCATGGCGCAACAGATCGACATGGCGGTCGCCGCGGCTCTTTCTGATGTGATGCCACGGCTTGTTGCTTTGCTTTCGGCCGACGTTGACGCGCAGTCGACTACTCCACTCGAGATATTGCGTTCGGCCGTTGTGCATCCGACCGCTGTGTTGCAACGAGCGGGGGTGTTGCCGGCCCTGCGTGATGACTACGTTGCACGGCGTTTTCCCGACGACATTTACGACCTGAGTCCGGCCAACTATGCAGATATCGACCAAAGCCTGGCTGACCCAGCGCTTGCATGGGGTGCGTCAAAGGCCATGGCGCATATGAAGCGCCACGGTAGTGAGAACAAGTGAAGGTTGCCGCGTTCATCCCCGACTTGATGGACCGGTCTCGCCTTGGTGGCGTGGCGGCTGAAGTTAGCTTCGCAAAGACGGTTGGTGATTTGCCCGCCGTCGCTGCCGAGCATGCGGTCGATTTGGTCGTTCTCGACCTAGGCCGCCCGGGCACTCTCGACATCCTCAGTCAGCTCGAGGATTACCGGGTTGTCGCCTTCGCCAGTCACGTTGACACCGAGACAATTGCTGCGGCGAAGGCCGCCGGAGTCAGCGAAACCATGCCACGCAGTCGCTTCTTCTCACAGATGCAACAAATCTTCTCTTAAGAATCTCACTCACCGTGACGATACATACGTAGGGAGAAATTTCAGCCTGTCTTGGCCGCGACCCTCAGTGTGCGCCCCCTTCTGCCGAAACAAGAGAAGTGAATTTTTCGATGCACCGAGGAGAGGCGACCCAATGAACGTTCTCGTAGTTGACGACGACCCAGACATCCGGGAGCTCGTTGCGTTCAAACTCGAGCAACTGGGCCACCAAGTCACCACCGAAAACGACGGTGAAGGCGGTCTTGCTGTTGCTCTTGCAATGGTGCCTGACCTCATCCTGCTTGACGTGATGATGCCGAAGCTCACCGGCATTGAGGTATGTCAGAAGCTACGCGACGAGGCTTCTACGGCATCGGTTCCGATCATCCTCATTACGGCCAAGGCCCAGGAGATGGATGTCGAACGCGGATTTGCTGCTGGTGCTGACGACTACATCGTCAAGCCGTTCAGCCCTCGCGAACTTGCGAGCCGCGTCGAAGCCGTATTCGCTCGCCAGTCGTAGCGCACGCGCGCCGAACACGACATCGCTCGACCGATGACTATCGCTCCGACCCTCTTTCTGCAGGTCGCCCTTGTTGGCGTCGCCAGTCTGCTGGTCGTGTTTGGCGTAGCTGTAACTGCTCGCCGCACGCAGCGCTCAATAGCTATTGCGCGCTACGAGAAGCGTGCTGGTGTGTTGCGTCCACAACTGTTGCGTCTACTTGCGGAAGACGAACCCGATCTAAGTTCGCTTGATGATTTGGCGCGCGCGGATGCCAAGTTGCTGGAGAGTCTGGTCTGGCATTTGTTGCCAAAGGTCAGAGGCGCATCGCGGGTTGCGTTGGTCGATTGGCTCGACCGACGCGGTGCTATCGCGCGCGCTCGTGCGCGCACCCACCGTCGTGGTGTCGTAGGTCGTGCGTTGGCCGCTGAGCACCTGGGTTCAGCGGGTCGCCCAGAGGCAACCGATGACATTGCTCGTTTGTTGAACGACCGCAGTCAAGAAGTTCGGTTGGTCGCTGTCCGCGCTCTTGGCAAATTGGGTGACGCGCGTTCGGTGCCGAACCTGCTCGACTCGCTGAGTGGCCCTAGGCCTGTGCCGGTGAGTCTGGTGTCAATGGCGATCATCCACATTGGCCCCGCCGCGATTGATGAACTGATTGAAGGACTCGCGCGCCAAACGGCCGGTGCTCGCGCTGTCTGTGCTGAGCTTCTCGGTCAGCATGGCGCCCTCCAGGCCGCCAAGTGGTTGGTGGCTCTACTCGAATCTGATCCGTCTGACGAAGTACGCCAACGCGCCGCGTCGTCATTGGGACGCCTGGGTGTTCCTCAAGGAGTCGAGCCACTTACGCGCGCTATGGCGCCATCGAACCCGGAGCGACTGCGCACTATCGCAGCAACAGCGCTAGGTCACATTGGCGGATCGAACGCCTTAGGCGCTTTACAGAACGGAATTGCCGACGAGAACCCGGCCGTCGCCAGTGCATGTGCGTCAGCGCTTTCGGCAATGGGTGAGAAAGGCGTAGCGATCCTGGAACTTGTCGCGACTTCGGAGAATCAAGCGAGCGAACTCGCAAGTGATTGGCTGATGCGCGCTCGCAAAGACGACGGTGGTACGCACTTTCGGGCCAGCCCTCGAGTTGTCACGAGGAGGCTTCTCTAAATGATGAGGGTTCTCGTTGACGCAATGCAGAACTGGCTTGACCACTTCGAATGGTTCATCCTCGCGTACTTCATCATTCTCAACTCGATCTCGTTGTTGCTGACGATCATGGCCTCGGTGGAGTTTGCGAAGTACTTCCGCCGTGTTCCTTTTGCCGGACACGACGATGTTTTCGCGAACCCAATGACGCCGGGCGTTTCAGTCATCGTGCCTGCATTCAACGAAGAAGTCGGAATCATCGACAACGTTCGTGCCATGCTCAGCCTCAACTACCCGCTATTCGAGATCGTTGTCGTTGACGATGGCTCTACAGATCAAACGCTTGAACTGCTGCGGGAAGAGTTTGACCTCGTGCCGATGCCGTCACGTATCGAGAACCCCATCGAAACGGTCGGTGAGATCAAGGCGGTTTACGCAGCTCGTCGTGGTGAGCCGCTTGTCGTTGTACACAAAGGCAATGCCGGTAGTCGTTCTGACGCCATCAACGCCGGCCTGAACATCGCCAGCATGCCGCTCGTGTGCACCGTCGATGCTGACTCACTTCTTGATCCTGACGCGCTGCTGCGTGTTGTGAAGCCCTTTGTCGATGACCCAGAACATGTGGTCGCGACGGGCGGAGTGGTGCGTCCGGCCAACGGTTGTGTTGTAGAGGCCGGCACAATCGTCGAGCCGGGCATGCCGAAGAACTGGCTGGCTCGCATTCAGGTGGTCGAGTACTTGCGTTCGTTCTTGTTGGGTCGCACGGGATGGTCGGCCGCTCAGGGGTTGCTCGTGATTTCGGGCGCCTTTGGTCTCTTCCGTCGCGACTTGGTCATCGCGCTTGGTGGTCTCGACCGCCACACTATGGGTGAAGACGCGGAGCTTGTTGCTCACTTGCACAAGCACCTCCGCCGGCAAGGCCGTCGCGACTACAAGATCGTCTTTGTTTCAGAGCCTGTGTGTTGGACGGAAGTTCCGTCAACCGCATCTGTGCTTGCTCGCCAACGTCGTCGTTGGTCACGCGGACTCGCTGAGGTGTTGTGGAAGCACAGGTCGATGATGTTCAATCCGCGCTACGGACGCATTGGCATCGTCGTACTGCCGTACTACTTGTTCTTCGAACTGCTCGGGCCGATCGTCGAGCTATTGGGTGTGGTGACGTTGGCGGGAGTTGTTGCGTTGTCGATTGCCGGTCAAGTGTTCGACTACCCGAACTGGTTGATCAGTTCTGAGTTCGCGATCTTGTTCGCCGTGGTAGCTCTTGGCTACGGGTTCTTCTTGTCGCTTGCGGCCCTAACCGTCGAAGAGTTTTCGTACGCGCGCATGGCGAGCTGGAAGGGCCTCGTCGTGTCGCTGGTTGCGTCGG
Organism: Acidimicrobiales bacterium; assembly: GCA_044220495.1. GTDB lineage: Bacteria > Actinomycetota > Acidimicrobiia > Acidimicrobiales > JBBSGY01 > JBGAQY01. The sequence goes on from JBGAQY010000006.1 coordinate 52,927, forward strand.
TGCTCGAAAACATTGGCTACCGTCAACTGCTCTGCTGGTGGCGCTTTCAAGGCTTGGTCTGGTGGTTGCGTCGTGGCAAGTCGACGTGGGGTGTAATGACTCGGCAGGGCTACGCGACGAAATCCATCGTTGTGCCTGCTGTTGCATTCGAAGATGACCCGACTTCTCGTGAAGAGCGAGTAAGCGAGTTGGAAGACTCGGTGCAATGAAAGGTCCACAGTCGCGCCTTGTGAAGCGACTGGGGTTTTGTGCTGCGCTTGCTCTCATTGCACTCGTAGCGATTCCGCTGCAGCTGGCATCTGATTCACTCAGCGACGAGAGTGTTGACCGCGTATCTGAAGTGTCTGCGATCACAGCAAGCTCGGTTGCGCTTCAAATCAACAGCTTGTCTTCTGCCGTCGATGGGTTCTCTCGTCGTGGTGACGTCGGAACCTGGTTAACGGCACGACAAGGTGACGGGCAGGGTGAGCTCGAGGAACTTCGGCTGTCGAATGGTTCGATCCGCAGTGTGGCTTTGATCGACGCAGCCGGCAGAGTTGTGATGACCGAGCCCTATAACCCGAATGCACTCGATCAGTCGGTGGCCTACCGCGACTACTTCACGGCTGCCATCGCCGGTGACACAACCTACGAGTCGACCGTGTTCCTCGGACGTCTTGGCAACGACAAGCTGCTTGCCATCTCGCGCGCTGTTCGCGATGCGAATGGCAGCGTTGTCGGTGTGGTCGTCGTTTCCGTCGATGTGACCAAGACCTTCCAGAATTACATCGATCGCTTTGGTTCGATGCACGACGCTCAGGTCTCGCTTTACGACCAGAGTGGGCAAGTCATTGCTGGACCGGGTGCGTTGCCACACGAGATTGCCGTAACCACCGACAGACAACTCGAAGAAGCGCGCCGGGGCGAATCTACGGTGGCGGTGTTGGGTTCGGGCAACAACGCAGTCATTGCTGGATTCAGCCGGGTTGAGGGTACGGGCTACGTCGTCAAGGCTGCCGTGCCGCGCAACGCGGCTTTCGCCCCGGTTGCTGAGTTGCGCACTCGTGTAGTCGCCCTCTCGGCCATTGTCAGCATTCTGTTGGTATTCGGATTTGTCGCGCTGACGCGTTCGGTGAAAGGGCGCGGTCGTGTCGAGGCTGAGCTCCGTCACAATGAGCAACGTACGCGAGCAATCATTGAGACGGCCGCGCAGGGATTCTTTGAGGCCGACAGCGACGGCAACATCACCGAATGGAACAAGCAGGCCGAGATCATGTTTGGCTACACGCGCAGTGAAGTCTTGGGTAAGAGCATGCACGATGTCGTTCCTGCACTCGAAAAGCGGCAGTCGTGCATCGAGCTCGCTGAGCAAGTGCTGAAGTTTCCTTCTGACCTGCACGAGCCGATTTCGATCAACGGCATGGGCCGCCGGCGCGTCGGTGACGAGCCGTTTCCAATGGATCTGACTGTGTGGCGTACAGAGGTAAACGGAATGCCACATCTCAATGCCTTCTTGCGAGACACGACTGAGCGACGTCGACTCGATGCCGAACGTGAAGGCGTTATGCACAGTCAGCGCAAGCTTGTTGCTGAACTTCAAGAGGCCGACAAGGCCAAGAACGACTTTGTGTCGACGATCTCGCACGAGTTGCGCACGCCGCTGGCCAGCATCGTTGGCTACTTGGAGATGCTGACCGACGGTTATGCCGGCCAGCTCAACGATCGCCAACGTTCGATGCTCGACGTCATAGACCGCAACTCGCAACGACTGTTGTCGCTTATCGAAGACCTTCTGACGTTGTCGAGGATCGAATCGGGCAACTTGCGCGCGCCAAGTACAAGGATTGACGTCGAGTTGTTGGTTCGTGATGCCGAGCAAGCGCTCATGCCGTCAGCGCGCGAACGTGGACTTGCAGTAGACGTTGACGTCGAGCCCGACGCGGGTGCACTTGCCGGCGATGTTGTGCAACTGGAACGCGTCTTTTTGAACTTGATGACCAACGCGATCAAGTTCACACCCGACGGCGGTCGTGTAGCCGTTCGTGTGTACCGCGAGGCGCAAACCGTGCACATCAAGATTGCCGACACCGGTATCGGCATCGCCCTTGAAGAGCAGCATCGCTTGTTCAGCAGATTCTTCCGTGCCTCGAGTGCTCGTGAGCAAGAGATTCAAGGCACTGGGCTCGGCCTTGCGATCGTTAAGAGCATCGTCGAACACCACGGCGGCAGCATCGGCATTACCTCTGTGCTGGGGCAAGGCACCGAGGTTCATGTGCAACTTCCGACGGCTGACGTGCCGGTGGCAACTCGCACGTAGTTGCAACGCTCATAGATCGGCATGCCCGATAGTGTCGAGGCGTGAACTCAGACATCACGTACAACGACATAGCGCGCTGGGCCGAAGCAATCGCAGCATTGTCTCGAACGAGCTTGGCCTTCAGTGAGAGTGCCTACGAGCGTGAGCGTCATGAAGAGATTCTTCACATCACCGCTGACATGCTGTCGGCAATCGACGGAGACAACACTTCGCCTGATGAGTTCGTAGCTGGTTGGCTAGCGACGGCTGCGAAGGGCGTGTCGGGTTACGTAACGCCAAAGATCGGTGTCGGCGCCTATGTTGGCAATGACAGCGGTGAGTTGCTGCTGATCCAGCGCAGCGATAATCACAGGTGGATGTTTCCAACTGGGTGGGCTGACATTGGTTACTCAGCGTCTGAAGTTGTCTTGAAAGAGGTCGCCGAAGAGTGTGGCTTAGACGTACAACCCGAGCAGCTCGTTAGTTTGTACGACGGAATGCGTGCGGGCAGCCCGATTCCCCACTATGTGCTGATCTTCAAGTGTCGACTTGTGGGTGGCGAGTTGAAAGCGCATCCACTTGAGTGCGACGACATCGGCTGGTTCAGCGAAGACAACTTGCCGCAACCACTGATGTGGGGCGAGCGCTGGATTACCCAAGCCTTCGCGGCTTTGCGCAACGAGATTTCAACGCCGTATTTTGATCCGCCTCGATCGCCTGTGTGGCGAACAATCCCGGGATAGCTACTCGCTTTGACCCCGCAAGAAACGCTCGGCTTCGGCGGCCAAGTTGTTGGCGTGGTCAGCCTCGGCGTCGGTGGTCTCTTCGAGCTGCGCTACGTAAGCAGCGATGTCGTCGTCGTCTTCGATTAGTTCGGTGACTTGCTGTTCGTAGGCAGCAGCAGCAACCTCGAGGTCGACGGTTTCAACCGGTACGTCTAACAACTCGCATGTGCGTTCGACGAGCGCCAGCGTGGCCTTGGGCGACGGGGTCTGACTTACGTAATGAGGAACGGTTACCCAAAGCGAAGCTGACTGAATGCCCGCTCGCGCACAGGCGTCGTGCACAATGCCGACGATGCCGGTTGGGCCCTCGTAACGCGAAAGCTCTAAATCAAGACGCCGCAGCAAATCGGTGTTGTTGGTATTTGCTGTAACGCTGGCCGGTCGCGTGTGCGGAACGTCGGCGAGCAGTCCGCCAAGTGTGATCACCATCGAGGCGTCGAGCGCTTGCACACAGTTAATGATTGCGTCGCAGAATGTGCGCCACTTCAGTTGCGGCTCAGTTCCGTGAATGAAAACGACATCACGATTTTGGCCGGGCACGGTTGCTGCTGTGAAGCGATTGGTCGGCCATTGAATGCTGCGCGTAACGCCTTCGGTTAGTCGCACAGTCGGACGCGTTTCCGTGAAATTGAAGAATTCTTCGGGATCGATTTCTGCGAACGATCGAGCGTGCCACTGTCCGGCAAGAAAACGGACGGCGCTGGTTGCGGCATCGCCAGCATCGTTCCAGCCACCAAAAGCGGCGACCACGACGGGCTTGTTGAGTTTCGGGTGTCGTTCCCAAGAGAGCGCAGTCATTGCCCACAAAGTTACTGCGCACACGTCGTTATCCAAACCCCCAACTTTTCAATCTGGATGGTTTCTGGGGAATTGTCACAGCTGGGCCGTAGTGTTTAGGCGTGAGTTCGTTAGAAGTTCCATTTTCTGCGGCCACCCGATCTTGGTTCGAGGCAAGTTTTGCGCAAGCAACTCCAGCTCAGCTGCAAGGGTGGAATGCAATCAGCAAGGACGATCACACGCTCGTGCTCGCTCCAACAGGCTCGGGTAAAACACTGGCTGCGTTTTTGTGGGCAATCGATCGTTTGGTCAGCAGCGCTGCGCCGGCCAATGACGCAAATCGTCTACGAGTGCTCTATGTCTCGCCGCTCAAGTCGTTGACTTACGACGTTGAGCGCAATCTGCGGGCGCCTCTGACGGGTATCGATCTTGAAGCCCAACGAATCGGTCAATCGGTCACTCCGATTCGTGTCGGCACTCGCACGGGCGACACTGCGCAGGCCGAGCGGCGTGACCTTGTCAAAAACCCACCCGACATCTTGATCACGACGCCCGAGTCGCTCTACCTCATGCTTACTTCGTCGGCTCATGAGGTTCTGGCGTCGGTTGAGGCAGTCATCATCGACGAGATTCACGCAATGGCGGCCACCAAGCGTGGCGCCCATCTGGCACTCTCACTTGAACGCCTTGAGCGATTGGTGCGGCTGAAACATCCTGACGATCCAGCGCGCCGCGTTCAGCGCATTGGTTTGTCGGCAACACAACGTCCGCTCGATGAGGTGGCGCGCTTTCTTGGCGGGCGAGAGCAAGACGCGTCGGGTCAGTGGCTCGAACGGCCTGTCGCAATTGTTGATGCAGGCGTGCGCAAGCAGCTAGATCTCGATGTTGTTGTTCCCGTCGAAGACATGAGCCAGTTGGGCAAGCCGATTGTTCGCGACGACGACTTTGTGATGAGCGGGCCGGCGGCTGGCGATCCTGAAGAACGGGCGTCGATTTGGCCAGCGATGTATCCGAAGCTGCTCGACCTCATTCGCAGTCACACGAGCACACTCATCTTTGTGAACTCGCGACGTCTCGCCGAACGTCTTGCCAACAAGCTCAACGAGTTGGCTGCCGAACAAGACGCGCGAGCAACTGGACAACCACGGCCAGATGGTCCACCGCCTGAGTTTGTGCGAGCGCATCACGGGTCGATTGCGCGCGAACAGCGCCTTGAGATCGAAGATGCGTTAAAGGCAGGCAAGATTCCAGCGCTGGTCGCTACTTCAAGCCTCGAGCTTGGCATCGACATGGGCGCCATTGATCTTGTTGTGCAGGTTGAGGCTCCAACGTCGGTTGCCAGCGGTCTGCAACGCATCGGGCGCGCCGGCCACCAAGTCGGCATGCCTTCGAAGGGCACGATTTTTCCGAAGTTCCGTGGTGACTTGCTCGTTGCAGCAGTCACGGCCGAACGGATGCAAGACGGGTTGATCGAACACACCCGCGTGCCTCGCAACCCAATCGATGTTTTGGCGCAACAGATAATCGCAATGGTTGCCGTTCCTTACGGCTCGCACACGCCGACCGTCGACGACGCCTATGCGATGGCGCTTGGTGCATATCCATTCAGTGAACTGACGCGCGGTGCCCTCGAGAACGTGCTCGACATGCTCGCCGGGCGTTACCCAAGTGAAGAGTTCGCCGAGTTGCGACCGCGGGTTGTTTGGGATCGCGTGACGCAAGAGCTGACGCCGCGCGGTGGTGCTCGCATGCTGGCGGTCACTAGCGGCGGCACGATTCCTGATCGTGGGCTTTACGGCGTGTTCACTCCCGAGGGTGCCCGTGTCGGCGAACTCGATGAAGAAATGGTTTATGAGAGTCGCGTTGGCGAGACGTTTTTACTCGGCGCGACGACGTGGAAGATCCTTGAAATCACACGTGACCGAGTCGTCGTGGTGCCCGCACCAGGTCAGATCGGCAAGATGCCGTTTTGGCACGGCGATTCGATCGGTCGGCCTTACGAGTTGGGCCAAGCAATCGGTGCGTTTGTGCGCCAGCTTCCTGACATTACCGATGAGCAACTGACTGAGCGTTCGGGGCTCGACGCGCTGGCTGTCAAGAATCTTCGGCAATATGTTGACGAAGAGAGCGCAGCAACGGGCGGTTTGTTGCCCACCGACAAACAGATAGTTGTCGAGCGTTTTCGTGATGAGTTGGGCGACTGGCGTATTTGCGTGCTGTCACCGTTTGGCGCCCGTGTGCATGCGCCGTGGGCTATCGGTATCGAGTCAAAGATTCGCGAGCGGCTCGATCTCGAAGTACAGGCAATTTGGAGCGACGACGGCATTGTCTTGCGATTACCCGACGCCGACGATCTGCCCGCTGTCGAGGCGTTGATTCTCGAGCCCGAAGAAGTTGATGACCTCGTTGTAAATCACGTTGGGTCGAGTGCGGTGTTCGCCGCGCGTTTCCGTGAGAACGCGGCACGGGCGCTCTTGTTGCCGCGTCGCCGCCCTGGGTCGCGCACGCCGTTATGGCAGATGCGGCAAAAGGCTGCGAATCTCTTGAGCGTTGCGTCGAAGTACGCCGAGTTTCCGATAATTCTCGAGACTTACCGCGAATGTCTGCGCGACATTTTCGATTTGCCAGCTCTGGTCGACATGATGGAGCGCATTCGCTCGCGAAAAGTGCGTGTTGTTTCGGTTGACACGCCGCAACCGTCGCCGTTTGCGAGCTCATTGGCGTTCAACTACGTGGCGAACTTCATGTACGAGGGTGATGCTCCGTTGGCCGAGCGTCGAGCCCAAGCGCTCATGCTTGATCGCCGCATGCTGGCAGAGTTGGTTGGCGGTGACGAGTTGCGTGAGCTCATCGACGCCGACGTGTTAGCGCAGCTTGAGCTCGAACTACAGGCACTCACCGATACTCGTAAGGCGACTTCTGTCGATGCAGCCCACGACATGTTGCGACGACTCGGTGATCTTTCGGTTGATGAGCTCGACGCTCGTTGTTCGACCCGAGAGTCGTTCGTGCCTGCATTGTTGCGAGAGCGTCGAGCAGTGTCGGTGCGTATCGCTGGCGTCGAACGTTTGATCGCAGTCGAAGATGCTGGTCGTTATCGTGACGGCCTAGGTGTGGCGCTGCCGGTTGGCATTGCCGACGTGTTCTTAGAGGCCGTGGTTGATGGCGCGTTGCAAGTGCTGCGTCGGTTTGCGCGAACGCATGGTCCGTTTGTTTCAGCTGAACCTGCACTTCGATTCGGTCTGCCGGCTGATCGCATTGAAGAAGTCATGCGTCAACTGATGCGTGAAAACACAGTTGTTCGTGGTGAGTTTCGGCCCGACGGATCAGAGCGCGAGTGGTGCGAAACCGAAGTGCTCCGTATTTTGCGTCAGCGGTCACTTGCAGCTCTACGCAAAGAGATTGAGCCGACCAACGTCGAAGCAATGGTGCGATTCTTGCCCGCGTGGCAAGGGGTGGGTGCTGACTCTGGCGGTCTAGATCGTGCTTATGAAGCAATCTCACGGTTGCAAGGTGTGGCGATTCCTGCGTCAGTAATTGAACGCGATGTACTCGCCAGTCGTGTTCGCAACTACTCGCCTCGCCTGCTCGATGACTTGATGGCAGCTGGCGAAGTGATGTGGGTTGGTGCCGGTCCGCTTGGTCAGAGCGACGGCAAGATTCGACTGTTCGTCCGAGGTCAAGCCGAAATGCTCGCCGAGCGATTGGCGACGACAACAGAGGCGCCCGACGACCCCGAGCATCAGCGATTGCGCGAAATCTTCAAGACGCGCGGCGCATGTTTCTTTCGTGATCTCGTGCATACGAGCGAGCGCACCACGCTCGACGCCTTGTGGGATTTGGTGTGGGCCGGAGAAGTCACCAACGACTCATTCAGCGCCGTGCGCGCGTTCAACGGCAGTCGCACATCTCGACCATCGCGTCGGTCGACATCTCGACGTCCGCGTGTCGGCCATATAACAGCACTTGGCCCTCCGACTGCGCAAGGGCGATGGTCACTCGTCAACACTGTGGCTACAAGCGAACCGACGATGGCTGCATCGACGCTCGTCAATCTGTTGCTCGAGCGTCACGGTGTACTAACCCGCGAAGCGGTGCGCGGTGAGGGTGTGCCGGGTGGGTTTGCTTCCGTCTATCCGGTGTTGAAGGCAATGGAAGAAGGTGGGCGCATTCGGCGTGGCTACTTCGTGGCCGGTCTTGGTGGTTTGCAGTTCGCATTACCCGGAGCAGTTGACCGCCTGCGTAATTTTCGCGACGGCACTCCATCGGGTGCTCCTCGTGCCGTGTTGTTGGCGGCAACCGACCCGGCGAATCCTTTTGGTGTGTCGGTTGCTTGGCCCAGCAAGGGGCCGCAGCGCGTGGCTGGCGCGTACGTCATCCTCGTCGACGGTGAGCTTGCGCTATTCGTCGAAAAGAATGGCAAGGGTCTGCAGGTGTTTCGTGATTACGACGAATCGTGGGAGGGCCCGGCGATCGACGCACTGTTGACGTTGGTGGGTGAGCGTTTGCCAAAGCTGAGTTTCGAGCGTTTGCCCGATGAGATGGCAGTGCTGTTGAAAGAGCGCGGATTCGTCCCGACTCCCAAAGGCCTGGTGAAGTACGCGTGAACCGTTGCTGGGTGGCGAGCGTGCGAGATGCCTGAGGGCGACACCATCTTTCGCACGGCGACCAACATGCGGCGATGGCTCGAAGGCCGTGAAGTGACCGCCGCGCGTTCCAGTGTGCTGGGTGTCGATGCTGCGCCGTTGGTGGGCACGAAAATCGAGACGATTCAACCGCGCGCAAAACATCTACTGATTGGGTTCTCGAACGGCCTCACGCTCCACACGCACATGCGAATGACCGGCTCGTGGCACGTATATAGAGCCGGCGACCGGTGGCGTAAGCCGGCGTGGCAGGCCAAGTTTGTCGTCGAATGCGGCGACCGCATTGCCGTCTGTTTCAACGCGCCAGTCATTGAGCTGCTCGAGGGAGCGGCCGTCGAGTCGCATCAGTCGTTGAGCGGCCTTGGGCCTGATGTTCTCGCCGACCTTGATCTCGACGAGGTGCGGCGGCGTGCAAATACGCGTAGCGCGTCGTTAGAGCTCGGCGTTCTGTTGCTCGATCAGCAAGTGGTGTCAGGCATCGGCAACATCTATCGCTGCGAATCGCTCTTTCTCGAACATCACAATCCGTGGAAACCGCAGAGTGCAATCGACATCGAAGCTTTCGATCGACTGATCGTGACTGCGTCGAGCTTGATGAAAGAAAACGTGCAGATGTCGAACGACGCGTCGGGGTCGCCAAGTTTTCGCACGATGGCTCGCAGTTTTGGCCCAGGGGGTGAACGGGCTTGGGTTTATCGACGAACGGGCCGGCCATGTCGTCGATGCGGCACTCTCGTCGAGTCGAGCCGCATCGGGGCGCAAGCACGCGACGTCTACTGGTGCCCGACCTGTCAACCCAGAGAGTGGTGATCGGGGCCGTGCAAATAGGTCGATCGACTCGATCCCATCTTGTCTCTCAAGTGCCGGCCGAAAACAGCCGATACCTCATTCGAGGGTCTCGCAGATCAGCTCGAAAGGAGGAACGAAGTGAAAAGTCTTCCCGCATTCCATTCCCGTGCTGCCGAAGAAGCCGAAGCACGCACCAAGGCCGCCCAGGGCGAGCGCGATCGTGCTACCTCGTTCCTGAGCGAGCTCGACGACCTGCTTTCAGAGGTCATCCCGGCCGCTGACGGCGCCAGCGTCGAAGTCGCCTAGCGGTTCCGCTGGTTAGTGGCGCCTGGTTAGTGGCGCCTGGTTAGGCGCGGCCGACAGTGCTTTGGTCAGTCGTTAACGACGACGGTGTCAGCTGCCTTGTCATGGAGACACTGCTTTTCGTCGTCCCATAGACACCACAACGTGTCGATGAGTCCCACGCCGTTTTGGCCACCGAGTAGATAAATGAAAGCAGAGCGGCCCCACGAGCGGCCCATGCTGAGCGGCGAACCGTCGCGGCGAAGCGGCCTGATGTGTACGAGGGCCTTTCCAAGAGTGCGCCCGTATTTGGCCGTTGCTATGGCCTCGTAAGCCATAACCAAAAGGCTGCAGACGCCCAAGGCAACGATGCCGACGAGGTAGAGCCAAAAGATGCCGGGGACGGGTCCTTCGTAGCTCTCGTCTTCCCAGCCCGGCGGAAAGACTTCGCCGACAAAGGGTGAGGCTATGAGCAGGGAGCCTCCGACTACGACGGCCATCGCCACAGAGGCGAGGAGCCCGTCGATCAATCGGGCGCAAAGGCGGAGTGGCAGTGATGCGAGCGAGCCTGGGCCGCTGGTTGGGCGGGCCGGTTGTGGCGACCAGCCAGAAGGGGTGAAGTGGGCGCTAGGGGCCTGGCCGGGGGCGGTGTGGTTGGTCCAGCTTTGGCCGTTCCAGTAACGCTGCGTGCCGGGGTTTGCGGGTGCGGGATCGGGATACCAGCCGGCAGGGGGAAGTTCGGTGTAAGTCATTGATTACCGAGTGTATGTGAGAGTTGTTTTCACAAACAGGCGACGTTTGAACGGGGCCAGCCACAGGGATTTGAAGCATCTACACTGCCAACACGTGTCGACCCTTACTGACGTAGTAATCGAAGAAGTGACGACCGTCACTGATGAAATCGTCGAGGCGTGGGCAAAGCTCATGCCACAGCTGTCGAGCTCAGCGCCGGCTCCTACGCGCGAATGGCTAGCTGCCGTAGTCGAATCTGACAGCGTGCTTTTCATGGCGCGTGTCGATGGCGAACTTGTTGGATCGCTCACGTTGGTGCTGAGTCGCATTCCCGTTGGCCTCAAAGCTTGGATTGAAGACGTTGTCGTTGACGAGGCGCATCGCGGCCTTCGCATTGGTGAGCACCTAACCAATGCCGCAATCGAGCGCGCTCAAAAGGCATCGGCTCGCAACATCAATCTCGAATCGCGTCCGTCGCGTGAGGCGGCGCATCGCTTGTATCAGCGCGTAGGTTTCAAAGTGCGCGAGACAAGTGTCTACCGGTATGAAGAGGAGCCTCGTGGCTGACACCGTTACCATCACGAACAACCAAACTGGCGAGAGCGTTGAAGTGCCGATTGTCAACGGCGGTGTCGACGCATCGGCGTGGCGCAAGGTTTTGCCGGGCACTTGGTTTTACGACAACGCGTTCATGACGACGGCTGCATGCGAGAGTCGCATCACTTACCTCGACGGCGACAATGGCATTTTGCGCTACCAGGGTTATCCGATCGAGCAACTTGCCGAGCAGTCGACTTATCTCGAAGTTGCCTATTTGCTCATTCACGGCGAGTTGCCGAACACAGCTGAGTATGCAAGCTGGAAAGAACTGATTACTCATCACACCTTCATCCATGAGAATGCGAAGAAGACCATTGATGGCTTTCACTACGACGCTCACCCGATGGGCATCTTTACGTCGCTCGTCGCTGCGTTGTCAGCGTTTTATCCCGAGTCGAAAGATGTTGCTGACGTAGATGTGCGCACGCGCCAGATCGTGCGATTGATAGCGAAAGCCCCCACGCTTGCTGCTTTTGCTTATCGCTACAGCGCCGGCATGCCTTTTGTTTATCCCGACAACAACCTCGGCTTTAGCGAGAACTTCTTGTCGATGATGTGGCGCATAGCTGAGCCGCGTTACGAGCCCGACCCTGTGTTGGCGCGGGCACTTGATGTGTTGTTTATCTTGCACGCCGATCACGAGCAGAACTGCTCGACCACGGCGATGCGCACGGTTGCTTCGTCACTTGCTGATCCTTACGTGGCGGCGGCCGCGGCTGCAGCGGCCTTGTACGGCCCGCGTCACGGCGGCGCAAACGAAGCTGTGTTGCGCATGCTTAACGAGATCGGTTCATACGACAACGTTGCTGGTGTGATCGAAGACGTCAAGGCGGGCAAGCGCAAGCTGCAAGGCTTCGGTCACCGCGTCTACAAGAGCTACGACCCGCGTGCTCGCGTCATCAAAGAGCAGGCCGAAAAGGTTTTTGCAGTAACGGGTAAGAATCCGTTGCTCGACATTGCGTTGAAGCTCGAAGAGGTTGCACTCAACGACGAGTACTTCATCTCTCGCAAGCTCTACCCAAACGTCGACTTCTACTCGGGCTTGATTTATCAAGCTATGGGTTTTCCCACCGACATGTTCACCGTGCTGTTCGCCATACCGCGCATGTCTGGATGGCTGGCGCACTGGGGCGAGCTCGTTGGCAACGAAAGCAAGATTGCCCGGCCTCGTCAGCTCTACATCGGGCCCGATGAGCGTGCTTACCAACCGATGTCAGCGCGGCCTTAACTGCTTGTTACGGGTGACGTCCGCTGCATAGGACGAACGCAAGTTGGTTTCCGTAGATCTTGCTTTGACCTAGTTCGACTTCCACATCAATGAAGCCGATGTCTTCCATCAAGTCGAGCGCGAAGTCGCGACTGAAGAAGTGTCTGACGTGTCCGTCGAGCTCGAACATGTCAGGTGCGATTTCTGTGCCTCTCCCGTAGAGCGGGTCGTCTGTCGATCGTGCGGCGAAAAAGAACTGTCCGCCGTTTCTGAGTATCCAGAACACCTCGCCGAGAATCCGCTCGGTTGTTTCGTCGTCGAAGTAGTGCAGTGAAAAGCGCGAGTACACCACGTCGCATGTGTCGCCGCCGACGTCGAGCGGTTGACTGATGTCGGCTTGACGGAACGAGAGGTTGTCGTAATTGGCGAATCGTTGGGCTGCAACCTCGAGAAGAGGTTCTGACACGTCAATGGCGATAACCGAATGGCCCTTGCTCGCCAAGTAAGAGGCGTCGTCGCCAACACCGCAGCCGAGTTCGACGATGCTCGACTCTCTCGGGATTTGATGTTCTATGCGCTTGGCGAATGTGCTGACACCATGACTGACCGACTGCAGATCAGCCGCCACGGCTGGGTCGTTCCAGTATTCAACCTGACTACTGGGCGGCATCAATGCGTCCGATCTGGCCGTCGAGGCTGAGCGTGTACAACTCGCCGGTGTTGTCTTGACCAAATGAAGAGAGGTTCGCGACCTTGAGTTGCAAGCTGTCGGCAGCCCAAACCGTTCCACGTTTTGTGAGTGACGAGATCTGTCCGTTGCAGTAGTCGCCAAACACGTAGCGACCAGTCAACTCAGCGATGGTGTCGCCGCGGTAAACGTAACCTCCGGTAACCGAACAAGCGCCGTTGCTGTGGTCGTACTCGTAGATCGGGTCGATTGCGTCTTTGGGTTTTTCACCATCTTGTTTGTGAGTGCCCTCGCGAAGTGGCCAACCGTAGTTTTCGCCGCCCTTTGGGTCTTTGTCGACGCGGTCGATTTCTTCCCACTTGCCTTGCCCTACGTCGGCAATCCAAAGACTTTGATTCTCTCTGTCAAACGAGAACCGCCACGGGTTGCGGAGGCCATACGCCCAGATTTCACCGCGTGCACCGCTCTGCTTAACGAGCGGATTGTCAAACGGGATTGTGTAGGGGAGCGTTGCTGTCGGTGTCGGATTGATGCGCAAGATCTTGCCGAGCAAGACAGTCAAGTTCTGCGCGTTCTTTTGCGGGTCTCCTGCGCTGCCGCCGTCGCCCATGCCGATGTACAAATAACCGTCGGGCCCAAAGGCAAGTTGCCCTCCGTTGTGATTCGGATACGGCTGATCAATCGTGAGTAACTCGCGTCGCGTGCCGACATCGGCCTTGCCCAAGGCGTTCATTGTGTATTCGACAATGTGAGTGTCGCCGGCGCGGTCGGTGTAATCGATGTAAAGCAACGGCTTGTCTGGTGCGAACGCAATCCCGAGCAAACCTTGTTCGCCACCAGTGCTGACCTCTGATGAGATGTCGAGCACCGGATCAGGGTTGACGATTGTGCCGTTGATCTCGCGAACACGTCCGGGTTTTTCGGCGACATAAAGGGTTGCGTCGTTGGAACGCGTTGCCATTGCTGTCGGCTTGTCGACGGTTGCAATCGGCATGATCTTGAGCGCCGGCGGCGGACCCGTCGGATCGCTCGTAGTCGTCGTGCTCAGTGCCGTCGTTGTGGTCGTCGGTTCTTGCTTGTCGTTGCTTGACCCGGAGCATCCGGCGATCAACAGCGCAGCCAAACCAATGGCCCCCAACGTCGACCGCTTACCTATCGATTTGGCCGTCACACCGAAGATTGTTGCCGATCGGAGGCCATGCCGGGTGGTCGTAGCAGCGCTTCTTGCACGATGCTCACCACGTGGCGGCCGTCTTGGGTCCAAACCTCACCCCTGGCCAGGCCTCGCCCGGCGGCGGCAATGGGGCTGACTTGATCGAAGAGCAGCCACTCGTCGGCCCTAAATGGTGCGTGAAACCACATCGCATGGTCGAGGCTTGCCCCCATGATTGCGCGGTCGGTCCAACTCATGCCGTGTGTCAGCAGGATCGCGTCGAGCAATGTCATATCCGACGCGTACGCAGCGACGCATGCGTGCAACAACGGATTGTCGGGGAGCTGTGCTGCAGTCTTGATCCACACTTGTTGGTGCGCAGCGCGACCGATGACGGGAGCGTCGAAGGGCGTTGCTTCTGTGTAGCGAATATCGAACGGCCTTGCGCGCACGAACCAACGGGCCATGTCTGACTCGTCGTCGCGACCGGCAAAGCGTTCTTCGAAAGGTGCGAGTGAAAGCGGATCGGGCGCTTCTGGCATTTCGCTGCCGTGTGACGGTCCGAACTCAGCCAAGTGAAACGATGCAGACAAACTGAAAATCAAACGGTCGGCTTGCCATGCCTCGACGCGACGAGTTGAGAACGACCGCCCGTCGCGCACTCGATCGACAACGTAAGTCGTCGATCGTGCTGGTTGACCGGGTCGCAGGAAGTACGAATGCAACGAGTGCACATTGCGATCGCCCTCGACAGTCATGCCAGCAGCTACAAGCGCCTGCGCAGCTACCTGGCCGCCGAATGCTCTGACGTGAGGCTCGTTTGATGGCGTGCCGAGAAAAATTCCGTCGCCCAGGTCTTGCAGGTTGAGCAGCGAAATCAGTTGGTTGAGGCGCTCAGACACAGTGTGAATAATTGCATCTGCTGCGATATGGCCGGAACAGGTCGGGGTACGCTGGAAGTACCCATGAGTGATCTCGCCACAAGTCTTCGCGCCCGAGTCGAGTCTGAGACCGCCCGAAAGCTGTTCAAGTACAGCGCAGTGTCGGCGGTTTCGGTCGTGATTACGTTTACGGTGCAGGCTTTTTGCTTCGGCGTGCTGAAGGTTGGCGGTGGGCGCTCGGGTGCGATTGCGTCGACGGTTGCGGCCGTGCCTTCATACTTTCTCAACCGCAATTGGGTGTGGGGCAAGCGTGGCCGCTCGCACCTGATGAAAGAGGTCATCCCGTTTTGGGTGATGTTTGCCATTGGCCTCGGTTGCTCGATCGGCGTGTCCGACTTGGCTGAAAAGATCGCCAAAGACGCAGGTGCCAGCCATGGTCTGCAAAGTTTCATCGTCCCCACGGCGTCGCTTGGTGCCTTCGCAGTGTTGTGGATTCTCAAGTACGTGATCTTCAACAAGATTCTTTTCGTGCATCACCCCGAAGATCTCGATCCTGCACTTGATGGCCGCTCCGGCCTCCCCACCTAACCACCACCGGGGCCAGATTCGCCCGTGGCGGCGTTCTCGGCTCGTCACTGGCCCGTCGCCAGCTTCCTCGCCTGCGGCCTTGCCACGGGCGAATCTGGCTCCCGCTGGTTCTGCACTGACCGGCGTTCGCTTCGCTCCGCCTAGATCTTCACTCCACCGGCGGTCGCTTCGCTCCGCCTCGCGCGCTCTGGCGACAACCCACCGGCGGTCGCTTCGCTCCGCCTAGGTCTGCACTCCTCCGGCGTTCGCTGCGCTCCGCCTCGCGCGCTCTTTCAAGTACCCAAGAAGCCCAAAAATGGTTTGGTTTTGGCCCGGAAGTGGGCTTCTTGGGTAGGTGAAAGGTGGGATGGGCGCGGTTCGCAAGAGTGGAGAGCGAGTGTGTTTCTGCCGTGCGCAAGGGTGGCCGGCGACTACTCCGCTTGGTTCTGGCGGGCTTCGCGGCGGCGAGCGGCGGCGGAGATTGGTTGACGGGCGCGGCGGCGGGCTTCGCGGCGGTCGGCGATGAGTTTGGTGAGTCCTGAACGAGATGCGGCGCGACGGCCTAGCGACAGCAACAGGATGAGCCCGGAGATGATGATTGTCGGGGCGTCGCCGAGTTTTGTGTAGGGCGTTTTGGTGGACGACAGCGAAGCAGTTGCTTCAAGCACGGCGGGCGGCCCAATTTTGCTTTCGGCGACGATGTGTCCGCTGTTGTCGACGATGGTGCTGATGCCTGTTGGTGATGCTTGTACGACCCAACGTCCGGTTTCGATTGCGCGAAGGCGCGCTGCTTGCACTTGCGACTTTGCAACGTTGGCTGACTTGTATGACGAGGCGTTCGTGGGCACGAGGAGGATTTCGCCTCCTTCGCGAGTGGCCGCTCTCGCGCGCGTGGCGAATAGTCCCTCGAATGAAACGACCACACCGGCCGTGTGATCACCGACGCGTAATGTTTCTGGGCCCTTGCCTTCGACGGCGTCGTAGGGCACTTGCGACAAATCGGCGACACGATCGACGAGTGAGCGAAACGGGACGTACTCGCCGAATGGCACTCGATGAACCTTTTCGTAGCGCGACCCGATTGTGCCGTCAGCGTTCCAGACAACTACGGCATTGCGAAAGCGACGATTCTCAGATTCAACAACGCCGGCAACGATCGGCGCATCGTGAAGCTGCGCAAGTGACGACATCGCCGGACTTATCTGCGTTGTCTCAATGGGAGCGTCGACATCGATCACGTTCTCAGGCCACACGATGAGGTCGACGGGGCTGACGACTTGCGAGGTTTCTTCGTAATGACGCGCGAACACAGCACGCGCATCTTGCTGATCGCGCGTGAGTGCTTGAACGCCGCCGCCTTGCACAGTCGCGACGCGCATCTCTCCACTCGACTTCACGTTGACTGCGTCTCCGACGATCACCGGCACGGTTGCGAGTGCGAGAAAGAACCATCCGGCTGTCCATCGTGCTGGGCTCCGCGAAATGAACTGACGCAGGCCGACCGCAAGCAACGCAAGAAGCACAACAAGGCCGTGTTCGCCGACAACAGCAACAGCCGACGAAAGGGGGCCCGATGCTTGGCCGGTGGTCATTCCGCCCATCGGCAAACCACCCCAGGGCCAACGCACTCGCATTGCTTCGGCGAAAGCTAGTGCGGCAACGAAAACAAACGGTCGGCCCTTGCCCTTGTCGGGCACTGCGGCGCAGGCGAATCCCACAAATGCTGCTTCAAAAGCGGTGAGAACTAGCCAACCCGGCGTACTGAATTGACGTTGCCAGGCAAGGCCAAAGCCGAACATTACGAGCGCAGCGATCCATCCTATTAAGAAGCGCTGACGCGCGGGCTTGGCATCGAGCGCGCGATACAGAACGGCCAAACCAACGATGGCCAAGAACCAATAGTTGTGCGGTGACTCAGAGAGCGTGAGGGCAGCACCGCTGGCAACTGCGGACAGCACCGCAGTGAACGGAGTGCGCAGAGGTGAGCGTGTCAGTGATCCATCACCACAAGACGTGTTTCGGTCATTGATTCAATTGCGTAGCGTGGACCTTCGCGAGTGTTGCCGCTGTCTTTCACACCGCCGTAAGGCATGATGTCGGCGCGCCAAGTTGGCACTTCATTGATCAGTACGGCACCGAAGTGCAGTTCACGTGATGCGCGCAACGCAGTGTGCACATCGTCAGTGAAGATGCCCGCTTGCAAGCCGTAACGCGTTCCGTTGGCAAGGTCGACCGCTTCGTCAAGAGTTTCGTAGGCCTGCACAGCGACCACGGGTGCAAATATCTCTTTGTTTTGCACCGCCATGTCAATAGTCGTGTTTGCAAGTACGGCGGGCGTCAGCAACGAACCCTCGATCTCGCCGCCGCACAACAAGTCGGCGCCTTGTTCGGTTGCTTCTTTGATCCAAGAGTGAGCGCGATCACGTTCATTCGAACTGATCATCGACGACACGGCGGTCGTTTCGTCGCTTGGATCGCCGACCGGTAGCGCGCTCACAAGGTCGGCAAGCAAACGTGTGAAGTCACCGGCAATCTGTTCTTGCACGTAAACGCGCTGCACAGAGACGCATGACTGGCCGGCATGGGTATATCCGGCAACAGCAATGCTGTGTGCTGCTTGCTCCCAATTGCCGTCGGGCTCGATGATGACCGGCGTGCTGTTTCCGAGTTCGAGCGCAACCTTCTTGCGCGGCGCCTTGGCTGGAATTTGCCAGCCCACGTCGGCTGAGCCGGTGAAGGAAACGTATGCAACATCTGGATGACTGATCAGTGCGTCGCCGACCGTGGAGCCCGGGCCCGTGACGACGTTGAGCCACCCTTCAGGCAGACCGCATTCGGCGAGAATCTCGGCCAACGCAAGGGCCGAGAACGGGGTTTGGCTGGCGGGCTTCAATACGACCGGACAACCAGCGGCGAGCGCCGGCCCGACCTTGTGGGCGACCAGGTTGAGCGGAAAGTTGAATGGACTGATCGCAGCGACGACGCCGATCGGCACTCGCTGGGTAAAGGCCAGCTTGCCCTCGCCCATCATGCTGCCCTCCATGGGGAGCACCTCACCGCCCAGATGGCGGGCTTCGAGGCCAGAGAAGCCAATGGTTGAGAGAGCCCGGGCAGCCTCGGTGCGGGCCGTTGAAATGGGTTTGGCGGCCTCTCGGCTAATCGTGTGAGCAAGCTCTTCGCGCCGAGCGCCGATCATGTCGGAGGCCGCTGTGAGGATCTCGGCACGCCGCCACGCAGGGAGTTGTTCAACCGACACAGCCCGTCGTGCTGCCTGCACAGCCGCGTCTACGTCGGCATCAGAATGTTCAGGAACCTCGCCAATTTCGCTCTCGTCATAGGGCGAACGAACCATTTTTGTCTTCATCGAGGACTCCTACCAGGTCTTTCTAGCATTTTTGTTGTTTGCCAAAAGTTAAGCGTTTAGTTACATGTAGTCTGGGGCACAACAAGAGCAGCGGTTGGCAGCAATGCCGGCTCTGGCGGACGAAGGCAAGCGACCCTTTCTCCGGTCGCCGCCGGCGAGCGCTTGTCGGGTTTTCCGATAGGCGCTCCAAAGCTTGTCCTCACGAAGTGGCGCCCGCCTGTCGCTTCGTGAGGGCACCTCTTGATCAGGGCTCTCAGCACTACTTCCTTTCATGGTTCGTAGCTAGCTCTGCGAGCAAGGATTCGGCCGCTTCACCTGCACTTTTGATGCAAGCCGGGATGCCAAGCCCGTGGTAAGCAGCGCCCGCCACCGTAATACTCCTGAGCCGCCCGAGAGCGTGTTCGATCTGCGTGACCCTGGCGTTGTGGCCGGGCTCGTACTGCGGAAACGAAGAATCCCAGCGAGTCACGTCGGCGTCTACCGGTTGGCCGGTAAGGCTAATTACGGGCTCGAGTTCTTTATGTACCGCCGCGATCAGCTCGATGTCGTCGATCTCGTTGTGTCGCTCGTCGCCCATGCGCCCCACTGAGACGCGAAAGGTTGCGTGACTTGGCGCGTTGAGGTGCTGCCACTTCGACGACGCCCACGAGCTGGCGGTCGTGAGCTTTCCGTCGACGCTCGGCACCACATAGCCAGTCGATTCGAGTTTGTTGGCGATCTTGTCTCGCTCGTAGGCCAAACGCACGACGGCGACTGACGCGTACGTGATGGCTTGCAATGGAGCAATTGCTTCGGGACACACTTCGCGCAACAGATCGGCAGCGACGCTCGAGGGCGTTGCGATCAGAACGGCGTCGGCCTCAATTACTTCACCAGGCTCGCCGTCGAGGTGTAACGACCACGGGCGTGCGGGGCCGCGTCGTAGCGCGCTCACGTTGGCGTGCGTGCGGATATCAACGCCGCTTTCCCCCAACTGCTTTTCGAGTTCAGCGACAATCGTTTGCATACCTGTCACTGGCGCAAGAAATGCAGAGCGTTGAGCCGCTGCTTTTGTGGTCGCAAGTCGACGCTTGGTGCCGCGCATCAGACTGCCGTGATGTTCGGTCATGGCAGCGATCTGCGGGGAGCTGGCGGCAAGACTCAAGTCGTGTGTCGAACCGGCGTTGATTGCACCGATTAGCGGGTCAACCACTCGCTCCAACACCTCGCGGCCGAGCCGTGCCGAGACGACTGAACCGAGTGTCGGGTCGCTTTCAGCGCGCCCGGCTGACATTGGCAGCGTGTAGTCGGCTGCGGCGCGCAACGCACCGACCTTGCTGACTACGTTCGATGCGAGAAGCGTTCGCACGCTCGCAGGAATGCCAAGCACCTGATGCGATGGAAATCGTCGCAGTCGATCACGCGAGTAGATCATCGGCGCAAGTGATGTCGGCGGAACGAGTTCGTCGGCGAGGCCGAGTTCGTTGCACAGCTGTACGGCCGACGGAGTGCGAGCGAGAAAGGCGTCAGGGCCAGTGTCAACCAGACGCCCGGCAAACTCGTTAGTGCGAATCTTGCCGCCGAGCTGGTCGCTTGATTCGAGGATCGTGATGCGCGGTGTAATCACTCGAGCGTTGCGATCGCGAATGAGTTTCGGTCGACTCATCGCCCACGCAGCAGACAAGCCCGTTATGCCTCCGCCGACAATGACCACATGTGGTCGGTTGATTTCGGAGAACGGCAGTCGCACGTCAGTTAGCTCAGCGGCGCTTGTCGATAGCTATGAACATGTTCGACGAGGCGCGCAAGCGTGTCGGGGCTCGTCTCGGGCAGCACGCCGTGACCGAGGTTGAATACGTGGCCAGCAATAGCACTAGCGCCATCGTTGAGAACCGTGGTTGCTTCAGACTCAACAACCTCCCACGGAGCGAGACAGATGGCGGGGTCGAGATTGCCTTGTATTGCACGCGCACCAACTCGTTGACGCGCATCGCGAAGATTTACGCGCCAGTCAATGCCGACAACATCGGCACCTGCATCAGCCATCGACGCAAGTAGTTCACCAGTCGCAACTCCGAAGTGGATTCGCGGAACACCGGAATGTGCGAGCCCCTGAAAGATCTTGCGCGTTGCCGGCAAAACATACGCCTCGTAGTCAGCACGCGATAGTGCGCCGGCCCACGAGTCGAACAGCTGTACTGCGCTTGCGCCCGCGTCGATCTGCGATTGAAGCGATGCCAGAGACAGCTCGGCCAAACGATCCATGAGTGCAGCCCACAAAGCCGGATCGCCGTGCATGAGAGCTTTGACCTTGCTGTAGTTCTTTGAGGGGCCGCCTTCGATCAGATAAGCAGCAAGCGTGAACGGCGCGCCGGCGAAGCCAATCAACGGGATTGTTAGTTCGTTGACGAGTTGGCGAACGGCTTCGATTACGTAAGGCGTGTCGTCGTCTGGCTCAAGACTGCGAATGCGCTCGAGATCGTCTGCACTCGCAAACGGTTTCTCGACAACAGGGCCAACGCCTTGCACAATCTCGACACCAAAGCCGATCGCGGCGAGGGGAACCATGATGTCGGAGTACAAGATCGCTGCATCGACTCCGTAGCGACGGATCGGTTGCAGCGTGATCTCGGTAACGAGTTCAGCTTGGCGAATGGCGCTCAGAATGTCGCCTGTGCCACGAACAGCTTTGTATTCAGGCAACGATCGACCCGCTTGCCGCATGAACCACACGGGAACGTGCTCGCTGGGCTGGTTTCGACACGCGTCGAGAAAGCTGGTGTTCGTGATGTTCACGCTCAGACGTTACTGGCCTCAAGCGCAGGCCGTGCTACGGCGGGCTACTCGTCAAGGTGAGCTTTGCTCGATCACGTTCTGAACAGCACCGACGAAGGCATCGCTGCGCTCGACGTAGTCACGAAATGCGCCGAAACTCGCAGCGGCAGGCGAGAGCAAGACAACCCCACCAGGGGGAGTGATCACGGCCGCTTGTCGAACGGCGTCTTCGAGACCCGTTGTCGCGTTGATGACCACGTGGTCGTTTGGATGGCGTTGCAGAGCGTGATCGATGGCTTGGGCAATTCGTTCGCCGTTGGCAGGCATGGTGAGAACGCGGAGGTCAGTGGTGCGTTCGGCAATGTGGGCACCGAGTTCTTCGTATGAGATGCCCCTGTCGTGGCCGCCGAGCAGCACGGTGGTCGGCCGGTCGGCAAAAGCATCAAGGGCGACCATGGTGGCTGCCGGAACGGTCGCAAGTCCGTCGTCGACATAGAGCACGTTGTTGAAGCTAGAGATTGGCGCAAGTCGGTGGGGCAACGCTTCAAACGTGCGGAGTGCGCGCTCGAGTGCAGATGCTTCGTTGGTCAATGAAACGCCAGTTTGCGCAACAGCCGTGAGGGCCAGACATGCAAGTTGCAAGTTGTGTCGCCCGACTAGTTGCAAACCAGAAGCAGGAAAGAGGCGCGCGCCGTTGTAGTAAAACGCGTTCTTGTCGATGTAAACGCCCGACATGTCAGACACTTCGACGACGTGTGGCAACAGGGGTGCAAGACCTTTGGCGCCGGGATCGGTCATGTTTACAACTGAGATCGTGCTTGGGTTATGTGAGAAAAGGTTCAGCTTGTCGTCGCGGTAGTGCTCGTAGCTGCCGTGCCAATCGAGATGTTCGGCCGACAACGTTGTGAGGACAGCAATGTCGGGCGAGCGTGTGAGATCTGACGTTTGAAAACTCGACAGCTCGAGAACCCACCAGTCGGGCAGTGTTCGTCCGACGAAATCAATCGGCGACTGGCCGATGTTGCCGGCCAATTGCGCCGTCTTACCTACGCCGTCGAGCAAATGAGCGATGAGCGATGAGGTTGTGCTCTTGCCTTTGGTGCCGGTAACGGCAATGACGTTGCGGTACTCCTCGGCGAACCAAAGGTTTGTTGCGCTTGTGACTTTGACGCCACGGGCAACGGCATCAACCAGTTCGGGCCGGTAGCGACTGATGCCAGGTGAGCGGATGATTACGTCTGCGGTCTCGAGTTGCTTCATCGCGTTGGCACCGCGCAGCACAGGCACCATCTCGATTGTTCCCTGGCCATCGTTTTCATCAATGATGCGGGCGTCAAGGTGAATACCTTGCCGTTCTGCCGCGCGCAACACCGCGCCGGTCTCGCGCCCGGCCCCCCAGATCACAACACGTTTGTGCGTAAGGTCTGACAGTCTCACAGCATCTCCACGTATCGACTCGTCAGTCGATGCGACTTACCAACGACCAAAGGGCGTTCGACGACATCGGCTGGCAAGTCGAGCTTAGGCAGGATCTGTTGTGCAAAGCGTTGAACCAACGCGTGATCGCGCCAATCTTGCGATTGCATGAGCATCAAGAACGCAGCGATCGACTCTTCGACTTCACCAACGCATTCGAATGGTTTGAATGCGTTGTAGCCAATGAGCGCATCAAAACCTTCACTTTGCGTGATGTCTTGCAAAAGGTCGGCGTTGAAGATGTCGAACAGTCTCTGCGGAGTCATTGCTGTTGCGAGTGCAAGAAAGACAAACCGACACTTGTCACAATTACCGCACCAACGGTCGCTGCGTGCTGAGGGATCGAGTTTGAACGCGCGATTGCAACTGACGAACACTCTGTCGTAGCGATCGGTTTCGGCGAAGCGTCGTGCAATTGCAAGTTCTGAAAGCGGACGCAGCAACGAGAAGTAGTTGATCTGTGGCGAGATTGATGTAGCAATCAAGTCGGCAATCTGCTGCTCGGCTATCAAACTCTTGCTGTACTGATGATTTATCTCGCGCCCGTCGTAGAACAGATTGCCGAATGAAGCTGAGCGCTCGTTTGACATCACCACGCTGTCGCAATCATTGATGATCGCAAGGGCGACGAGTGCAAGCGAAACGATCGCCGTGATCGGAACGTGGCCGTTGTATGCACCCTCACCGTTGATGCGCGTTAATTCGGGTGACAACGAGCGTTTCGCAAATACGTGTTCAAAGCCCGACACGGCCGCTGTGTCGAGAATTGCTCGTGGTGTGTTGATCGACCCAAGCAGCATTGGTTCGTTGGCGGCGCGCAAGATCTCGACGCTGACGCACGAGTCTTTGCCTCCGCCAATGGCAACTAGCGAACGGCGTTGTAAATGCAATTGCGCAAGGCCGGTGTTAGACGCCGTTGACTCGTATTGAAAGTCGATGCCGTGTTGCAGGCTCAGATTGTTTTCATACGAAAACTCGCCAAGCCCGTTGACGTAAATATCGTGCAAGAACGCGACTTGCGCGTCAGTAGGGCGCCCGCTCTCGATAACAGCGGTGTGCGGCACGGCGGCTTTGTAGTAGCTGACCCCCGCGACTAGCGACAATAGAAAGAGCGTTTTGTCGAGCGCCGTTTTGCGTTCCGCGCTTAGTGGTTCGGCTGGTTTTGGGAACTGATAGGTCTCGGTGAAGTAGACGTCGTCGTCGAATGCGTAATCGAAGTATGCAATGAAGTCGGCTTCGTCAAAGCGCCACGAAACAAAGCGAAATGTTTTGACGTCAGCCGGTGAAAACATGCCTAAGTGTCGCGTACGGCGACTGCGTCGTACGCGACGTAATTACAGACCGTGCTCTTGCGCAGGAGAAGCAGGAGAATTGGTGCGCTGGAAAGCGACCTCTAGCGGCTTGATGATTGGGCCGAGGCTTTCGCGTACGTCGTCTCGTTGGGTGAGCTCGAACTGCCCGAGACGGCGGCGCAGTTCGTTGGCGTGAGTGATGTCTTCGTCCAAGAAGTCAGCAATCTCTTGGCGTCTCACAAGTTGGTCGCTTGAGAGTTCTGAACCAGGCGTGCCGGCGACGATGTCATCGCCAAGCAGCTTGCCAACGGCGATGTTGGCGGCCCGGTCGACGGCGTCAGGCTCGATCATGCCGGCCTGCAGGCGAAAAGCGCGAAGCTCGGCAATGGTCTCGGAGACAATGGTGCGAGCCCGCTCGGTTTGCTCTTTGTCGAGCTTCGGCTGCGCGTTTGCCGCCGCTGCGGCCTCGGCCAAGTAGGCATTTGCGTCGAACGTGCGTGTGCCTCGGCTGTAGGCCACGGGGCGGTTGGGCTCAGGGTTTGTTCCGCGTTGGTCACTCATTAACGTTTCCGTTTCTTTACTGAAGAAGTTCAGAATCAGAATACGGGGTTTCAGGGCGCTTTGGAACGGGCCATGTAGTTTCGTCCCGAAAACTCCAGCTGGCAGCATGTTCGCGCCCGGCGGCGGGGTCGTCCTAGACTAAATGCCCTCTTGAGTACACACCCAGAGCTCCAGGCGGAGCAGGCCTACTTAGACCACGCCTACGAGCGCGTAGAAGAACTGAAAGAAACGGCCAAAGCGGCCATGAACGACGTGCTCGATATCGGGCGCGGCGGCACGTTTCAAGCTCGCACTGAACGCGACGTGGTGGTGCGCGCCAGCATGGCTCGGCTCGAACAGCTCGAGCTCGGCAATCAACCGCTTTGTTTCGGGCGGCTCGATGAAATTCAGGGCGAGCACTTCTATATCGGGCGCATGGGAGTGTCGGGTCGCAACCAAGAACCGCTCGTCGTCGATTGGCGCGCGCCCGTCGCCGAACCGTTTTATCGAGCGACTGGCCGATTCCCTATGGGCCTTGCTCGTCGACGTCATTTCGTACTGCAGGGGCGCAAGCTCGTTGGCATCGAAGACGAGCCCATGGTGCTCAGTGGTGATGCTGAAGAGCTGCCAGTTACCGGTCAAGGTGCATTGTTGGCCGCACTCGAGCGTTCGCGTTCGGGTCGCATGCAAGACATCGTTGCGACGATCCAAGGCGAGCAAGACGAGATAATTCGCTCGCCCCTTGCGGGTGTGCAAGTTGTGCAAGGTGGGCCGGGCACTGGCAAGACCGCTGTTGCGTTGCACCGTGCTGCTTACCTGCTCTACACGTATCGTTTCCCGCTCGAGTTGCAAGGTGTGTTGGTTGTCGGGCCCAACCCAGTGTTCTTGCGTTACATCGGTCACGTGTTGCCGTCGCTGGGTGAAACCGGCGTAACGCTTACGACTGTTGCCGGCATGGTGTCAGACATAACCATCAGTGGCTTTGACACGCCCGCTGCCGCAGCCGTCAAGGGTGATGCGCGCATGGCGCGTGTGATTGCGCGTGCGGTGCGCGACCGACAACGCCCACTGCGGGCCGATGTCGACGTTCCTTACGGTCCTTATCGTTTGCGTCTTACCGTTGACGATTCAAAGCGCATAATCAATGCCGTCAAGAAGCGCGGTGGCACTCACAACGTGCGTCGCAAGCGTATTGAGCGCATGGTCATCGAGGCCTTGTATGACAAATACAACCGTGCTGTTGAGCGCATCCGCTCGATTGATCCGTCGGCGAAAGATCTCGAGATAGAAGATTTCAGCGACGCCATTCGCGGACACGAAGCAGTTCGTGAGGCTCTAGATCGCATGTGGCCTCGCCTGCACGCGCACGAATTCATTCACGATTTTTTCGGTGCAAAGCCGTTGATCGCCTTGGCTGGAAAAGCGATTCTTCACGACGATGAAGTCGGCCTGCTCTACCGCCATCGCAGTAATTCCCTTGCCGAGATTGCTTGGACGGCGGGCGACGTTGCTCTCATCGACGAAGCTCGGTTGCTGTTGGGCCCAACCAAGCCCTTGAAAGAGGGTGAACAGCTCATTCCTGCCTATGGGCACGTTGTTGTTGACGAAGCGCAAGATCTCTCGCCCATGCAACTTCGTATGCTCGGGCGCCGTTCGCTCGGCGGATCGGTGACGTTGGTGGGCGACATTGCACAGGCCACTGGTCCGTGGGCTCCGACGCGCTGGGCTGACGTGATCGAGCACCTGCCCGAGCAGTGGTCGGTGCGTGAGGTTGAACTCACTATTGGTTACCGCACACCTGCAGAAGCGATGGAACTGGCTGCTGCTGTGCTTGAACAGACGAAGCTAGGCCTAACACCGCCGCGTCCGGTGCGCAGTAGTGGTGTTGCTCCGGTGATTAGTGCGTTCGACAGTGAGCAATTGCCTAAAGAGGTTGCCCAGCGCGTTCAGATCGAGCAATCCGAATTGGCCGATCAGGGCGGCACTGTTGGTGTGATCGCTCCGCGTGCGATGGTCGACGAGATCGCATTGGCTCTCGACGCCGCGGCGATCACCTACGGCACGGCAAGTGAACGCGCGCTCGACACGTCGGTGACTTTGCTAACTGCTGACGTTGCCAAAGGGCTCGAATTCGACAGCGTCGTGGTGATCGAACCAAGGGAACTAATTGACGAATCTACGCACGGCTTGCGGGCTCTCTACGTTGCACTGACGAGAACGACTTTGCGATTGTCGTTGTTGCACAGCACCAACAAGCCGCTGCCTGAATTCTTGCCGCGAGATTCGGCGGTTACGCCGACTTAGCCCTCGGCCTTTTCTTTCTCTTCTCGCTCTTTGTCTTCCTTGCGGCGGCGCTGCTTTTCGGCCGCGTTGCGCTCGATCATTTCGATGCGGTGTTTCGTCAGCATGATGCGATAAGCCTGCTGCTGGTAGTTGCTAATCAGACTTGACAGCGCTCCGGTGCCGATCCACGCCAACACGAGCGCGCCGGCGAGATACAAGAAGCCTGTGGTCATTTCCATGCGGTTGGTCAGCACGAGATAGCCGACCGGTGACCAGATCAGTAGTGCAGCCCCGAGTGTCCATGCCATACGGCTATACGGATTCATTGGCGCCGCCGCTGTTCAGTTTGTTTCGCAAACACGAAGCGGCGAATGCGGTCGCCGACCTTTTCTTCGACGTTGGCAAACCGAATGCCAACCGTGCGCAAGCCGTCGGCATTCATCGTTCCCCACCAGGCAACGGTGCCGTTGAGGTAAAGGGTGTCATCTTCGATGGGAACTTCGACCAAGAACGTGCGCTCGTGGGGGTCAAGTACCCACTTGTCGACTTCGCAACGCAAGCCGCCTTCACTCAAGTCGGTTGTGAACACTTCAGTTGCTGGGCTGTTCTCGTTGAAGTGCACGCGCACAGCAATGTTGACGGGAAGGCGAACAAAGTTGCGCCGCTGCGTTTCGACGGGCTCGCCGACTGGTTTCAATGCCCACAACGGCACTGGTTCGAGCGTGTGTTCAACCAGACTCACGGGAGTTTCGACCGACCCGCGTTCAGCTGTCCATCCGAGAATGAAGACGTCATCGCCCGCGAACGGGTGAACGAGAGCATCGTGTGGAAGCATCGGTGCAGCGACGGTGATCACGTCGTCGTTGCTGTCTTCGATGCGCGTCGGGTGCTCGTCTGCGCAGCAAGGCAGGTGCAACCACGCAAGAGTGTTGAGCGAAGGCCACTGCATGAGTTTCGAACCATGCCTCTATGCAGCTGAGAGACGCTCGGTTAGAAGCATGGCCCAGTAAGCAGGTGTGGCTTTGCGTCCGTCAATACGCTCGACCGCAATCCCAGTTGCCAGTACCGACGCCGGGCTAACGGTCTCTTCGACGTGGTTGACGGCAAGGCAGTCGATGCCGCCCAAAGCAACTGCCCAGGCTGCGATGTCTTCGGCTTTGCGAGTCGCTTCGACAGTTCCGTAGGTTGCGATTGGTTCGAGCGCCGTGAGGATGTGCTCAGCCCATTGCGTCGACTTTGAGCCCATCTGCGCCTCGATCACGACAATGGTTGGGCGGTCGCGACGACTCCAGCTACGCCTTGAGTCTTCGGCGGCGCGAACGCTGCGCACGACTCCGCTAGAGCCCTTGCCTTTGTGATGTTGTGACGCGAGCACGACTTCTTCTTTTGGTCGTCCCCATTGGTGGGCGAGATCTTCTGCAAGTTGCATCGCTTCGTCGCGCGCGCCGACAACGGCAATGACGGCGCCTTTTGAAGGACGGATTGCAGGAGCTTTTGGCAAGTTCTCGAGCGAAACGGCGAGCGCCTTTTGCAGCGCTGAAAGCTTCGTCGTTTCAGGCATTGTTGGAATGTAAGGAACAGGCAGCCCCAACATTGCCAGCGGCGAGTCAGTGATGCGCGTGCGAAGTGCAGGAGTTGCACCGCTTGTCGCGCCGAGCTCGTCTTGACGCTGTAGTTCTTGTTCGTTGTGTTCAGTGTCGATGGTTTCGGTGATGTCGACCACGGCGGGCGCGTCGTCGACGAGCACGACGGGCTCTTCCTCATCTACGTGTTCTGGCTCGGTCTCGACTGGAAGTTCTGGCTCGGTATCGGCGTCGACGATTGTTAACTCATCGGTGTCGCTGGTTTCGTCGATCACTTCGGCAACCACAGCAAACAAAGGCTCTTCGTCGTCGACGATTTCTGGTTCTGCTGATACCGGCGTAGGTGGCGTGTCGAGGAACGCAGGGCGGCCTTCAATGAATGGCGTTTCAGCAACGTGCGGTGCTGGCTCTGGTTCGCGCAATTCAACGATCGGCTCGGGCTCGGGCTCGGGCTCGGCCTCGGCCTCGAGCATCGGCTCGGGCTCAGGGTTTGGTTCGACAACCGGAATTTCCGAAACGGTGAGCTCTTCAAAACCAGCAACCGGTTCGGGTTCTGGCTGTTGTTCGAGTTCTGGTTCGGGCTCAACATCAACTACGTGTGTTGGTGTCGGTGTGGGCTCTGCTTTGTTTGTGCCCATGTCTGACTGAAACGCGATGCGACTGAGAATCTCAGCAAACGAGTTGCTCTCAGTAGAGATGATTGGATTGTTGATGTCGTCTTCGTCGTCAACATCAACGTGTTGTTCAACGGGCTTGTCGACGATGGCCGGACGCTCATCGCGGTTGACCTGGTTGGCCAACTCCAGCAATGACTTGGGCGCTTCGGGCGTGGGAGTGGGCGGCGCAATCGTGTTGATGCGCGGCGTGCCTTGCGCGGCGGGTGGAGTTGGTGAAGGCGCGGGTGCCGTCTCGGCGTCGGGGATCTCAACGAGAATCTCGAACTTTTCGCGTTGGAAGAAGCCCATGACTCCGCCAGATCGCACACGTTGCGCGCTAGAGATCTTGGCTTCGGGACCTACTTCTTTTTGCACCTTGGCGAGAACCGCCGCCAAGGTGCTGGCCTCATACCGCCGCTGCGTTGGCAAGCTTCACCTGTCCAATGGTCTCGATCTCGAGGCGTTGCCCCAGTTCCGTGTAAGACAGTACGGCCAACCGTGGCGCCGCGGTGTGAATTAGGCGGTGAACTGCGGGTCTCAGTGCAGCCGTGCAGACCAGCACTGGGGTATCTCCTCGCTGTTCGGCTTCGTTCATCTGTCTCGATACTTCAAGTGCGATGTGCTCAGCGACCGACGGATCGATCGCCAAGAAGCTTCCGTTCTCACCGTTGCGTAGCGACTCGACGAGTTGGTGTTCGAGCATTGGTTCAAACGTTATGACCGGCAAGCGATTGCCAGCGGCGAATACCGACGACACGGCGGGGCCAAGGCCCGATCGAACTGCTTCGGTAAGCGACTCAGAGTCTTTCGTTTGACGACCACGCTCTGACAACACTTCGAAGATGCGTGTGAGGTCACGGATTGGAATGCTCTCGTCCAACAAGTTCGACAGCACGCGTTGAATCTCACCGAGCGACAGGTTGGCGCCATTGAGCTCGTCGATGACGACCGAGTCGTTGGCCTTGATCATGTCGATGAGCATGCGGATGTCTTGGTGGCTGAGTAGGCGTCCGGCATTTTGGCGTACGACTTCGGCGAGGTGCGTTGTGATGACGCTCGAACGATCGACGACCGTGTGTCCGTGAGCTTCGGCTTGATTGCGGAACTCCATCGGCACCCACTTTGCGGGCAGTCCAAATACAGGTTCGGTCGTTACATTGCCGGGCAGCGCAGACAGATCGTCGCCGATGACAAGAACAGTTGCTGGCGGTGACATGCCGCGAGCGACTTCGACGCCGTGCACCGAAATTGTGTAGGTCGATGGTGGGAGGTCGAGGTTGTCTCGTGTGCGCACGAGCGGAATGATGACGCCAAGTTCAAGCGCGAGTTTGCGGCGCAGCGCTTTGACTCGGTCGAGCAAATCGCCACCACGTGCATTGTCGACAAGTTCCACAACGTCGTACGACAGCTCGAGTTCGAGCGGTTCGACACGCATGTCGCGCACGATGCCTTCGGGCGAATCAGGCGTGATCTCAGGAGCTTCGTCGAGTTCAATGACTTCTTCCTCAAGGTCAGGAGCATTGATGGCACGTCCGAGGAAGAAGATGGCTGTGCCGACAATCAAGAACGGGATCTTGGGTAGGCCAGGCACCAGAGCGAGAGCAGCGACCGAAAGTCCAGCGATAACGAGCGCTCGCGATTGTTTGGAGAACTGCGTAACGAGCTCGCTACCCATGTCTTCGCTTGATGCCGAGCGAGTAACGATCAAACCAGTGCTGATCGAGATGAGTAGTGCAGGGAGCTGACTGACGAGACCATCGCCAACGCTCAAGAGGCTGTAGGTGTTGATGGCCTCGTTGACGCTAAGGCCCTTCTGGATTACGCCAATGAGGAATCCGCCAAAGAGATTGATGAACGTGATGACGATGGCGGCAATGGCGTCACCCTTGACGAACTTTGAACCACCGTCCATAGCTCCGTAGAAGTCAGCTTCGGCACCGATGTCGTGTCGGCGTTGTCGTGCCTGTTCGTCGGTGATTGCGCCGGCGGCGAGGTCGGCATCGATCGCCATCTGCTTACCGGGCATGGCATCCAACGTGAAGCGCGCCGCGACTTCAGCAACACGACCTGAACCGTTGGTGATGACCATGAACTGCACAACAACGAGGATCAAGAAGATGACAAGACCAACGATGAGGCTGCTGCCGACGACGAAGTGACCGAAACTCTCAATGACTTTTCCTGCGTAGCCATCGGTGAGAACGAGACGCGTTGCGCTGATGTTCAACGCCAGGCGGAACATTGTCGCAACCAACAAAAGCGAGGGGAAGATCGAGAAGTCGAGCGGGCGCGTCACAAACATCGACGTCAGCAAGATGATGATTGCGCCGGCGAGGTTGATGGCGATCAGCAGATCGAGAAGTACGGCGGGCAGCGGCACGACCATCATGACGACGACCAAGACCACGCCAACCGGTATACCGATCTGAGCGAAACGAGATGTGTTCACCAAGTCCCAATTCGAGTGGGTGATGACCAATCCGTGGCCGAGAGATGCAGCCCTGTCCATAGGGAACCGCACGTTCTCCATCGGCAGCGGCCCACAAGAACTTGAGGCCTGACCAGACATTGTTTGCCCAGCTCAACGACTTCTCATCGGAACAATTCGCCCAGGCCTAAGTCAACGCTGGCCGAGAGCGCAATTGGCTCTCCGATTCTGACAAGGCCTCGGCCATACTGGCTGTCATGAACGAAATGTCGGGTGTGCACACGCAAACCCCAACTCCACTCGTCGTCGATGAGGGGTGGATGCGCCTCGACTCTGCATATTCCTTGATGCGTCATTTCGAGATTGCGGTGTACGCGTTGGTGCTGTTGATTCCGACTGCGTTGATCGCACTTCTTGTTTGGGGTCTCAACGGCTTTCTTGCCGCGTTGGTTGCGATTGCGATGATTGCCGTCATTGTCGATTTCTTTGTGCAGCGACGTGTTAAGTCTTGGTCGTTTTGTGAACGCGAAGACGATCTCTTGGTGCGCAAAGGCGTGATGGTGCGACGACTGTCGATCGTCCCTTACGGTCGCATGCAATACGTCGATGTCACTGTTGGTCCGCTCGAACGTCTTTTTGGCTTGGCGACCGTCCGCCTTTACACAGCAGCCGCGGCCACCGACGCGCGCATTCCTGGGTTGTCAACCGAAGAAGCGGCGCGTCTGCGCGATCAACTTGCGACGTTGGGGCGCGCCAAGGCAGCTGGCTTGTGACCGGCTTTGGTCTGGCAAACGAGATCGAGTCAGAGGCATGGCACCGACTTCACCCGTTGTCGCCGGTTGTGCGCTTCGGTGGCGCAGTCGTTCCTGTCGCCGTGATTCTGACGCCATCGCTTCTGTCGGGTGATTCGCTGCAAGCGATCGGCGATTCGATCACGCACTTGATTGCCGGCTTAGGCCTCATCGCTTTCGGTTTCATATCTTGGCTCGTGACGCGCTGGAAGATCGAAGGCGAGTCGTTGCGCATCGAGACTGGCGTTTTGTTGCGCAGTTCGTCGAAGTTTCCACTAGTGCAGATTCAGGCGATCGACACTGTGCGGCCTGTGCTCGCGCGTGTGCTCGGTTTGGCCGAGTTGCGTTTGCGCATGGGCGGGTCAGAAGGAAACTCCGGCCGTCTTGCGTATCTTCCGGCTGACGAAGCCGAGCGAGTTCGTGCGAGATTGCTGGCTCTTGCGCACGGGCTTGGTCATGACACTCCCGAGCCGCCCGAAACCGTGCTTACCTCGGTGCCAACTGGTCGGTTGTTGGCCTCAGCAATTCTCAGTCGCGTCGGCTTTGTTCTCACTGTGGTGCTGTTGTTGTGGCTAGCCGCTATCCGGTTCTTGCCCGACTCGCTTTCGTTAGCCGTCAACTCAGCGACTTCGCAGCTCACTGGATTTGCCACGTTCTTCGCGTTGCTTACGGCTGCGTGGCGTCGATTCAACAGTGAGTACAAACTCACAGTTGCTGATGCGCCAGATGGTTTGCGCATTCGCGCCGGCCTGTTGCAGACATCGGCAGAGACCATTCCTCGCGGCCGGGTGCAAGCTGTTCATTTAACAGAGCCCTTTATTTGGCGGCCTTTTGGTTGGTGTCGCCTCGAGATCGATGTAGCGGGCCACACCAAGCAGGGTCAGAACAATCAAACGTTGAGTCAACAATTACGGCCGGTGTTGCCAGTGGGTAGTCGAGCTGAGGCTGATCGTTTGCTCACGTTGTTAATACCAGGCGCGCCAACGGCGACATGGCCACCGCCTCGACGCGCGCGTTTCAAGTCGCCGTTGAGTTTCCACTATCTCGCCTGGGGTCGTACTAATGAGTGCGCAGTGTCGACGTCGGGACGTGTCACAAAGTCGACCTCGTGGGTGCCGCTGGCGAAGGTGCAGAGTGTCAGACTTGTGCAGGGTCCTGTGCAACGGCGTTTGAAACTCTCGACGCTGCACCTCGATGCAGCCGGCCGCAACGTAAACGTGTCACTCGTCGACCGCGATATTGACGAGGCCGAATCGCTTGTCAACGACCTATCGGTGTTGTGTCGCTACGCACGTGAGTTGCACGACGCTCGACACCCGATCACACCAATCGCCAACTAGCAGTTACTCAAGTTCGCGACTGATGCCTGTCTGCAATCTGCGCAACGATGTCGGCGGCAGCGCCCCTCGGCTACTGGCCCCAAACCCGCTCTTGTCGGGGAACGAGTTTTCTGCCGAGTCGATCCACGCAGCTAGCTGTTTGCCCGAGATTGCGACATCACGGCGAACGCCGAGCTCTTCAGCCTGCTTTAGAGCGTTCGATATCTCGGCCACCACGTTGGTTAATCCGTCAGGCCGGAAGTCTTGGGGCGATTTGCTGTTGGTCGCCGAGAGGGAATGAGCCTGAGAATAACTGCAGCCCATTTCTTGCAAAATTGTTCGCGCCACCACAGCGCGGTCTAGGTCGACGCTTGGTCCGACTGATTCCCTCTGGGCTTGGGCATCGACCGCGAAGCGGTGCGGTCTATAGGGTTCGAGATTGCCGTCGGCGACACTGATACGCATGGTGCCTACCGGGTCACCAACCTCGCGCGTGAGGTGAAAGACCTTGCTTTGGTTGTGGCGCAGAACTCCGTGCGGAGGTAACGCGCGGTTCTCTTGTGCTGCGCCGAGCCTCAAGCTTCTCACCGAAGCTGATGTGTTCTACGACCATGTTGTCGAGCTCGTTTGTTGCATTGGTTGCCCGTCGAAGTCGATCAGGGGCGAGTAGAGACATGTCGACATCGCGTAGCCCGCGGGTGTCGCTGCCGTGAGTGAGGCCAACGGCGGCGTCGTAAAGCCCGATCGACCGAAAGCTTTCTTGTTGGAGCGCTGGAAGCTCGAGCTCATCTCGACCCGGCTGCTGCGTGAGTGTTGCTACAACCGACCCACCGACGAGATTCGCAACGTAGGGAACGTTGTTGGCAATCAGCGATTGGCCCAGTCCCTCGGCGATGATGCTGATCTCTTGGCCGAGTATGAACGTTTCTCTGCCGTGCCTCACGACATCGGGTGATGCCATCATGCCGAAGAACGCATCATCGCTGATGGCTTCGCCAACGAGAAGGTGTTCACGCCGGTAATCGAGCCTGGCCTCTTGCTCCTCGCGAGAAATGATCTCTTGTCGATCGATGAGTGTGTTGATCGCCTGCTGCAGCTCTTTGCGACCCTCGGCGAACGGCTTTGCTCGTTGAGCGTCAACAAAGCTCGTTGCCATTGCCCTTCGTAGGGCTTGCGCTTCGGCGTCGCTAAAGTCAGACATCTATCCAGAGTGGCAAAGCGCCTGCTGGTTTGTCGATGGTTGTGCCTTGTCGTGCTCCGCTTTCATGTACCCAAGAAGCCCAGAAGTTGCCTGTTTTTACGCCAAAAGTGGGCTTTTGCGGTAGGTGAAAGGCGGATTGGTCGGTGGATTGCTGTGGCGCTCGGCGGATGCGCCGGCCTCGGCGGCGCTGGGCGCGTAAGGGCGGGCCGCATCGCTGGCCGTCGCTACTAACGTGTCGCCATGGACATTTATGCAGCTGCTGGCGTCGATTACGACGTTCTCGATGCTGGAAAGCGCGCTGCGGTTGCCGCCGCACTGGCGACCACTGCGTTTTCGGCGCAGCGTGGCGCTATCGGCAACGACGCATCGCGCGGTGAGTCGGCCTTCACGTTCAAGCTCGACGATCGTCATTTGGCCGTCGTGCTCGAGTGCCTCGGCACGAAGTCGACCATCGCCCGTCAGTATCAAGACGCAACGGGCATCAACCGTTTCGATGCCATTGGCTACGACTCGGTCGCCGCTGTCGTCAACGACCTGATTTGTGTGGGCGCGATGCCGATTGTCGTCAACGCTTACTTCGCTACAGGATCACCAAAGTGGTACAGCGCGAGCGGACGTTTCGAGCAGTTGGTCGCCGGTTGGGCGCAAGCGTGTCGCGACTCTGGTGCAACTTGGGGAGGTGGCGAGTCGCCCGGCTTGTCAGGCATCATCGCCGAAACCGAGATTGACCTCGCTGGTTCTGCTGTTGGTGCAACCGCCGTTGGTCAAGAGCCGATCTTGGGTCAAGACCTCAGTGCAGGCGACGACATTGTGTTCATTGCCAGTTCGGGTTTGCATGCAAATGGTGCTTCACTTGCTCGCCGGGTTGCCGCCGCGCTGCCTGACGGCTATTCAACTCACCTCAACAGCGGAGACACTTTCGGCGAGCGCGTGCTCGCCCCATCGGCCATCTACGTCGATGTCGTTGAAGCCGTGCTGAGCGCAAGAGTGCCCGTGACTTACCTCAGTCACATCACCGGACACGGCTTTCGCAAAGTGATGCGCGCCAATCGTGACTTCACCTATCGCATCAATCAATTGCCCGCCGTTCCTGAAGTGCTCGCCTTTCTTGCCGCGCAAACCAACATGAGTCAGCGTGACGCGTACGGCACGTTCAACATGGGTGCTGGATTCGCCATTTTCTGCAAACCAGGTGCGGGCAAAGACATTGTCGACATCGCCAAGTCGGTCGGCCACGACGCCATTGTTGCTGGCAGTGTTGAAGCGGGCGAACGCCGAGTTGTTATCGAACCGCTGTCGATCGAGTATTCAGACGACGACTTGCAGTTGCGCTAGCTAGCGACCGTTGGGCTAGCGCACGCCCAACGTCGTGCGTCCGCCTGCCGCCACCTTTTCGTCGGCGAGCTTGATTGCTTCTTGTGCCTCGTATTCTTCGAGGTCGGGTGTTCCGGGCATTTTGTGGAAGCCTTGCGCAGTGCCGCGGTTGCGCAACGCAAACACGAAGGCCAGCACGCGCGCAACAGCCTCGAACATCTCGGCCGGAATTTCATCGTCGAGATCACAGATGCGATGCAAAGTACGGGCGAGTGGGATGTCTTGCACCATCGGCACGTTGTGCTCTTCAGCCTTCTCGCGAATCTTCTCAGCCAAGAAGCCAGCACCCTTGGCGATCACTCGCGGCGCTCCAGTGAGTGCGTCGTACTTGAGTGCGACGGCGACGTGGATTGGGTTCACGACCACAACATCGGCGTCTTTCAACGCCTGCATCATGCGGTTGCGCGAAATCTGGAACTGCTTTTGACGGATGCGGCCCTTCATCTCAGGGTTACCGTCGGATGTGCGTTGTTCTTGACGCACCTCGGTCTTGCTCATCTTCGTCGAGTCTTTGATGCGTTTGCGTTGATAGAGATACTCGATTGCACCAACAGTGATGCCGACCATGGCAACCTCTCGCACGAACGAGACAAGTGCTGTGCAAGTCATTGTGATGAGCGCGTGAGTCGCGTAGGGACCGCCTTGAGCAAGGGTTTCGACGGTGGTCCACAACGTTCGATACGCGACGTAGGAGAGGATGGCGGTCTTCACTACTTGTTTGCCGGCAGTGAAAATGCTTTCTGACGACGCAAGGCGTTTGGCTCCGCTGATTGGGTCGAGTCGGCGAAAGTTCGGTTTGAGTGCTTTGAGCGCGAGCACAAATCGAACTTGTGCAAAGTGTCCGAGAACTCCGAGCACGACAAAGGTAACGATCAATGGGGCTATGACTCTCAACGCGCTTTCCATCGATGTCGCGAGGAACTTGATCGCAGTCCCTTGGTCGGGCTGCGCAATCAAGCTGGTTGTGTCGTTCATCAATTGCTGAAGCAGTCGGCCGCCTCTTACGACAGTCGACTGCACGACCGTGAAACCTGCGAGCAGTGCTGTCCACGCGACAAGGTCGGCTGAACGAGCAATGCGACCCTCGTTACGCGCCTCTTGTGCGCGTTTCGGGGTCGCTTGTTCGGTCCTGCTGTCTTTATCTGCCAATCAAGCTCACCCCCCACCACGATCGGGGCCGCTGGCCATGTCGAGCGCGCTCATGCCGTTGCGCAGAATTCCGTTGAGAAGTGTGTGCAGCGCACCCGGAATCAACGGGAGTGCAGCGCCGACCATCAACAGCGTGAGCAAGATCTTGAACGGAAAGCCGAACGTCAAAATGTTGAGCTGCGGCGCCGCTTTGCTCAGCAAGCCGAGCGCAATTTCAGACAGAAAGAAGGCGGCAAGCAGAGGGCCTGCGATCTCGATTGCTGCCAAACTCATCTTGGCGACGCCCTCTAACAATGCTTCTTGGAACTTGCTCATGTCGACTCCGCCCATCGGCACCGCCTCGAACGAGGTCATGAAGCCTTTGATCAACATGAGGTGGCCGTTGATGACGAACAACACCGTTGTTGCGATGAGTTGATAGAAGCGCCCAAACACTGATGTTTGCGTGCTACCGAATGGGTCGAATGCCTGCGAAAGACTGAAACCACCAAAGAGGTCGATGTATGCACCGGCAGACTGAAACGCAGCAAAGACAAGTTGCGTAAGAAATCCCAACACGAGGCCAGTGAGCACTTGCGCGACGATCAAGCCGAGCAGTGTGCCGGTGTCGAGTGTGAGTTGGTCGGCAGGAAGTTTGGGTGCAAGGGCAAGCGAGATGGCTGCGGCGATACCGATCTTGGCCGTGCGCGGAATTAGGCGGTTGTTGAACGGCGGAGACACCAACATCCACGAACTCGTGCGCACCAACGCCAGCAAGAAGCCGATCAGTGTGCTGATGGGAAGTTCGAGTTCCATCTGCCTACGAATGAATCAGGCTTGGTATGAGGTCGAACAGTTCGTGAGTAAAACTAACGAGCGTTTGCAACATCCAGTTGCCGGTAACGGCGATCACCAGCGCAATGGCAAGCAGCTTCGGCACAAACGTGAGAGTCACCTCTTGAATCTGTGTGACCGACTGAATCAGCGAGATGCCGAGACCGACGGCAAGGCTCGTGATCAAGATCGGGCCCGACACCTTGGCGGCGACGATCATGGTCATGACTGCGATGTGAATTACGGCTTGGTCGTTCATGTTTGAGTCCTTGGGCGCGCGCTAGTTGAAGCTCGCGAGTAGTGAACGGATTACGAGTCCCCAGCCGTCGACGAGGACGAACAGCAGGATCTTGAACGGCATAGAGATCATCTGGGGTGGCAACATCATCATGCCCATCGACATCAATGACGAGCTGACGATGATGTCGATCACCAAGAATGGAATGAAGATGACGAAGCCAATGATGAACGCGGTTTTGAGCTCAGAGAGAATGAAAGCCGGCGCGAGCACAGTCATGCTGACGTCTTCGGGCTTTTCCGGCTTCTTCGATGAGCTTGCAGAGATGAACAAGTTGAGTTCGTCTTTGCGTGTTTGCTTCAGCATGAAAGTCTTGAGCGGCTGAACGGCTTGGTTGTAAGCCTGGTTCTGACTTATCTCACCCCTTATGTAGGGCTGAATGGCGTCGTTGTTCATTGCCGAGAATGTCGGCGCCATGATGAAGAAGCTCAAGAAGAGCGCTAGGCCAGTGAGCACTTGGTTGGGTGGAATCGCCGTGACACCAAGTGCATTGCGCGTCAACGACAACACGATGATTATTCGAGTGAAACTCGTAAGCATGATCAGCAATGCGGGTGACACTGAGAGCAGTGTCGTCACGATGATGATGAGAATGCTTTGACTTGGCTTGTTGAGTGCGTCGCCGAGATTCAAACTGACCGTTGCGTTACCGTCGGTGGCTGATTCAGCCTGAGGGCCGGTCGGGCCGGTTGGCCCCGAGGGGCCGCGTGGTGGTGACGATGTTGTCGGCGTTGCTTGAACAGGCGTGATCGCGCGGGGTGCTTCGATGGCCGGATCGGTATCAACTGGCGGCGCTACCTGAGCCGACGCTTCCGATGCTGAGCCAACGCTCAAGATGGCGATGCCTGCGAATAGCGCGAGCACCACCCACACGCGAACGCGAGGGCCGACGCGAGTTTCGAAGAATGCAGATGTCGAAATCCATGAACGGTGAATGCGGTCGAGGGTCTTTGTTAGCGACGGCACCGGTGCAATCACCAGTGGTGCAAACAAAGCGTCTTCTTTGCGAGCGCGACGCTCGCGTCGCACATCACTGATGCGTCCGAAGAAGTTCGAGAACATTCCATCGTTGTCGTGATGTGGCACCGACGACTTACGAATGACGATGTTTGACAAGGAGGGTCCTTTCGAGGACCCGGGGTTACTACAGAGACGAGCGCTTAGGCCCTGCGCACCGTACGTTCCCGGACCTGCTCAAGCAGTCCCTTCCATGTCTGTTCCGAGTTCGACTGTGAAGTCGAACTTGCTGAGACACCCGTCCATTGGGGTCTCGAATCGAGCTCACGCTGTTGTGTGCGCTCTGTGATGTCGGTCACCGCGTCTGACGACATTTCGTCGTCGAGTTCGGCGAGCAGTGTTATCTGCTGGTCGGTGATTCCAACGACCAGCGTCTTGTCGCCGGCACGAACAACTGACACCGCAGCGTTCTTGCCAACACCTGATCGTCCCAGCACCTGCACAACGGCGGGCCGGGACGAAGCCTTGATTCCCATGCGCGAAGATCCACCGTCTTGGCGGTTCTTGCTGATGCGCGCCGCGATCCACATCACGATGACCACTACGGCCATCGAGATGAATACGCGGGGCAGCATCGACGCTAGGGAAGAGTCCATAGTTAGTTCGGCTTCGGGTCGTAGCCGATGATTTCGGTAATGCGAACGCCGAACTCTTCGTCAACAACAACGACTTCACCGCGAGCAACGAGAGTTCCGTTGACGAGCAAGTCAACGGGGCTGCCGGCGGCACGATCTAGTTCAACGATTGATCCGGGTTGCAGACCGAGTAGTTCACGCACGGTCATGCGTGTGCGGCCGAGCTCGGCGGTAACGCCCATCTCGACATCGCCCAAAAGTTCGACACCACGCAACGGTGATGTTCCCGTCAACACAGTCGAGAGAGTCTCAAACTCAGCAGCGTTGGAGTTGGCAGGGTGGTTCAACAAGAGAACCAACGAACCCACCGGCGCACCTTCGCTAAGGAACGGAACAACAGTCACTGTGTCGTATGACTCGGCTCCTGAGATCGCGACTTCGGCGTCGAGGCTCTGTCCGGCTTCGTGACGAACGTCGCCGAGAGTTGCGGCGAGGGCAGCAACAGCGTCGTCGAGTGCAGGCGTCAAGCCAGCGACGAGTTC
Organism: Acidimicrobiales bacterium; assembly: GCA_044220495.1. Taxonomy (GTDB): domain Bacteria; phylum Actinomycetota; class Acidimicrobiia; order Acidimicrobiales; family JBBSGY01; genus JBGAQY01. Next base: position 93,764 of record JBGAQY010000006.1, read on the forward strand.
TTGCGGACCAACCGGTCCGTTCTCGACGGTCGCAGCAATTTCTGGCGAGAGGATTACAACGATCGTTCCCGATGCGTTGCCAGCAAGTGCTGCACTTACTGCCTTCGAGCCGGGTACTGCGACTGCACTGGCAACTGCACTTGCCCCGTCGACGGCTTCACCTGGTGTCAGGTTGGCGGCTGGGAGTGTACGAATAACAGCAGCAGCGCCCGCGCGAGCGGCATCGATGTCATTGGTGGTGATCGACACTTACTTCTCCTCTGGCAATACGGGCTGTGCTGATGAACTCGAACGAATCATTTGGCTGCTCACGATCTGACTACGGGTTGCTCTCAGGCGTGACCGTGTCTACGACTTGGCAAGCGAGCCTCTTACCTTGTCGGCCAGGCTTGGCCAATAGATGAGGAACACCGTGGGCTTTTATCGTGAGTGGCGCATCGATGGCGTGGTGCAGGGGCAACACGTCGCCGACTTGTAGTTCGAGAATGTCTGACCCAGTCATGGAAACCGTGTCGAACAGCACGTTCACATCGATCGGCACGTCGAGAGCGCGCTCTTTAAGGGCGTTTGCGATAGCGACAGGGTCGACCGAAGGGCGATCCTTGAACAACTTGCCGCCAGTGAGGTTCTCGAGCTGGGCTTGTAGCGATGCATACGGAATGCAGAGCTGAATGATGCCCTCGCTGTCGCCGATCTTTACGTCGAAGCTGACGAGCAAGACCATGTCTGAGGGCGCTGAAATCTGCGCGAACTGTGGGTTCGATTCGAGCTGCATCGTCTTTGCGTGCACTTCGAACAACGACTCGTATGAGTAAGTCATTTCACGCAGACAACGATCAGTGACATCGCGCATGAGGATGCTTTCGATGTCGGTGAAGGGACGTTCTGGGTATGGACCTTTGCCTGCGCCGCCAAGCAAACGTTCGACGGTGCCCATTGCGAGATCGAGCGGCATGTACCAAAGGCTTGCGCCTGGCAACGGACTGATCTGCAAAATCGCCATGAATGAAGGGTTTTGTGAGGCCTCGATGAACTCGCCGTAACTGCACTCTTCGACATTCGCAAGTGCAACAGCTGAAACCGCTCGCAGTGTTGTCGACAACACAGTTGTCAGCTGACGCGCGAATGTTTCGTGGACGATCTGAAACGCGCGGAAGTGATCGCGATTGAACTTGTTGGGACGCCGAAAGTTAAACGGCTTTGCTTCGCGTTTCTTTTTCGGCGGCTCTTTGCGCGCAAGAGACGCCTCTGCGGGGGGAAGGCCGGATGATTCCGGGCCGGAGGCGTCGCTTGAGGTCACAGCTGTGATATCGGCAGATTGAGGCCCTCACATGAGCTGTTGGGGCGGTCTATTTGCAGGTCAGAGAGTGGTTTTAGGGGCTCCAGGCAAGTCAAGAAGTGGCCCTAAGTGGTGGTGATTCGAGTTTTATGTCTGATTCTCGAGCGGCTCGTGCCCGTTGCGACTTCACCTAGTCAGCATGAAACGGCCGGCTCCAACTGATCAGAAGTGGTCAAGCCACGCGTGGGTCATCCACCCTTGCGGGTAGACGGAGCCACATTCAGAAGGAGCCTGCCGTAATGCCCATTGTTGCCCCTCCCGGGACGACCTTTCTAGGTCTTGACGTCCACAAAGACTCGATCTCTGCGTCGGTCCTGCACCCCGATGACAACGTCGGAATGGTCGAGAAGTTCTTCCACGACGAGATCTCGATTCGTCGTTTCTTGAGCCGCTTCGATGACTTCTCGCGACTGCGTGCTTGCTATGAGGCAGGCCCGACGGGCTATGAGCTCTCCCGGCTGTTGAACTCTCTGGGCCTGCGAACCGACGTGATTGCGCCGTCGATGATCCCGAAGGCTCCTGGCGACAGAGTCAAGACCGACAAGCGAGATGCGCGTCGTCTTGCGAAGTTGCATCGAGCTGGTGAGCTGACGGTCATTCGTGTTCCGACTCCCGAAGAAGAGGCAATCAGGGACCTTTCGCGAACGCGATCGGACATGGTGTCGGACCTCAGTCGGGCCAAGCTCCGCATGTCCGCGTTTCTGCTGCGCCACAACTTGATTTATCGGCGCGGCAAGAGCAGCTGGACATGGCTTTATTGGGAGTGGCTTCGCTCGCTCAAGTTCGACGACCCGGCAATGAAGGCAACTTTTGGTCACTACCTCTCGGCGGTGCAGCTCCGCGAAGACTCGCTCAAGGCCGTCGAGACCGACCTTTCGAAATACTTCATGACAGGTCCCTATGTCGACGTCGTCAATCGACTGGCTGCATATCGAGGGATCTCACACATGGGGGCGCTGGCCATTGCATCAGAAGTTTGCGACTGGAGGCGGTTTTCGGGACCTCGTTCGTTCATGGGATTCTGCGCGCTCGTGCCAAGTGAGTACTCGAGCGGCGGCAGAACGCGACGAGGACGAATGTCCAAGGCAGGCAACGCTCATCTTCGATTTCAGATGATCGAGTCGGCTTGGGCCTATCACCATGCTGCAAACGTCGGCCGAGAGCTCGCAAAGCGTCATGAGCTGGTTGGTCCCGACACAATTGCACGCGCTTGGACTGCGCAGGTGCGCCTGACAAAGCGTTATCGACGCCTAGCCGAGCGCAAGGCAAACAAAACCGTCGTTGTTGGTGCCATTGCCCGAGAGCTCTGCGGCTTTTTGTGGGCAGAGATGCACGCCAACTAGTTGAAGATCGAAAGGTCAATGACGTGTTGCGAATGCGCGTCAGCGACAGAGGTTTGTGATCCGTTGCACAGCCGCCGTTGCAGAGCTAATCCCCGTTACGTTTTTTGCGCCAGACCATTTGTGTCGATGAGCGTTGCTAGTCAGGGGCTCTTTCTGCGAACAGCCGACCTGCGATTCCGACTCGCGAACATCAGAGTGGCGGTCATTCGATCCACGTCTGATGCAACGGTTCACGCAACAAGCAAGGCGCGGCCACCGCCGCGCCTTGCTCTATTTGCGTTACGTCACGCCAGTTCAGTTCATCGGATAGGGCTTGGTCCCTCGCGCTCTAAAGTCACTTCAGAGCACGGGTTTGACAAGCCGTTTCACATCAGTAAGTCGGTATGGCGGTGAACACAACGGTTGTTCGATACGTGCCCGCTGCTTGCGTGCTGGGCACGGCAATCTTGGTTGTGATTAGGAAGCTCTCATTCGAGATTGCTGTTCCCGAGACGGGCCCTGGGTTGTCGGCAACCACATCTCCTGGGCCTCCGATGGGTACGCCAGCAAAGAGGCTCGCAGTCGAGAAACGGTTGGAACCGCTTACGCTTGTGTCGTTTGAGGTGTAGCCAAAACCGGTGCCCGTCCAACTCGCAGGCGTTGCCCACGAACCGGTGAAGGTCGAACTAATCAAGGCTCCAGCCGATGTTTGTGGAGCTTGAGTAGCGAACATCGCAATCGAATAGCCGCCGTGCGCGTTGGTTGAAGTTGTTAGTGAGATGCTGCCTGTCGATGTGTAGCTGTTGCCGGACGTGAGGTTGCCCAAGCTCAGCGAACTTGTGCCAACGCCGAATGTAAGACTCGGAGCAACCATTTGACCTGACGAACTCACCACCGATGATTCGTTGCCGGCAAAGTCAACCGCTTTTACGTTGAAGTAGTAGGTCGTTCCTGACTGCAATGTCAGGCCTGTCTTGGTGACTGTGGTGTCAGACGTCGACGTCCAACTAACGAGCTGTGTGCCGCCGGCGGATGTTCCGATTGAGTATTGGTAGTACGCGACTCCGCTTACGGCGTCGGAGAAGCTTGCCCAGTTCGCGCTCAGTTGCGAGAGTGACGACCCTGACGTTGATGTTTGTTGACCGGCGTTGGTTCCGTCGTACACAGTGCCGGCAACCGGTGCTCCAGTGTCGATCGACACATCAGGAGACGCAGTCACGGTGTCGGTGTTGCCGCCGTACGCAGCCCAGGTTGAGTAGTTGCCCGCTTGATCCTTGTTGCGCACTTGCCAGTGATATTGCGATCCATTGCTCAGACCTGTTGCATTGACAGTCGCTACCGAACCGCTATTTACAGCCGTGCCACATGAGTCTTCTGAGTTGGTAAACGCGCTGCCGATGAGCTTGGTTTCAATGCACAGCGAGCTCTGCGATTCTGCGTCGGTGACGGTGCCTTTGGCGACGATCGACGTTTCGTTTGTCCATGTGCCGCCGCCCTGTTGCAAGTCGTCAACGTAATAGACCTGCGTTCCTGAACCCCCGACGGAGTTGAGGTTCACTGCAATGGCGCGCATGTTCTGCAGAAGCGACATCGGCGGTGTGTATGTGACCAACGTCCACTTGTCTGGTGTGAGAGTGACAGTCGGCCCAGCGGTGTAGCCATAGCCAGTGTCTTGCACGGCAATACTCGAGTTCCACGAGGAGGCAGCGTTCGTTGAGGGCGCGTATACCCACAGGGAGAGCGTTGGTCCATTCGCTGAAAGATTCTTGACTGACCCGCTGTTGTCTGTCATGAACACGCCACTGGTTTTGCTGACCTTCAGCGATGACCCACCACTTCGTTTGATCGAACTGTCGGTTGCGACTGTGGTGCCGCCATTTCCTGTCCATCCTTGTGTGGTGGCGTCCCAGTTGTAGAGCGTCGTTCCGGGGATAGGCGTTGTGCCGTTGCTCTTGAATTGCCCTAGCGCACTCGGTGCGCTTGCTGGTGCAAGTGCGTCGACAGCAACGTCGGTGGCCGAGAGCGCGTTGCTTCCGAAGTCGACCCATGGCGAGTAGTACCCAGCACCATCTTTGAGGCGCGCCTGCCAGTGATATTGCGTTCCGCTTGTCAGGCCCGAAATCGTGACGGTTGCCGTGTTGCCGTTGGTTGCCGACACAACTCCGCACTGGGTTTCGCTATTCGTGAATGTTCCCGATGCGGCTTGTAACTCGATGCAGAGGTAGTCACCCGAAGCGCCATTCGAGTCTGAAACAGTGGTCTTGAATACAACGGTTGACTGGTCGGTCCACGCGCCGGTTGTGATCGGCGTTGTTCCGTTGCTCTTGTACTGCGCGAGCGAGGTTGGCCCGAATGTCTTGAAGCTGACCGACGCTGTCGTCGCGCTATCAACGACCATTGGTGCTGGTGTTTGCTCGTGTGTACGAATCTGACTTGTGTAGGTGCCGACGGTTGCTGTGTTCGTAATGCCTGTCACGTTGATTGTCGCTGCTGTGTTGGCCGCCACCGACGTGGGTGTTGCGAAGCGATAGTCGACCACACCGTCTACGAATCGCAGTGTTGCTGTTCCGCCGGTTGGGATTCCAGTGATCGACGACGCCGTGAGGTCGCTGACAAGATCGATTGGGTAATTGGTTCCAGTGCGTGTCAATGTCCATGTTTCGCCGGTACTCGAAGCCCATGCAGAAGGCGATGTTGCCGCGGCTGACGCATTGGCATCGATCGTATTGACGAGCGTGCCCCCAATGCCATTGCGAATCTCTGCTGAGTAAAGCTTTCCAACCGCTGGAAAGTACGACCCGTGGTCACTGGTTCCGAACTCGACGTAGGTCGTGCTGTCAAAGATCGATGTTGTGCCGGCAGTTGTGACCGCCGACCCGAGTTGTGTCCATGACGATCCGTCGGTGGAGGTGTAGAACGTTGCCGTGCGACCCCCGCTTCCGTTGTCGACATCAAGCGTGGCGCGTATCCATCCATCGCCACCGTCGGCAAATGGCACTACCGCAGTCGACTGTGCTGTTAGCTGAGTTGAGCCATCGGGTGTCGTGCCTATTACTACGAGTCCGGTGACTCCGACGCCAACGAAGTATGCCTTTTGAGAGCCGTACCACTTGCTGATAAGGCGTTGAACCAACCCCGACGACCAATCATCTAGCGCGGCGTGAACGCGAAGGTCGATATCGCCGGTAACCGAGTTTGCTGCCGTGTCGGCTGTGTACGCGTAGTTGACAGCGACGCCGTTAGTGGCGAGGTAGCGCGTCGATCCAGCCGTTCCTGACGGAACGCTCATCGTTACCTTGTTCAGCGTTTGTGTTGTGGCTGTTGTGAATCCGTAGTCGTAACGCGTTCCACTGTTTGAAGTGTTGACGTTGTTGGTTGCCCATGTTGCTGAAGTGAGCGCGCCTGCTGCGAAGGTCGCACTGCCCGTTGTAGCTCCATCGATCTTCACCGGTGTGCCGGAGTTGTCGTACGTCGACAGCGTCGTTGTGTAAGCAGCGGCCGTTTGTGGATTGATGAAACCTGTCAGACCCAACGAGACGGAAGTGCCTGACGAAACCGAGGCGGGTGTCGTGATCGTGTACGTGACTGTGTTGTCGTAGATGCGGAATATTGCTGTGCCGGCGCCGAGGCCAGTGTTGGTGTTTACGGTCAGGTCTGCAGCGTTATCAGCCATCACAGTGCCGGCTCGGGTGATTGTCCACGTCTCGCCGGTGCCCGATACCCACGACAGTGGCGAACCAGGTAGCGCGTTGTTGGGATCCATCTTGTTGACGACAGGGCCATCTATGCCTGAGCGAAGCTCGACGTAATAGAACTTGGCGGGTGGCGCTTGATTCTGAGTGCCGAGCGTGCGTGATCCGATCTCGAGAGGCTGGGCGCTGTTGCAGATGCCACTCACGGTTGCGCTTGTGACAGTTGTGCCGAGTTGAGTCCAAGTCGACCCGTCATTTGACAGATAGAACTTCGCTTCCGAGAGCGCCGACCCGTTGTTTTGCTTCCACGTCGCTTTGACCCAAGAAGTTGCGTTGGCGGCAAGACCGGTTGCAACCGTTGATGTGTACGTAGTGCTCGTCGAGCAGTCCGCAAATTTCGTGAACACCAAGTTGCCGCTCGTGCTTACGTCGAGCCCGTAGCTCTTGTCGGTGCCAGTAGTGAGTCCGCGTTTGTCGACCAGTACTGACGACGCCGCGGGTGTCCACGAAGAAAGACTTGCCTTTACGCGAATATCGAGATCACCTGTGATCGAGTTAACCGGAGTGTCTGGAGTGCTGAGGTAGTTCCCAAGCCCGGCTCCCCCCATGTAGCCCGGGAGGTCGACGTAACGGTTGCTTGCCGTTGTTCCGTTCGGCGCGCTTGCCACGACCTTCGACAGAGTCGACGTGTGTGCTGTTGTGAATCCCCAGTCGTAACGCGTGCCTTGGTTCAGTGTCTTCAAGTTGTTCGGCGTGAATGATGTCGAAGTGAGTTGCCCGTAGAGCGCGAGTGCCGACGTCGTTCCGTTGTCAATCGACCCGGGTGGGGTCGAGTTGTCGTAGGTATCAAAAGTCGACGGGTAAGAGCCAGGAGTCGCGGTGTTAGTTATGCCAGTCACACTCAACGAAACGTTTGTGCCCGCACTAACCGAGACGGGGTTCGTGATTCTGTAGACGACCACGCCGTCGATGAGTCGCAATTGTGATGTTCCCGAACCGAGACCGCTTTGTGAGTTGATGGTTAGATCGCAAGAGATGTCGGCGGGCAGATCGGTGCCGTTACGATCGATAGTCCAGACTTCTCCGGTTCCTGATGCCGTCCACGATCCCGCTGAAGTGGCTGACGCTTCGGAAGGGTCGAACTTGGCAACCACTGTGCCACCGATTCCATTGCGCACTTCTGCGTAATGAATCTTTCCATCGGTTGTCTCATTAGTTGCTGCGCGAGTTCCGACTTGCAACAGCGCGCTCGAATCGAAGATCGTTGTTGCTGCACCCGTTGCCGTCGCACCAAGCTGTGTCCAGGTCGAACCATCGGGTGATGTGTAAAAGGTTGCTTCGCGCGATCCTGAACCGTTGTCGGGTGTGAACGTGACGCGGATCCATTTGCGCGTGCCGTCAGCTATGCCATTTGCAACTGATGAGTAGTTTGAAACTCCGCTACTGCCGGTAGCGGATGTCCAGAACTCAAGCGCACCACCGGTGCCGACGCGCAGCATGTACGAACGCTGATTACCGGTCGAGGTGTATTTGGCTACCAAAACATTCGTCACCGCGGGTGTCCAGTCGGTGAGCGTTGCGTCAACGCGAATGTCCATTGCCCCCGTGATTGATGTAGCGCCCGAGTCAGGCGTGCTCGCTCCGTTGCCCGTAGCTTGAACCAGCGCCATGTAATGAGCGGGACAGTCGGTGCCGGTGGGGACGGTGGCCGTCCACCGCGTCATGACGAATGTGTTTGTTGTGCGGAATCCGTAGTTGTAGCGAACCCCTGCCGTCGACACGTAGGCCGAGTCGGTGGAGTACGACAAGTTTGAGAGTGTGGCTGCTGACGCGCGCTGAAGTGGGGTGACGATGACCCCCAAGATCAGCGAGACGACCACCACGAGTGTGATGGCGCGTTGACGCACAGCGCGCATATGGGTTTCATCGGCTGTTTAGGGGCGTTTAGTTAGGGGCAAATGTGCCCTGAGCTGGATGAATCCCTAAGAGCTTCTAGATACAAAACCCCGCCGGTCGGGCAACCGGCGGGGTTCTTGACGGGTGACTTCTCGCCGCGAATGGAACCTAATGGCCGTTGGGGCGGCCAGACGGCCGGGCCAAGCGGCTATTACGCGACAAGCGCGCGAGGAAATGCGGCGAGCGAACGTTCTGTGGTCTCGAAGCCGATGCGGCTAGCGAACTTTCGGTGGTCTCCAGGCCGACGCGGCTAGCTCATCACGAAGTCGGTGAAGTACACCTTGACGATGTCGCCGTGGTAGATCTCTTTGATCTGGGCCGACAGTTCATCGCCCGCTTTGGCTCGGCCGTTGGGGGCCGAGAGCTCGTCGTAAGTCGAGTTTCCGAGGTAGTCGATAGCTGCGTTCAGGGCTTTTGCCTCGGCTCCGCCAAGTGGCGAAGCGCCGATCTCGGTGCTGGCAGCGCCATGGCCACCGCCGCTAGCTGCGGCAACGGTTGCGGCAAGGTGCTCGTCTTCAGGTGCTGTGACCAATTGAAGGGCGAGGCCAACCTTGAGGATGTGGCCATCTGACAGGTTCATCGTGATTGGGGTCAGACGGACGATCGGGCCGTGCAACTTGGCCTCGGCCTCCTCGGCGCACTTCTTCAGGAATTCTGCGTCAGCGGTCGACTGTTCTGTCGCGGCGTCCTTGTTTTCCGTCGAGGCTTTGTCGCCTTCGGCAGCAGCCGGCGCAGCTGTCGTCGTTGCGTGACTGTCTTCGGTCTTTGAGGCAGCGAGTGTGATCGGCAAACCGTTGAGGGTTCCGCTGGCAACGTGCTCGGCCGACGCCGCGGTCTCTTCAGAAGGGCAGGTCTGAGGCTTTTTCGCCGTCATGAAATAGGCGCCCCCACCACCACCGGCTACCAGCAGGAGCACGGGGATGATGAAGATGATCTTCTTCTTTTTCTTCTTGGGGGTCTCTTCGGTTTCTTCCGCATCGGCCTCAGCCATGGTGCACTCCCTAGTTAGTTCTCTACGCTCGACAGCACCACGATCTCGACGCGCCGATTCTGAGCTCGGTGGGCATCGCTGTCGTTGGGCACTGACTCGCGCTCGGCGCCGTATCCCGTGGCCCCAACTCGAGCGGGACTCACGCCTTCCTTTTCGACCATGTAGCGGAGGACTGAAGTCGCTCGGGCGGTAGAAAGTTCCCAGTTGCTAGGAAATTGGGAGGTGGCAATGGGGGTGTTGTCGGTGAACCCCTCGATCGAGATGTCATTGGGCGTGTTGGCGAGCGGTGGGCCCAGGGCGTCGAGGATGTTGTGGGCCTCGGGGCGGATGGTGGCCTGGCCACGGTCGAAAAGAACCTGGTCAGTGACGATCGAGATGGTGAGCCCACGACTGTCTTTGGTGAACTTCACGGCTTCGTTGAGACCAGCCTGGGTCAGTGAGGCCTGAATGTTCTTTTTGATCTCTTCGAGGCGCTTGTCTTCCTCTTGCTTCTTGGCCTCTTTTTCTTGCTTCTCTTTGAGGGCCTGGTTGGCTGTGCCCGCGTTGGTCTTTGAAGGTACGCGAGGAACTTCGATGTCGACGCTCGGAAGTTGGCTGGAACTTTCCATCCGTGCGATTTCGCCACCGTCAACAACACTGGGCGCGCCTTGCAAGATCGAACGCGCTGCTTCTTCGTGACCGGCCAAGCTCTGCTTCAACGCATCGAACTTGTTCGCGTCAACCGTGGCCATGGCGAAGAGCACGATGAAGAGCACCATCAAAAGCGTCATCATGTCGGCGAACGACACCAACCAACGCTCGTGGTTCTCGTGTTCCTCTTCTTCGTGCTTCTTCTTGCGCGCCGACACTGGTGTTACGCAGCCTTGTCTTTGTCCTTGCCTGATGGGGCAATGCCCATGTAGGCGTTGAGCTTCTGCTGAATGACACGCGGGTTAGAACCAGCTTGGATGGCAACGATGCCTTCGACGACGGCCTCCATGTGGTGAGCCTCTTCTTCGGCGAGGCGCTTGAGACGTGTCGCTACTGGTAGGTACACGATGTTTGCCGACGACACACCGAACAGCGTTGCGATAAACGCTGCTGAAATTGCCGGACCAAGCGCGGCCGCGTCACTCAAGTTGTGCAACACGTGCACAAGACCGAGGACCGTACCGATAATTCCGATCGTTGGTGCATAGCCACCAGCTGACGTAAAGAACGCAGCCGGGATCTTGTTGAGCTTCTTCTTGGCTGCAATCTCAGCTTCGAGAATCTCGCGCAATTGTTCGGGATCGGTGCCATCGACGGCCATTTCAACGCCCTTTTTGAGGAAGGGGTCTTCAACGTCTTTGACTGCTTCTTCGAGGGCCAAGAGACCTTCGCGGCGCGCCTTCTCTGCAAACTTCACCATCAACTCGATGGCTTCGCCCGGGTCATGCGTTTTGGTCATGAACGCGTTCTTGGTGGCAGCAACAATCACGCCAATGTCTTTGAGGTAGCCACCGGCAAGCGACACGCCGAATGTGGTTGGAATAACGATCATGAATGCTGAAGGCGAGATCAACGAAGCCGGGTTACCGCCTTCGAGGATCATGCCGACCAAGATGCTGGTGAAGGCAACGATGATGCCGATGAGTGTCGCGAGATCCATGACTACACCTCACCTCGGTCGCCGCGTCCGTGAAGAACGCGCAAGCTGGGTTCAGCGGCAACTTCTCGCTCGAGTCGTTGAGCAACGACTACGACTGACGCGCGGAATTCGCGTACTCGTTCGATGATTTGGTCTACGGACTCTTGCACGACGTACTTCGTGCCGTCGACGAGAGTCAGCACGGTGTCGGGAGTTTCCTCGGCGCGCTCGATGAGGTCGCAGTTCAGTGCCAACGGGGGTCCGTTGAGTCGCGTTACGACAATCATGTCCGTGTCTCCATCCATGGGGAACCAAAGGGGTTGGGGCCATTCCGTGGCCTTCCCTATGTATCGGCATTCGCTTGGCTCAAAATGAGAGCCTTCTGAACACTCTGACGATCCTGCAGCGGCGATTTTGGTCGCCAAAGCAGAGGCCAGACTGCCCTCGATCCGCACCCAAGCTCTGGTTTATCGGCCGATCGGCCCGTCTTCTGAGGTGTCGTGACCGATTTCGGAGGAGTCTTAGCGGGGCTTTGTGCCG